>NZ_JBVHDI010000031.1:0-83620 GCF_055563465.1 Amycolatopsis sp. NPDC000009
ACGCCTCAACACCCGACCACGCCCTACACTCGGCCTCCTCACACCAGCACAAGCACTCGACAAAGCACTACTTGCAACAACCAGTTGAAACCGCCGTCCTTCCCTCACGGAGTGCGCAAGGAAAGGACCTTTCCGGGGTCGAACTCGATTACCTCTTGCGCTTGCCCGAGGGACGGCCCTTGTGGGCCTTCTGGTTCCGGGCGGGGACGCTCGCCGCGGCGGCGTACGCCTTCTCCTTGCGGAGTTCGGCGGCCAAGGCGTCCTCGTCGTTCGGGTCGAAGTCGTCGTCGCGCTCGGCGGCCTTGCGGGCCTGGTTCGCACGCCGCGAAGCGACCCGCTCGGCCTGCTGGCGGAACTTGGGATCGCGCATCTTGAAGTCGACCAGCAGCGGGGTCGCCAGGGCGACCGACGACAGCACGCCGACCACGGTGCCGGTCAGCTGCACCAGCGCGAGTTCCTGCAGGGTGCCGGAGCCCAGCAGGAGGTACCCGATCACCAGCAGACCGAGGATCGGCAGCGCCGCGATCAAGGACGTGTTGAACGACCGCATCAGCGTCTGGTTCAGCGCCAGGTTGGCCGCCTCGCCGAAGGTGCGGCGGGTGAGCCCGAGCAGGCCGCGCGTGTTCTCGCGGACCTTGTCGAACACCACCACCGTGTCGTACAGCGAGAAGCCGAGGATCGTCAGCAGACCGATCACCGTCGCCGGCGTGACCTCGAAGCCGATCAGCGAGTACACGCCCGCCGTCACCACGATGTCGTTCAGCAGGGTGACCAGTGCCGCGGCCGCCATCCGCGGGTCGAAGTACAACGCCAGGAACAGCGTGACCGCCAGCAGGAAGACCCCGAGCGCGATCAGCGCCTGCCGGGAGATCTCCCCGCCCCAGGACGCGCTGACCGCGCTGTCACTGATCGCCTGGACGCTCGGTTGCCCGCTGGACCCGATCGGGCCCAGTTCCTGGAACAGGGCCTGCTTCACCTTGGCGACCTCGGCCGCGTCCAAGGTGTCCGTACGGAGCTGGATGGTCGACGAGGCACCGCTGCCGACCTTCTGCGCCTCGTCGGCGGACTTGCCCAGCGCGTCCGCGAAGACTTCCTTGGCCCGCTCTTCGGTGATCTGCCCGCTCTTGCCGTTGGCGGGCAGCTGGATCTGGGTGCCGCCCTCGAAGTCGATGCCGAAGTTGAAGCCCTTGACCCCCATCGAAGCGATGCACACCAGCACCAGTGCCCCGAAGAAGAGATACCAGCGCTTGCGGACCCCGACGACGTCGAACACGCCGGTGCCCACGTACATGCGGCGGAAGACGCTCTCGTGCTTGTTCTCGGTGGTGCTCTTGTCGTCGACCACGGTCACGCCTCCTTCACGTTCGTACGGCCGGGAACGGCGCGAGCGGACTTGCGGTCCGAACCCACCTGCTGCACGGCGCCGAGGCCGAGGTTCTTGGGGTTGGACAGGAACTTCGACTTGGACCTGGACACCATCGCGACCAGGGGATGCGTGACGAGGTAGACGACCACGAGGTCGAGGACCGTCGACATGCCGAGGGTGAACGCGAAGCCCTTCACGTCACCGACGGCCAGCAGGTAGAGGATCGCCGCGGCGAGGAAGCTGACCGCGTCCGCCGCGAGAATCGTGCGCTGGGCCCGGGACCAGCCACGCGGGACCGCGGATCGGAAGGTTCTGCCTTCGCGGATTTCGTCCTTCAGCCGTTCGAAGTAGATGACGAACGAGTCCGCGGTGATACCGATCGCGATGATCAGGCCCGCCACGCCGGCGAGGTCGAGGGTGTACCCGATCCACCGCCCCAGCAGCACCAGGACCCCGTAGACGATCGCGAACGACAAGCCGAGCGACAGAATCGTCAGCAGGCCGAGCAGCCGGTAATAGAACATGCAGTAGATGAACACGGCCAGCAGGCCGATACCGCCGGCGATCAGGCCCGCCTGCAGCGACGCGAGACCCAGCGTCGCGGACACCGTCGTCGCGTCCGAGGACTCGAACGAAAGCGGCAGCGAACCGTACTTCAGCACATCCGCCAGGTCCTTCGCCTCGGCCTGGCTGAACCGGCCGGTGATCTGCGTCTGGCCGCCGAGGATCGCGGCCTGGATGGTCGGCGCGGAGACGACCTGCGTGTCGAGGACGAACGCGGCCTGCTTCTGGACGTTCTTCGAGGTGAAGTCGCCCCAGATCCGGGATCCGTCACCCTTGAAGTTCAGGTTGACGACCCACTGGGAGTTCTGGGTGTCGTAGGCCGAGGAAGCGTCGGAGATCTCGGTTCCGGGCAGGAACTCCGGCTCCAGCAGGTACTTCATGGTGTTCTTGTCACCACAGGCGACCAGCGGCTTGTCGGTGAGGTCGTTGCCGACCAGCGGGTCCGCGATATTGGGGTCGCAGTTGAGCGCCGCGAAGGCCTTCTCGGCGGCCGCGGCCTGCTTCGCCTGGTCCGTCGACAGCAGATCGGGGTTCTGCCGGACGCTCCGGGCTTCCTCGATCTCCCTCTTGGTCTTCTCGTCGGCGTTCTCGTCCGGCTGCTGCTGCGGCGCGCCCACGGCTCCACCGCCACCGTTGGCCGGACTGCTCGGCGGCGCGCTCGCGCCCGGCGAGGTCGGCGGCGGCGACGGCGTGCCCGAGGCGGGCGGGGCCGACGGCTGCTGAGCCGGGGTCACCGGCTGCGACGTCACGACCTTCCGGAAGCCCAGCTTCGCGGTCTTGCCCAGGGTCTTGGCCTGGTCGCCCTGCTCGCCGGGGACGGTGATGACGACGTTGCTGCCGTCGAGGACGACCTCGGTGCCGCTGACGCCGATACCGTTGACCCGGCGCTCGATGATCGAGCGGGCCTGTTCGAGGGACTCTCGCGGAGGGTCGCCGCCGTCGGGGTTTCGGGCGGTCAGGGTGACCCTCGTGCCGCCCTGCAGATCGATGCCGAGCTTCGGCGTCGGCTTGCCGCTACCGGTGAAGAACACCAGGGCGTACAGCGCCACCACGATCAGGGCGAAGAAGGCGAGATAGCGTCCCGGGCGGAGATGCCCGGCCGGTGCGGCCACTGTGCTTCGGTCTCCTCGGACGGACTGGGTGTTCCCCAATGGACTTGGCTGTTCACTCACTGGACGGGAGTCCGGCGGTACCGCGAACGAGCACGACTATGACGACGGACACGCACGCAGCACCGAGACACTACTCGGTGCTGCGTGAGCCCGGCGTTGGCCCCGCACCTACGAAAGTCTGGTGTCGGGGATGGCCTTACAACCGCTACTTCTTGCCGTGCTCCAGCGGAGGAGCGATCTGCGCGCCCGACTTCTCCTCGACGCGCTCGTCGTCCTTCGACTCGACGACCGGCGCCTCGACGACCTCGTCGGTGTCGATGGCGTCGGTGGCGTCTTCGTCGGTCTCGACGACCGGCTCGACCTTCTCGCGGACGGCCTGGCGCAGCCAGGTGGTCACGACGCCCGGAGCGATCTCGAGGTCGATCGTGGTGTCGGCGGTGGCGTCGGCGACGGACGCGTAGAGACCGGAGGTGGTCATCACCCGGTCACCGGGAGCCAGGCTCGCGAGCAGCTCCTGCTGCGCTGCCGCCGCCTTCTTCTGCTTACGGGTGCCCATGACGAGCGGAATCGCCACAACGAGCATCAGGAGCAGCGGCAGCAATAACTGGTTCATGATTCTCCATTTCGAGCGGACGCCGCGCGGTGCGCTGTTTTGTCCGATTTGGCGGGGTGTGCTCTCTCCGAGTGTGCCAGGTGCCAGCGGAAACTCCACCACCACCCGTCGTCACCACGGGCCTCGGGCCGGGTGAACGGTCCGGTCAGTCCTGGTCGAACAGGGTCGGTCCGCCCTGCTCGCCGCGGGTGGCACCGGCCGGGGCCGGCAGGCCGAGGTGTTCCCACGCGGCCGCTGTGGCGACCCGGCCGCGAGGAGTGCGGGCGAGCATACCGGCGCGGACGAGGTACGGCTCACACACCTCTTCGACGGTGGTCGGTTCCTCCCCCACCGCCACGGCCAGCGTCGACACGCCGACCGGGCCGCCGCCGAAGGAGCGGACCAGCGCGGTCAGCACGGCGCGGTCGAGCCGGTCGAGGCCGAGTTCGTCGACGTCGTAGACCTCGAGCGCGGCACGCGCGATCTTGCGCGTGACCTTGCCGTCGGCCCTGACCTCGGCGTAGTCGCGCACCCGGCGCAGGAGCCGGTTCGCGATCCGGGGTGTGCCGCGGGACCGGCGGGCGATCTCCGCGCAGCCGTCCCGGTCGATGTCGATGTCGAGGATCGTGGCGGCGCGCCGGGCGACGAGTTCGAGTTCGCTGTCGCTGTAGAACTCCATCTGGCCGGTGAAACCGAACCGGTCGCGCAGCGGGCCGGTCAGCGAGCCGGACCTCGTCGTGGCGCCGACCAGCGTGAACGGCGCGATCTCCAGCGGGATGCTGGTGGCGCCGGGCCCCTTGCCGACGACGACGTCGACGCGGAAGTCCTCCATCGCGAGGTACAGCATCTCCTCGGCGGGGCGGGCGATGCGGTGGATCTCGTCGATGAACAGGACGTCGCCGGGCGCCAGGTTCGACAGCATCGCGGCCAGGTCGCCCGCGCGTTCCAGCGCCGGCCCGGAGGTGATGCGGATGGCGGCGTTGAGCTCGGCGGCGACGATCATCGCCATACTCGTCTTGCCGAGCCCCGGCGGACCGGAGAGCAGGACGTGATCCGGCGGGACACCCCGGCGGCGCGCGCTTTCCAGGACGAGTTCGAGCTGCTCACGCACCCGCGGCTGACCGACGAACTCGTCCAGCTTGCGTGGGCGCAGCGTGGTCTCGACCTCGCGTTCGCCGGTCTGCGGCAGCGCCGAAAGTGTCTCGTCGTCGGCGTCGAAATCCGTCACGGCCTCATAGTCCATGTGGCCGGCTACCGCTTACGCCCGAGGGTGGCCAACGCGGCGCGCAGCACGGACGACGTCGTGTGGCCTTCGCCTTCGCCGAGCACCTTGTCGACGGCCTGTTCGGCCTGTTTGGCCGGGAAGCCGAGGCCCGCGAGCGCCTCGACGACCTCACCCCGCAGCGCGCCGGGCGCGACGACCGCGGGCGAACCGTCTGTCGGGCCCGCGAGCGCGGTGACCTTGTCGCGGAGTTCGAGCGTGAGCCGCTCGGCGCCCTTGCGGCCGATGCCGGGCACCTGGGTGAGCACGGTGATGTTGCCTTCGACCAGTGCGGAACGCAGTTTGTCCGGATCGAGGACGGCGAGCGTCGCGAGCGCGAGCCGGGGGCCGATCCCGGAGACCGTCTGCAGCAAGCCGAACAGTTCGCGGGCGTCCGCGTCGGCGAAACCGAACAGTGTCAAGGAATCCTCGCGGACCACGAGCGCGGTGTGCAGCATCGCCTCCTCGCCGCGGCGAAGCGTCGCGAGGGTGGCGGGGGTGGCCTGCACGGCGAAGCCCACTCCCCCGACCTCGATCACGACGTGGTCGAGACCGATGGAGAGGATTTCACCGCGTACCGAGGAGATCATCGAGCCGCTCCCTGCGTCTTCGCTTCTTTGGCCGCGGCGGCGAGCCTGGCCTTGTGGTTCTTGGCGATCTCGGCCGCCCTGGCCTCGGCTTCGGCGAGCCGGACGCGCATCGGCTCGCGCCACAGGTGGCAGATGGCGAGCGCGAGCGCGTCCGCGGCGTCCGCCGGATGCGGTTTGACCTCGAGACCGAGCAGTCGCATGACCATACCGGTGACCTGCGCCTTGTCCGCGCGCCCGGAGCCCGTTACGGCGGCCTTGACCTCGCTCGGGGTGTGGAACACGACCGGCAGCCCCCGCCGGGCGGCGGCGAGCGCGACGACGCCGCCCGCCTGCGCGGTGCCCATCGCGGTGCGCACGTTGTGCTGCGCGAAAACCCGTTCCACGGCGACGGCCTGGGGCTTGTACCGATCGAGCCAGCGCTCGACGGCGTCGGAGATCCCCAGTAGCCGCACCGAAAGATCCGCGTCCGCCGGGGTCCGCACGACGTCGACGGCCACGGCGCGGACGGTGCGGCCCGTGCCGCCGTCGACCACCCCGAGCCCACACCTGGTCAGACCGGGGTCGACCCCGAGTACCCGCACGCGTTTCCTCCGCTCCGGCGAACATCAGTTCGAGATCCGAGGCTACCCGGAGCAGGCTCCGGGCAAGATGAGGACATGCCGAGTCCCGACGACTTCACCGCCCATCTGGGTCTTCAGCCGTTGCCCGTCGAGGGTGGCCGCTGGGCACAGAGCTGGCGCGACGAGACCGCGTCCGCGATCTACTACCTGCTGGCGCCACCGGAGACGTCGGCGCCGCACCGGCTGGATCGGCTGGAGATCTACGCGCACCACGCCGGGGCGCCGGTGCGGATGCTGCTGTTGTTCCCGGACGGGCGGATCGCGCGGCCGGTGCTGGGCCCGGACGTCGCCGCGGGTCAGCGTCCGCAGGTGGTGGTGCCCGCCGGGGTGTGGCAGGCGTCGGTGAGCACCGGCGAGTGGAGCCTGGTCGGCACGGTGGTGGTGCCGCCTTATACGGACGACTGCGTGGAGTTCCGGTCCGCGGCGGCTTTGGCCGTCGAGTGGCCGGAAGCTGCGGAAGACCTCGCGCCTTGGCTCACGTGAGCCCTGGCGCTCGCCGAAGTCCGTGAAGGCCTCCTTCACTACCTTCAGGGTAGGTAAGGAGTCCTTCACGGACGTGGGTTCGAGGGCCGGGGTCCGGCGGTTTCGCCCTTGTAGTACGGAGGTGTGAAGGCCGAGCTTCTCCGGCTGAGCCGAGGGAAGGGGGCCTTCACGCGCAGTCGTGTTGTGGCCTGTGGTGACTTCCCGAGTCCGTGAAGGCCTCCTTGGGGGACCCTGGGTCCCTCAAGGAGGCCTTCACGGACATTCGATCAGAACGCTCAGGGGCCGTCGACGCCCGGCGTCCAGCTCTCCGGATCACCGGATTCGGTCAGCACCGGCTGGTATCGCGCGAAGCCCTCGGGCGCGTCCGCGTGCCACGGGAAGTGCCCGTCCGGCGTCGCGACGATCAGCTGCAGCGCCGGGAAGTCCCCGTCCGGGTAGATCAGGAACGCGCTCCCGAAGTACTCGGGATAGTGCCCCTTCGCGACCCGTTCGAAGACCACCGGCGCGCCCTCGAAGAAATCGTCGTACTGCTTGCCGACCTCGAAGATCTCGCCGGCGGCCGCGCGGTCGACGTAGGCGTCGAGCAGGACCGGCCCCATGTGCTCGGGCAGTCCGATCACGACCGCTTCCGCGACGTTGTGCAGCGCCCAGGCGCACGCGGTGAAGCAGAAGGCCGCTTCCTCCTCGTCGCCTTCGACCGCGATGACCGCGTTCCCTCTCGCCTTCGCCTGCGCCTCGATCCACTGGATGAGTTCGGTTTCTTCGGCGGTGAGGGCATCGGCTTCGGAGGTCGTCACGCGCGACATTGTGCCCCACGCGAGCGGCCGCACCTAGTCCCGGGACCGATTTTCCGCGGCATGGCGGGAAAATCGATCAGCCGACCTCGGCCATGACCTCGTCGGACACATCGAAGTTCGCGTACACGTTCTGCACGTCGTCGCAATCCTCGAGCGCGTCGATGAGCTTGAAGACCTTCTTCGCGCCTTCGACGTCCAGCGGGACGCTGACCGACGGCAGGAACGTGAGATCCGCGGACTCGTACTCGAAACCGGCTTCCTGCAAGGCTTTCCGGACCGGGACGAGGTCGGTGGCCTCGGAGACGATCTCGAAGTTCTCGTCGAGGTCGTTCACCTCTTCGGCACCCGCGTCGAGCACGGCCATGAGGACGTCGTCCTCGCCCGCGTCGCCCTTGGGCATGATCACGACGCCCTTGCGGTTGAACATGTAGGCGACCGAACCCGGGTCGGCGAGCGAGCCGTTGTTCCGGGTGAGCGCGGTCCGCACCTCCATGGCTGCGCGGTTCTTGTTGTCGGTGAGGCATTCGATCAGCACGGCCACACCGTTCGGGCCATAGCCTTCGTAGGTGATGGTCTGCCAGTCGGCACCACCGGCCTCTTCACCGGCACCACGCTTGCGGGCGCGCTCGATGTTGTCCTGCGGGACCGAGTTCTTCTTGGCCTTCTGGATGGCGTCGTAGAGCGTCGGGTTGCCGTCCGGGTCGCCACCGCCGGTCCGGGCCGCCACCTCGATGTTCTTGATCAACCGGGCGAAGAGCTTGCCGCGCTTCGCGTCCAGGTTGGCCTTCTTGTGCTTCGTGGTGGCCCACTTGGAGTGGCCGCTCATCTCTCCTCCATCTACTCCTGTGCCCGCCGCTGAGCACAGTGTCGGTTTTGCTAAGCCTGCCGTACGAGGTCGACGAACAGCCTGTGCACGCGTTCGTCCCCGGTGAGTTCCGGGTGGAACGACGTGGCGAGTACCGCCCCCTGCCGGACCGCGACGATCCTAGCGGCCGCGTCCTCGGAGCCCGGCATTTCGGGGACACTGGCGAGTACCTCGACCCCGTCGCCCGCCTTTTCGACCCACGGGGCGCGGATGAACACAGCGTGCACCGGGCCGCCTTCGACCCCGGTGAAGTCGAGGTCGGCTTCGAACGAGTCCACCTGCCGCCCGAACGCGTTGCGCCGGACGACGACGTCGAGACCGCCGAGTTGCCGCTGGTCAGGCCGCCCGTCGAGGGCCTGGCGGGCGAGCAGGATCATCCCGGCGCAGGAGCCGAACGCGGGCATCCCGTCCGCGATGCGCTCGCGCAGCGGCTCCAGCAGTTCGAAGGTCTCCAGCAGCCTCGACATGGTGGTTGACTCGCCACCCGGCAGCACCAGACCGTCCACTTCGGACAGTTCGCTCGCACGACGGACCGGCAGCGCCCGCGCGCCGGCGCGTTCCACCATCGCGGCGTGCTCCCGCACGTCGCCCTGCAGTGCGAGCACGCCGACCACCGGCCGTGCCCCCGTCGCGATCGCCACCCGACCTCCCGAAAGACCTTCCCCCCAGCTTAGGCGCTCCGGGGAACGGCCAGGTCAGGGGACCCCGGCCAGCCGCAACAGGGCGGCGGTCGCGGCGGCCGCCACGACGACCAGCGCGAACGGTGCCTTGCGCCAGGCGAGCACGCCGCCGACCAGGACTCCCGCCGGCCGGGCGTAGCCGGCGAACTCGTGCCCCTCGGTGAGCGCGGCGACTGCGACCAGCGCGGCCAGCAGGACCACGGCCGAACGCGCCATCAGTTTCTCGGCCTTGGGCGACACGGTGAACCGCGCCTTCAGCACCGGTCCGGCGAACCGGAAGGCGAAGGTCCCGGCCGCGAGCACACCGCCGGCGATGATCAGTTCCAGCGGGTCCATCAGTGCACTCCCTCGGGTTCGCGTTCGGCGGGCTCCTTCGCGGCCACTCCGGCCAGCACGCCGACCAGCGCGAGCAGCACCGGCAGCCCGGCGGGCAGGAACGGCGTCGTGGCCAGCGCGACGGCCACGCCGACGAGCACCGGCAGCCGGGCGGCGCGGTCGCGCAGCGACGGCAGCACCAGCGCGAGCAGGACCGCCGGGAAGGCGGCGTCGAGGCCGAAGGCGTCGGTGTCGCTGATCGCGGTCCCGGCGTAGGCCCCGGCGAGGACGCCGACGTTCCAGCAGACGAACAGCCCGATCCCGCAGACCCAGTACGCCGCCTTGCGCCGCTCCTCGTCGCGCTGGGCCAGCGCGAACGCGACCGATTCGTCGATCATCAGGTGACTTCCGACGATCCTCGACGACCATCGCTTCCCCAGGACGTCTCCGATCGCGAAGCCGAAGGGGAGATGCCGCGCGTTGGCCAGCAGACCCGCCGCGACGGCCGCGACCGGGCTGCCACCGGCGGCGATGATGCCGACGAACATGAACTGTGAGGCACCGGCGAAGACCAGCACGGAAAGCAGCATGGGTGCCCAGATCGGGAAGCCGGAGCCCACCGCGATGGCGCCGTAGGAGATGCCGACAATGGTGTCGGCGAGGCAGACCAGCCCGATGTCACGGAGAAGATCGCGCCCCAGGACACGAGTGGTTGTTCGCCATATCGAACGCATAGCGTCATACAATGAACGAACGCACCCGTGTTCGTCAAGGCGAACGCAACGACCGATGGAGCGAACGCATGTCCCCGACCGCGTCCGACGGCGCACCTCTGGACGTCATCGCCATGTCCCTGCGCCGGGAACGTGCCCGCACCGGGCTGTCCCTCACCGAGGTCGCCAAGCGCGCCGGCATCGCGAAGTCCACGCTCTCGCAGCTGGAGTCCGGGACCGGGAATCCGAGCGTCGAGACGATCTGGGCGTTGTGCGTCGCGCTCGACGTGCCGTTCTCCCGCGTCGTCGAACCCGAGCGCCCCCGGGTGCAGGTCATCCGCTCGGGCAGCGGGCCGACGGTGTTCGCCGAGCACGCCGATTACGCCTGCACGCTGCTCAGTTCCTGCCCGCCCGGCGCCCGGCGCGACGTGTACCTGATCCGCGCCGAGCCCGGGAAACCGCGGCTCTCGGATCCGCATATGAGCGGCATCGTCGAGCACATCGTCCTCAGCGCGGGCCGCGCCAAGGTCGGCCCGCTGGACGAGCCGGTCGAACTGCTGCCCGGCGACTACATCTGCTACCCCGGCGACGTCCCGCACATCTTCGAGGCACTCGAACCGGGCACGTACGGCGTGGAGATCGCCGAGTACACCTGATCAGACGGGCTCCTTCTCCTCGGTGACGTCGGCGAGCTTCCAGCCGCCTTTCCGCCGTAGCACCAGGACGTAGTACGCGACCGACAACAAGGCGACGCAGGCCGTGACGATCAGGCTCGGCCGCCCCACCGCCGGGTCGAGCACGTTCTGGTAGACCACGAACACCAGGACGCCCAGCGCCAGCACCGGCGCGACCGGGAACCACGGCATCCGGTACTTGGCGTGCGCGGTGGCGCCGGTGCGCCTTCCGACGATCGCGCCGAGGCAGAGCGCCGCGTAGACCGCCACGATCGACGTGCTGGTCACCACCAGCAGCAGTTTCGGGTCGACGAAACAGAGCAGGGCGGCGACCAGCCCGGTGCCGACGGTGGCGACCCACGGCGTCCCGAACTTCGGGTGCACCGCGGCGAGCGCCCGGCTGACCGGCCGGGGCCACGCGCGGTCGCGGCCGCTGCTGAACAGCATCCGCGAGCTGATCAGCACGATCGCCAGCACCGCGTTGATGATCGCGAGCGCGACGGCCAGCCCGAGCACCGTGTCGAGGGTTCCGCCGCCGCGCGAATCGATGAAGTAGGACAGCATGTTCCCCGAGGCGAACAGCGCGTTCAGATCGGGCGCGCCGAGCAGGACCGCGGTCACCGGGATCAGCTCGGCGAGCACGGTGATGCCGAGGGCCATCAGGATCGCGCGGGCGATGCCGCGCGAGGCGTCCTGTGTCTCCTCGCCGAAGTACACCGCCGAGCCGTAGCCGTTGTAGGCGAAGATCGCGACCGACGTGGCGATCGCGATGGCGCCGACCGTGGCCGGGCCGCCGTCCGAGCGACCGGATGGGCCAGCAGCTCGGTGAACGAACGTGCCGGGTTCAGCAGTCCCAGCGCGCTGACCACGATCAGCGCGAGGATCTCGATCGCCAGGAAGATCCCGGTGACCCAGGCGTTGAGCTTGATGTCGAACACCCCGACGACGGCCGCGACCACGCAGGTCACGGCGGCGATCACCGAGCCGGGCACGCCGGGCAGGAGCACGCCGAGATAGGTGCCGACGCCGAGCGCGATGACCGCGACGATGAGCACCTGCGTGACGATCATCAGGCCCAGTACGGCGAATCCGGGCAAACGCCCGAGAGTGCGGGTGACGATCGCGTACTCGCCGCCCGCCAGCGGAAAGGCCGACGCGAGTTCGGCGTAGACGAAGGCCATGAACACCCCGACCACCGCGGCCGCCACGAAGCTGTAGAAGGCGCCCGTCCCGGCACCGGAGATCACCCCCGGAGCGATGATGAAGACCGACGAGGCGGGACTGATCGCGGACAGCGTGATGAGCAGTGTGCCGAGGGTGCGCAGACCGCGGCGCAGGGCGGGAGTGGACACGGCCGACCTCCTACAAGGTGGATTCCTTGAATCTCCTTCGAAGAACTGTTGAGCACGCATCAAAGGCCCTCCACCGTGTGACGTCAAGAGCTGATCGCGCTCAGCTCTTGCGTTTTTCGAACAAGATTCGAAGAATGAGTGCATGGCGAGACCCAGCAAGGCAGCGGAGCGACGTACCGAACTGATCGAGGTGGCCAGACAGGCCGTCCTCGAACGCGGCGTGCTGAACCTGCGGCTGAGGGACGTCGCCGAGGGCGCGGGCCTGTCGTCGGGTTCGGTCCTGTACTACTTCCCCACCCTCACCGACCTGCTCCAGGAGGTGCAGCGCGAGGCGGTGGCACGGTTCTGTTCGGCGAGGGAACTGGCCGCGAGCACGACCACGAACCCGTCCGACCGGTTGCGGGCGATGATCCGCAGCGGTCTGCCGACCGGTCCCGACGACGAACTCTGCGTGCTGCTCTACGAACTCGGCACGATCGCCCGCCGCGATCCCGTGTACGCCGCCCGCCACATCACGCTCTACGAGCAGCAGGTACGGATCTACACCGGCATCCTCGAAGCGGGTGCCGCCACCGGCGAGTTCACCCTGACCGCGGACCCGGTGTCGATCGCGCGGAACCTCGTCGCGCTGGAAGACGGCTACGGCCTGCACCTCACCCAGGCCGTGCCGACGCTGGAAACCGCCACCGCCGAAGCGATGTTGCTCTCCTACGCCCGCACAGCCACCTCGAACCCCTTGGAGGACCGTCCATGACCCGCGCCCGCGATCTGGGTGTCCCGCTGTCCGGCCGGACCGGCGAGCACAACGCGCTCACCGATGTCCCCGGCGTCGAGATCGGTTTCACGACCCTCGTCGAAGGCGAGTCGGTGCGCACCGGCGTCACCGCCGTCCTGCCGCGCGGGCGCGAGGACTTCGCCGTGCCCTGCGCGGCCGGGACGTACGCCCTCAACGGCAACGGCGAGATGACCGGTACCGCGTGGCTGGCCGAGACCGGTTCGCTGACCCTGCCGGTGCTGATCACCTCCACGCACGCCGTCGGCGCGTGCCACCGCGGCACGATCGACTGGGTGGTGCGCGAACGGCCCGACGTGGCCGCGGAATGGCTGCTGCCGGTGGTCGCCGAGACCTGGGACGGCTACCTGAACGACAGCACCGCGCCGACCATCCACAGTGGACACGCCATCGCCGCGATCGACGCCGCGCGAACGGGTCCGGTCAACGAAGGCTCGGTCGGCGGCGGCACGGGGATGACGTGTTACGGCTTCAAGGGCGGCACCGGCACGGCCTCTCGCGTCGTGTCCTACGGGGACGACGAGTACACCGTGGGAGCGTTGGTACAGGCCAACTTCGGCTCACGTCGCGAGCTCACCGTCGCGGGCTCTCCGGTCGGACTCGAACTGAGCGCGGACAACCCGATGGAGGAGGCCTGGGCGGCGCCGTCCGGTGCGGGGTCGGTGATCGTGGTCGTCGGCACTGACGCTCCCCTGCTGCCCGGTCAGTGCACGTCGCTCGCCCGCCGGGTCCCGCTCGGCCTCGCCCGCACGGGAACCGCTGGTTCGCACTTCTCCGGCGACCTCTTCCTGGCGTTCAGCACGGCGAACCCGGGTGCGCTCACCAGCCGGTTCCCGCGCACCGACGAGGCCGAGTACGAAAGCATGCGGTTCGTCCCGTGGGGCAGGCTCGATCCCTTCTTCGAGGCCGTCGTGCAGGCGACCGAGGAAGCGGTGCTCAACGCGCTGTTCGCGAACGAGGAGATGACCGGTCACCGCGGGCACCGGGTTCCCGCGCTGCCGACGGCGCGGTGGCGCGCGGTCTAGGTCGCGGTCACCACCTTCGCGGAAGCCCGCTCGAGGTCCAGCCGGACCTGCCCGAAGCAGATCTCGTCCAGCAGTTCCAGCGCGCGGCGCGGGCACGACATCGCACTCCGCCGGCGGCTGCCTCACGGGTCAAGACGTGTCGCCACCGGCGGCCGATCAGACCCAGTCCGCCTCGATGCCGCGGGCACGCAGCGTCTCGAGCGCCTCGTCGTTGCCCGTGTAGAGCAGGGTCATCGATTTCAGGTTGGGGAAGTGCGCGACGTCGGCGAACTCGTCGACGTCGAACAGGGAGTCCTCGCCGTCCCAGTTCGGCGCGATCTCGAGGTAGATCTCGTTGCCGCCCTCCATCTCGATCTCGGTGATCTTCTCCGCCAGCTCGACGGGGACCTCGAGCTCCTCGAAGTAGGCCAGGGCCTCGGGGACCGCCTCGACGCTGCCACCGTCGTAGGTGAAGCCTTTCTCGGCGGCGTACTCCCTCAGGTCGAACTTCGGCAGGAGTTCCTGGGCGTACATCAGCTCTTGCACCACGGCGAGCTTGAAGTTGAGGTCGGTGAACGAGATCGTCTGGCTCATGCGCCGGACCTTATAGGCCGGCAGGTCGAACTGAGCCGGGTTCCGGGGAAGTGGTCGCGAAACGGCCCGGCGCTCACGAGAAGCGCCGGGCCGGTCCCACGATCGTCCGGCTTTACCAGCCGCGCTCGGACAGGCGGTGCGGCTCGGGCACGTCGTCGACGTTGATGCCGACCATCGCCTCGCCGAGGCCGCGCGAAACCTTCGCGATGACGTCCGGGTCGTCGTAGAACGTGGTGGCCTTGACGATCGCCTCGGCGCGCTGCGCCGGGTTGCCGGACTTGAAGATGCCGGAGCCGACGAACACGCCTTCGGCACCGAGCTGCATCATCATCGCGGCGTCGGCCGGGGTCGCGATACCACCGGCGGTGAACAGCACGACGGGGAGCTTGCCCTTCTCCGCGACCTCCTTGACGAGGTCATACGGGGCCTGAAGTTCCTTCGCCGCAACGTAAAGCTCATCCTCGGGCAGCGAGGAGAGGCGGCGCAGCTCCGCGCGGATCTTGCGCATGTGCGTGGTCGCGTTCGAGACGTCGCCGGTACCGGCCTCACCCTTGGAACGGATCATCGCCGCGCCCTCGTTGATGCGACGCAGCGCCTCGCCGAGGTTGGTCGCACCACAGACGAAGGGCACGGTGAAGGCCCACTTGTCGATGTGGTTCTCGTAATCGGCCGGGGTCAGCACCTCGGACTCGTCGATGTAGTCGACGCCGAGCGACTGAAGCAGCTGAGCCTCGACGAAGTGGCCGATGCGGGCCTTCGCCATGACAGGGATCGAGACGGCCTCGATGATGCCGTCGATCAGGTCCGGGTCGCTCATCCGGGCGACGCCGCCCTGCGCGCGGATGTCCGCGGGGACCCGCTCGAGCGCCATCACCGCGACGGCGCCGGCGTCCTCGGCGATCTTCGCCTGCTCGGCGGTGACCACGTCCATGATCACACCGCCCTTGAGCATCTCCGCCATCCCGCGCTTGACCCGGGCGGTGCCGGTGAGCGAGGTGGTGGCCGTGTTCGTGGAGTCGTCAGACACTGCTGGACCTTTCGGAAAGCGCACGAGGTGGGGTGACGACTCCGAGGGTAGGCCGCTTTTGGACCTCTGAAGCAGGCCAGTTCGCGGCGATTTCAGCAGTCCACTGGGTGATCTGGCCCGCACCTACTCCCGCGTTTCGTCCTCTGGATGCGGTAGTTCGCTGTCGAACTACCGCATCCAGAGGACGAAACGCGTCAGTGGACCAGGCCCTGTTCGAAGGCGAACAGGCCGTCCGGGTCGTACTTCCGTGCCACCCGCCGCAGGCGCGGCAGGCTGTCGCCGTAGTACGCCGTGGCCCACTCGGGCATCTCCGGATCGATGTAGTTGACGTACCCCGCCTGCCCGTATTCGCGGCCGAGCTCGTCCCGGACCCGGCCGATCACCTGGCGCGCGTACGCCTCGCCGCCCTCCAGACCGCGGATGATCTGGACGCTGCCCAGCGCGGACCGGTGCGGGAAGCACGACTCGCTCGACGGCACCCGCGCGATCGCGCCGCCGTACGCGTCCACGATCGAGTACAGCTGCGGATCGCCGCTCAGCAACGCCGCGAGCGCGTCGGGATCGGGCACCGGATGCGTCAACATCCTCGAAGTGGCCACGTACTCCCCTCGCTGCGCGACCGCGGCGGGGAACGCGGCCTCCTGGGCGAAGGCCCGCATCGAGGCCAGGTGGCCCTGTTCGATCACTTCGCGTTCGGTCGGCTCGATACCGACGCGACGGACCAGATCGTCCAGCAACGGGTTCACCTGAGCGGCGGAACCCACGAAGCAGCCACCGCAGTTCGCGGCCGTCGCGCCCAGCCCCATCCCGGCCCACAGTTCGTCCGGCATCGCGGGCTGCCACTCCTGCCAGGCCGCGACCAGCGCCGCCAGCGCGGCGGGCGGGAAGATCAGATTGAAGTTCGTCAGCGTCCTCGCCACCGCCGTCCGGAAGGTGAACGACGTGACGATGCCGAAGTTGCCACCACCACCGCCGCGCAACGCCCACAACAGGTCCGGCGCCGTGTCCTCCGACACCAGGCGCACCTTCCCGTCCGCGCCCACGAAGCGCACGGACTCGACGTTGTCGCAGGTCAGGCCATACTTCCGACCCAGGACACCGATCCCGCCGCCGAGGGTCAGCCCGGCGATACCGACCTGGGGACAACTACCGGCGGGCAGCGCGCGACCCGCCGCGGCCAAGGCCTCGTACACCGGGCCGAGCCGCGCGCCCGCCCCGATCGCCGCCCGGCCGCCGGGCAGGATCTCGACGACGTTCAGCCTGGACAGGTCGACCACCAGCCCTTTGTCCACAATGGAATAGCCGGCGTAGCTGTGCCCGCCGGAGCGGGCCGCGAGCGGAATCCGCTGCCTGGCCGCGAAATCGACGCAGTGCCGCACGTCGTCCTCGTTCGCGCAGACGGCGACCCCGGCGGGCAGCCGATGGTCGTAGAGGCTGAAGAACCCGAGCCTCTTTTCGTCGTACCCCGGGTCGCCGGGCCGGAACAGCTCACCCGTCAACCGGGCGCGCAACCGTTCCCACGGACCACCGCCGCCGGGAATCGCGGCGGGCACCGCCGCCATCATCGGGACCGCCCCTGCCAGCCGTAACACAGTGCGTCTGTCGAGCGCCATCGCTCATCCCCCACCGTCGGATCCGCCTCCGGGTGTCCGCCATCGAGCATAACGGCGGGTCGACATTCGGGGGTTCCCTCGCCGGTCGCCTTGCCGCGACGCCCGTCGCGGGTGTGTGATCGAGGACACACCTGTACGCGGCATCGTGTGGTGAGGAGACCGGCATGGCCGACAAACAGAGCAAGAACGGAGACTCCGGGGCCGCCGTCGCTGTGGACGACCCGGCGAAGGTCCGCAACGTCGTCCTGGTCGGCCCGTCGGGATCAGGCAAGACGACACTCGCCGAAGCGCTGCTCGCCGCGTCCGGCACGGTGACCCGGGCGGGCTCGGTCGTCGAGGGCACCACGGTGTGCGACCACGACCCCGCGGCGGTCCGGCAGCAACGGTCGGTCGGCCTTTCGGTCGCACCGGTGCTGCATCAGGGCCACAAGATCAACCTCATCGACACCCCGGGGTACGCCGATTTCGTCGGCGAACTGCGCGCCGGGCTCCGCGCCGCCGACGCGGCGTTGTTCGTGGTCTGCGCGGCGGAAGGTGTCGACGCCGCCACGATCGCGGTCTGGGAGGAATGCGCCGCCGTCGGCATGCCGAGGGCGGTGGTCGTCTCCCGGCTGGACCATCACCGCGCCGACCCCGAAGGCGAGATCGCGGCCTGCCAGGAGGCTTTCGGCGCCGGAGTCCTTCCGCTGTACCTGCCCGCGCGTGACGGCCTCGTCGGGCTCATCACGCGCCGCTACTTCGACTATTCGAACGGCTTCCCGCCCCAGGTCGGCGAGCCGGACGAGGCCGATCTCGCCCGGATGACCGAGGCCCGCAACGAACTGATCGAGGGGGTCATCGCCGAAAGCGAGGACGAGTCCCTGATGGACCGCTACCTCGCCGGCGAGGAGATCCCCGAGGACACGCTGATCGCCGACCTCGAAACAGCCGTCGCCAGCGGGTCCTTCCATCCGGTGATCCCGGTGTGTTCGACGACCGGGGTGGGGCTCGCCGAAGTCCTCGACGGGATCGTGCGCGCCTTCCCCTCGCCGCTGGAGCACGTCCCGCCGGAGGTCACCTCTCCCACCGGCGAACCGCACGCCGGGCTGCGTGCCGACCCCGACGGCCCGCTGGCGGCCGAGGTGGTCCGCACCGCTGTCGACTCCTACGTCGGCAGGGTGTCGCTGGTGCGAGTGTTCTCCGGGACGCTTCGCCCCGAACGGCCGGTGCACGTCTCGGGCCACGGCCTCGCCGAACGGGGGCACGAGGATCACGACGCCGACGAACGGGTCGCGCATCTGTACTCGCCACTCGGGGCGAACCTCCGCGAAGTCCCGTACTGCGTCGCCGGCGACCTCTGCGCGCTCACCAAGGTCGGCTCGGCGGAAACGGGCGACACCGTTTCCTCACCGGACGATCCGCTGATCATGAAGCCGTGGGCGATGCCGGAACCGCTCCTGCCGGTCGCCGTCGTCGCGAAGACACGCAGCGACGAGGACACCTTGGCGCGCAACCTTTCCCGGCTCGTCGCGGGCGATCCGACACTCCGGCTGGACCGGAACGCCGAGACCAATCAGCTCGTCCTGTGGTGCATGGGCGAGGCGCACGCCGACGTCGTGCTGTCCCGGCTGCGCGCGGGAGGCGCCGACGTGGACACCGAGCCCGTCCGCATCAGCCTGCGTTCGACCTTCGCCGGTCCGGGTCGCGGGCACGGACGGCACGTCAAGCAGTCCGGCGGGCACGGCCAGTTCGCCGTCTGCGACATCGAGGTCCAGCCGCTGCCGAGGGGGTCGGGTTTCGAGTTCGTGGACAAGGTCGTCGGCGGCTCGGTGCCGCACCAGTTCATCCCGAGTGTCGAAAAGGGAGTCCGGGCGCAAGCCCAGCGAGGACTGGTCGACGGCCATCCGCTGATCGACATCCGGGTGACCCTCGTCGACGGCAAGGCGCACAGTGTCGACTCGTCGGACGCCGCGTTCCAGACGGCGGGCGCACTGGCGCTGAAGGAAGCCGCCGCGGCGGGCAAGATCGCGCTACTCGAACCACTGGAAGAGGTGGCGGTGCGGCTTCCGGACGAGCACCTGGGCACCGTGCTGGGCGATCTCTCGTCCCGGCGTGGCCGCGTGCTCGGTACCGAATCGGGTGAAGGCGGCCGCACGGTCATCCGCGCCGAAGTCCCCGCGGTCGAGCTCCTGCGCTACGCGATCGACCTGCGTTCGCTGACTTCGGGCACGGCCACGTTCACCCGCAGGCACGCCCGGTTCGAGCCGATGCCGGAAGGAGCGGTGGCCTACTGACGCCGCGTTCAGTCCTCTGAATGCGGTCCTTGCGCACGCAAGTACCGCATTCAGAGGACTAAACGCCGGGCGGCGGGAACTCGAAGCCGCCCGGCCGGCCGTTCCGGTCCGCCAGCAGACCCGCCAGGGTGGCGACGGCGATCTCGGGCGGCGTGCGCGAGCCGATGTTCAGCCCGACCGGGCGATGGACGCGTGCGATCTCGCGGTCGGGGACGTCCAGCGCCTTGAGCGCGGCGACATGCGGGCCGGCATGGCGCGGATTGCCCAGCACCCCCACCCACCGCGCCGGGCGCTCCAGCACGGCCTTGAGGACGTCGCCGAGTTCGGGCCGGTCGTGATCGGTGACGACGACGTCGGCGTCCGGGCCGAGATCGGGCATCGTCGTGAGGGCTTCCAGGCCGGTCTCGACGTCCGTCGCGCGTGCGCCGTCCGGCTCGAACAGCACGGCCTTGTAGCCGAGATCCTTTCCGTAGCGCAGGAGGAACGAAGCGACCGGCGTCGCGAACACCGCCACCAGCAGCCGATCGCTCATGGGTCCGTCCTCCTAAAGTTCGGGCTCGGCGATCTCGAAGTATTCCGGAAGCCGGGCGGTCCCGGCGAGTCCGAAGTACCGAACCTTCCGCCGCCGCCTCAGGTGCAGGGTGTCCCGGACGGCGTCGTTGTGCACGCGCCGCGCGATGACGACGCGGTGCTCGGCGTCGGTCAGCTCTTCGGCCAGCGGCGCCGGCAGGGCCGCCCGGTCGACGCGCGCCAGCCTCAGCGTCAGTTCGCTTTCCTCGGCTTCGCGATCCGGCCTCGGGGCCCGCTCGGCACGCTCGGCGAGCGCGCGCAGCTCCTCGTCACCCAGGATCGCGGCGGCCGCCCTGGCGACGACGGCGCGCCGCGCGAGGGCCGCGTCGAGCGCCGCCCAGCCCGCGTCCGTGCGGACGTGCAGCCTGTCCAGCCTGTTCGCCGTCGCGAGCAGGAAAAGCCCGCCCAGCACGACGATCGCGGCCACGAGACCGGCGATCCACACCCAGGTCGTCATCGGCTGAACTCGCGTTCACCCGCGCCGACGCGCCGGGGATCGGCGGCGATCGCGGTTTCGTACACGCGCAGCACCTGTGTGGTGACCACGGACCAGTCGAACATCGCGACCCGCTCTCCCGCGGCCGCCGCCAGCGACACCCGCCGGGCCGGATCACCGAGCAGTTCGCGCAGGCCGTCGGCGAGTGCCGCCGCGTCGCCGGTCTCGGTCAGCATCCCGGCCTTGCCGTCGTCGAGCACCCGGCGGAACGAGTCCAGCCCGCTCGCCAGCACCGGCGTGCCCGCCGCCATGGCCTCGGTGAGGATCATCCCGAAACTCTCGCCGCCCGTGTTCGGCGCGCAGTAGACGTCGACGCTCCGCAGCGCCCGCGCCTTCGTCTCGTCGTCGACCTGGCCGAGCAGGTCGATATGCGGCGCCAGCTCCGGCCCGGCCTCGCGGCGGAGCTGATCGGCGTCGCCACGGCCGACGACCAGCAGGCGCAGCTCCTCGAACTCCGGCAGCAGCGTCCGCAACGCCTCCAGCAGTACTGCCATCCCCTTGCGAGGCTCGGTGTACCGCCCGACGAACCCGACCGTGCCGCCCGCGCGCGGGTAACCGTCCAGCGGGAGCGCGCGAGAGAAGAAGTCGACGTCGACGCCGTTGGGCACCTCGACCGCGTCGCCGCCGGCGTGTTCGACCTGGACCCGGCGGGCCAGCGCCGACACCGCGATCCGCGCGGTGATCTTCTCCAGCAGCGGGCGCAGCACCGGCTGGAACGCCGCCAGCGTGCGCGAACGCGTCGTCGCGGTGTGGAAGGTCGCCACGATCGGGCCATCCGCGACCTTCAGCGCCAGCAAGGAAAGACTCGGGGCGGCGGGTTCGTGCAGGTGCAGGACGTCGAAGTCGCCGTCCCGGATCCACCGCCGCACCCGGGCGTAGGACACCGGGCCGAACTGCAGCCGCGCGACGGAGCCGTTGTACGGGATCCCGAGCGCCTTCCCCGCGGGGACGACGAAATCCGGGACGTCGGAGTCCTCGTCCGCCGGAGCGAGGACGGAGACCTGATGCCCGCGTGCCAGCAACGCCTTCGCGAGATCGATGACGTGTCCCTGCACGCCGCCCGGTACGTCGAACGAGTACGGGCAGACGATCCCGATCTTCATGACCCGCGCCTGAGCCATCGGCTCAGCTCGCTTCGCCGAGGGCGGCCTGTTCCCCGGCTTCGAAGTCGGAGAGCCAGAACTTCTGCATCATGTGCCAGTCGGCGGGATGCGCGGCGATGTCCCCGGCGAAGATGTCCGCCAGCGCCTGCGTCGCCGCCGGGACCTCGGACCGGTTCGTCACCCGGATCCGCGGATGCAGGCGGATCTGCCAGCCGTCTTCGGTGAACCAGCAGCCGGCCGGGATCAGCGCGGCACCGGTGGTGGCGGCCAGCCTGGCGGGCCCTCCCGGCATCCGGGTCTGCTCGCCGAAGAACTTCACCGGCACGCCGGAGTTCGTCAGGTCCCTGTCCCCCACCAGGCAGATCGCCTTGTTCTCCCGCAGCCGTTTGAGCAGCACGCGCATCGCGGAACTGTCGCCGGTCAGCGGGACGATCTCGAAGCCGAGCGATTCCCGGTAGGACACGAACCGCTGGTACAGCGATTCGGGTTTCAGCCGCTCCGCGACCGTGGTGAAACCGCCGAGGTAGTCCGCAAGCCAGACGCCGGCGGCATCCCAGTTCCCGCTGTGCGGCAGCGCCATCACCGCGCCGTTGCCCTCGGCGAGGGCGGCGTCGAGGTTCTCCACGCCGGTGATCGACTGGGCGACCTTGCGGCTGACCTCCTTGTGGTCCATCGAGGGCAGCCGGAACATCTCGTGCCAGTAGCGGGCGTAGGAGCGCATCGCGCGGCGGGTCAGCTCGTCGAGTTCGACGCCGTCGGCCTGCGGCACCACCCTGGCGAGATTGCGCCGCAGCTGACGTACTCCGCCGCCGTCCCGCCGGACGGCCAGATCGGCGCCCAGCCCGAAGGTCACCGCGCCCGCCGACTCCGGCAGCCAGCGCGCGAGCCGCCAGCCCGCCGCGTAGCCGAAGTCGCCGAGCCGCTGGGAGAACCCGCTCATGCCCCGCCCTCCGCGGCGGGTGGCCCGGCCGCCTTGGCGGCCCTCGCCGCCTTGGCCACCGCGGCCGTCCGCTGCAGCAGGGTGATCACCGAAAGCACCGCGAGGAGCCAGAGCGTGATGTCCACGGTGTACGGAACGCCCAGACCGTGCAGTCCGGTTCCCACGAGGGCGATGATCAGGCGTTCCGCGCGTTCGACGAGCCCGCCGTCCGCCTCCAGCCCGGAGGCCTCGGCACGGGCCTTGACGTACGAGATGACCTGCGCGAGTACGAGGCAGATCAGCGCGGCGGCCGCGGCCGGGCGGTTGTCGTCGTGGACGAAGCACCACCACGCGATCGCGGCGAACAACGCGCCGTCGACCAGTCTGTCGCAGGTCGCGTCGAGGACCGCTCCGAACGCCGTGCCGTACCCGCGGGCGCGGGCCATCGCGCCGTCGAGCAGGTCCAGCATCGCGAAGCCCCAGACGGTGAAGGTGCCCCACAGCAGCATGTCGTTGGGAAAGAACCCGAGCGCGCACAGCACCGCCCCGGCCGTGCCGATGACGGTCATCGCGTTCGGGGTCAGACCGGCGCGCACGAGCACCTTCCCCATCGGGTCGGTGACGCGGGAAACGGAGGCGCGCGCGAAAATGTTGAGCATCGGTTCTTCAGGTGCACCTAAGCAGCAGGGTCGGGTGGCCGCCCGAAGCCTATCCACCCGCACCGACAGCAGTGACGCGCCCGCCCCCGGACCGGGTTCCGGTCAGTCCGCTTTGGCCAGTTCGGCCGAGTCATCGAGGTCCGCGAGGGTCTCTTCCCGCAGTGCCAATTCCGCCTCGGCGGCGGCGCATTTCGGCGACAGCCTGCCCAGCACGGCCTCGCTGATCTCGCCGAGCGCCTTCACCTGTTCGGGGGTCAGCGGGTCGAAGAGGCTCTCGCGGACGGCCTCGACGTGCCCGGGCGCGGCCTCCTCCAGCGCGGCGAAACCCTCGGGGGTGAGCACCGCCCAGGAACCGCGTTTGTCGGTGGGACACGACTCGCGGCGCACCCAGCCGTTCGCCTCGAGCCGCGCGACCGCGTGCGAGAGCCTGCTGCGCGACGCCTTGCGCGCGTCGGCCAGTTCGCTCATCCGCAGCCGCCGGCCCGGCGCCTCGGACAGGGCGACGAGCACTTCGTAGTAGGTGTGGGGCATGCCCGCCTCGTGCTGAAGCTGGCCCTCCAGATGCGCTTGCAGCATGCGCGTGGCCGCGGAGAAGTCGCGCCAGACCTTTTGCTCCTCGTCGGAGAGCCATCGGGGTTCGGACATGACGCCCATTCTACCCCTGGTTGAACGCTCAACCAAATTGCGCTACAGTCATTGTTGAGCGCTCAACCAGACGAGGGTTCACCACGAACGCACCCAGACTTTTGGAGATCCGACTCTCATGACCACCACCGAGATCCCGGGCTACGTCGCAGGCAAGTGGACGATCGACACCGCCCACTCCGACATCGCCTACACCGTGAAGCACCTCGGCCTGGCCAAGTCCCGGGGCAACTTCACCGCCTTCACCGGTGAGGTCGTCACCGCAGGCAACATCCTCGACTCGTCGGTCACCGTCGAGATCGACGCCTCGTCGGTCGCCAGCGGCGTCGACGGACGCGACACGCACCTCAAGTCCGAGGACTTCTTCCACGTCGACGAGCACCCGGTCATCACCTTCCGCTCCACCGGCATCCGCGAGGACGGCGGCGACTACGTCATCGACGGCGAGCTGACCTGGCGCGGCAAGACCGTCCCGGTCTCGCTCGAGGCCGAGTTCAACGGCATCGGCACCAACCCGGCCAACGACAACGCCACCACCCTCGGCGTCTCGGCCACCGCGACCGTGAACCGCCGCGACTTCGGCATCGGCCCGGAGGGCAACGCCTTCCTGTCCGAGAAGGTCAAGATCGACATCGAGCTGCAGGCCGCGCTCAACGCCTGAGACCCGCCGGAAGTACATGAAGGCCCCTTTGCTTGCGCCTGGCGCAAGCAAAGGGGCCTTCATGTACTGAAATCGAGCTACCAGGCACCCGCCAGCAGTTGCCGTGTCTCCCCCAGCAACTGCGGCAGCACCTTCGTATGCCCGATCACCGGCATGAAGTTCGCGTCGCCGCCCCACCTCGGCACCACGTGCTGGTGCAGATGCGCGGCGATCCCCGCGCCGGCGATCACACCCTGGTTCATCCCGATGTTGAACCCGTGCGCCGACGAAACCTCCCGGATCACCCGCATCGCGTGCTGGGTGAACTCCGCCACCTCGACGGTCTCCTCCGCGGTCAGATCCGTGTAGTCCGCGACATGGCGGTACGGCACGGCCATCAGGTGACCGGGGTTGTACGGGTACAGGTTCAGCACCACGTACACGGTCTTCCCGCGCGCGATGATCAGCGCGTCCTCGTCGCTCTTCTCGGGGAGATGGCAGAACGGGCAGCCTTCGTCGGGTTTCTTGGCACCCTGCACGTAGGCGAGCCGATGCGGGGTCCACAGGCGCTGCAACGCGTCCGGGACCCCCACACCGTCCTGTCCGACGACTTCAGGGCCATCGAGGCCCGTCACCGGAGTACCGCCTCCAAGCCCGCCACGGTCGGCGAGGAGTTCTCACGGCGCTGGACCCAGCCGGCGATCGCCTCGACCGCGTCGGCCACCGGGACACCGTTGATCTGGCCGCCGTCGCGGAACCGGAACGACACCGCGCCCGCCTCGACGTCCTTCGCGCCCGCCAGGAGCATGAAGGGCACCTTCTGCGTGGTGTGGGTGCGGATCTTCTTCTGCATCCGGTCGTCGCTCGCGTCGACGTTGACCCGGATCCCCTTGGCCCGCAGCGCCTTCTCGACCCCGCGCAGGTGCTCGACCTGGTCCTCGGTGATCGGGATGCCGACCACCTGGACCGGCGACAGCCACGCCGGGAACGCACCCGCGTAGTGCTCGGTCAGCACACCGAAGAACCGCTCGATCGAACCGAACAGCGCGCGGTGGATCATCACCGGGCGCTGACGGCTGCCGTCGCCCGCGGTGTACTCCAGCTCGAACTTCTCGGGCAGCATGAAGTCCAGCTGGATGGTCGACATCTGCCAGGTGCGGCCCAGCGCGTCCTTCGCCTGCACGGAGATCTTCGGCCCGTAGAACGCGGCGCCACCCGGATCCGGCACCAGCTCCAGCCCTGAGTCCACGGCGGCGGTGCGCAGCACCTCGGTCGCCTCGGCCCAGACCTCCTCGGAACCGATGTACTTCTCCTCGTTCCGAGTGGACAGTTCGAGGTAGAAATCGTCGAGACCGTAGTCGCGCAACAGGTTCAGCACGAAGTCCAAAAGGGACTTCAGCTCACCGGGGACCTGCTCCAGGGTGCAGAAGATGTGCGCGTCGTCCTGCGTCATCCCGCGCACCCGGGTCAGGCCGTGGATCACGCCGGACTTCTCGTAGCGGTACACGGAACCGAACTCGAACATCCGCAGCGGCAGTTCCCGGTAGGAACGCCCGCGCGAACGGAAGATCAGGTCGTGGAACGGGCAGTTCATCGGCTTGAGGTAGTAGTCCTGGCCGGGTTTGCGGACCGAACCGTCCTCGTTGTGCTCGGCGTCGAGGTGCATCGCCGGGTACATGCCGTCGCGGTACCAGTCGAGGTGACCGGAGGTCTCGAACAGCGCGCCCTTGGTGATATGCGGCGAGTAGACGAAGTCGTACCCGGCCTCGACGTGCCGCTGGCGCGAGTAGTTCTCCATCTCCTGCCGGATGATCCCGCCCTTGGGGTGGAACACCGGCAGCCCCGAGCCGATCTCGTCGGGGAAGGAGAACAGGTCCAGCTCGACACCGAGCTTGCGGTGGTCGCGCCGCTCGGCCTCGGCGAGCCGCTCCAGGTAGACGTCCTGCGCCTCGGCGGATTCCCACGCGGTGCCGTAGATCCGCTGCAGCTGCGGGTTCTTGTCGTCACCGCGCCAGTACGCGGCGGCGACGCGGGTGAGCTTGAACGCCGGGATGAACTTGGTGGTCGGCACGTGCGGGCCGCGGCAGAGGTCGCTCCACACACGCTCCTTGGTGCGCGGGTCGAGGTTGTCGTAGATGGTCAGCTCGCCGCCGCCGACCTCCATCACCTCGGAGGTGTCCACTGTGGAGTCTTCGGACTTGATGTCGACCAGTTCCAGCTTGAACGGCTCGTCGGCCAGTTCCTTCTTCGCCTCGTCGACCGAGTCGAAGACACGGCGGGAGAACTGCTGCGCGCCCTTCACGATCTGCTTCATGCGCTTTTCGAGCGCCTGCAGGTCTTCCGGGGTGAACGGGGTGTCGACGGCGAAGTCGTAGTAGAAGCCGTCCTTGACCGGCGGCCCGATGCCGAGCTTGGCCTGCGGGAACTGCTGCTGCACGGCCTGGGCGAGCACGTGGGCGGCCGAGTGCCGAATGACGCTGCGGCCGTCCTCGGTGTTCGCCGCGACGGCCTCGACCTCGGTCTCGGATTCCGGGGCCCAGGAGAGATCGCGGAGGTTCCCCTCGGCGTCGCGCACGACGACGATCGTGTCCGGTCCCTTGGTCGGCAGCCCGGCTTCGCGGACCGCGGTGCCCGCCGTAGTGCCCGCCGGTACCACCACGCGCGGGGCGGTTGCGGCTGCTACTGACGACGGCTGGGACACGATGGACTCCTCGCGATGAAGGCGGATGTTTCGTGTGATGTTAGTCGTCACCCGCCGCGCGGCTCACGCGCATTACCCCAAGCACCACGAAGGCCTCCTTCCCATCGGAAGAAGGCCTTCGCGTATCGGCGGACGAGGTCAGACGGTCTCGACGACCTCGTCGAAGTCCAGCCGCGGCAGGCGGTCGAACCAGGGGTTGTCGCCCGGCTTGCCGACGTTGATCACGACGAGGGACTTCCACGGCTTGCCCGCGAAGAACTCCTTGTCGATGCCCTCGGCGTCGAAGCCCGTCATCGGGCCGGCGGCCAGCCCGGCGGCGCGGACACCGATGATGAAGTAGCCGACCTGAAGCAACGCGTTGAGCTTGGCGGTCTCGACGCGGCTCGCCTCGTCGGCGAACAGGTCCTTGGCGCCAGGGAAGTGCGGGAACGTCCGCGGCAGGTTCTCGTGGAACTCGGTGTCGGCGGCCAGCACGACGGTCACCGGCGCGGCTTCGGTCTTGGCGCGGTTGCCCTCGGACATCAGCGGGGCGAGGCGCTTCTTGCCCTCTTCGGTGCGGATCACCAGCGCGCGCAGCGGCTGGTTGTTCATCGACGTCGGGGCCCATTTGACCAGCTCGTAGATCGCGCGGATCTGCTCGTCGGTCACCGGCTCGTCGCTGAAGCTGTTCGCGGTACGGGCCTCGCGGAACAACAGGTCCTGAACGTCCTGCGGGAGGTTCAAGGCTTCGGTCGGCTCAACGCTGGTGGTCATGGGTGGATCTTCCTTCCGTACGCGTCCTGTACCCGGCACAACCTAGTTGAGCGCTGAACTATTTCTCGCTCAACTACCTCTTCGTGTGGGTACGGTCACAGGAAGGCGTCAGTAGGCGCCTCGTCCCTGCACCACGGCACGGAAGGTCTTCCACAGGATCACCAGGTCGAGGGCGAGCGACCAGTCCTCGACGTAACGCAGGTCGAGGCGGATGCTGTCGGCCCAGCTGAGGTCGCTGCGGCCGCTGACCTGCCACAGCCCGGTCAGCCCCGGCTTGACCAGGAGGCGGCGGCGCGCGTCCGGGGCGTACTTCGCGGTCTCCTCGGGCAGCGGCGGGCGAGGGCCGACGAGCGACATGCGTCCGCTCAGGACGTTGAACAACTGGGGCAGTTCGTCGAGGGAGTACCGGCGAAGCAGACCACCGACCCGGGTGACCCTCGGGTCCTTCCGCATCTTGAACAACGGGCCCGCGCCTTCGTTGTCCGCCTCGAGGTGCTGCTTCAGCTTGTCGGCGTTCGTGACCATCGTGCGGAACTTCAGCATCGTGAAGGTGTGGCCGTCCCGGCCGACGCGGCGCTGCCGGTAGATCACCGGACCGCGGTCGTCGAGCCTGATCGCGACGGCGATCGCCAGCAGCAACGGGGAAACGAGAGTGAGGAGCAGAGCGGAACCGAAGCGGTCGAGCGCCTCCTTCACCAGGCGGCGGCCGCCGGTGAACATCGGCGCGGTCACCCGCAGCAGCGGCATGCCGAGCACGCCGGAGACGTTCAACCGGGGTCCGGCGACCTCCATCAGCATCGGCGCGACCACCATCTCGGCCGACGTTCCTTCGAGGTCCCAGGCGAGCCGCTGGAGGCGCTTCGGGTTCCAGTGCTGATCGGCGGTCACGGCGACCACCCGGTAACCGCCGCGGCGGACGTGGCCCGCGAGGTCGTCGAGCTTCCCGACGATCGGGACGCCTTCCACCTCGCCGCTCTCCCGTTCCGCGCCGGCACCGGAATACGTGCAGACGGCTTCCACCCGCCAGCCGACATGCGGATCGGCCTTGGTGCGCGCGATCAGGTCGGCGACCGTGTCGGGACTTCCCGCGGCGAGCACCGGCAGCAGGCATTCACCGAGCCGCCTGCGCCGGTGCAGCACCTGTCTCAGCGCGTACCGCTGCAGGAACATGAAGACGGAGATCATCGGGACGACGATGAAGACCCACGGCTGCACGGCGAGCGCGCCGAAGAGCAGGCCGCCCAGCGCGACCAGAACGGCGGTGGTCACCAGGCCACGCCCCAGCGTCCGGTACTCCTCCGCCCCTTCGCCCAGCACACGGGGACTCCAGGCGCGGCAGACCGACAGCCCGAACAGGAAGGCCGCGGCGGTACCGAGCGCGTGCATGTCGTGCGGATCGGATCGATCGATCAAGAAGGCGCTCATCACGATGAGCACGAAAGCGGTGAAAACGTCACTACCGACGACCCAGGCTCGGTAGCGCGATTCCCAAGCCGCGTAAGGCGGCCGCGCCGACATCGTGCCGACCGCGTCGGCATTGCCCGCACCCCGTCGAGGGGGAAGCGGAATCGACTGAAGGTCGATGTGCTGCGGCGTCCCGTTGACGGTGGACGACGGCCGCACCGACTCTTCCATCAGACCTCCCGGAGTGGGGATTCCCGAACGCCGGATCAACACGCTGAGTAAATGAGAGTGATCTCGAAGAGTGATCGATTCTCAAGGTCTCTCCGCGGCCGATGGGGCGACACACGCCAAGGTATCGGCCACTCTCCGGCCATCGTTACAAGGATTTCCAGCCACACCCTGGGCGGGCATCCGGCAAATGAATGCCGTGTTGATAACAACATGATGACGATGCGTAATAGACCGTATCCGGCGAACAACTACTCAAAGTAGTCACGAATTCCCCTGATTCCCGGCCACTTGGAGCACCGGCACCCCGATCGGCCGAACAGCCCCGAAAACTCCACAGTGGACGGTCCGGGCAAGTCGATCTCCGGTCGGTCCACTGTGGATTTCCCGGTCCCGGCGGACGGCCTGCCGCCGGACGCGCTCACCGCGAGCCGACCTACCTTGTCAATCGGTCACCGGAGTGGCGTTTCGTCACATCACGTCAGCATCACGACGACCCGGCCGCCGCGGCCGGGCGGGTGAGCCGCCCGGCCATGTCCCACATCACCTTTCCGGTGGTCTGAACCTTTCGGCGGACACTTCGTGCCGAGGATCACAAAGGTGTCTCGATCGTCGGATCATGCGACATTTTCGCGACGTGCCGCGAGATGTCCGACGAGTGTCCACACCGGCCGGAACGAGAGGCTTCGGAGATCGTCGAACCACGGCCGGCGGCCACGCCGGCGGACTCGGCCGCACCGGGGGCGCCGCCTGGGACGGCAGAAGTACCGCCCCCACATAACCCGCACCCGACCTGGGGATCGAATGCCGCCGGACAGCTCACCCCGGAAATGAATCAAGGCCCCGGACCATCGGTCCAGGGCCTTCATCCGGTGGGCGATACTGGGATCGAACCAGTGACCTCTTCGGTGTGAACGAAGCGCTCTCCCGCTGAGCTAATCGCCCGCTCGCGGTGTTCGGGAAACTCTACCCCACGACTTTAGGGGGCCTGCAAACGGGTGGTTCCGTCCGACCACACTCCGCTCACCAGCAAATACGGAGCGAACAACCGCGAGCTAGCCGGGGTTGTCACGGCCGGGGGGCGCCCGCGACGCGCTTCGACATTCGTGCGACGGTGCTATCGCGTGACGACTAAACCGCGCAGTATGTACATGTGGACTGCCTGCAGGGCGCATGGATGGCTGCGCGTCGCGCGGGTGATGATGGGGTGACCCGGGGTCCGATGACCCCGTCCGGGTGATCTGCGGCAAAACCGCGTTCCGATCAGCCGGCCGATGCGTCACATCATCGCCACTCGGTTCGACCGGGCCGGGAAGGAGACGAAGGGTAGGACGATGCGCAACGATCACGTGACGCTCCGCTCGACGGCGGTGTTCGACCTCCTGGCGCCGCGGACCCCCGCGGTTCCGGTCAAGGTGGAACTGCGATACGACACACGCGACCCGTACGCGGTCGTGGCCGCCTTCCGCACCGGCCGCGCCGGCTGGGTCGAGTGGGTCTACGCGCGCGATCTCCTCGCGGACGGCCTCCTGGCCGACGCGGGCGACGGCGACGTACGCATCCGCCCCTCCGTCGAAGACCCCGAGTCCGTCCTCATCGAACTGAACTCGCCGTCCGGGCACGCCATGTTCGAGGCGTCCGCTCAGGAGCTGGCCGACTTCCTCGACCGGACCTACGACGTCGTACTCCCGGGCAACGAGCACCTCTGGGTCGACGTCGACGACGCCCTGACTCACCTGATCCCCAACGATCTGGCCTGATGACGGGCTTGCGAACAGCAAGTGGCACCCCGGTTGCAGGGCCGATTTCGGGGTCCGATAGTGTTCACACACACCACGGCGACGGGGTGAGGAACAGAACCGCGAGGTTTTGAGCTTCAGCCGGACCGAGGATGTGCGGATGTAGCGCAGCTGGTAGCGCATCACCTTGCCAAGGTGAGGGTCGCGGGTTCGAATCCCGTCATCCGCTCGGAAGGCCCTCTCGGGCCTGACACGGTGGAGTGGCCGAGAGGCGAGGCAACGGCCTGCAAAGCCGTGTACACGGGTTCGAATCCCGTCTCCACCTCGCGCGATTAGCTCAGCGGGAGAGCGCTTCCCTGACACGGAAGAGGTCACTGGTTCAATCCCAGTATCGCGCACCATCTGTTTTCGCAGGTCAGAAGCCCTGCTCCTCCTCGGAGGGGCGGGGCTTCAGTCGTTCAATGGCGATGAAATGGCGATGGCCCTCGGGGCCGTCTCCAACTGCCCGTCACGGAACGTGGCGTGCAGGTGCGGGAACCACTCCCCCAGCTTCGTCCGCTCACTCGGCGTGAGCGCGACCAACGAGCCGATCCAGCGGGTCTCGAGCGCTTGCAGGATCTGACGGCGCATCAGCGGAGTCACGTGGTCGTAGACCCTCGCGATCCCCTTCATCTTCTGACCCAGCCGCGCCCGACGGGCGACTTCGGGGATGCCGTCCTCGGCCAGCCAGGTGTTGTGACTGTGCCGGCCCTCGTGGAAGGTGAAGGTCGGCAGGATCGGCTGCACCACTTCCGCCGACCGCGTGTGTTCAGCGTCACTGCCATCCCAGACCGGGCGCCAGTAGCGGTTGCGGAAGTTCGACCGCCGCAGCGGTGCTCCCTCGGCGCTGCAGAGCACGAACGGGAAGGTATGGCTGTCGATCAGCTCTTCGTAGAAGACCGCGATACTCGGTGGCAACTCCACGCTTCGCGTACCGGCCGGTGTCTTCGTCCGGCCCTTCTTCGCGCGGCCACCCTGTCGTCGAGGTGTCACCGGACGAGTCGGCCGCGGCCCGAGATCAGCCAGCCGCGAGGTGTCGACCCGGCGACCACCCTTGAAGAGGCGTCCGCCGATCTCCTTTAGCGGCTCGCGGATCTGGATCGCCCGTGCTTCGCTGTCGTACTCGTGCCGCTGCTGACCGACCAACTCGCCCCACCGGGAACCGGTGTAGAAGTCGAGCAGACCGAGCACGAATCCGGCGAGTCCGAGCCCGCTCTCGTAGAGGCGCATCGACGCCCTCAGTGCTTGCACCGGAGTTGCGACGAGGTTCTCGATCTCGAACTCGCCCGAAGTGACCCGGATCCCGGCACACGGGTTCGCGGGAATCTTCCTCGCCTTGACCGCGGCACCAAGGATCGTGGAGAACAGCGAGAAGATCGACGCCACCGACGAGTCGGCGTAGTCCTCGTGCAGTTCCGAGAGCCACTTCTCGATCTCGACGTAGCTGTTGAAGATCCCGGCCAGCGGCCATGACGACCACTGCGGGTGTAGATGGTTGTCCAGAAAGGACCGGTACTTCGCCGATGTCGTCGGCTCCAGCCGCGGACCGACCGCGTCCATGAACTCTTCGGCGAATACGCCGAACAACATCTCCGCTTCCCGCGGGTCCAGCCACAGGTTGCGCCGGATCAGCGCCTCCTGCTCCACACCCCACGCCTCGGCCGCCTTCTCTGAGTTGAACCCGGCTCGGCTCCCCCACGTCCCGTCAGGACGTTTGAACCGAGCACGCCACCCTGGCGTACTACCGCCAGTCGGTTGCGCATAGGCCATGTCGAACACACTCTCTTCCTAGGGTGACTCCCGGATCAGCCGGGAGTGAACAGAACGGCCGACGCTCACGCCGCACGCATGCCACCGCGATACGGACGCACCTCGCTCTTCGTCAACTGCACGATCTCCGCGACGTCCTCACGGCTGAACCGGTAGTGCTTGCCGAACCGACGATGCGGGAACACCCCGGCCGCGGCCCGGTCCTTCAACGTCCTCGGAGACAAGCCGAGCAACGCACCAACGTCCTCTGCCGTCAGCAGCGCAGCGGGATCGCGCGGGGCGTGCTCCGACAACGCGCGGACCGCGCTGGCCAGCTCGCGGATCGAAGCCGCCAGTGCCGCAGCACCATCGACGGAATCAAGCGCGGAAGTGCTCGCGCGCGGACTGTCGTCCGTCACAACAGTTCACCTCCTCCAGTGACGTGGACAGCACGGTTCCGCCCTGCCAGGTCACGGCACCGGATGGTGCCGGCGGCCACGGACGTGAAGGGCTCGTGCAACGGATCAGCTGATGAGACGCGGTAGCGTCGGCCAGTCGCCAGCTGTACCAGCTGAAACAGCTGGCGCACAAGGCAATCCTGAGCGAATCGGACGACCCACCCGATCGCGTGAACTACGGGTCAGCTCGGATCTCCCACCGCGTTCGCCGGATCCCGTCCACGCCGCGCGACTCGCGCGGTCGCGACACAGTGGACCAACCCGGCCGCGGCCGAAGGTCGGCGACCGGACGGAAACCGGCCGCGCGCAGACTCGCTCCGCTCTCGCCGTCCTGGGTGTAGGTGATCAGTCGCCGGAACCCGAGTGTCCGAGCGACGCGCCACGAGACTCCATAGAGCTTGGAGTTGGCGTTCCGGGCTCCGGTCGTGCAGGTGCGCGTCACCTCGACACTCACCCCGTCGTCAAGGTGACGGGCAACCGGGCGCCCGACGATCGCCACACCGACGAGCTCGGTCTCCTGGGCGACGCCCACCGCGAACTTCATCCCACGTGGCGGCCGATGATGCCGGTGATGCGCAGCGATGAAATCGCACGCCTGGCGGAAGGTGACCGGGACGATACTCAAACCCATTGCGGCACCTCCGGTCGGCCGCGACCGATAGAACTCGGCGGTTCACGGTGGAAGGAGCGGGCACCGTCTCGGCCGGGTCCGAGTCCGGCCTCTCCGCGGCTGGATATGTCGCCGGTGTCCCCAGTGGACGGTCTCTCGCTCCGATACTCAGAAAAGTCACCGAGCATCATGAGCACCCCTACGCCGCGTTCGACAGAACACGTGCCGTATCACCCAGCCGCGGCAGCACACGGCGAGCGGGCAGTGGCGGAACTTGAAGCGCAGTCACGCGGCTCCCGGCTTCAGGATCTGCGCGAAACACGAGTGCGGTGTGGTGCGCGGGCAGGGCGATGGGGTGGCCGAGAGCGCGTTCCGCGTGAGCCACGGCGCGGCGTTCGGCAGCCGTGGCGTGCGTGCGGATTCGGTGCTGGCGAACGTCAGCGGTCAGCGCGACACTGCGCCCCACCGGCGCAAGCCCGACGGCGGCGCCGATGGCCGTGATCTGGCCGGGAACGTCGAGCAGTTCGTGCCCGGCCGGATGCCGCTCGGGTGCACAGGTGACGACGACATACCCGCCTGGGCGCACCAGGTGCCGGTACTGCGTCAGCAGTATGTTAAGCCGCTCGAGCGCCGCTGTGAGATCACCGGCCGGACCGCGGCGCAGGGGTGGTCAGCAGGAGGTCGATGCGGCCAGCCAGCCCCGCCGTTGCCGCGGCGGCAGCCGTGCCAGGGCGTCTGTCGAGGACGAGAACCATCCCGTCGACGAACACGCCGCGAGCCTTCGTGGCAGTCACGTTCGCGCGGGCCAGGCGCCACCATCGGCGTTGTCCGGTGAGCCCGATCGCATGCCGCCCGCAGCGCAGTGCTTCGACGATTGTCGTTCCGGCTCCGCAGTCCGGATCGAGCACCACACCGCCAGGCGGGGTAAAGACTTCGATGGCGTGCCGGGCAATGGCCGGGGTCATCAACGCGACATCGGTGCCGGTGGCGTCGTGGTAGCCGCCCTCGGCCAACTGGGTCGCCACACTGGCCGTCCCGGTCGGCCAGACCGAAGTTAGGGCCGGGCTGTCTGGCTGTTCACGCATTCGGGACCTCCGTCCGATCGGCAGCGTCCGCGAGTCGTCCAAAGAGCACGAGGTCGTGGTGGGCCCTGCGCGACGGCAGCACGCCGCGGACCGGCTCGGCGACGGTTGCGGCTTCCGGAGTGACCGGCGCGGTAAGCACGGCGATGGCGTCGAGACAACGCAATCCGCACTTACTCAACGTGTCCACGGTCAGTGCTTGAGGATCGCGCAGCCGCCCGCCTCGAGTTTCACTGTGTGTGATGACGGCGGCGAGCCCTCGCGGAGCGAGGAGGTCGGCCCAATCGGTGTGACCGAGCCAGTCGGTGGCGAACGGATCGAGGGCGGTGATGATGAGGTCGAACCGGCCCCGGGGTCGGTGCACGGTCCGGCGGCGTCTGCGCGGTGAGTCGGTGTCCGTTTCATTGACCTGGCCGAAGTCGGGCCGACTGAGTCGGGGTCGCGACTCGGACTCCGTCCGGTCAGGCGGGGCAAGGTCAGTGTCGTCGCAGAGGTGACCCGGTTCCGGCGCGGCGGTCGCGGTGTCGACGCCGCGACCGAGTCGGGCGACGGTCCAGACCGCTTCGTCGACTCCGGCGTAGACGGTGGTGCCGCGGGTCCGATCGGAGACGGACCGCGGTGCGCGCGTCGCCGCCGGCGGAGTCAGCAGGAGCACGCGGTCGCCAGGGCGGGTGTAGGTCCTGACGAGAGTGAGGATCGTGCGTCCGAGCCAGCCGGCGAGCAGCGCGGTTCCGGGCAACTGCTCGGCGTCGACGAAGGGCCAGAGAGTGGTCAGACGCGTCGCGCGACCGCGTCCGACAGCGGGCGGGCGGAGGCGAACCCTGCGCCGGTGGCTATTGCTGTGCGGCGGTGTCGGCGTTCGTCGATAGGACGATCGGTGTCGACCGCGTCCCGGCTCATCGTGAGGTGTCGATGCCATGGGTTGCCCTTCCTCGCGGCGTGGCCTGCCAAGTCACTCCAAGAGGCGGGTTTAGAGCCCGTTTTTCGACACCGAAATCGACACTTCTTCAAAAACCCGTCGATAACATTCAGCTGGACCAATCAATCAATCCAGCTTCAGGTTTCTCAGATCTGCCCGGCTAGAAGTTGTTTTTCTTATCCGACCAGAAGTGTGACTAAGATCGAACTAAGAAGCACTTAAATGGCCTTGTAGACATCAAGAAGGCAGTGCTCCGCCAGCACGCAAACTCGCCGCACTGAATCATTTCAGTAGCGATCCTTTAGTAGCTTTTCTTGTTCTTTTCTTGTCGCCACTCCGGCTTCCTGACGGGGCAATTCCACTAACCGGACAGGAGCAGGCGATGACAAGAGAGTGGTTGCCCTTGGACACGGCACGCGATGCCTTCGGTTGGCTGGTGACCGGGCCGGAACCGATGGCGTTGCACGGCGCGAAGTTCGCCGGGTTGCCGCGGCGGCCGGTGCCGTTGGACGAATTGCGGGACCGGGTGATGAGCAAGCAGTGCCCGCCCCGCACCCGCGACGACGTCTGGGCGCATCTGGTGCTGCAGTCGCGCGCCCAAGGTGGCGCGTGGACGGTGGCGTGCGTGGGGATGGCCTTGCCGTCCCTCGCCTCGAGTGCACGTTGGCTGGCGGCACGGTATCGCGGTGATCGCGCGGACGTGCACGCGGCAGTTCTCGCCGGGTTCATCCAGGCGCTTACGACAGTGGATCTGACCGATCCGGGCATCGCGGTCCGGCTGCATTTCGCGGCCCGCCGCGCCGGGCAGGCGGCATTGGAAGAGTCTCTCGACGCTCCGCTGCCCGCTGGCTCGGGCTATCGCTCCACCGCGCCGCGGCCGCCCTACGGGCACCCGGACTTGGTGCTCGCGCGGGCAGTCGGTGAAGGGATTCTCACCCCCGCCGAAGCGGAGCTGATCTCGGCGACGCGGCTCGGCGAAGACTCGATGACCGAGTGGGCACAGCGCTGCGGGACCGCGCTCAAGACCGCGTTCAAGGCCCGCGACCGGGCCGAGGACCGACTCGTCGCGTGGCTGCGCGATCAGGTGACGGCCCCCAACTCCGAGGACCCGGTCGCGGACGCGGCGCTGACCGCATTGGCCTCCGATGTCGGCGGTGTTCCGGTCGAGGCCCCAGCACAGGCATCACGCGCTGTGAGCGGACGTCTGCGCAACGGCAGGCAGCCGGGCCAGAAGAAATCTTCACGCTCGGTGTCGAAAAACGACCCGAAATCCGGCCTCTTGGGGCGCGGGGAGACCACACCCGGCTCTCCGCGTACCGCCGAACACGAGCCGACTTCGGAGGTGCGCCGATGCGCATGACACCCCCGCCACCCTTCCACCACACACCACGTCCGCGCACGCGGCCGGTGGCGCAGCCGATGATCCGCAGCGCGCTCGTGACAGTGAGCGCGCTCCTGCTGTGTGGCGCAACCGTGGATCCAGCGCAGGCCGCCACACACGTCGTCGCGCTCGCGACCACCATCGATCAGGTCTTCACCAACATCCGCAACTGGTTGATCGGGATCTTGGCGGGCCTGGCGACAGTGTTCCTGACCGTCGGCGGTGTTCGGTACTTGCTGGCCGGTGGCGACCCGGGTGAAACGGAGAAGGCGAAGTCGGCTTTCCGCAACGCTGCGTGGGGCTACGGGTTGGCGGCGCTGGCACCGCTCGCCGTGGAGATCCTTCGCGGGATTGTCGGGGCCTGAGGTCATGGCCCCGCCCCGTCCCGACCCCGCGCTCACATCCGATCGCAGCGAGACCGACACGCGTGTGACGATTCGCGGGCGCATCCTGCTCAGCCCATACACCTCGGGCGGGACCGGTCGTCCACGGCGTCGCCTCCTGCGGTTGCTTCCGCTCGGCCTGGTCGTGGTCCTCGGCTGTCTTCTCGCGGTCGGGGCGTGGGCGGAGCCGGAGTCTTCGCCGCCCTCTACCGTGTCGCAGGCCGCGGCGGCGCAACCGCAGCCCGAGCTTCCCCTGCCTCTCCCGACGGTCGCACCGGGTGAGACGTGTGCGCCGGACCCGATCTGCAACTTCCCAACTGGGTCGCCACGGCCGTCGGTTCCTGCGACTCCGCTGCCGCCGATCACCGAGCTGCCGGCGCCGGAGAGCTGTTTCCCCGGCCAGATCGGCTGCGTACCCGGCGAACCAAACACGGCTCCGGCCACCAGTCCCTGCGTCGGTGAAGGGTGCATCCCGCAACCCAGCTCCCCGCCGCCGTCAACGCCTCCGGGGCCGGTCGGGCCGGGTGTCGGCGGTGACGACCCGGACTGCGGGATCACCGACATCGAAGGCTGTATCAACAAGGCCATCAACGCGGTGTTCCGCGAGCTGGTCAAGTCCGCGCTCGACCCTCTGCTGAAGCTGCTGGGCGACACCGCGTTCAGCACGCCGACGCTGGATTCGCTGCCCGGAGTGACGAACCTGTGGAACAACTCCTGGCTGATCGTACTGGCCTGCTACAGCGGGCTGATCATGATCGGCGGGATCATCGTGATGTCGCACGAGTCGGTCCAGAGCCGCTATTCGATCAAGGAGATCGCGCCCCGTCTCGTCATCTCCTTCATCGCCTCGATGCTGTCGCTGTTCGTCATCGACAAGGCGATCCGACTCGCGAACGCGTTGTCGACCGCGGTGTTGTCCGGCGGGGCGGATCCGCCCAAGCTCGGCGACAACCTCACCCAGTCGATCAACGGCACCTACTCCGCGATGGCCTCCGGCGGGCTGTTCGTCATCCTGCTGAACGTCGTCCTGGTCATCGCGGTCATCGCGCTGCTGCTGGTCTACGTGGTGCGGGTGATCATCACGCTGCTCCTGACCGTGTCCGCCCCGCTGTGGGTCGCCTGCCACGCCCTTCCCCATACCGACGGCATCGCCCGCTGGGGCTGGCAGGCACTCGCCGCCACCCTCGGTATCCAGGTCGTCCAATCGCTCACGCTGATCGTCGCGGTCAACACCTTCCTCAACGGCAGCACGAAGCTGTTCAGCTCCGTCGGCGGCGGTCTGATGATGCTCTTCGCCGTCCTCGGACTGCTCTACATCCTGATCAAGATCCCGTCCTGGTTCCTCTCCGCCACGAAGCTCGGCGGGGGCGGCCGCTCGTTTCTCGGCGGCTTGGTCAAAGCCGTGATCGCCGCGAAAACCTTCGGCGCCATCGCCGGACGTTCCGGCGGGTTAGGCGCCTCCCACGCAGCTGGCATCGCCACGACACCCCGCGGCCGCGGCGGGGATGGGCGTGCCCGTGTCGCCGACCCGCCCTGGCCGCCGCAACCGCGGCTGGCCCCGACTCCCGAAGCGGTGAACAAGCGCATGCAACAGCACTACGACGCCGAGCGGCTGCGCGCCGCCCAGCACCCCCGCGTCCCCTCGCAAGAACCGAAGTTCCTGCAACCGGGCCCGCAAGTCACGACGCACGACCCCGCGGTCAGCCCCGCACCGTCGGGACCGCCGCCCAAGCCGAAGTTCAGTTCGGCGCCCCGGCCCGCCGTTCCCATCCCGCCGTCCCGCCGTGGTCGGCGGCACGTGGCGAACCCGCGATTCCAGACGGCGAACCCGTCACACCGCCACGGGAACGGGCAGGCGCCCACGCAGCCGGTCGGTGTCGCGGCGGTCCCGCCGCACTTGCGGTTTAAGCCCGCCGCACCGGAACCGGGCCATGTGTCCCGGCCGGTCACTCCCGCGACCGCGACGCCGTCGGCACCGGTGTTCCGGACCCCGCATCCCGAGGCTCGCCCCGCGGACGCCCGTCCGCGCACTCCGGCCGCTCCCCCGGTCGCGTTCCGGGCGCCGGCTCCACCACGCCCAGCACCCGCGCCGAAGCCCTCGTCCCGTGGAGGCAAGAAGCCATGACCCAACCTGTGCGCATACCGTCCGATGTGGATCGGGAGGACCGTGTACTCGTCAATCTCACCGCGCGGCAGCTGGCGATCCTCGTGGTGACCGGGATCGTCCTGTACGGCGGGTGGACGCTGGCGCGCGGCACGGTACCGCTGCTGGTGTACCTGATCATCGCCGTCCCGATCGGGGTCGCGGCCGCAGTGCTGGCCCTGGGTCAGCGCGACGGTATGAGCCTCGACCGGCTCGTACTCGCGGCCATCCGGCAGCGCATGCAGCCACGGCATCGGGTAGCCGCGCCCGAAGGTGTCCGTCCCGCGCCCGAATGGCTGACCAGTCAGGTCGCGGCGGACGGTTCGCAGGTGTCACCGGCCGCGCTGCGACTGCCCGCGGAAGGGGTCACCGAAGCCGGTGTCATCGACCTCGGGTCCGACGGCGTAGCCGTGGTCGCGGTCGCCAGCACCGTGAACTTCGCGCTCCGCACCCCCGGCGAACAGGAAGCGCTGGTCGCGTCGTTCGGCCGGTACCTGCACTCGATCTCCGCGCCCGTGCAAATCCTCGTCCGCGCCGAGCGGCTCGACCTGAGCCACCAGATCAACGACTTGCGCGAGGCCGCTCCCCGCCTGCCGCATCCGAGGCTCGAAACGGCCGCGCGAGAGCACGCGACCTATCTCGACCAACTCTGCCGCTCGACCGATCTGCTGCGCCGTCAAGTGCTGATCGTCCTGCGCGAACCGGTACGCGCGGCCGGTCCGACCGACGGGCTCGGCGGCGCGCCACCGCTCGCGCTCCTGCGCGCACGCCGCCACGCCAACCGGAACGACACGATCACCGAGAGCGCGCTGCGGTCCGCGGAAACCCGGCTCGTGCGCCGCCTGGGCGAAGCCATCGAGCTGCTCTCCCCCGCCGGGATCACGATCACCCCGCTGGACGCCGGGCAGGCCACCGCCGTCCTCGCCACCGCCTGCAATCCCGACACCCTGATCCCGCCGTCGGCCGGGCTCGCCGGCGCGGACGAGGTGATCACCACCGCCGCCGATCCCGATGACGAACCATCCCTACGAGCACAAAGGACCCACAGGGGGCCCGCACGCCGTGCGGCGCCGGAGGCGACAGCACTGGACGACTGGGAGGGCGACGACCTATGAGCAGAAAACCCAGCCACACTCGAGGACGCGCCCGGCGCACCGCGGCAACACCGGCGGGCGGAGCCAGTGCGTTCACCCCGGACTCCCTCTCGGTCTCACCGCGGCATCTGGAGATCGGCGGCGAATGGGTCGCGTCGTTCGCAATCACCGGCTACCCGCGCGAAGTACACGCGGGATGGCTTCAGCCGCTGCTGTCCTATCCCGGACGGGTCGACGTCTCGCTGCACATCGAGCCAATCGACCCGGTCACCGCCGCCAACCGGCTCAAGCGCCAGCTGTCCAAACTGGAATCCGGTCGACGGCACAGCAACGAGAAGGGGCGACTGCTGGACCCCATGGTCGAGGCCGCCACGGAAGACGCCTACGACCTGTCCGCCCGCGTCGCCCGCGGCGAGGGAAAGCTCTACCGGTTCGGCCTGTATCTGACCGTCCACGCCACCAGCGAAGACGATCTCGCCGAGCACGTCGCCGCCGTCCGGTCGCTTGCGGCGTCGCTGCTGATGAACGCCCAGCCCACCACCTACCGGTCGCTGCAAGGCTGGGTATCGACCCTGCCGCTCGCACTGGACCTCATCGGCATGCGCCGCACCTTCGACACCAGCGCGCTGGCCGCCGCGTTCCCGTTCACCTCACCGGACCTTCCGCCCGCCGACCCGACCAGCGTCGCCGCACCGGACGGTGTGCTGTATGGGTTCAACATCGGCAGCCAGGGCCTGGTGCACTGGAACAGGTTCGCCGCGGACAACTACAACAGCGTCGTCCTCGGCCGATCCGGCGCTGGGAAAAGCTACGTGGTCAAACTCGAAGCGCTCCGCTCGCTCTACCGGGGAATCGAAGTCGCGATCATCGACCCGGAAGACGAGTACCGCCGGCTGTGCGAGGCCATCGGCGGCACCTACATTCGCCTCGGCGATCCCGCGGTCCGTATCAACCCCTTCGACCTGCCGATCGCGACTCGCCCGGACGGGCGCCGCACCGCGCCTAAGGACGCACTGACCCGACGGATCCTGTTCCTGCACACCGTGATCGGTGTCCTGCTCGGCATGGAACTGTCCGCGCACCAGCGGGCCGTGCTCGACCGCGCGTTCCTCGCCACCTACAAGAATGCCGGGATCACCAGCGATCCCCGAACCTGGGGTCGACAGGCACCATTGCTGGCCGACCTGTCCGCGACCCTGACCGGCACCGATGACCCGGTCGCGGCCGACCTCGCGTCCCGGCTGCATCCGTTCGTCGACGGCGCCTCCGCGGCGATGTTCGCCGGACACACCACCACCAGGCCCGAAGGCCACCTGACCGTCTTCAGCCTCCGCGACCTGCCCGACGAACTGCGCGCGATCGGGACCCTGCTCACCTTGGACACGATCTGGCGGCGGGTCTCCAACCCCGCCATCCGGCGACCGCGGCTGATCACCGTCGAGGAAGCGTGGCTCCTCATGCAGGACCCCGCCGGGGCGCGGTTCCTACACCGCATGGCCAAAGCAGCCCGGAAACACTGGGCAGGCCTGACAATCGCCACACAGGATGTCGGCGACGTCCTCGGCACCGAGCTGGGCAAGGCGATCATCGCCAACGCCGCTACACAGATACTTCTCCGCCAAGCCACCCAAGCGATCGACGAGATCGTGGCGACGTTCAACCTGTCCGACGGGGAGAAACAGTTCCTCGTCTCCGCGGACAAGGGACAAGGCTTGCTCAGCACCGGGACACAGCGAGTCGCGTTCCAAGGCCTCGCCTCGCCCCAAGAGAACGCGCTTATCACCACCGACCCGGCCGAGCTCGCCGCGTACGCAGAGCCCGGCGGCGAGATCGACGACAGCGCGTTCGTCGACCTCGATACCGAGCCAGCGTTCGACGAGGAAACCGCCCCTCACGTCGACCTCGCCGCCTGACGCTAAGCCGCCCTTAGCCGCTCTCTTTCTTGCTCTGCCTGCCTTGTGTGAGGTGCCGTATGTCTTTACCGACCACGAAACCCGCTAGCTCCAGCCGGCCCGCACGGCTGCTGACGCAGAACCGGGCGATGCGCGCCATCGGCGTCTGGAACTGGACACTGCCCGCGCTCGCGGCCCGGCTGCCCGACGGACGAACACAGGTGACCTGTCCCGCCGCCTCGGCATGCGCGCAAATCTGCTACGCCCGCTCTGCGCGGAATTGCATCGAACGAAAGCCCCCTGCGACATCCGAGCTGCGGCGTCAGCACCTGGCCGTCAACCTACTACATCACCGAGTCAACGCCTCCACCTGCACACTTGCCATCACCCTTTCATCTGATGCAAGATTCTTCCGAGAAACGGAAGGAGGCCACTGTGGACAGTCGGGGCGAACCGCCGCCCGGCTCGGCGCGATCGGAGCTGGCTGGCGGGGTTCTGCTGCTGCGTCCCGAGGACGCAGTGCTGGACGCGATGCTGGCTGGCTGGGAGAAGCAGCAACGCGGCGGACGACAGTTGCGACAGGAAACCGTCGACAGTCGCAAGAGCGTCGTTCGCCGGTCTTTCGAGTACACCAACGAGTACCCATGGCACTGGACCGCAGTGCACATGGACGAGTGGACGGCAGAACTGGTGATGGAGCAAGCGCTGGCGGAGTCGACGCTGCGCAACTACCAGGGCGTGATCCGCATGTTCTGCGACTACATCACCTCGCCCCACTACGACTGGGCCGACCAGTGCGAAGCGCGCTTCGGCACGCACCCGGTGCAAATCGTCCACGAGTGGAACACCGTCGCCCACCTGGTGGACTACGAGGGAGGGCCGGGCCGACGCCCGTTGACCCGCGAGGAATGCCAGGCGTTGTTCGACTACGCCGACGACCAGGTCGAGCGGGCGGTGCGCCTCGGCCGCAAGGGCGCGTTGACCGCGTACCGCGACGCCACAGTCCTGAAAGTCCTTTATGGATGGGGACTGCGCGTCACCGAGGCCAGCAAGCTGGAACGGGCCGACTGGTACCGCAATCCGAAGGCTCCGGAACTGGGCAAGTTCGGGATGCTCAACGTGCGCTGGGGCAAGCGATCCCGAGGATCTCCACCGAAGCGGCGGTTGGTCGCCTCCACCATGCCGTGGGCCGTGGACGCCGTCGAGGACTACCTGGTCCACGTCCGGCCGCGGTTTCGCCTGCCGGATCATCCGGCGATGTGGGTGACCGAGCGCGGCGGGCGGCTGCGGCCCCGCGAGATCGAAGAGCGTTTCGCACTCTACCGCGACGCGTTGGGAATGGACTCGGATCTAGTGCCGCATTCGTTGCGGCACAGCCACGTCACGCATCTGATCGAGGACGGCGCCGACCCGAAGTTCGTCCAGGAACAGGTCGGGCACCGGTTCGCCAGCACGACGGCGATCTACACCGGAGTCTCCGGGGACTTCATGAACACGATGCTGCGCCGGCACCTGGACCGCGGACTGACCACCGACTGAAGGAGGAGCGGCGTGACCGCCAAGCTCGACTACACCTGGAACCTGCGGGAGATCATGGCCGCCCGCGGCATGTTCAGCACCACCGACGTCCGGCCACACCTGGCAGAACGCGGCATCACATTGTCCCCCACGCAGATCTGGCGGCTGGTCACCGAAAAGCCCGAAAGGTTGAGCCTGAAGGTTCTGGTCGCGCTGATGGACATTCTCGACTGCCGGATGGACGAACTGATCGTGCCGACCGTCGCTGCCGCACGCCGCGCCAAAGCCGTCGGAGACAATGCCGAGCCCGGCGACGGACCGCACAGCGGCCTCGGAGGTCTGCGGCCCAAGCGAGCGAGGATCACCGATTCATGACGCACACGACAGCCGAGCCCGAGCATGTCATCGCCGCAATCATCGCCAGGATCGACCCCACTGCCGACCAGGACGACCTCGCTGCACTCATCTGCGAAATGGTTCCCTATCAACGAAACCGCAGCAAGGCAGCCGACCAGTTGGCCGACCGGCCGGACCTGCTCACCGGCAACGGAGCGCAGGGCTCGGCGACCATCGTCGCGCTCATAGCTGAACTGCGCTCGCGCGGCGTCGTAGGCATCGTCGCCCCGGCCTGCCCGTTCTGCGACCGCGTAGTTCGCCTTAGCCACGGCCGAGACGGGCTGCGCTGCTGCAAGAGCTGCTGGAAGCAGGCTCACGCCAAGCCTTGCGCCCGTTGCGCACAGGTCACCACCATGGCCCGGCGCACTGACGGCGGCGAGTCGCTGTGCAGCAAGTGCGCCCGCGTCGAACCGTCGCTCCACGAGAGATGCAGCGGCTGCGGCCGACTCGCCCTCCCCGCCCGTCGCGACGGCGAGACGGTGCTCTGCAAGAACTGTTCCCAGCCGCCGACCACCACTTGCTCATCGTGCGGGCGCATCAAGCCGTGCTTTCAAGCCGACACCGCGACCCCGCGATGCAAGAACTGCGCCGACAAGCTACGCGCCGAACCCTGCTCGGAGTGCGGACACAGCCGCGTGGTCAACCGCCGTACCCCTGACGGCAAGCCACTGTGCAAAGAATGCGGATCACAAGGCACCTGCGCGGGATGCCGCCGCGTTCGGCCACTTCGCAGCAACGGCCTGTGCCAGACCTGCCACAAGCACGACCCCGCAACCCAGCTCGCCTGCAGTCGCTGCGGTGCTATCGGATCCCAGCACCGCCTCGGAATCTGCGTTGCCTGCGCCTGGCCGACGGAAATCCGTAGACTTCTCACCGGCCCCAGCGGCACCGTCCGCCCAGAGATCGAGCCGGTCGCCGTGGCCCTGTCCGCTGCCGACCCGGCGACCGGACTTAACTGGACGGCCCGCCGTCGCACACAGAAAATGCTCGCCGATGTCGCCGCCGCCTCCGGCTCTTTGACCCACACGCAACTGGACGAACTGGCGCCCGCCGCGGCGGCGGCGCATCTACGCGCGATCCTGGTCGACGCAGGGGTACTGCCCGCACGCGACGAACGACTGGCCAGCCTGGAACGCTCCGCCGAACGCCGTGTCACCCGCGTTAAGGATCCGACAAGCCGCAAGATCCTCCGGAGCTTCGCCACCTGGCACCACCTCCGGCGCTTGCGCGCGACCGCCGACCACCAACGCCTGACCCAGGACCAGGTCGTCTACGCCGTCAACTCCCTCACTACCGCCGCGAACCTGCTGAACTGGCTGCTCGACCGAGGAATGCCCCTGGATACCTGCACCCAAGCCGACATCGACGACTGGCTCCCCAACGACCCCTTCTCCCGATCACGCAGCTTCGTTACCTGGGCCGTGAAACGAGGCCACGCCAGCGGAATCGATATCCCTCGATTCAAGAACGAACCCACCCGCGAAGTCTTCACCGAACACGACGAGCGATGGACCCTCGTCCGACGACTCCTCAACGACGACACCATCACGATCTCCGACCGCGTCGCTGGACTCCTCGTCCTGCTCTACGCACAGCGAGCCGCACGCATCACCCAGCTCACCACCAAACACGTGACCATCACTCCCGACACAGTCGAACTCTCGCTCGCCTCCACGCCGATCTCCTTGCCCCCGATCGTCGGAAACCTTGTCCTGCAACTACTTGACGAAATGCAAACCGCAACGAAGTCAAATCAGGAAGGATGGCTCTATCCAGCACCACGCCTCGGCCAACCACTCGCTCCACGCGACCTGCTCACACGCCTACGCACCCTAGGCATCTCGCCGACTCTGGGCCGCAACACCGCGCTCATGGAAATGGCTGCCGAGATGCCGGCCGCCGTGATCGCGAGAATACTCGGGATCAGCATCGACCGTGCCACGCGATGGGCACACGACGCCGGCAACACCCGCCCCAGCTACGCAGCTGAACTCACCCGCCGCAGCCAATTTCACAACCTCTAACACCTGCCCTTAACAAACAACCGACAGCAACAAACAGACGTTAAGCAACCCTAGTCGAGCTGCCCGCGGATAAGCGCCTCACGAAATCCGTCAACATCAGGGAACAACACGCGCCGACGTCGGTTATATGTACGCTTGAGCGGGTCTCTGAGCTTATCCTTGACGGCAGCGGGGATTACAATTGCACAGAAAGGAAGGCTAGCTGGGCGTCCAGGGCCCTTTTCTGCAGAAAGTAGCTTGCTCAGCTTCTCGGCACCAGGGGCTTGTCCAATGGGATTTACTCCCAAGACGCCGGGTACCTTATGACGCTTCGGTACAGCACTGCCAATGAAGAAGCCCTCCTGCGCTTTCATTCGTTCATCAGGGAGCGCTGGAAACGCTCTAAACATCTGTCGCCCAGCGGTAGATTTCTTCAACGCCTGACTATAGAGGGCGCCGAGAGGATTCGACATATGCTCCCATGTCTGACCCTGCTCGCCATGTTGGAAGGTTTCATACCATGCGGTTTTGGTGACGTCGATCGCGAACAGCACACCCGGACTTCGGCGGGCACCGCCAGACTCGTTCGGCCTGTGCTCCTCAGTCGCGAACCAGAGCGCCGTCATCGGGTTCGCAGTCACATCCAACAGGCGAGTCGGAACACCATGGTGCTGCAAGACGGCAAGCATGTGCAGGTCAGTCGCCGACGACCCAAGGTCACGGCCGAGCCCCCAACGACGCGCTTCCTCTAGGATTTCAAGCTCACGAGCGCGGACCCGTTCCTCCGTAACCTCGCCACCTTCGCTCCGAATCTCTCGGAACAGCGACGCACTGAGGTCCCAAGACGCATCGTTCTGGCCTCTCCAGGCATACGTCCGGTCCTGCGCAAACAGGGCGATATGGCTGATGATCCTGAACAGCTCATGCGGCGTGTCTACCTGAATGCCCCACCCATGGGAGAGCCAGCTGTCGAACGAAGGAGGCTTCATGCGCCAACCCTACGGCCCTTCGAAGCTTGAAGCATGTTCCGCGCCGGCGCACTCGTCGGGCGGCAGCGGTGAAGTAGTCTGCACATCACCAACGCAGACCGAGTGCGTCAGATCCGTAGCGGCCTACTGGCCACTTGCACCATCTGGCTTGTGTCCAGTATCCGTCGATTTCGCGAGCATGACAGCAGCCCATGCTAGGCGTGTCCCCGCTGGCGGCGGCGTCAGATTCCATTCATACGCATGAACGAGTGGGACGCGCCCCAAACCTTGCAGTTCCGACGTTAACTTCCGCTGATTCTCATCCGTCCAAAAGTCAGCCGTCACACTAATCGCCGCATCCTCAAGGAGGTCGATTGCCCCGATGAGCGTCCCTAGACACTGCCGCCACAGTTGGTCGTAGGCGAATTCCGCTAGATGTGCACGAAATTCCGGCTTATCAGTGATGAGTACGCCGCCTGACGTTCCCCATCCTCTACGCATTGCTTCCCCAGCCGAAAAGTGTAACGCACGACTTGTTGCAGAATGCAGGTATTCGTATTCGTCACTTAGAGATACCCGCTCCGCAACCCATCCTGCAGAAGGGAGCGTCCCTTGCCATCCCCACTTGCCACGAAGCCGCTGCAACTCAGACTTGATATCGGGCAGTGTCGCTGCGCGCGCGTCGACAAAACCTGGTGGATACCAAAGGTGGACGGTCATCTCCACGTCGCCGACGTAGTTCCGCTGCGCGATCAACGCCCGTACGGCATCCCATTGGCCCATTGCCAGCAGCAGGGTGTCCGCCTCACTACGCGCCATAGCGGCAAGGAACGTAGCCCACATTCGTTCTTCAAGGAATGCTCGAACGAAGCCAACTGTGAGATGCCCTTGCCCGGCCTGCCCGAGCGCAATCGCCCCTTCAAGCGCGTCTCGCTGCCTGCGCACGCAGTTGTTGATCATAAGAGCCCGCAGGTCCGGGTTCGATTCGCCCCAAGTCAGCGGGTTGATCTGAACCGCGCTGCCGAGTCGCGCAGAGAAAGTCTGCAACGCCTCAAGGCGACCGCCCGAGGACTCATTCGCCACGGGGTTAACCTGATCATCTACCACTTCGAGCCGTCCATAGATAGGTCATGCCTAGCAGCGCTGGTTGCGCCTCAGCGTACCCCTCGTCGACAGGGTCATGTTCTGGACTATCGCGAACCTTCGACCTCAGACGATCTCCGATACCACCGTCTCACCGGCTGTGGTGCGGATTGGCCGAATCGCCTGCATGGTCGCGAGGGGGCATGCACCACACGAGACTCATGGACCCATTCCGCAAGTTCTGATACCCGGGGTTACCAGTACAACGGAACCTACCGCTTCCCAGCCGTGAAAGCCCGCCACCAAACCAATCTCGCCTTCGTCCTCGACGACCTTCCCGGCTGGGAATCGGCCATGATCCGTGAACTCTCAGCGTCACGGTTCACCGGGAAGTTCATCCGCGTCCACGACGCCGGAGACTTCTTCGACGACCCCTACACCCTGGGATGGTGCCGCGTAATGCGCGCCTGCCCGGACGTCACGTTCTACGCCTATACCAAGGAAGTCCTCCGATTCAAGCGGCTGATCGAGCCGGATCCGCCCAGCAACTTCCTGTGGGTCTACAGCTTCGGCGGCAAGGAAGACGCCCACATCGACCCCAGTCGCGACCGGGTCGCCGACGTCTTCCCCGACACCGACGCCATCACCGCGGCCGGATGGTCCTCGCAGGAAGCATCAGACCTACTGGCCGTACTCGGCCCGCGGCTCGTCGGGGTACCCGCGAACAACATCCCGCACTTCCTCAAACGGATGGACGGGCGGCGACTGTCGGAATGGCAAGCCGAAATCGACGCCGACCATGCCCGCAAACGACGCCGACACCTCCGGCTCGTACCCGGCACGAGCCCGGCGGTCCCGTCGCCGCAAAGCCTTCCGCGCCCGGCGGACGTCGATCGCCACGCAGCCTGAACGCCTGATTTCCCCCAGTGCAGAACGGAGTTCTGATGTCTTCTCCTCAATCCGTGGCTGCCTACGCGGAGGCGTTTACCTCTCCCTTGCAGGACTACCTCCGCGATCCCGGAGGCGCGATGCACGCCCTGCTCGCCGCGGTGCGAGACGTCGCCGTGTCGTGGGGGCCGGTCGCCGGTCCCGCGCTCGCACTGGCCTGGACCGGCGCCATCCTCGGGCGCCGATGGTGGATGCGACGACGCCATGACCAGATGGCCGCCGGAGCCAGGCTGGTCACGGTGTTCGCCCCGCCCACCGTGGACCCGGGCGGCGCCGAGGCGCTGTTCTCCAACCTGGTCGGACTCTTGCGTCCCGGCTGGAAACGCCGGATCCACGGCCAGCCGCACATCGTATGGGAATACGTCTTCTCCCACGCCGGAGTCGCCGTCCGAGTATGGCTGCCCGGGATCGTGCCGCCTGGCATGGCCGAACGCGCGATCGAAGCGGCCTGGCCCGGCGCCCACACCCGGACCACTCCGGCCAAACCACCGATCCCGGAATCCACGCCCGCGGGAAAAGCCGTCGAGGTCATCGGCGGGGAAATGCGCCTAGCTCGCAGCGAGGCACTACCGATCCGCTCCGAATTCCCCGCCGACCCGGTCCGTGCACTGCTCGGGGCGCCGGTAGGGCTGGCTGCCCATGAACGTGCCGTCGTGCAGATCCTCGGACGCCCGGTCACCGGCTCCCGTGTCCGCAAGGCCCGCCGAGCCGCCCGCCACGTCCGCACCGGAAGCTCCACGAAGCTGGCCGGGCGTCTTCTGGACCTGATCACCCCGCATGCAGGGGGAAGTAAACCCCGCACTAGCGCGACGAAGCCGGTAACCGATCGCCAGACAGTCCTGGAGAACTCCGCACAAGACCGTGTCATCGTGGCCAAGCAGCGCGGTTCGCAGTACGAAACCCGGGTCCGGTACGCGGTGGCCACCTTGGTCGACAAGCACACGACCCGCACGGAGCGGGCTCCGGTGCGGGAACACTTACGCGGGCGCGGACATGCGATCGCCTCGGCGTTCGCGGCCTACAGCGAGCACAACTATTACCGTCGGGTCCGGTTCCCGCACCCGATCCAGGCGCTGGCCGAACGGCGTTTCACGTCAGGCGACCTACTCTCGATCGCCGAGCTGGCCGCGCTGGCACACGTCCCCACGGACGAGGCCGTGCCCGGTCTGCAGCGCGCCGGAGCGAAAGCGGTCCCGCCACCACCAGGGATCGCCACCGAAGGCCCCGGGGTCAAGCCGATCGGGATCACCGACTCCGGCCACTCCCGACCGGTGGGCCTGCGCGTTGCCGACGCCCGCCACCATGTACACATCCTGGGAGCTACCGGTTCGGGCAAAAGTGAGCTGATGGCGCGGATGATCCTCGACGACGCCGACGCCGGCCGAGGACTGGTCGTCATCGACCCCAAGGGCGACCTGGTAGCCGACACGCTGATGAGGTTGCCTTCCCGGCTGGGGACGAAGGTCGTGCTCTTCGATGCCGACAGCCGCTCCCGCCCACCGGTGCTCAACCCTCTCGAGGGGGACGATACCGCTCGCACCGTGGACAACCTGGTCTCGATTTTCTCCCGCGTGTACATCTCCAGCTGGGGTCCACGCACCGAGGACATCCTTCGCTCGGGCCTGCTCACCCTCCGCGAACTGCCAGGCACGCCCACTCTGACCGACCTGCCGAAGCTGCTCACCGTGCCCGCCTTCCGGCATCGCGCGCTCGAACAGATCTCCGACGACGTCCTGACCGGGTTCTGGACCTGGTACGACGACCTGTCCGACGCAAGCCGGGCACAAGTCGTCGCGCCCTTGATGAACAAGCTCCGCGGCCTGTTGCTGCGCCCGTTCGTACGCGCTTCTCTCGCCGGCGGCGGGTCCACCGTGGATATGGACGAAGTGCTCGACGGCGGCATCTGCCTGGTACGCCTGAGCAAGGACGCGCTCGGGTTGGATACCGCCCGGCTGATCGGCTCGATCATCGTGGCCCGGACATGGCAGGCCGCGACCCGGCGTGCCCGGATTCCGCAACGCGACCGCCGCGATGCCTCGCTCTACATCGACGAGTGCCACAATTTCTTGAATTTGGCATACCCGATGGAGGACATGCTCGCCGAGGCACGCGGCTATCGGATGTCGATGACGCTCGCGCACCAATATCTGCGCCAGCTCTCGCCCGAACTGGAAGAAGGCATCAGCACTAACGCCCGCTCGAAGATCATTTTCTCGGCGTCACCCGAAGACGCGCGTCACCTGGCCCGGCACACCGCTCCCCGGCTCTCCGAACACGACCTCGCCAACCTCGGCCGGTTCCACATCGCCGCTCGACTGGTGCTCGATAGCGAGGAAGTCCCCCCGTTCACCGCACTCACCGAGAAGCTCATACCTGCAATTCCGGGGCGCGCCAAGGAGATCCGTCGGCTCGCACGGGTGAATACCGAGCCCCGGAGTATGCCGTCACCTGTCGAGAACGTCCGGCCCGTGGCGTTCGATCCCCGACGAGCGGCCTGACACACCGCCCGCTTTTTCCGTTGCCGCAGATCGTTTCCGCGCGCTGCGCGGGTTTGGAGGTGCACGTCCCGATGGTCAGCAATCCCACTTCTCAGCGACAGCTGCGCTCGCACCGGCCGGAACGTCCCGTGGCGCGCGTGCTCAACTCCGTCGAGCACCACGCCTGGCTGGCCCGGCATCTCACCGACCGCGATCGGTGGCTGTGTCGGATGTTGTTCGAACACCACGTTCTCACCAGCACCCAGATCATCGACATCGCCTTCACCGGCAGGCGTGCCGCGAACCTGCGTCTGCGCAACCTCTACCAATGGGGAGTGGTGCACCGGTTCCAGCCGCACCGCGACCGCGGCTCGCACCCGATGTACTACGTCCTCGACACTGCCGGGGCTGTCGCCCTCGCCCGCGAAGCCGGCGTCGACCCCAAGGAACTGGGCTACAGCCGTGAGCGCGAGATCGGGCGCGCCTTCTCCTTGCAGTTGGCCCACACGGTGGGCTGCAACGGCCTTTTCACCGCTCTGATCCGCCGAGGACGTGAGCCTGGGGCCACCGGCATGCTCACCACGTGGTGGTCCGCTGCCCGCTGCGGCCGGCACTGGGGCGACATCATCACTCCGGACGGCTACGGCCGCTGGCGCAAGGGCAACCGAGAAGTCGAATGGTTCGTCGAGTTCGACTTCGGCACCGAGCAACTCTCCCGACTGGCGGCCAAGCTGGCTCGCTATGAACGCCTGGCCGACACCACGGGGATCACCACTCCGGTGCTGGTGTGGGTGCCCAGTGCCGCGCGTGAGTCCAACGCACGCACGGCGCTGGCCGAGGCGCTCAGGGGGCTTCACCGGCCCGCTCGTGTGCCGGTGGCGACGACCAGCGGCGAAGCCAGCGCCGATCCACTCGACATGGCCGCGCCCCGCTGGCGACGAGTCGACGAGCTCGGCACCACCAGCCGGGTAGCCCTGGCCAACCTGCCAACGCTCTGGCCCAGTCTCCGCGCACCGGCACCGACGGCCCCGCACCAGGCGAGCCAAACGTCCGCGATCCCGCGGCCGGAACTCGCGCCCCCGTCCCCCATACCGCCACCCGACAGCAGCGGTCGACGAAGGTGAGCGGGCATGGGCAAGATCGTCGGCACGAGCGTGACATTGGTCCTGGTGCTCATTCTCCTCATCGGCGGCGGCGCGATCGCCGTCGTGCAGACCGTGTTCGGCTCCACAGGCAGTGGCCTGAACTGCGCTCCGACAGGCACCACTCTCGCGACGGCGGGATACGGACCTCAGGAAATGACCCATGCAGCAACGATCGTCGCCGTCGGGGGCCGTACGCACGTCCCCGAACACGGCTGGGTCGTCGCCATCACGACCGCGCTCACCGAGTCGCGGCTGAGGAACCTCGACTACGGCGACCGCGACAGTCTCGGCCTGTTCCAACAACGCCCGTCCATGGGCTGGGGAACCCCGGATCGGATCATGGACCCCAGCTACAGCAGCGAACAGTTCTACCGCCATCTCCTGGCAATACCGAACTGGCAAAGCATTCCTGTCGCCGAAGCCGCCCAGTTAGTACAACGCTCAGGATTCCCGGACCGATACGCCCACTTCGAAGAGACAGCCCGGCAGATCGTAGCCGCCGTTCACGGCGCCACATGCACAACCGGCACGCCGGGCCGGCTACGCACCAAGTGGCCGCCCGAGCAAGCCACCATGCCCGATCCCACCAGCGGCGGACGAATCACTCCACGCACCCTGCAACTCGTGCAAACACTGCGCACCAACGGAATGACCGGAAACGGGCTTGGCTGCTTCGCACACCGACCAGCCAACCAGAACTCCGACCATCCACAAGGCCGCGCCTGCGACATCATGTTCAACCCCCGGAGCCAGCCATCAGTAGCCGTAGGATCGCAAATCGCGAACTGGCTCATCGCCCACCAGACGGACCTGGGCATCCACTACCTCATCTGGCAGGGGCAAGTACTGGTCAGCTGAGAAACCAACATGGGACACCTACCGATCCAACGCGTACGGCTGCCCCAACCCCGACAACCTCACCGGCTGCCACTACGACCACATTCACGTCTCGGTGTATTGACAATTGTCGCGTCACGCCCTCATCGAACACGCTGGCCGTCCTGCGACCGAATGCCATCCCCGGGGCACGCCCACACGCTTGACGACAAGCGTAGGAGCACGTACTCTGCAGTCCAGCATACCCCATGGGGGTATTTATCGAGGAAGGATTAATTAATGAATATTCACACCTGGAGGACTAGATCCCATCGTCGCCCCAACGGCTTAAGACAAATCCGCGTGGAGATTGCAGTAACTATCGCCGAACGTCATGAGACACCCTTGTCCGGCAAGACTTACTTGCGTGCCAATAATTATGCGGCACGCATAGAGTCTGCGGTGAGAGCCTTCACCGACGCACTCGCAAGCGAAGTTCAGATCCTCGACGTCCACCACCGAGCCATGAAGCTGCGCATCACGGATGAGTTTGAAGGCGGAACCACCCCGGCTCGGAGCCAGGACGGAGGACCACACCGATGACGTAACCGAACCGCCCAGGACGGCAGCATGGGGCACCGAAATCCGGAAGCAGCGCCGGACTGCCGACTACCGCCTGATCGACCGTCCATGAACTCGTCGGCAAAACACAGCATCAGGTCACTGCTGTTCGGTTGCATCCTCCACCCATCGGCAGAAGTGTCGACCCAGAAGCGTGACCACCAACCTTCCACCCTGCGTCGCACCAGGTTGTCCAACCAGGTCCGAGCAGGACGTAGGGCACACCGGCGATAGGAACTCGTGCGCACTGCAGACCAGCCCGCTTAGCTGAAGGAGATGCATACGGTTCTAATATCCAGCCGACGTGCCCGGCTAGGCCCCAAGGTAGATGGTCGAGTTCGCTGTCAACTGGTTGTTTCGCTTGTGCAGAAGCTTCACAAGATCGGCAGGACCAGTGAGCGCTCGGAGGTCGTCAGTCGTGATCACCAAAATCCGGATGCCCCTGACGAGAGCGCTCGCCCCGATGGCGTAGGAGCGACTGCGATGCTCCGCGTGGCCAGTGATCCCATTAGCTGCCGCGAGGACGCCCAGCTTGCAGCCTCGGTCGGCTACTACGTTGACGAAGTACCCGAGGGTCGTACTGTCAACGGGTGCTGACCAGTTCTTGCACTCGACGAGGAAGTATTCAGGCAGAAGAGGCAGTCCTTCTGGCAGGCGCATGTTGCTGACTGACAGATCAGCTTCTTCCGTGCCGTAATGGTTTAGCGCGTTCCGCGCAACCTCGCATCCCGGGATCGACGACATCAGGTAGTCGAGGAGGTTTTCGTAATTGCGTCCCCGCCTGCGATGGGTGGCCCCACCGTCTGCTCGCCGGAGATACGCCTCGACCCGCGCTGTATATAGCGAGCTCATCCGATGGGTCCACCGTGCACGATGGCGTTCCTTCTATTACGCAGCACGGCGGCCAAAGTCTGGGTGCGTAGTTGCCGTACAAGATCCGTGATCTCGAATGCGAGGACCATCGGCGACGAGCCATCGGGCCATTTGATCGCCGCCGAACCAGTCGCGAAGCAGATCAGGACGCCAAAGCCAGCACCATGCTGAGCGACGTAAGCACCCAGCTGGGCAAGGGTCGCTCTCCGGACATGAGTCTCTCGTAGCAGCTTGAACTCGAACAAGAGTGGGTCAGGGAAGAGGGTCTCCGTGCCAGGGACCCACCCGGCTGCGTCGTAACCGTCGTCTCGCCGCCCCCCTTCCTCCACTTCAGCTCCAGCAGCTCGCAGCAAGCGAAGCGCAATCTCCTCAAACCGGTGCGCGATTTCAGCTACCATGAGCGGCTCGACGCGCAGCGCTTCGAGATCTCGGCTGACTTCGTCCAATAATCGGTGATCGACTATTGGTGCGTCCTCCCCTATTCGCCCGTTGCTGCTGCCAAGCGAACGCATGAACCGCGTGAGTCGATCGGTGAGCGCTACTTGGTTACGAAGCGAGATCGGTGCCAGCGGCAGAGGCGCAAGCGAAGCGTCGACCCTTCGTGACGGTTCGGCGATGAGCAACACGGGAGTACCTCGGCCGATCGCGACACCGATGTCGAGAAGAAGTGCCGAGGGTGTCTCCCAGTGGGAGCGTTCCGGAAAGACCGCCAGGATGAAGTCGACGTCAGGTAGCCAGTAGCCAGCTGAGCCCGAGGGCGACGCCGGGAACGCCCGATCAGGAGTAACGACCTCGACCTCAAGCTCTTGCAGTGCCCGGTGAAGGGCTGACAAGTCGGATTGATACTCGACCACCAGGTAGCAACGCACTGCAAGAGCATAGGCTCTCACTCCTGCGGACGTGTTCGCAGGAGACGTGGCTGCACCTTGCCCGGATCAGGTTCTTCAGTAGCGCCGTCCCCGCGATCAGTCTTGTGGGAAGCCGGACGGGAGCCGGCAGGACGAGGTCCGCGACAAGTTCGTCGGAGCACCGCGGCCCCCGGCCGGGCTAGTGGGGTCCCTAGCCGTCAGCTGAAGCACCTTTGAGGTGGTTGTAGAGATTCGCGCGGCTGAGGCCGACCTCACGGGAGATCCTGGTCTTCGGTACGCCGGCCTTGTCCGCCTCCTGGATGTCGGAGAGCCGTTCAGACCGTTCGACTTTCAGCTGCTTGGCCAGAAGCTCTTTCATTTCGTGCAGCGAGCCTTCGACTTCTCGGATGCTCTCTAATGCAGTCTCGATCACCTCCACCCGATGTCGGCGGACGCGCAGTTGCGCGATGTGCTCCTCTTGGTCCATCTGCGACCTCTCTCGCATGGTCCGGGCCAGTCGAACTTATGCATCCAACCGTGTCGACCTAGACACCCTAGCGAGACATCCTGAGGACGGGGCCGCGGGAGCTTCGTACCCGCGGGGATCTCCTTGGTCACGCAACCCCGGCCACCCGCTGTCCACCTTCTGAGGCCGTGGATACACGAGGCACCGACGACGATCATCTCTTCGGTGCAGTTGAAGGCCGGACCGTGCTGAGCAGGCAATTGATCGCAGCTCTTGCCGAGCGAGCTTGCGAGGTGGCGGTCCACGCGTGCTGACGATGCTTCGATCCAAAGGAGCCTGTCTGTTACCCGGAGGCCTTCACAGCACATCGGTGGGGCGAGGGGTGCGGCTGATCCGGTCGGTACCCGGCGCCTCGTACGCTTCGACGAACTTGGGCGGCATCTGCTCGGTAGTGCGGTGACCGCGGAGCTTGTGCCAGGCGACGGTCCAGGTGTTCTCCTTCTCTCCGGGCCTCGGCGGCGGGAAGACAGGGTTCGGCACGGTCACCGACTTCTTGTTGACACGCCGTACCCGCATCCACATGCCGCTGGAAAGCACCCAGTCGCCTTTGGCTACGACGTCTGGGCCCAGCGCAGGGGCTTTGCCGTCGGCCTGGAGCCGGTTGCAGACATTCTTCCAGTAGTCGATCTGCTCGGTGAGGGCGGCGATCCCGCGCTGTAGGCGGTCCGCGCGCTCGTCGCTGGGGTGGCGGATGCCCCATCGCTGGCGCGTCTGGCCGTGTTCGTCAGTCTCGGCGAGCCATCCTGGCTCGCCGTCGACCTCGCGTTGACGCCACCGCCGGTCGGCCTCCAGCTGCTCGATCCGGTTCCCGACGGTGACCGGGTTGTTCCGGGCGCCCATGTGGTGCGATGCGGTCTCGGCTCGGCGCGCCAGTTCGTCCGCGTGGGCGCCTTGTTCGATGGACTTGCCGAGGTTGTTCCAGGCCCGTTCGCGTCGGTTGCGGTCGGCCTTGTAGCTGTGGTGGTCGACCAGCATGGGCTGGCCCATGGGGATACTGTCGAACACGGCGTCGGCTTTGGCGCGTGTGGCCTTGGCCTTTTGCCGTCCGGCACGTTCTGTGAGTCGGTGGACGCGGCCGTTCATCCGGTCCTCGCGGTCCGTTTCCTGCTGCTCGACGCTGGGCATGGTGTCGTCGATATCGCGTTCGACGGTGTAGCCCGATTCGGTGAGAACGCGTGTGATCTCGTCGAGGGCGTACGGCTTGGGCGGACGGTGGCGGGAGGACCGCAAGAGCCAGGCCGTGGCGTGGCGGGACCAGGTCCACGACGGGTGGGCCTTGAGCGCCAGGTGTGCGGGGCTGTTTCGGGTGATGCCCTCGACGGTGGTGCCGGACTCGTAGTCGTGATGGATCGTCAGGGTACCCAGGGACATGGCGAACTGCCTCCTTCAGTGACGGTGCCTCTGCTTCTGGCTTTGCGCTACGGCCGGTCCGCTTCCGGGAAGGCGGCCAGGTACGCAGCGACTTGGGCGGCGCGGTCCGGGGCGACGGAGAAGGCGAAAGCGAGGCGTCCGCCGTGGCGCGGCACCGTCGCGGTACCGGCCAGCGGGCTGGCATAGCGCACGATCGCGTCCTGTGGGTCACAGCCGATCGCGGCGGGCCGGGGATGCTGGACGGTCGCGCCGAGCGGGTCGGAGATGGCGCGCGCGAGCCGGTCCCGCGCGGCTGCTTGATCCTCGAGCCGCTGTTTCAGCTCCCGGGATTCCGCGAGCGTCATCCGGTAGGCGGGAAGCAGCCGCCGAGCGGCCTCCGCAGCGACGGTCTCCGGTGTCTTGGTCGGTGAGACCGTGATCTCGTGCGATGGCACCGGGTTCCCGCGCAGATGCCGAACAGCGGCCAGCACGGCCGGAAGATCGGCGGACAGTCTTATCCGTGGCGTCTTCTCCGAATCGGAGTAGCACAGATGCACCTGTTCGCCGTCTGGGCCGATGAGGTAGCGGTCTCGCTGACCGTGGTAGCCCGATTCGACCGTCCACCGCCCGACGAGCGAGTCCGCCATCTTTGCCGCGAATGCCTGCATGTCCATGACTGTCTTTCTTTTCTTCCTGCGTCGGGTTGGCCGCGCCAATGGTCGGTTCAAGCGCGAAACAAGGGCCGTCCCGTGGCCACGGCACCCGCGCGACAACTGCCGCGCGGGCACCGAAGCGGCGACGGTCCTGTCAGACCGAGGCCAACACCTTGGCGAGCGTCGAGACGGTGTCCTGGTCGAGCGCGTCGGCCTTTCCGTCCACGGCACGGGACATGTTCCGTTCGGCCCGGGAAGCGTTGCGCACGATCGCTTCGTGATGGGTGTAAGTGTTGATCGCCTGCACCACTCCCCACGCGGTCCCGCGCCACGGGCTAACCCGGTCGTCGCTGTTCCACAAGCGGTTCAGCGCGGCCCGCTCGTTTGTCGCGGTGGTGCGGGCGCGGCCCTTGTCCTCGGGCAGCGGGGTGTGTGCGTCCAGGAACGCGCGCCATGCCTGGTCGGTCACGGTCGTTTCACACAAGGCTTTGACCTCGGCGGCGAATTCCTCGGCCACGGTGTGAACCATGGCTAGCGCGTCGCGAGCCTCCACGATGCGGAACTTGCCGTTCTTGGAATGCTTGACCTTGAACTGCTGGCCGTATTCGCGGAGACCGGCCGCCATGGTGTTGTCGCACACCACGTTCGTCACGGTCCGCTTGTAGGTGGTGGCCAAGCTGCCGTCGTGGCTCGTGCACGCGACCAGGTTCGGCCGGAACTCCACACCCTCCGGGGTGGTGATGTTCTCGGGGACTTCCACACTCACCCAGGCCTGTCGGCGGTCACGCAGCAGGCCGGCGGAGCCGATCGACAGACCGTCGTCAAGGAGCGTTCCGACCTTGTCCAACAACCATTCCTGGTACTGATGCACCGTGTAGCCGTCGGCGAAGATTCCGAGGACGTCGCCTGTGTCCGATGCGGTAATGGCCTGCTTGTTGGGCACGCGACGAAGGCCGAACTTGCCGGCGACGAGCACGGGTTCCGGTTCGGCGGTCCAGTGGAACAGGCGGCGCTGAACGTCGACTACCGGGATGGCATCGGGGTAATGGTTCGGCTCGTGTCCCTGTGCCGAGGCCCGGTAGTGCCAGGCGTGCCCGCGCTTGCTGGTGAAGCCGATCAGCACGTTGCTGTTGAGCCATTCGCTGGTTTCTTTGGACATGACGGAACCCGCCTTCGTACTCGGAGTTGTTACGGGAGACCGTTGTGCGGTCACGGCGACCGCGCATCATCACGCGCGGCACCGAAAGGGCACAAGGACTATTCGCCGCTTGCCACGGCAGCTATCAGGTAGCTACTTGGCATCCCACGAAAGGGAGAAATTGGACTGAACGATCGTCAGACGATGATGGAAAGCTCAGTTTGAGCCGGGTCTACGAACGGCTTGCGCCAGGCGGCCAGGATCGTTTTGGCTACGTGTTCTATGGCGTTCTCGTGTTGGCGGTTCGTCGCGGACGTTGCCGAATCACACGTCCATTCGTTTCCCTTGAACGAGTAGTAGAAGTCTCGAATCTCGTCATGCGTGTAGCCGAAGTCGTCAAGATCATCGCAACCGAACCAGTCGGCCAGCTCAGATCGAGTATCCGACTCAAGCCACGCGTCCCATGCCACCTCTTGCAACTCTCGTTCATATTCTTCCAACGTGCTTTCGTCGACTTCGCCGGCGTCGATCGACTGGGCATTTTGCACCAGGCTGGCCAGCCACTCGATACCCGTGTCGATGTCGTCGCCGTTCGTGGGGGAGCTCCCCGAGTTGCACCCACGCGGAGCCGTAGCCGTGCCGACCGTTTGTGGACGTCTGAACACCAGGGGTGTCCGTCAAGTAGCGGACGTTTGCCGCGTCACGTTCGGTACCGCCGTAGTCCGAGTAGTCAACCAGGGTCACGGTGATTGCGTAGTCGTCATCCGTTTCGGCTCCGTCCGACAACACCAACGCGTGGATCACGTCGGCAGTCAGGCCTCCCGCCTGGACCGGGTAGGCATATCCTGTCCGTTCCTCGGAGAGGCTCACCCGGTGACATTCCAACAATTCTTGCCAAAGTTCAACTGCTTTGGCGTATTGCTCAGGCGAGTACACGTGTTCACCTTTGTACGACATGACACTTTCCTTCCAGGAGTTCACATCGAAATACTCGAACATTTCGAATAGCAGCCATGACAGGGCCACAAGCACAGCTATTGCACATTCAGCGTACTTTGACCGCGTGTCGTCCGCGCAGCCCATTCACCAGACGTGCCTTACCCTTTGCAACGCCCAGCCTTCAAGAAGAGAAACGAAGCAGGCCACTTACAAGACGCCGCACCTCGCAGCCTCCCCGCCCAACCTGCGAGCGTCTTGATTACATGTCTAGGGTGACACCCTAGCTAGACACTTTCAAGCACTGCGGACCACCCGTTATCTCCCTGTTACATCTGCATTGACGACTTCACCAGCTGGCACAAGCGGATCGTCGATCGAAGCGCGCATTCCTGTACCAGGCGGACTATGACACGGAAACGTGCGAGCCAGCCGCCCCGAGTTGGCCGACAGCCGGCGCACGGCCGCAACACCTCCACGATCGAGACGCGCGGCCAACCAAACGCGTCGACGTCGGCAGTCCTGGCCACAAGGAGACCGCTTAGTGGCCCCACGCCATCCACTACGGACATTCATCTCCGTCACTGTCCATAGTGGAGCCTGATGCTCATAGCACGAGAGTGACGGCCGTCAGCACCGCGTCTTGTTGCGAGCTGCGTGCACGACCGTCGACAGCCGTAGGTCTCGACCACGAGAAGTCGACCATCACGCCCAAAAGTGACCACCGAATCCAAACAGACGGAAGCCGACCACCCACCCAACAGACTGTTCAGATGCCTGCTGGCACCGAAGTTGGGGGGCACAGAGGAAGGTGTGCCGACGTACCTGTGCTGCGACAAGCCCGTTCCCTGCCCTTCCGCTCTAGCAGGTCCTCGGAGAGGAAGGCGGAAAGGAAGCTGGAGAAGTAGGCGGACAAGCAGGTAGGGTCTCACCGCTGACGTCGTAACCTCACGACCGATGTCATACGGATGTCGTATACGGCATCGTGGCGAGAATCGTTCCCATACAAGATTGACCAGCCCCGGAGTCAGACCGTTCGAGTGCTGTCGTCGACACGGCTGCCGGCGTCGTAGCGCTGCCGCAATGCAACAGCCCTGGGGTCGCCGTACTGGTCGTAGATCGCCAAGGCATCCTGCCAGCATGCGTGGGCACGGGCAGTGTGGCCAGTGTGGTCTAGTGAGATGCCGAGGGTAGCTAGGATTTCAGCGGTGTTCAGGGGGTAGCGGTGGTGGGCTTCGACCTGGCAGGCCTGCTCACACAACGCAATCGCCTCCTGATGCTCGCCTAAACCCTGCCGGGCCTTGGCGAGCTGACCCAATGCAGCGGCTTCCCCATTGCGGACGCGGGCGCGCCGATACAGGGCAAGGCCGCGACGAGCATGCTGTAGCGCTTGTGCATAGTCACCCAGTTCGATGCAGACCCGACTGAGATTGCATTCAATCGCCGCTTCCAACCGTCCAGATTGAAAGCCAGGGGCCAACGGCAACGCCTCCTGAAGAGGCTCACGTGCTTGTTCATAACGTCCTTGATTTAAAAGGAGGATCCCCAAGGCATTGAGTACAACTGTTTCCAGCCCTAGATCACCGAGTTCGCGAGCCAGAGCCAAGGCGGCCTGGAGACTGTCACGGGAGTCGTGCCACTGGCGCGTCGCTCGTTGCACCTCGCCCAGACTAGATAAGAAGTGAGCTTCAGTAAGGCGGTCGTCGTGGCGCCGGGCCGCTACCAGCGCCCGTTGCTGGAGGATGAAGAGGTCGCCCCAACGTCCCTGCCGCCACAAAGGCGTCACTGCGGCGGCGGCGACGAGCTGGTTCAGCGCGGCGTGGTCATACTGGTCAGTACTGTGGGCGACGGTGATCAAGTTGTGTTCTTCGCAAGCGAACCACGCCCATGCTTGCTCCGCATCGACCAGGTCGATCTCAGGTCGAGTTCGGGTGGGGACGCTGAAAGCGGGATGCCAGTCGCGGAGCGCAGGCCACAGGATGTTGTTGGCTGCTTTGGCATGGTGGGCGTACCACTGCCAGATCCGCTTCCTGGTGACGTCTCGTTCTTCCGACGTGTCGTCGGTGGTGGCGCGGTCGTCGGCGTAGGTGCGTAACAGGTCGTGCAACCGGTATCGGCCGCGGCCGGCGTGTTCGACTAGGTGCGCGTCGACCAGCGTCTGCAGTACCCGTCGCGCCGGCTGCAGGGCCAGGTCGGTGGCTGCGGCAGCGACCTCCACACTGAACTCCGCTCCTGGATGCAACCCAAGCTGTCGAAACGCCTGCGCTTGCGGAGCAGTCAGTCGGTGGTAGGACCAGTCGAACACCGTCCGCAACGTGGCTCGATCGTCCCTGGACTGGCTTAGCACGTCCAACCTGTAGCGATCATCGGCCAACTCGGCGACCACGTCAGCGATTGTGGTGTAGGGGCCAGCAGCTTGGCTGGCGGCGATACGCAGTGCCAGCGGCCATCGCGCACAGTAGCGGACCAACGCCTGTAATGCGTCTGGTTCAGCCGCCGCCTGCTCCGGACCGACGATGCCGGTGACCAACTCGACGGCCTCAGCCTGGGTGAGCAGGTCGAGGCTGAGTCGGGTCGCAGCCTCGGTGATGACCAGCCCAGCCAGTCGATCCCGACTGGTCACGAGCACCATGCAGCCCGGGGCGCCGGGCAGCAGCGGCCGTACTTGGTCGGCGTGGTGGGCGTTGTCCAACAGGAGCAACGCTCGGCGACCGGCCAGTAGTGACCGGAAAGCTCCGGCTTGTGCCTCCACCCCGATCGGTATCCGCTCAGCGGGTAATCCCAGCGCGCGCAGGAACCCTTCCAAAACTTCACTTGGGCTGGCTGGGTCGCCAGGGCCGTAACCGCGCAAGTTCACGTACAGGGTGCCGTCCGGGAAGCGGTGCTGCACTCGGTGTGCCCACCACACTGCCAAGGCGGTCTTCCCGATTCCACCGGCGCCGTCAACTGCCGAGATCACCACGGACGCCGCGCTGGCATTCGAATTGAGGTCGACGTCGCTTCCCGGCGGTAGAAGTTCATCCAGCGCCGAGATCTGCTCGACGCGGCCTGTAAAGTCCCCTACCGCCAATGGCAACTGCCGCGGCACCCCATGGTCGACAGACATTGCGCCAGTCAGTGAGACGTGTTGGATGGAACCCGCCTGCACCACCGGGCCGTCCACCTCGCCACTGACGTTGTTGCGTACCTCGTTCGCTCGTTCCGCCATAATCCCTAAGTGTCGCACTGAATGCACGTCTTTCGGGACAGAACGGCCAGTTTCCGCGGTACCGGGTCCCCGTAGGTCGAAGGGCCGGGGTCTTGGCCTCGCCGAAGAGATCATCCACCAGCCTGAACCCATCATCCCGCCAAGCCAGGCCGCCATCCGGTGGCGTCCTAGGTGAGGTGTCCTGCTCGACGATGGCTACCCAGGCTTGTCGTGCCAGTCGGCCACCGTGGGATTTTGCAGCGAAGCTCGCCGGTTTCCGCTATTGGGTGTTTGTCGGTCGAAGCACCTTAGGCGACAAACGGCGGCTGTCACGGCGCGTCGACTTGCTTGGTGCAGAGAAGTAGCCAGCATTTCAAGGCGTGGCCCCTCGACACCGTCATCGCCGAGCTCACCCAGGGCGCCCCTACCGTTAGGCTATGGGATACGAAGCCGAGTTAGGTTGTGGGTTTGTTATCTGTCCGTGGCACAGATGGACAGTTCGCCGTCGACCTCCGCCGCAGTCGTTCTCCGCCGATGCCGGCGGCTGGGTCCGCCTCCGCGCATAACGGACCCCAGCCGCCTCACCTGTCAGGTTGCGTCGTACTCGTCGCCGGAGTTATTTTCGGGCTCGTTGTCAATTTCGGGTTCGTTGGAGTAGATCGTGGACTGCACCTTGACGGCCAGCTTTGAGACCTTCTCCCATTCGTGCTGCGACCCAAGGGGGTGAGCAACTCCTGCGTCCGGAGCATCACCTAGCTTCATGAGCAGCTTCAGAGCGTCATGGGCATCTGTGAGGTTGCCAAGAAGTTGGCGGCGCAGGTCTGCCATCTGATCAAGGACGGTCTTTTCCGCCGCGCCGCCGTGATTTTTACGCTCGCCCTCTTCTTGGGCAGCTCGTTTAGGGTCAGAAAGTCTAATTACTGCGTACTCGCTAAGACGACGGGGCGCACCCGCATTATCCCGAGCAATCCCATCCTCTTTGTCGGGATCGACATCGGTCATAATGTACCGATCGCCCACGCTCTGTTCATCTTTCTGATCGCTCTTTTTCAGCTGGTTTTCCGTAAAGGAGTTCAGGGCAACACGGTCGGCTTCGAATCGATTGGCTGCGTGCGCGAGCAGGAGTAATCCAGCGCTGTTGGTTGCCTTACTGAGTCCGTCAATAGCATCATTGACATCTGCGCGGAACGGAACGGTGGTGCCGACAGAAGATCCGACGTTACGAGTCAGCAGCTTGTCGGTAATTAGTGCTATGCCGCCAGCGACAGCAAGGGTGAGGCGTGCATCGACGTCTCCGGACTGTGCCGGTTCGACCAGGGTGGTGAAGTCGGAGCAGGGCACCGGTTGCCAGTCCAAGTCCATCACTTCTTTCGTGAGGACTCCGCCGTTAGCCCAGGCGTTGCGCGCCTGGCGTAGTGATTGCTTTTTCGTTAGTCGCCAGGGCTGATCGACGATCGGGGCAAGAATCTCCGAGTATGGATTGATGTGAAGCCGCTGCTTACCGGCGATCGCCTTGACGTGCTTCTTCATGACTGCGAAGACCTGCTTCCGGGTCAGGTAATGAACCAGAAATATCGCTCGCCACAAGGGCGTGTCCGGAATAGTGTCGTCGGCGAAGACTTCAGAGGTCTCCTCGGGTGGCGCCTGACCAACCGCTAGTCGGTAGACGTCAGCGACACCGATTCCAGTAATGTCCGCAACTCCATCTAGCATGGTGCGTTTGAGCGCGCGAGATCCGATCTCGGCGTTCTGTGCAGCCGAGTCCCACATGCCGAACTCGACATGGATGGAAGACAGAATGCTGCGGATGGCGTCGTCGAACACCTCGCTCGCCGGCAGCCCGGTGCCGCGATACAGCTCCAGTCCAACAGCGATCTGCGCCGGCAAGATAACCGTCTGCCCGATCCTGATGGCTTCTTCGGTCGGAGTCTCGCCGGTTAGCCCGGCGACAAAGGACGCCCGCAGCTTCTCAAGTTCGCCCTGTCGTCCTAGCCCCATACGTTGGGTGAGCGGCTTACTCGCGCCGCGACGGTCCCGCTTCTCTGCGAGAAGCACCTCAACAGCGCGGTCGGCGATCTCCTCAGGAGTTGCCTGTTCCCCGCAGAGTGCACCCCATGCGCTGACCACGCGAGTGATGCCGTCTCGAACGACCATCACATAGGTCGACTCAGATCCATCGGAGAACTCAAGTCGAGCGACATGAGCGACGACAGCCCTCGTGATACGGCGGGTGAGGATGGACTCGTCGTAGCGGTTGTTTGCGTTCCGCGTCGTGATGATCGTCTGACGCATGTAGTTTCGCAAATGGGCGCGATCCCGGAACCGATACACCAACATCGCCTGTGGGGTCTCATCCGTTGTCAGTTCACCCTCGACCTCAGGGTCGATCTCGACATTGGGTTCTTGCCCGGTACGGGGTTGCACGAGCAGGAACACGTCGGTAAGCCAGATACGGCCGTTCACCGAACGAAGGGTCGCCCCACCAACGTGCTCTTCGATGAGCGCGGAACCGCCAGCGTTAGGCTGATGGCGGAGTTGTGCCGTCAGTGCAGGAGGATGAACAACCGCGCGGGCAAGTGCATGCCAAGCATCGTCCGACAGTGCGCAGTACGGGTTGCTCTGGCCGTTCCGGATCAGCTTCGTACGTTCACCAGCGTCGGACACGGCGGGCAGCTCACGGCTGAAGTTGGAGACGGTGAGAGTGTCATCCCCAGAATGCAGTGTGATGGAATCCGATCGATCCTCGTCCCGTGTCTGAGTCAAGGTGGTGTGGCGAGGCCTGCTGGCCTGCGGTGATTGAAATTGAGCTTTAACAGACATTTTTGTCTGTCCTCCCGCGACCCTGGGTGCGATCCGGTAGTCACCGGGCCCTGCCCCTTGCTGGAGCGCGCAGTGCGCTCACCGGGGACGTGGGGATCACGAACGTCCACGCTGCGTCTCTCAGCAGGTCCGAGACTGCACCAACACCCGGTCACGTCACCCGGAGCGGCTCACATCGCCGTCCACGTGCGCACCCAGCGGCTCCTAGCGGAGCTCCGAAGCATTCTTCAGTCTGATGCCTCGACCTCCGCTGAGGGCGCGACGATGCCGAGCGTACAAGGTCGGTTACTCCAGAGAACCCGGTGGGCCTCGTTTGGCAAACATCGGCACGCCGTTGTCGGAGGAACGGCGTCGAGGTTCACGAGCAGATACCACCCCACGATCAGCTGGCTTTCCGGCTTGGCGTGCCGTCTCGTAGCTGTTGCAGGGCGGTCGCGAGGCTGAAGGTGTCGCGAGTGGGGCGTTCGCTCAGCTCGGATAGCACCGTGGTGAGGAGTCTCAGGGTGCGCGGGATGCTGTCGTACTGGTCGAGGCGGGCTTGAGTGCGCATGAGGTCGCGGTAGATCGCTTCGTTGTAGGGGTCGAGCTGCCGGGCTTGTTCCAGCAGGGCGAGAGAGTATTCGGGCGCGTCGCGGCGGGTTGCGCGGATCAGGGTGCTAAACGCATCGAGGACATCGCGGCGGAGCGCTTCGCGGGGTCCGTCGATCCAGTCGGCGGTGATGCCTTCGGCGAGGTCTCCGCGGTAGAGCGCGATCGCGGCGTTCAGCGCCTCGGTGGCCTTCGCCGGTGTGCTGGTTCGGCTGGCGGTGAGCGCGTCGTGCAGCTGCCAGAGATCGACGGTCACGAGCTGTTCGTTGAGGGCGTAGTGGCCGTCCTGGGTGGTGATGATGTCGAGGGCGTCGTTCTCGGTGGCGCGGCGGAGGCTCCGTCGAAGCTGGGACAGGGTTGCGTGGAAGGTGTTGTAGGGGCGATCGGCCGGTGCGTCCGGCCAGAGCGCGGCGCTGAGGGTTTCGCGGCGGCAGCCTTCACGGTGCAATGCCAGGTAGACGAGGATCTCCCGTTGTCGCGGCGCGAGCGCTTTGACAAGGTCGTACGGTTCGGGGCCGATGCGGTTCAGACGGAAACGGCCGACTACCTGCAACCGCAGCAACCGAGCCGGGGATCGATCCGCGGTGCAGGTCTCGACCGGCCTAATGTCCCGTTGCGTAGTTGGCGGAGCCGCTTCAGGCTCGTGTTCGGGACCGGCTTTACTGAATTCGTAGTCGGAGGTGGTCGCGGCCACGCTATCGACGCAAGCGGAGCGCTGTGACGGTTCGGCGCGGTCGGGCTCGGCGGCGTGGAGCAGTGCGAGCAGGTCGCGGGCGTCGGCGTCTGGGAGCGTGAAGAGCCGCGCGCCGGCGAGGTTGCCGGTGAGTGCCGGGGAAGCCGTGTCGACGATGCCGTCACCGGTCACGCGCAGGGTACCGCCGGGACGCCATGGGCCGAGGAGCAATCCTGCAAGGCCGAGGTGGGCTCCGGTCTCGAGGATGGTGTGCAGGCGCCGGTCGGCGTCCGCGCTGGGCGCGGCCACGATGAGAAAGGGCCCGGGGCGGCTCGACGGGCGAGGTGTCTGGGTATCCGGGTCATTCCCGGCGAGGCTCTGGCCGTGCGTGCGGGCGAGCAGTTCGGCTTCTAGGGCGTCGAGAGCCGCGGGCAGGGCGTCGACGATTCTCAGCCGTTGCGGTATGTGGTCCGGGAGGGTGTCCCCGAACAGGGAGCGGGCGACTGGGCGTGGGATGACGATCGTGGTGTCGAGGCCGTCGCTGGCGGCTTGCGCGAGCAGGGTGACGATCAGGGCCAGCGCGGAGGAGCGGGCGCCGGGCCCGACGAGCCCGAGGCCTTGTGCCTGGGCGAGGTCGAGCGCGATGGTGTGTCCGTCCCGGATGCCGACCGTGGTCCCGGGTGTCGTCGGGTGTGCGGCGCGGACTACGGCCTTAGCTCGGTCGCGGGTGTCCAGCTCGGCCTGCCGGGTGTGGCGGGAGTTCGTCGGTTCGGTCGCCGGAGTCTTCTCGTCGGCCGGAGGTTGCGTGGCGACGTCGTGAGCGATGCGCAGAGCGCGCACGACCGGCAATCCCGTGGGATCGCCGTCGGTTCGGTCACCAGGCCGGTACCAGCGGCGACGTCGCATTCGGACCGTGACCGTCGCCAAGGTGATCAGAGCGGCCAGTCCGAGGCCGACGAACGCCCCGCCTGGCAGCGACACACTGCCGTCTCCGGAAACTGCTGGCTTCTGCTGTTCGTTCCCGGGTGTGGGCGGGAGCGTTTGGCCGGTTGAGGGTGGATCGTCCGGGAGTTCGGATGCAGGCACGCTCGGCGGTGGTTCCTGGGTTTCTGCCGGTGGTGCGGTTGGCGCGATGACGGGTAGGGCGAGCGTCCAGCCGGGGAGGAGCTGGTCGGGGTGGCGGAGGGCACGGCCATCGGGCTGGGGCCGCCCTGCGTTGAGGTCAAAGAGCACGCGCCAGGCGTCCGGGTCGCCGAGGTGGCACTCGGCGATGCCGGAGAGTGTGTCCGCAGGCTGCACGGTGACGGTCCGTCCGGTCTGCGAGGTGGTGGCGTGGCGCTGGGGAAGATCGGCGGCGTCTAGCGGGAGCAGCAGGGTCCAGGCGGGTTCGAGGTCGTCCGGGTTGCCGGCGAGCAGGCCGGGGTTGAGCCGCACGATCTCGTGGTAACGCCTGCCGTCGCCGAGATGGCGTTCGGCGAGGTCCCACAGGGTGTCGCCGTGCACAACCGTGTACGGGATCGTGCCGTGCGTGGTTGTCGTCGCCGTGCCCGCGGCGGAATCGCGGGTCGCGCTGGCCGGGTTCGGATGAGGCCGTGGTGGCGCGGTGGCCGCGGTCGGCGTGGCGGGGAGTCCGGACGCTGCCGCGGTGCCTGCGGAGGTGGCGATCAGGACGGCGGCGACGAGCCCGGCGATCCACCGGCCGGTCGGGATTCGCCGCAGCGGGCCGCGGGCGGCTCGGCCGGTCTGGCGGATCACTTCGACGATCACGGATACGGTGAGTGCCAGCCAGCCCGTCCATGCCACGGCGACGATCAGCCAGATCACCAGGTCGCCGGTGATCCACGCCCAGCGCAGCGTGGCCCAGATCTGCTCGGGCCACTGGGTGATCTGTACCGGGTCTGGCCAGCGCTCGGGAATCAGACGGGCGGGATCGGCGCCAAGGGCCAGGAGCCCGCTTGGGATGCCGGCGACGAACGCGAGCAGAGCCAGCGCGGCGAGCGTGCCGCGGGCGCGCTGTACCGCCGGGGTCATGGGAGGCCGCCGTCGCGGGTGCCGACGCCGAGTTCGGCCACCGCGGTACCGGTGGCCTGGACGGCACGGCCGAGCAGTCCGATGGGCGCGGGCTCGGTGACCGTGACCGTCACCCGGACCGTGCGGGTACTGGTAATGCTGACTTGGCCGGGGTGCCCGGTACGGGCGAGGTAGTCGCCCGCGGTGCGGGCGGCCGTGGCGGTGTCGATGCCGACCTGCGGGCTGCGGGTGTCCACGGCCGTGTTGGCGGCGCGGGCGGCTTCGGCGGCCAGGGCGTCGGCGCGGGCGATGGTCCGCAGCCGGGCGGAGCCGTCGACGACCAAGGCGAGCACGAACAGCAACGCGGGCACCAGGACCGCGATCATCACGCTGAGCGACCCGGCATCCCGTGGCCGTGCCACGGTGATCATGGCCGTCCCCGGTACGGATCGGCAGGGCTGGTGAACGAACTGGTGATCAGGCGAGTACCGCCAGGGACGGGGAGGGCGAGGTCGCTGAGCGCGACACGGCACGTCACGCTAGCCCTTACCAAGCCGGCGCGGCCGACGGCGATCTGGCTGGCGTCGACCGACACACTGGTTTCCTGGCAGGTAATGCCCTCACGTCCAAGACGATCACGAGCCACAGCCGCTCCGGCCTGCTGCGCCGAGTGAGGGCTGCGGGCGATCGACGCGGCCCGTGCAGCCGCTGTGGCGGCGTTGTCGACGGCTTGCTCCGCGGAGCTGACACGGGCACCCGCGATGATCAGCAGCCCCACGATGATCACGGCGGGCACGAGCACCGCGGCTTCGACGCTGACGGAACCCGTATCTGTCCACAACCGACCGAGACGAAGCGCACGTGCTTGGCGAGTCACGAGCCGCCCCCGGTCAACGACGTCGTGAAGCGCTCCTTGACCGCTCGCGCGGTCACTTCTACCCCGATATCAAGCCCGGGGATCGGCAGCAGCCGGACCGTCGTGCCGGACACCGCGACCTGGACAGTGTCAGCGGTCATGGTGGCACGAACCTCGGGTGAGGTCAGGACACCGCGGCCTGCGCGGTCGGCGAACGACCGCGCGGCGGCGGCCGCGACGGGTTGCGTGGCACCGACAGGACGTCCGGCGTCCACACCGGCCTGTGCAGCCTGAGCGACCACGGAATGCGCGTGCCACCACAAGCCGCCTTGCACCACAGCGAGAATCAGCAGCAACACCAACGGAAACAGCACGGCCAAGCCGACGGACTCCGCTCCCCTGTCGTCGTGAAGCCGCGCCCGGACGAATACTCGACACGGTGTCCATAGTGGCCGGTCGTCGCGGCGGAGAGGGAATGTTGATGTTGTCACGGCGCTACCGCCGGGAGAGGAACGGTGCCGCCGCGCGCGGGTGGAATGTCCTGCGCGGCGACGTTGGTGTGCGCTGGCTGGTGTGAAGAGGCCGGCTTCCGAGCCTGGGTGGTCTTCGCAGGATTCGTTCCGGCGGACTTCTTCCGCTTGGCGCGTCCGGGTTTGGCGTTGTTGAGCCAGCGGGCGAGCTCGGTTGCAGGGACGTCGGTAAAGGCGGCCAGCTCGTCGATCTCGATCACGTCGCCGGACTCGGCCAGCACCTCACCCAGCTCGCGTTCTATGTCGCCGAGTTGCTCGGCCAGCTCGGCGTGGCGATCTGCCAAGTCACCGACGCGCCGCGCCGCGGCAGACCTCCTCTCACTCCGGGCAGTGTCTGCTACTTCGACACGTCGTTCGATCTCCTCAACGGTCGGCATCGTGTGGTCTCCTTTGCAGTTAAGGGCTTCCTGGCACATACAGGTTCACTTGATCTGGCCTTGGTAGGTCTGGACAGCGGCACGGATGGCGAAGCCAAGCCCGATGGCCACGGCGAGGCCGATCGCGACGAGGACCGCCTTTTCCACGGACTCGGATCCGCGGTCTCCCGATGCACGCGCCCGCGTCCACTGGTCTTCTGCAGTGACGACGAAACTGAGCACCCACGCGGTGAGGAACAGCCCGAGCCGGGCGCCGCGTCGCCGGACTGTGGTCGCGCAGCGCTTGAGATCGTTAAACATGAGTCTCGTTCTCCTTTCCCGAGGAAGTCGTTGGCCTATAAGGCTTGCCGGTTGACTTCGCGTTCACGGCTGCCTCTTCATGATTAGGCGTGTTGCTGATTCGCCCGACCGGGAGACGACCTGCGCCGGGCCACTCGGACGGAGGTTGCTCCCACGGGAATGCCCCGGAATGCGTGATATCCCGTGCCGCGGTGACGTGAGCGAACACGTATCGCGGCAACGCGTCGGAGTCCTGCGACAACCTGGTGAGGTGCTCTTGCCCCGGGATCGTGGCCAGGGTGTGACTGACGCGCGCAGCGAGATCGCGTCGCCGGAGTTTCTGCTCCCATGCACGACAGAGCACGACGCACCCCCGCACATGCTGCGCTACCTCCCGCAGGCTCGTATCGATGTCGTCGACCGCTCGCCGCGTCGCGGTGACCAAGTCATCCGTCGTGTCGAGCTCGGCAGCGACCTCCTGAGCAAGAGCGCGGGCCTCGCGGCTACGGTCGAGGCAGCACAAAGTCCGCCACACAACTGTGTGGATCTCACGCGGCAATGCGGGATCGAGCCAGGCGAGAGCCGGACTCCGGTGCAGCGTCTGCACCCCCGTCAGCAACTCGGCGACCAGTTCACGGGAACCTGCACCCAGGTCATCGAAATCGCGACGCCGGTAGAACTCTCCCCACCGAAGCCGAAGCCGCGGTACGCCTTCATACTCGAAGGAGGTCTCACTGGGTGGGCGACCAAGGAGACGAAAGACACCCAGCACCACGATCAAGGTCACCAAGCCGATGCCGAACTTCTCGCCGAATCCGTGACCGCCGCAGGACATCTGAATGGCCAGCCCCGCAGCGAAGAGTCCTTTGAGGATGGTCGTCGGGCGAACGAGGCTGAGGACTTGCCTGCGCCGCCACTGCCGCGGGGTCATCGCAGGATTGAGCAGCACAGTGGCGTAGCCGTCAGGGAGCATGCAGTCGAGTACCGGCGGTACCGTTGCAGGTGCTTCATGGTTGTGCATCAGGCTTCTCCTTCAGCCGGGGCCGATTTCTGTCTCTGGAAAGGAAAGCGGAGGTGGCGACCGGGAGCGTCGCACGTTCTGCCTAGCCCCCTCCTGCGACCAACCTGATCATGGCGGGGTACATGACCAGGAGCAGGAACGCGACCAGCAGCAGTGCGACGGGGAGCGCGAGGCGTTGGGAGCGGGCGTTGGCGTCGGTTTTGTCGGCGGCCAGCGCGGCGGCGCGCAGGGCGCTCGATTTGGCGATCAGGGTGGTGTAGATGGCGGCGCCGTCGGCCGCGGTGGCGAGGATGTCGGCCAGGTCGCTGAGTTCGACGACTCCCATACGTTTTCCCAGCCGGGATAAGGCTTCCCACGGGGTATGACCGGCCTGTGTCGCGCGGCCGAGGGTGCGGCTGATCCGGGCGAACACCCACGAGTCTCCGACTGCTGCGGCCTCCCCCAGTGCCTGGCTGGGGGCTCGGCCGGTGGCGCGTTCCTGCGCGACGAGGTCGAGGTAGGCGGCGGTGGCGCGACGGAATTCCTCCCGCGCACGGGCGGCGTCTTCCTGCACGGCCAGGACCGGCACCGCCGATCCGGCCGCCGCGCCGGCGATCACGGCCAGCACCACCACCGGGGCGGAAAGGCCGATGCCGCCGAACCAGCTAAGCCCGGCCACCACGAACACAGTTCCGGCAGCGCCAGCAGCCCAGGTCAGGCGGCGGACAAGGTAGCGATCGGCGGACTGATCGAGGACGTCGAGGTCGGCGGCAGGGATGCCCCACCAGCGGTTCGACGACCGTCCAGAGACCCCTGCCAGACGTTCGAACCGGGTCGACCAGCGGCTGCGTGGCGGCGCTCCGTCACCACGGCGGGCGGCACGGTCGTCCAGTTCGGCGACCGCGGCGGCCACGTTGACCGGTGCCGGGCGCAGCAGCGCCAGGAGCACGCAGACCAACGCCAACCCGCCCAGTGCGCCCAACAGCGCAGCGGTGATCCCGGGGTTCATCGCGGCACCTCCGCCACAGTGCGCCCCGGTTTCGGTGTCCCGGGAGGGATCCTCGAGACGGCGCCAAGCAGGCGAGCGGGGCGGCGCGTTCGGGTCAGCAGGTGCATCCACCACCCGGCAGCGCCCAGCAGACCGCCGACCCCGGCCATCACGAACTGGCCGAGCAGGTCGTTGAACGGGGTAAGGAACTCGTGCGCGAAGACCACCAGGCCGGTGAGCAGGAGCGCGGTGATACCGAGGATGGCGCGGACATCGGTACGTGGCTTGGCGCGGTCGGCTTCGATGTCGCGGCGGGCGACGACCTCGCGTTCCAGGGCGGTGGCCTTACTGTCGAGAATGTCGACCAGTCCGCGTCCGCCCGCGCGGGCGCGCAGGATCAGCGTGAGCACGACTTCGTCGGCGGCTTCGTCGCCCACGTCCTCGGCGAAGCCGCGGAGCGCGGTCTCCAGGCCACGTGTTCGCAGCCGAACCGCGAGGGTTTCGATCTCGCTGCTTAGTGCTTCGGGTGCGGTGCGGGCGGAGGTGGCGATCGCTTGCTCCAGTCCGCCGGCACCGGAGGCCAGGACATCGGCGAGACGCCGGACCCAGCTGGCGAGGGCGTCCAACCTCGCGATCACGCGGCGGGCGTCGTGTCCGCGGGCAAGGATCGGCACCGTCAGCGACGCGGCGACGGTAAGGATGATGGCGACCGGCCAGCCAGTGCCCCACCACACGACCCCGCCCGCGGCGACCGCGACGACGACCCGCCGCTTCGGTACCCGTCCCACGAACGTCCTCCAGCCCGCACTACACGTCCTGACCGATGTCGTCGACCGCGCAGCGGATGGGCGGAAGGCCGCGACGGCGCATACGATCGCCGCCACCGCGGCGACGCCGAGCAGGCCCGCCCATACGCCCGTCATCGCCTGCCTCCGCCCGGCAGACCGTCGGTAGGCCAGGTGTCGGCACCGGCGGCGTCGAACCTGTGCCTCGCCAGGCGTTCCAGCAGGTCATAGCTCGGCGGATAGGCTGGGACGGCGCGGCCGTCTTCCGGGCGTGGGGCGAAGATCCTGGTGGTGTCCGGGCGGCCGGAATCGCCGACCGGGCCGACCTCGATGATCTCGGTGACGAACCGCTCCCGGCGCCGCCCACTAGGTGTGTCGTGGTCGGCGCGGGCGACGTGCACGACGAGGTCAATCGCCGAGGCAGTCCACTGGTGAGCCGCCTCGATCGCCAGCGGTGGATCGGCGAGCTGCCCCAGCGCGCCGATCCGGTCGAACACCGCCGTAGCGCTCGTGGCGTGCAAGGTACACATGCCACCGGTGGCGCCGTTCCCGAGAGCACGCAGCATCGCGGTGACTTCCCCGGCCCGGACTTCCCCGACGATCACCCTGCTCGGCGAGTGCCGCAGCGTCTGCTTCAGCAGGTCGTCCAAGGAGATCTCCCCGATCCCCTCCGAGTTCGCCGGGCGGGCCTCCAAGGGTGTGACCAAGGGACGGGCGCCGATGTGCAACCCGAGTTCGTACTCCTCCTCGACCGTGACAACGTGCTCGTAGTCCGGGATTTCCGTGCACAACGCGCGCAGCAACGTCGTCTTGCCCGCGGCCGGGCCACCGGACACGATCACGTTGCAGCCCGCCCGCACCGCCGACCGCAGGAAAGCGCTGAGTAGCGGATCGAGCGTGCCGTTCGCCACGAGATCGGCCAGGCCGACGTCGACCAGGCGGTGGCGGCGGATCGCCACTCGCGGCCGGTCGGAGACCTCCATCACCGCGGCCACCCGCGCCCCCAACGGGCCACCAGCGCCGATCCGCAAGTTTCCCAGCGGACGCCCGGCGTTGAACTCCCGGGAAGTCTGGCCCTGGCGAGCGAACATCGCCGCCAACATCTCCACCAGATCGGCGTCGGTGTCGGCCACCGGGTGCGGCCACTGCTCGACCGTGCCGTCCGCCAGCTCCAGCAGGATCCGGTCACAGCCGTGCACGTGAATGTTCTCGACATCATCGCGCTCCAACAGCTCCTCCAGCACACCCAACCCGGACAACGCCGCCACGACAGCCCGGGTTAGTCGGCGTTCTTCGGCAACAGGCAGCGGCGCGTGTCCGGCAGTCGCGCGGCGTTGCACCCAGCCGGCGACCTCGTCGGCTACATAGGCACGCATCCGTGCCTGTTGTTCCTCGCTCGTCAGCGGCACGTCCACATAGGACTCGCCTGCCGCGACGCGTTCCAGCCGGGCAGCGACCGCTTCCCGGATCTCCCGGACGGCCTCGGGGTCGATCCGCCCGGTCTGCACACTGTCCTGCGGTGGTGTCCGCGGTATCGCTGTTGCGGGTCCCGCCGAGTCGCTGCGCGGTGGCGGTAACGTCACGGGATACGGCGGCGTCGCCGGATCATCTGGAGGGCGGAACCCGTTGCGCGGCAACGTCATCGTGCGCCTCCGGAAAGCAGGCGGAAGGGTACGGCAGTGGCCGGGATGCGCGGTTCGCTCGGCGTGTAGGCGTGGTAGGTGCCGTGCAGGCGCCGCGCGGCGCGGCGTGCTGTGCGCAGCAGTGGCGACCGGTGGGGAGGCGTTCCTCCGTCGATGCCGTCGGAGAACACCGCCGCCGTCCGCGCGGCCATCGGGACTTCCACCGCGGCTTCCCGTCCCAGCGCCACGCGGACTTCGCGGGTGCCCGCGGGCGTTGTCGCGCAGACGGCCAGCCCCAGCCGTTGCGGCAGAATCCGCTCGGCGAGCTCGGCCAGGACAGGGCGCGCGGCCAGCACATGCCGCTGCGTCGGGCGCACCGCGACCAGCACGAGATCCGCCGCGAGCAGCACCGGCCACGGCGTCGCCGAGCTGAAACGGCCCAGGTCGACCAGTGCATCAGCCGGATGCCCGGCCACGGTCTTGAACGCGGCCAACGCCACGGTCAGGCGGGTCCATCCGGCCGTGCCGACCGCGGTGTGCTGGCCCGGCGTGCTCAGCCCGGCCAGCAGGCCGACATGCCGCGCCGGAGGCACCGCCTGCACATGCTCGATCAGCGACGCCGGGTCTCCGGACGTCGAGTGCCGAGTCGCGATGAAATGCGACAACACACCGACATCAGTACGGAGAAACCCGTTCACCACCCAATGCCCCAGCCAGCCCAGCGCCAAATCACCCCCGGCAGGGTCACAGTCGGCCAGCAGCACCGGCGCCGGCCACGCCGCCGCCAACGCGGCCAGCGACGTGGTTCCGCCGGGCGATCCCTTCCCCGACACGATCGCGATCATCGCCATCTCTTCTCACCAAATCCCTTCGACAGCCGGTCTCTTTTCACGCGCCCGGTCCGAGCTGGACCAGGACGACCTGCCCGGCGGAGGCACTGGTCGCGGCATGCGCTGCGTCAGCGCCGACGACGACATCGACCGTCACCGCGCCGGTGGAATCCGGCGGGCCGACGCCGAGCACCCGCGCACGAAACGGACCGGACGTGCTCGCCGGGGACTGCCCAACGTCCGGCCCGCTCCCGGCCGCGACCGGGTTAATCTGCACCAGATCCCCCGCCGACAAGCCACGAGCGGGCAGGTGACCCGGCCGTACCATCAGCCCCACCAGCCGCTCCCCAGGCCCCGGAATCGGCTGCGCGGATAGCTGTCCAGGCGCCAGCACCGTCCCGGCGGGCAGGATCGACCGCGCGACCTGCCCCACGACCCTGGCTTTGTCACCAACCGGGATGAAGGCCAGCGGCTGGTCCGGCGCTGCCTTGACCACACCGAGATCGTCCTCGCCGATCGTCTGCCCCCAGCTCACCTCACGGGCAAGCACGAGGACATCGACACGGTCGTCCTGCCCCGCGATCAACGCGTAGTTGCCGAACGCGACGACCGCGGCCAGCACCACCGCAACCCCCAGCAGCCACCAGCGCCGTCGCCGCGGCACCCGCGGCGCCTCGCCGTCCTCGGGCTGTTCGGCGAAACCCGAGTCACCGCCGTGCGCTTTCGGTGGCCGCGAAAAAGACAAAGCGGTACCCATAGCGGTATTCCTCCACAATTCCGAATTACGGCTTCGGTGCGCCTAAGAATGCGCTAATCGCACCTTTTGACAGAGTGTGGTGTTAGTTCGTGCGCAAGGCCTGCACTTCGGCGACGGCGAACGTCGCTCTCGCCCGGGACTGCATCAGCGGGAAATCGCCGCCGACAGAGCCGGTACCGTCCGAGCCGATCCAGGTCACCGACCACTGGATCGCCCACTCCGCGTTGGTCTGGTCGTTCGGCTGCCCGACCGAACTGCGGGTGTACACGAAACCGCAATCAGGGCTGGCGGCATGTAGCCCATGGGACCGGTCATACGGTGTTCCCGGCCCCGAGCAGGACGTCGCCCCGCCGGATCCCGAGTTGAACGTCATCCCCGTCGGCATCGCGGTCACTTCGGCCCACACCGGCCCGGCCTGCACCCGCTCGACCGCCGGTTTCCACACGCTGCGATCCGTCCAGATCCAGGTGTTCTCCCCGACGATCGTGGCAGCCCGGCCATCGGGCAACCGCACGTCCGGAGAATGCCGGGGCACCGGCAACGGTAACCGCAGCTGCTCGAACGCGCGCGCGGCAAGCTCCGCCGGCGTCGGCAACGGCGGAGCCGCCGGACCACCTGAAGCCGCGAGTTCGTCGACAGGCAACGAAGGAAGGCAGCGGATCCCGAACGCACTGCCGCCCGGCCGACCTACGCCGGGTGAGCCCCCAACACCGAAACCGCCGAGCGAACAGCCGGCAGGAAGCCCGTCCGACGGCTCCAGTGCTCCGTTGCCAATTGCCGCCCGCCGATCCTGACCCGAGGACTTCCTTCCCTGTCCGCCTGGCCGGACAGGAGCCTGCCCCCGCTGCCGCAGCGCCTCCATGTCGACCGTCGGAGGAGCGACCAATCCCGACGAGTCCCCCGGCACCACGATGACCTGACCATCATCGGCAGTCGGTGGCACCGCGGCGTGCGCCTGGGGCGTGACGAGGACGACCGCTCCTCCGATCAGGCAGACGAGACCGATCGAAGTAGCCCGCATGCTGGGTGGCCGGAACATCAGCATGTCCCGCCGGGGAACGCGACCTTGGCGACTCGCCACCGACCGTCCGTGCTGTCCCGCTTGAGGTCGGCGCTCACCGGGTTCCTCGGCACCCCGACAGTTTTCGGATCACCGGTCGCCGCATCCGCCTGTCCCGTGCGCGACGCGTCCTGGCAATCACTCACGATGGCGGACGCGCCGTCGATCCGAACGGACTGAATCCGCGCGGTGACTTCGCCGTAGACCTTGATTCCCGCTTGCTTCTGACTACGCATCGCGTTCAGCGTCGTGGTGAGCTGGGGATCGACCGCCACCGCCGCCATCGCGGCACGCCACGTCTCCTCCGGCTCGTCGTCGGTCCGAAGTGTCCGCGACCAGAACGCGGAGTAAGCCGATTCGACCGCTGCCCGTTCATCCTGGTCTGAAGAACTCGCCGACTGTGGTGGCGCGGATGGCGCGGACAGATTCGGTGACGACGGCGAAACCTGCCCCGTGTCCGCACTGCAGCTCACTATCAGCAGCACCACTGCCGATCCGGCCAGGACAGCCGCCAGCGCCCGCCGAGTACTGACTTTGTTCATGATTCCTCTCCAATGCTGACTCCGGTCCGTGCCCAACCACGCCGTCCCGCGCTCAACGATCTGTCTATGCCACGACGACGCTCGCCAACGCTCCGCCGAGCAGTGACGGGCCGGCAGCGAAAGTGGCATGTTTGCTCTTGGACGACACCGCGACCACGAGGGCGATCACCGCGGTAAGTCCGCTGGCGAATAGCAGGCCGCGAAGTAAGCCGTCCCACCCGAACCAACCGAGGAACAACGCGAGTGCGCCGTACAGCGCCGTATCGCCTCCTCCGGTGTGGTTCGGCGCGCAGATCTGAACCAGAGACACGAGACCGTAAATGACCACGGCAGCCACGCAGGCGAAGCCGAACCTCGACCAGGCCCTGTCCATGAGTGCGATGGCGAAGAAAAGAATGGCGCAACCGCCCGCCAGCGCGGTCACCATTGGAAACGGAAGCCGTCGGCATCGGAGATCCGTGAGCGCGAGACCAATTCCCAACGCGCAGGCCCAGCACCACACCGGCCAGCTCGGCGTCGCGCCCAGTCGAAGCCAGCCGATCCAGCTCGCCGCCACCGTCGCGGCTGACATAGTGGCCGCGACCGCGACCTGTGCCCACAGTCCAGTCACCAGCGCCGTGCCCGTCGTGCGCTTCGCGGCCGCGAGCAGTGCAGGGCCCGCAACAAGGCTTCCCGTGCCCACCGCGACCACCATGGCCGAAACCACTGAAACCTCCCAACCGAACAGGACAGCGAAGTCGGTAGTCACTTCGTTCCAGCACCGTGTCCTCCCACGTTCTCACTGCTTATGCCGGCGTTCACGGCACCGGCCCCAGGGCCTACCGGAGCGAGGACGTCCCTGTGAGGGCGATGCTGATGAACGGCGGCCAACTGAATGAGCGAGCCCGAAAACGCGTTGGTCCCGCTGGCTTGCCACACCCAGTCGGCCGACCGTGCTCCTCTTGCGTCACCAGGCAGTCCATTTCCTGGCTGAGATCAACACGTACACCCACGGGCCCGACTGAGTGCAAGGTAAGTACCCGGGTGAGTGTGGGCTCAGTGGGCCACCTTTCACCCGTTTGGGGCAGGCGACCGACCGAACCGAAGTTTCCCCCATGACGCGCCGCCGGATCGTGTTAGCTGAGGGCATGGGTGGGGAGAACGTCTCGTATCAGCAAAGGGTGAACGACGCCGTCTCGATTCTCCGCGGGCAGTGGACGATCTCCGTCCTCGCCGCGCTCGCGCTGGGGGAACTGCCGTACAAGGAACTGTTGACGGCGGTCAACACAGCCGAGCATCGTCCCGGTGGGCGTGCCCCGCTGTCAGATCGCGTATTCACCGACACGTTGAAGCGAGCGCAGGGACATAGCTTGATCGATAAACGCACAGACCCGCAGCGCTCCGGCGTCTCTGTCTACGAGCTGACGCCCAAGGGCCGAGCCCTCCTTCGGGCAGTTCGTCCGCTCGTCGAGTGGGCTCAGGAACACGAGGATCAGGACGACCACGACGCCGTCCGGGTCGACTGACGTCAGCGGTGTTCAGCCTGTGGAACCCGCGGCGATACCGGTGCGCCCTTGACCACGCAAACGCGATCGCGCCCCGACTGTTTGGCGGCGAACATCGCGTTGTCCGCGGCGAGAAGTAACTCTTCGAGGTCCTGTCCAACGCCGGGATACTGTGCGGCGCCGATCGACACACTGACTCGAAGGTCAGCTAGCTGCTCGTCTTCTTCGCCGAAGCGGAGCGCTCGAACGGCCGCGCAGATCCGCTCGGCAACGCTGACGGCGTCGTCGACCGCCGCGTCCGGCAGGAGAACAACGAACTCTTCACCGCCGAAGCGTCCAGTCAGGTCGTACGCGCGGACCTGACGCCGCACGGTGTCAGCAACGGTTTGGAGCACCCGGTCGCCGACAAGGTGGCCATGGGTGTCGTTGATGCGTTTGAAGTTGTCGAGGTCGAGCATCAGGACCGCTACGGACGTTCGGTAGCGCTTGGCTTTGCCGAACGCACGTTCAGAGAGGCTTCGCCAACTGGTCGCGTTGAGGAGGCCGGTCTTCCGATCCGTGGTCGCTGCTTGCTCGAGGTGCTTGACGAGGACGCTGCGGTGCAGCACGTAGACGGTGGGCAATACGAACGCGATCAGCCATGGCCGCCAGATCATCAACGCCGCGGTCAGAACGCCGATGCACAGTGTGACGATTTCCAAGGCGTTGTCGCTCCAGCTGCCCAGCAGCCGCGCGCAAGATCGTTCGCCGTCCTCGAGCGCGATCACCGCCCCGACGAGCACGGAGTTCATCGTCCAGAATGTCGCGATGACCAGCACCGGCCCGATCAGGTCCTGGGGCCGGACGATGTCCAGGATCTGGCCATGCGGAACCGCGTGAACGACGATCCACGCCGCATAGACCGACAAGATCATCACACTGGCGTTGAACACCGCTCGGTAGATCGGGACGCCGGAAGTCCAGCGCCACGTCCTCCACCACAAATGCAGGTACAGGAGGACAACTGTCGCCGCGCCCAGAGCCGGACCGGCCAACATGGTCACGGCCAAGATCGAAACCGAGCTCATGTTGACGTGCGGCGTATCCGAAAGCTGCCTGCGAATGCGTTCGATGTACCGCGTCGCTTCCGCGACGACCAGCCCCGCGCCGAGCAGTACCGCGAACCCGATCCACCCTGTCAAGGTCACCGAACTGGTCACGGCCATCACGACCGTCGTGACAGTCGCAGCTGTCACGACGCCAACGACGAAGGCGACTACACGAGGCCGCAAGGCGAAGAGTCTCCCCCTTGTCGCTCTTCGGTTGCGCCTGAATACGCTGCGCGTCCGGCCGCTCGTCCTGTGATCCTCACCCTTCATACTGGCTGCGCTTGCGTCCCCGGACGGTCCAGCCGCGGTTGGCGTTGCTCCCGCCTCCGCCGCCGAGCCGTCCGTGCAGTCCGTTTCCTGGGAGGAGGTGCTCGTCGTGGCCGGAAAGGAATGGTGAGGTGAATCCGCAACGCGTTCGGACCGGTTCCCGCGCCTTCGCCGGGAGCCGGTCCAGTTCCAGATACCGAGTAGCACCAACGCCAGGACAGCAGCGATCAGCCCGGCACCCGCGACCGCACGGAACGAGCCGATCGATTCAGCAGCAAGCCCGCCGAGAACCACGGCGACACCCTGCGAGCAGTACATACAGGTGGCCATCCGGCCCATCACCCGACCGAGGTGCCGGTCAGGAACGATCCCGACGACCATCGTCTGCGTCTGGATGAGGAATGCGGTGGAAAGGGCGCCGGAGAGTCCCCAGAGCGCTACAGATATCGGCAGCCCGGGACCGAGACCGCAGACCACGAGGACGAGTCCGGCCGCAACCGCGAGCACGAGAGCGGCGAGCGGTGAAGTCGGAATCCGTATGCGAGTCGTGAGCCAAGCCCCGATCGCGCTTCCAGCAGGATCGGCCGCTAGGGCCTGTATCGAAGTCTTCTTCAGCAGGTTGAGCTGGTGTGGGCGTGTCGGTGATGGAAAGTAGGGAGGTCTCCGGTAGTTGGTTCGTCGAC
>NZ_JBVHDI010000032.1:0-70237 GCF_055563465.1 Amycolatopsis sp. NPDC000009
CCCAGGCCTCACGAGTGCTCACCCACCAGCAGCCACCACATCCAAGCCTGCCAAACCAGCCTGAACACAACCCATTAGGCCTCCTTGAGGGACTCAGAGTCCCTCAAGGAGGCCTTCACGGAACTTGCCGGAAGCGTCAGGAGGCGGCGGGTACGAGCGGCTCGTCCGTCTCCAGCAGCGTCTTCAGGTCCGACAGGATCCACGCCCAGCCGCCGCCGGGGTTCTCGTTCGGCCCGGCGTCGATGTTCTCCCGCGAGCCGCTGACCAACGCGGCCGTCGCCGGCGCGCCGGTGACGTCGTGGGTGACGGTCAGCCGGGTGCCCGCGGTCTTCGTCTCTTCGATCTCGTAGGTGAGCTTGGTGTACGGCTCCTCGGCGTAGGCCGGGTCCATCAGCAGCTTCCAGGTGATGACCAGTCTGCGTGGCGGGACGACTTCCAGTACCTCGCCGCCGGCGAGGTCGTCGGTGAACCCGGCCTGGACGAAGTCCGGCGTCGGATGCGTGACGTGCTTGCCGCCCGGGCGCAGGTCGAAGTCGACGAGGCCGGAGTAGCCGTATTTCCGCGACCACTCCGGTTTCGTGATCGCGTCCCAGATCTTCTCCGGGGTGGCCTTGATGTAGACGCGGTAGACCTGGGTGACGGTGTCGGTCATGACGGTTCCTCGTTTTCGGGTACTGGGGCTTCGAGTTCGGCTTTGAGGTCGAGCAACGCGGTCACGTTGCGCTCGGTGAACTTGTCGATCCACCGGTCGTGGATCTGGCGGATCGGCACCGGGTTGAGGAAGTGCTTCTTCTCCCGGCCCTCCTTGCGCGTGACGACAAGTCCGGCTTCTTCGAGCAGCTTCAAATGCTTCATCACGCCGAACCGGCTCATGTCCACTTCGGACTCGAGATCGGTCAGGGTGCGGCCGTCACGCGTGAACAACCGGTCGAGCAGGAACCGGCGGGTCGGATCCGCCAGGGCCTTGAATACCAGGTCGTCGTCGGGCACACCGGAAGAATAGGTGACCAAAAGGTCACATGTCAACCGGGTCTTCAGGTACTTCGGCTACAACAAGGCGCCGAGCGGCAGGATCAGCGCGATCGCGACCACCGAGATGACCGTCTCCATGATCGACCAGCTCTTCAGTGTCTGCCCGACCGAAAGCCCGAAGTACTCCTTGACCAACCAGAAACCGGCGTCGTTGACGTGGGAGAAGAACAGCGAACCGGCGCCGATCGCGAGCACCAGCAGCGCGCTGTGCGACGGGTCCATGGTCGCGGCGAGCGGGGCCACGATGCCGGCGGCGGACACGGTGGCGACCGTCGCGGAGCCGGTGGCGAGCCGGATCGCGACCGCGACCAGCCAGCCGAGCAGCAGTGGCGACAGGTTTGCGCCGGTGGCGAGGCTGGTGATGACGTTGCCGACCCCGGCGTCGACCAGGGTCTGCTTGAATCCGCCGCCCGCGCCGACGATGAGCAGGATGCCGGCGATCGGCGGCAGCGAGTCCGCGACCGTGGACGACAGCTTGTCCCGCGTGAAGCCCGCGGACTTGCCGAGGGTGAGCATGCCGAGCAGGACCGCGGCGAGCAGCGCCACCAGCGGATCACCGATGAAGTCGAGCACGCGGCGGACGTGATTCTCCTTCTCCAGCAGGATGTCCGCGAGCGCCTTGCCCATCATCAGCACGACGGGCAGCAGCACGGTGGACAGCGTCGCGAAGAAACCGGGCCGCCGTCCGTCCGAAGAGGACGATTCCGGGATGAGGCGTTCCGGCGCGACGGCGTCGGGGACCATCTTCGCGGCCAGCTTGCCGAACAGCGGCCCGGCGATGATCACCGTCGGGATCGCGACGAGCAGGCCGAAGGCCAGCGTGAGGCCGACGTTCGCGTTCAGCGCGCCCGCGGCGGCGAGCGGTCCTGGATGCGGCGGGACGAGACCGTGCAGCACCGAAAGCCCGGCGAGCGCGGGGATTCCCAGCATCAGCAGCGGTTTCCCGGTGCGCTTGGCGACCAGCAGGATCACCGGGATCAGCATGACCAGGCCGATCTCGAAGAACATCGGCAGCCCGATCAGCGCGGCGACCAGCGCCATCGCCCACGGCAGGGCGCGGTCGCCCGCGCGGCGCAGGATGGTGTCGACGATCTGGTCCGCGCCGCCGGAGTCGGCGAGCAGTTTGCCGAGCATCGCGCCGAGCGCGATCAGCACGCCGACCGAGGCGACGGTGGAGCCGACGCCGGAACTGAAGCTCTTGATCAGCTTGTCCACCGGCATGCCCCCGACGAGCCCGAGCACGCCGGAGCCGAGGATGAGGGCCAGGAACGGATGCTGCTTCGCCTTGGTGATCAGGACGACGATCACGGCGATGGCGAGCACCGTCGCGCCGATGAGACGGGTGTCGTGTCCGGTCCAGGCGGCGGCGAGTGTGGTGGTCATCGGCGGTCCTCGAAAGCGGAAAGGGCGGTTTCGACGATCTCTTCCGGCTTCTTCGCGATGTCGGCGACGAGGCCGAATTCGTCCGGCTGCAACGGTTCGAGATCGGCGAGCTGGGAGTCCAAAAGGGACACCGGCATGAAATGGCCGGAGCGGGTCTTCATCCGGTCGGCGAGCAGGTCGCGGTCGCCGTGCAGGTGCAGGAACCAGACGTCGCCACCGCCGCGCAGGATGTCGCGGTAGCGGTATTTGAGCGCGGAGGACGTCACGACGCCGCCGGCGGACTGGTGGCCGGAGATCCAGGCGGCGATGGCTTCGAGCCAGGGCCGCCGGTCTTCGTCGTTCAGCGGGTGGCCGGAGCTCATCTTGTCGATGTTCGCCTTCGGATGGAACGTGTCCGCTTCGGCGTAGTCGACGCCGAGGCGTTCGGCGAGTGCCGTGCCCACGGTCGTCTTGCCCGAGCCGGAAACGCCCATCACCACGATGACGGTCATCCGTACCTCCCACGTCGTTGTAGCCGGGACGAGTACAGCTCAAAAGTACTACTTAAGCAACATCAAGTACTACTTAATCGAGTCAGAAGGTTAGAGTCGCCTGGTGGGCAACGACAGGCATGCAGAGGTGCTCGACGCGCTCGGCTCCGCGATCGCGAACGGGGAGCTCCCGCCGGGTTCCGTCCTGCGCTCGGAGGAGCTCCAGGAGCGGTTCGGCGCGTCGCGCACGGTGGCGCGCGAGGTGGTGCGCGTCCTCGAAACGATGTGCCTGACCAGCAGCAAGCGCCGGGTCGGCGTGATCGTGCGCGAGCCGCGGGACTGGAACCATTACGACCCGAGACTGCTTCGCTGGCAACTCGACGGATCCGAGCGGAAGACCGCGCTGAGAACCCTGACCGAACTGCGTTCCGGCGTCGAACCGTGCGCCGCCCGGTACGCCGCGCTGCGGGCGACCCCGGAAGAAGGCGGCCGTCTCCGGGCCTTGGCGAAGAGGCTGGAGGAGACGGCGCACCAGCGGGACCTCGAAACCTTCCTGGGGCACGACGTCGCATTCCACGATCTGCTGCTGTCCGCGTCGCGGAATCCGATGTTCGCGCAGCTTTCCGCGGTCGTCGCCGCGGTGCTCGCCGGGCGAACCGGGCACGGGCTGATGCCGGAGGAACCGCAACCCGAGGCCGTCGCCCTGCACGTCGAGGTCGCGGCGGCCGTCGATGCCGGTGACCCCGACCGGGCCGAACGCGCGATGCGCGACATCGTCATCCAGGCGCGTGACGAGATGGCCGTCCTCCTGGACGGATGATCTTCGAGTAATCTCTGCAGGTCTTCGAGGGATACTGCATGCAGGGGGCGACGGTGAGCGCGGCGCGCGCGATCGGCTTGGTGTTGGGGGTGGCCGCGGACGGGGTGATCGGGAATCCCCGGTCACGGCGTCCGGTGACGGCGTTCGCCAGGGCGGCTTCGGCGGTGGACGCGAAGGTGCGGGCGAAGCGGCCGGTGGCCGGAATCCTGTGGACCGGTGGCCTCGCGGGCTCCGCCGTACTGGCGGGCGTGCTCGCCGAACGCGCCGGACGGCGCAGCCCCGTCCTGCAGGCGACGACGACCGCGGTGACCACCTGGGCCGTCCTCGGCGCCGCCGGACTGGCCGCGCACGGCACGTCGCTGGCGCGTGACCTCGAAGAAGGCGAACTCGAGACCGCGCGCGGCACACTGTCCACACTGGACCCCCGGGTCGCCGACGATCTCGGCGTCATCGGCCTCTCGCGCGCTTCGGTGGAGACGCTCGCGGAGAACACCGCCGACGTCGTCATCGCGCCGCTGGTGTGGGGTGCGCTGGCCGGTGTCCCCGGCCTGCTCGGCTCGCGTGCGATCAGCCTGCTGCGCGGCATCGGGCGCGGACGTCCCGAGCGGTATCGGTGGCTTGTCGCCCGGCTGGACGAGATCGTCCATCTGGTGCCCACGCGGGTCGCGGCCGGGCTGACCGTGCTCGCGGCCCCGGTCGTCGGCGGCTCGGCCGGTGGGGCGTGGCGAGCGTGGCGGCGGGACACCACCGCGCACCCGAGCCCGAACGCGGGCCGCGTCGAGGCCGCCTTCGCCGGGGCGCTGGAGATCCGGGTCGGCGGGCGGACGGTGTATCCGCACGGGGTCGAGGAGCTGCCGGTGCTCGGCATCGGCCGCAACCCGGACGCCGGCCACGTGACGCGGGCGGTGGAACTCTCCCGGGTGGTCGGCTGGCTGGGCGCGCTCAGCTCGGTGGTGCTGGCGGGTCTCGTCGGGCTTCGGCGACGGCGCTGACCTGCGGTTTCGGCGGCGCGGGGGAGCAAGGGACCTTTGCTACCACCTAGGCCGCTGACCTGCGGAAAGGGAGCAAGGGACCTTTGCTGCCACTCCGGTGGGAGGAGTCGACGACGGGAGCAGCGGGCCGCGTTGTCGAGTTACCGTCTCCCTGTTCGTCATCCTCTGCGAACGATCCGTTTCGGATGGCTGGAGGACCCGTGCAGTATCTGCTCCTGATCTACAACTGCAAGCGGCCGGAGCCCGATGACCCCGCCTTCCCCGAGGCGCTGGCCAGGGTGAACGCCTTCGCCGACGAATGCCGCCGCCGCGGTGTCTTCGTCGGCGGACATGCGCTGAGGCCGGAAAGCACGGCCACCGTCGTCGAAGTCCGGGGCGGGAAAACGCTCGTCACCGACGGCCCTTTCGTGGAAACCCACGAGCACCTCGGCGGCTACTACGTCCTCGACTGCCGGAACCTCGACGAGGCGCTCGAACTGGCCGCGCTCTGCCCGCTGGCGAGCGAGGGCTCCATCGAGGTGCGGCCGATCGCCGGTGTTCCCGGTCTCGATCATCGGCCGTCCGACCCGGTGGCCGCCGCGGAATGACGGCCGAGGTGGTGGGGCGGGTCTTCCGCGAACACCGCGCCCGGATGCTCGCCGCGCTCGTCCGCGTGCTCGGCGACTTCGAACTCGCCGAAGACGCGTTGCAGGACGCGTGCGCACAGGCGCTGCGGCGCTGGTCCGAGCCGCCGGACGATCCGGTCGCCTGGCTGCTCGCGGTCGCGCGCAACAGCGCCATCGACCGGCTGCGGCGGGCCCGGCTCGGCCGGGAGAAGCAGGAAGAGGCGGCCGCGCCGGCGGAGGCGACGATGCCCGACTTCGACGACAAACGGCTGCTCGCCGTGGGCGACGAGCGGCTGAGCCTGATCTTCACCTGCTGCCATCCCGCACTAGCGGAGGAGGCACGGGTGGCGCTCACGTTGCAGGCCGTCGCCGGGCTGACCGCGGCGCAGATCGCGCGGACCTTCCTGGTCACCGAAGCGGCACTCGCGCAGCGGCTGGTGCGGGCGAAGCGGAAGATCCGCGACGCCGGCATCGGCTTGGAGGTCCCGGCCGACCACCTGCTGCCCGAGCGCCTGACAGGCGTGCTGGCGGTCGTGTACTTGATCTTCACGCAGGGCTACGCCGCCGGCGACGCGGTGATGCGGCGGGAGGCGATCCGGCTCGCCAGGCTCGTCGCCGCCCTCATGCCCGACGAGCCCGAAGCACTCGGACTGGTCGCCTTGCTGTTGCTGCACGATTCGCGGTCCGCCGTCCGCCGCGACGGTGCCGGTGATCTCGTGCTGCTGGAGGATCAGGACCGGTCCGGATGGGACCACGGCGAGATCGTCGAAGCGATCGGCGTCCTCGACCGGGCGCTGCGCCACGGGGCACCCGGCCCCTACCAGCTCCAGGCCGCCATCGCGGTGCTCCACGCGCAGGCACCGTCCACAGCGGACACCGATTGGGCCGGGGTCGCCGCGCTCTACGGTGAACTGCTGGCGCTGACGCCCTCGCCGGTGGTGGCGCTGAACCACGCGGTCGCCGTCGCGATGGCCACGACGCCCGAGGACGGGCTCGCGCTCATCGACCGGATCGACGGGCTGGAGCGCTATCAGTTGTTCCACGCCGCACGCGCGGATCTGCTTCGCCGCCTCGGCAGGCGTGACGAGGCGACGGCCGCTTACCGTCGCGCACACGACCTCGCCACCGACCCGGGCGACCGGCGATTTCTCCTCGGACGGCTGCGTTCACTCGATTCCCCGTAGGGGCGCTCGGGCGGGAGGAGACCTCCCGCCCGAGCGACGTCAGGCGGGTACCGGCTGCCAGGCCGCCCGGCCGAGGAACGCCAGCAGCCGGGTGTGCTCGTCGGCGTCCGCGGGCGGGGTGAGCTCCGGCCCGAAGAACCCGGGGCGGCGCACGACATGGGCGCGTGCCCATTCGAATGCGAGGTCGACGAGCTGAGGAGCGGGCCGGACGTCCATCCCGAGGGCGTACCCGATGTCCCAGGTGTGGGCGAGGTGATCGGTGATCAGCAGGGTGACGATCGCGGCCAGCGGGACTTCACCGATCCCCGTGATCGAGGTGATCCTGGTGAGAGCGTCCGGCGTCAGCGCCGCGACCGACTCCTCGCGCGCCGCCCGCCAGGTTCGCAGCGGATCCTCTCCGGCCAGCACCGCCGGGTGCGGCGCGCCCGGCGCACCCGCCGATTCCCGGTAGTCCTCGCCGGTCGCCCAAGCGCGCATCTGGTGCTGACCCCAGATCACGTGTCCGGCGACGTCACGCACCGACCACTCGGAGCACATCGACGGCTTGTCCCACTGATCCGGCCTGACCGCCGCGAGGACCGCGTCGAACCCGTCCTGGGCGTGCCGGTACGACTCCATCGTTTCCATCACTGTTCCCTTCCGCGAGATGTCGTGCACCCCTAGGACGAACGGGAGGGATGCGGCTCGACACCGGACGTGGGAGCAAGGGACCTTTGCTACCGCCTGGCGCGCTGACCTGCGGAAAGGGAGCAAGGGACCTTTGCTACCGCTCCCGCCGCGCCAGCTGCGCCCGCGCCCGGGCGTCCATCGGGCCGTCGCGCCGGGCGAGCTCCGCGTCGATCCGTGACCGGTCGGCCTGCTGCTTGTTGCCGCCGAACTTGAACTTCGCCCGCACCCCGGTCACGGTCAGCTCGACCCCGCGGATGCCAGGGAGCAGCCGCTTGTCCGGCGCCTCGGTGGCGCTCACCCCCAGTCGGCCAGAGCCGGGCTCGAAGTGCGCGAGCTGCCGGTCGAGGAGCGAGGCCTTCTCCGCGGCGTCGTCGATCAGCCGGACGTCGCATTCGAGCTGGACGGACGAGTAGTAGGAGGTCGGCACCCCGTGCGGCGGGTCGGCGGGGGTGTTCCAGTCGGAGCGGATGTAGGTGTGCTCGTCGATCACCGACAGCAGGGCGCGCGGGTGTTCCTCCAGCAACGGCCAGACCGGGTTGGGACGCGCGAGGTGCAGCAGGACCGTTCGGTCGCCGTCGAAGACGAAGTGCACGGGGTTGACGATCGGCAGGTCACGACCCGCGCCTCCGGCGATCAGCTGGCCGAAGTCGTGTGCGGAGAGCCAGGTCTGCCATTCGGCGTCGTCGTGGGCGGCGTCCCACGGGTGAATCAACATGATCGAAGGGGATCATGCGGAATGGACCTATGAAAGGGCCATTTTCGTGCCAGATCAGGTGGCCACTTCTGTGTGCTCGTCCTCGGCCAGCATCTCCGCGACACTCTTGCGCCGGTGTGGCCGCTCCGTGGCCAGCGCGCCGCCCGGCTTCAGCTCACGGACGGTGAAGTACAGCCAGCCCATCACCGCCATCGCCCCGAACGCGATCCACTGGAGCGCGTAGGAGAAGAACGGCCCGGCGTCGGTCTGCGGCAGCGGCAGCGCGCCCAGCACGCCGGGCTGGTTCACGTCGAGCTGGAAGTAGCCCGGACGGATGTCCAGCTTCGCGGCCCGCGCGACGACCTGGGAATCGACGACGTAGCTCTGCAGCTTCCCGCCGGTCGACTCGTCGGCGAAGGCGTCGCGGTTCTTCCCGTCCTTCTCGTCGTGACGGGCCCGCGTGACGATGTCGACCGTTCCGGCGGGAGGCGGGGCGAAGGGGAGCGCGCGCGACTTGTCGTCGAGCCGGACGTATCCGCGGTCCACCAGTACGACCGTGCCCTCGACGGTCCGGAACGGTGTCAGGACCTCGTAGGCCGCTTCGCCCTGTACGGAGCGCAGACGGGCCACGACCTCGCCCTCGGGCAGGTACGTTCCCTTCAACGCGACCAGGTGCCATTCGGTGCGCTGATCAGGGGCGGCGCCGTTCGGAAGCAGCTGGTCCAGCGACCGCGGCTGGCCGGTGAACGACTCCCGCAGCGCCGCGTTCTGGTGCTCGCGCTCGGTGTTGCGGGAGAACTGCCATGGCGCCAGCAGGGTGAAGCAAGTGATGGCGAAGGTGAACACCACCAACGTCAACGCCAGCCACCCGGGCTTCAGCAGGAACTTCAACCGCACCCCACCACGGTAAGCGGTCGGCCTCAGGCGTGTGCGCGCACCCAGCCGAGCAGGCCGGGAACGGCCCGTTCGATCATGCCGAGGACGTCCTCGAACCCGTCGTCCTCGCCGTAGTACGGGTCCGGAACCTCGGCGCCCTCGGGCGCGGACGGGTCGAACTCGCGCAGCAGACGGACCTTCGCCGGGTCCGAGACCTTGCGCCGAAGGAACGACAGGTGGCTCTCGTCCGCCGCGAGCAGCAGATCGGCCGCCAGATGCCCGCGGTCGACCTCGGCCGCGACGTGGCCGGTCGGGTAACCGTGTTCGGCCAGCTTCGCGCGGGCCCGTTTGTCGGCGGCCTCGCCCACGTGCCAGCCGCCGGTTCCGGCGCTGGACACCTGAACGAGGTGATCGAGTCCCGCCTCCTCGGCCTTCGCGCGGAAGACGAGCTCGGCCATCGGGGAGCGGCAGATGTTGCCGGAACAGACGAAGACGATGTGCAGCACCTGATCAGTGTGATGGCCGCCGGAGATCGACCGCTCACCGGCTCCGAACGGCTACCGGGCGCGCGAAGCTGGAAAGCCGGGACGAAGCGGGAGTAGACCTCCTGGAGAGAAACACGCAGGAAGGTCGCGTATGAGCGCACCAATACCCAGCATCGAGTCCCCGGCAACCGGGCTCCGCTGGTACCGCATCACCGTCAAGCTTCCGCACCCCTACGAGGTCGGGCGGATCCTGTCGGAGCACCACTTCGTCCAGGCGAGATCGCCGAAAGAGGCGATGACCAGGATGCCGTTGCACCTTCGGTCGAGCGCGTCCGTCGCGCCTTACGAGGTCGTCCGGCCCGATGTGCCCGATCAGGCGACGAAGGCCTACCGGGCGATGCTGTGGACGGGTCGCGTGGTGCGCGCGGCCGGCCGCTGGGCGATCAGCAAGGACGCGAAGGCGCTGGACTGAGCCCGGGGGCGGTAGCAAAGGTCCCTTGCTCCCCTCGGGCGGGCACTGTGTGGATTTCAGGTCACCCAACGCACCAAAAACCACACAGTCACTACGCGCGGTAGGGGGTGTGTGGAAATAGGGACACTCAACGTCCCTGTTTCCACACACCCCACCCGCTGAGCGCCAGTGGTAGCAAAGGTCCCTTGCTCTCCCGCCGCAGGTCAGGGCCGTGTGCAGGCGGACCGGACGGACTCCGAAAGTGCCCCCGAGTGCAGCCGGTCCAGCCCGCGCCGCGCGTCGGTCAGCCGCACCGTGACCGCGAGCCGCACGTCGCACGATCGCCGCGCCCGCGCGTCCAGCGTCGCCGCGAGCTCGGTGAGCAGGCCCGCGTTCAGCCGGTCGATCACCGGCCGCACCTCGGTCCCCAGATCGGGCCGTCCGGGCGGCCGCGTGGCGGGGTGCTCGGTCCACCGCGCGTACAGGCCGCGCTGAACGACCTTGTTCGCCTCGATCTGGTCGCGGAAGAACCGCACCGCGCCGGCCGCGTCGAGGCCGAGACCGGGCGCCTTCGCCGCCACCGAGTCGAGGATCTGCTGTTCGCGCACCGGATCGTCGATCGGCGACGGCGTGCCGAACTTCGCGGCCGCGACCTTGTCGGCGATCTGGACGCGCTGAGCGGCCAGGTCGGTCAGTTGCCAGAGTCCCGGAGACGCCGACGCCGGCGCGGGTAGCAAGACGAGAAGCAGCGAAGCGGCACAGAGCACCCGAAGTCGCATGCCCGGAAACGCTACATGCGAAAATCCCCGGGTGCCCGCGCTAGCCGAAGTCATCGCCGCCCTGGAGCAGGCGTACCCGCCCGAACTCGCCGAATCGTGGGACGCCGTCGGACTCGTCTGCGGCGATCCGGCCGAGAACGTGGACAAGGTCCTGTTCTGCGTCGACCCGGTCGACGAGACCGTCGACGAGGCGATCGCCGGGGGCGCTCAGCTGATCGTCGCGCACCATCCGCTGCTGCTGCGCGGCGTCCACGGCGTGCCGGCCGACAGCACCAAAGGGCGTCTCGTGCACCGCCTGATCCGTGCGGGCGTCGCGCTCTACTGCGCGCACACCAACGCCGATTCCGCGTCGCCCGGCGTCTCCGACGCGCTCGCCGACGCCATCGGCCTGACCGTCCTCGGCCCGCTCGACCCCCGCGAGGACGGCGTCACCGGGATCGGGCGCATCGGCGAGCTGCCCGAGCCCGAACCGTTTTCCGCCTTCGTCGAACGCGTCGCGAACGCCTTGCCGCGCACGGAGCCCGGCGTCTACGGCGCGGGCGACCCCGACCGCCCGATCAGCCGCGTCGCCGTCTCCGGCGGTTCCGGCGACAGCTATCTCAAGCGGGCCACCGCCGCCGGTGTCGACGCTTACGTCACGGCCGATCTCCGGCATCATCCCGCCGGCGAGCATCTCGCCGAGATCGCCGAAGTCCCCGCACTGGTCGGCGTCACGCACTGGGCGAGCGAATGGCCGTGGTGCGAGCAAGCCTCGGCCGTCGTCCGTGCCGCGTTTGCGGGTAACGTCGACGTTCACGTCTCCACGAGGTGCACCGACCCGTGGACGCTACGGGCCACCCGAACCGAGCACTGACCATCCAAGGAGCACCGTGAAGGCCGATCCCGCCGTCCAGCGCCAGCTGCTCGAACTCGCGAAGGTGGACGCGGAACTCTCGCGTACCGCCCACCGTCGCCGCACCCTGCCGGAGATCGCCGAGATCGACGCGGGCGAGAAGACGGTGCGCGAACGACGTGACGCGCTGGTCTCGGTCCAGACCGCGGCGTCCGACCTCGACCGCGAGATCGCGCGCCAGGAGAAGGAGATCGAGTCGGTGCGCGCCCGCGGCGATCGCGACCGCAAGCTCCTCGAATCCGGTTCCGTCGCGGCGAAGCAGATGACCGACATCGAGCACGAGCTGAACAGTCTCAACCGGCGCCAGTCCGCGCTGGAGGACGACCTGCTCGAACTGATGGAACGCCGCGAGGCGCTCGAGCTGGACGCCCAGCGCACCAGCGCCGAGGTCGCGAAGGCCGAGAACGAGGTCGCCGAAGCCGTCAGCCGCCGCGACGAGCACTTCACCGACCTCGACACCACGAAGGCACGCCGCGACGAAGACCGCGCCAAGCTCCTGCCGCGTTTCCCGGAAGGCCTGCTGAAGTTGTACGAGCGGGTGCGCGCGCAGAAGGGCATCGGCGCGGCGCTGCTGCGGGCCCGCCGCTGCGGCGCCTGCCAGCTCGACATCGACCGCCGTGAGATCGCCGAGATCAAGGCGGCCCCCGAGGACAACGTCATCCAGTGCGAGAACTGCGGCGCCATCCTGGTGCGCACGCTGGAGTCCGGCCTGTGACCGACCACGTGCTCGTCGAGGCCGACGGCGGTTCGCGGGGCAATCCCGGACCCGCCGGATACGGCGCGGTCGTCAAGGACGCGGCCACCGGCGAGGTGCTCGCCGAGCGCAAGGCGTACGTCGGCATCGCGACCAACAACGTCGCCGAGTACTCCGGCCTGATCGCCGGGCTCGCCGCGGCCGCCGAGCTCGGTGCGTCCACAGTGGACGTCCGGATGGACTCGAAGCTCGTGGTGGAGCAGATGTCCGGGCGCTGGAAGGTCAAGCACCCGTCGATGCAGCCGCTGAACGCCGAGGCCAAGGAGCTGGCGGCGCGGTTCTCGCGCGTGCGCTACGAGTGGATCCCGCGCGCCGAGAACTCCCACGCGGACGGCCTGGCGAATGAAGCGATGGACGCCGGGAAGCAGGCGGAAGCGCCGAAGAAGACCGTGAAGCAGGACAGGGTCAGTCCGGTCGGCTGGAGCGGCGCGACCGGGACGCCGACCAAGCTGCTGCTCGTGCGGCACGGCCAGACGGCGATGTCGGTCGAGAAGCGGTATTCCGGCCGAGGCGACGTGCCCCTCACCGAGCACGGCAAACAGCAGGTGGCCGCCGCCGCGAAACGCCTCGGCGCGATGGAGGGCCTGGTCGTCGACGGCGAGGCCGCGCCGATCATCGCCTCACCGCTGATCCGCACCCAGCAGACCGCGCAGGCGATCGCGGACGCGCTGGGCGGCCGGGTCGAGACCCACCCCGGGCTGATCGAGACCGATTTCGGCGACTGGGAAGGCCTCACCTTCAAGGAGGCCATGGACCGCGACCCGGAGTTCCAGACCAGCTGGCTTTCCGACACCTCGATCGCGGCGCCGGGCGGCGAAAGCTTCGACGGCGTCCACCGGCGGGTCCGCAAGGCCCGCGACGAACTGATCGCGAAATACGGCGGCCGGACGCTCGTGCTGGTCAGCCATGTCACGCCGATCAAGGCTTTGCTGCGGATGGGGCTGGACGCCGGGCCGTCGCTGCTGTTCCGCCTGCATCTGGACCTGGCGTCGCTGTCGATCGTCGAGTTCTACCCGGACGGCAACGCGTCGGTGCGGTTGGTGAACGACATCTCCCATCTTTCCTGATCGGAAAGGTGTGATGCGGATCACGCCTGGATATGACGCGTCGGAAGCCGCCGATGGGGTATTGGCTACAGTTTCGGGCGACGGCACGTGAGCGAAAAGGCAAAGACGGGGACATGACGGCGAGCGCACTCAGCGAGGCTTCCGAAAAAGACGTGCCCGACCCGGCCCAGGCGCCGGCCCGTCGTGGTCTGGCCGCCCGTGTCGCACCGTACCTGGCGATTCTCGCCGGGGTGGCGGCGCTGGCCTGGCACGCCACCCTCTACGGCCACTGGATCGTCGACGACGCGGCCATCACCTTCTCCTACGCGCGCAGCTTCGCGGACGGGCTCGGCCCCGTGTTGCAGCAGGGGCAGCCGTCGGTCGAGGGCTGGTCGAACTCGACGTGGCTGGTGGCGCTGGTGCTCGGCAAGCTCGTCGGCGTCTTCGACAGCGGCATGCTGTTCGGCGTTCCCGACTACGTCCTGTTCCCGAAGCTGCTGGGACTGCTGTTCACCGCCGGGACGCTGGCCGCGTGCCACGTCGCGGCGAAGCAGATCTTCGCGCGCTTCGCCTGGTTGGCGACGCTGGTCGTCGGGCTGACGCTGGCCGCGATCCCGTCGTTCGTCATCTGGACGATCTCCGGCCTGGAGAACTCCCTGTTCGGGATGGCCGTCGCCTGGCTGGCCGCACTGCTGTTCGTGGCCGTGCGCAAGGACACCGTCCTCACCGCGAAGGTCGCGATCTGGTCCGGGGTGCTGGTCGCGTTCGCCGCGCTGACCCGCCCCGAAGGCCTGATCTACGGCGGCGCGTACCCGCTCGTCGTCCTGTTCCAGCTGCGGAAACCGCTCCTGGGCCGGAGCATCAAGCTGATCGTGGTGTCGGTGGTCGCGTTCGCGATCCCGTTCGGGGCGTACCTCACCTGGCGGATCGCGGAGTTCGGCAGGCTGCTGGCGAACCCGTCCATCGCCAAGGGGCAGGGCCTGCCCGGGCTTTCGGCGCTGAAGCAGCCGTTCGAACTGGTCGGCTACGCCGGTGTCGCCGGGACGATCCTGCTGGCGCTGACCATCGGTTACGCGCTGGTCCGCGCGGAATGGCGGCGCGCGCTGATCGCGTTGCTGGTGCCGCTGGCGCTGGGCATCGTCGCGTACGGCGTGATGGTCCCGGACTGGATGGGCCAGCACCGGTTCGCGACCCCGATCTGGATCCTCGGCGTGCTGGCGGGAACGCTGGCCGCCGGTGAATTGATGCGCCGCTCGCGGGCGGTGCTGCGCGCCGTCGTGGTGCTCGTGCTGGTCGCGGCCGCGATCCCGTCGGGGATGGGCTTCGCGTCGACGTCGAAGAAGTTCCAAGAGGTCCCGACGGTGCCCGCGTGCCTCATCGCCGACCGCTTCGGCCGCGGCTTCAACACCATGGCCGACATCCTCGGTCTCCAGCAGGCGTCGCTGCTCCTGCCCGACCTCGGCGGCTCGTCGATGACCAGCCGTCTGCACCTGGTCGACATGGCCGGGCTGGTCGAGGCGGACGTCGCGGACTTCGTCAAGAACGGCGACATGCCGGGGCTGCGCGACTACGTGTTCGACAAGGTCAAGCCGACCTTCATCCACTCGTGGGGCCCGTGGGCGTCGGGCAACGGCATCACCGTCGACCCGCGGATCGACCGCGACTACGAGCCGATCTTCGTGTACCCGGGCAGCGGCCCGCGGAACGGGGACTTCGTGCGCAAGGACGCCGTCACCAGCCCGGAGAAGCTGAAGGCTGTCCAGGACTACGCCGCGAAGACCATGCCGGAAGTCGAGAAGGCGCGCTTCGGCCGCCCGCTCAAGGACTGCGGCCCGACCATGCACCCTGGCCAGACCGTCTACCTCCCGTAATCTCCCGCGTTTAGTCCTCTGGATGCGGTAGTTGCGCAGGCAACTACCGCATCCAGAGGACTAAACGCGTTCGGGTGCCACTCACGAGGCTTGAGGCCGGCCGAGTGCGGAACTCAATTCGGTGCGGCCGGTGATGCCCAGTTTCCGGTAGGCCCCGGACAAATGCAGCTCGACGGTGCGGCGGGTCAGGTGCAGCGCTTCGGCGATCTCCCGGTTGGTGAGACCTTGTGACGCCATCAGCGCGACGCGGTACTCCTGTTTGGTGAGGCCGTGTTCGTTGTCCTTCGCCGTCGTGAGGCTCGTGCGCGCGTCCCGCAGCGCCTCGGCGGCCCGTCTCGCGAGTGGCCGCGCCCCGCAGTGCTTGCTCGACCGGGTGGCGATCCGCAGCGTGCCGATCGCCTTCTCGGCCTGCCCGTGCCTGGCCTGGAGGATGCCGAGTTCGGTCAGCGCCTCGGCCAGCGCCAGTTTCGCGGTCGATCCGCCGAGGACGTCGACGGCCTTGGTGAGCAGGCGTTCGCCCTCCTCGCCGAGGCCGTTGTCACGGACGAGGCCGGCGGTGGTCAGCGCGCCGCCGAGGATCCTCGGCGATCCCCAGCGTCCGGCGGCGTCGAGATCCTCCTCGGCGAGCCGGGCCGCCGCGTCGGTGCGCCCGAGCGCCAGCGCGGTGCGGGCGGCGTGCGCGCGCCAAGGGGCGAAGCCGGGGAAGCGCATGCCGTGATGTTCGAGACGGCGGCCGCAGCCGAGCAGGTCTTCGTAGCCGAGCTCGGGCTCCCCGGTGGCGGCGCGGAGCCTGCCGCGGGCGTAGAGCAGGTAATTGTGCGTGAAAAGTGCTTGTGTGGCCGCGAAATCGATTTTGCCCAGCAGCGCGGTCGCGACGTCGTGGCGGCCTAGGTCGACCGAGACCTCGATCGACCTCGCCGCGCACAGCACCGCGATCGGGCACCGGCTGATGGCGCCGCGTTCGTCGAACTGCCGCACCAGCGATTCGTAGTGGACGCTCGCCCGCACCAGATCACCGCCCGCCTGCACGGCGATCCCGCGGGCGAGGGTGGCCAGCGCCCCCTTCGGCACGTGGAAGTCCCACGGCAGGCGTTTCGTGTCGAGCACTTGGCAGAGCTTGTCGGTGAGCGCGGGTTCGTCGGCGAGCGCGGCCGTCGCGAGCGTGAAGAAGTACGGCTGCTCGAACAGCTCGGGCTGCTCGCCGGACAACGCCTCCCCGAAATGCCGGACGGCGTCCGCCGAGGATCTCCCGCTGCGCACCGTGTCGAGCGCGAGCAATCCCGACCGGCTCTGCTGCGCGGCGGGATCGTTCAGCGGCGCCCACTGCCGCTCGAAATCGCGGAAGTCCGGCGGCGGCCCGAGCCTGCTGCCCGCCTCGGCGAGATAGGTCATGCACAGCAGCGGCCAGACGGCGTCGGGGCCGCCCGCGTCGAGCCGCGCGGCGAACTGGCCGGCGGAGTTGATCGCCAGCCGCGCGTCCGGGCCGCAGCACAGCGAAAGGATCATGGCCGTCGCGACGAAGGCCGCGGTTTCGCGGTCGTCGATGTGGTCGATGGCTTCGCGCACCCTGGCCGGCGCCGAATCCGGGTCGCAGTGGAATTCCGCGTGCGCGAGCTGGAGCAGGATCGCCATCCGTTTGCGTTCGCTGAGCCGTTCTTCCAGCGCCCGCGACAAGAACCGGATGGAGAGCTCCGGGTCGCCCTCGACCACGGAGTGCCGTGCGGCGAGCCGCAGGACGTCGACCGCCCAGGGGATCCTGATCGCGGTCGCCTCCAGGAGATGCGCGCCGATCCGCTCCGGCGCGGCACCCGCGTCGTGCAGGAGCCGCGCCGCGCGGGCCTGGGTGACCGCCCTGGTGGTGAGCGGCATGTCGGCGAGTACCGAGTTGCGGACGAACCGGTAGGTCAGCGCCGGCCGGTGGCTGTTGCTCAGCAGATGTACGCGCACCATCGTGTCGATGGCTTCCATCGCGGTGCTCTCGTCGACCCCGGCCAGCTGGGCCAGCAGGTCGAAACTCGCGTCCTCGCCGAGGATCGCGACGGCTTCGAGCATTTTCGGCGCGGCGGTGTACTCGTGCATGCGGACCCGCAGCACCTCGCCGATCATCGCCGAACCCGCGGTGTCCAGGTCCATCCCCGGGACCAGGCGGCGCCCCAGCGCGCCGAGCAGGAACGGGTTGCCGCCGGTGACCTCGCGGCATTCCTCGGCGAACCGCCCGGGAGAGACCCGGAGGAACTCGGCGACGTGCCGGGCGCCGAGCCCGCGCAGCAGGATCGTCGCCGGAGTGCAGCCGGACATCTCCAGCAGCGCGACCTCACCGGTCTGCAGCTGGCCGACCAGCGAGGTCAGCACGACCATCACCGGCAGGTGCTCGACCCGATGACGGATGTAGGCGAGACAGCGCATCGACCACGGGTCGGCGAGGTGGATGTTGTCGACGCCGAGGAAGACCGGACCCCGTTCGGCGGCGTGCCGGACGGCGTGGAAGAAGGCGTCGAGCGCCTCCGTCTGTTCCTGTTCGGTCCGTGGACGGCGGTCCGGCAGCGATTCGGTGGCGTGCGGGGCACGCGGTCTCGGTGATCCGGGGACGGCGGGCGCGCGGGTGAGCCCCTCGATCAGCTGGCGGCCGACCCCGCCGCTCAGATGTGTCTCCAGCCGGGACGCGGTGGCGATCGCGACGGTGAACCCGGCCGCTTCCGCGAGTTCACCGGCCGCGGTGAGCATCGCCGACTTGCCCATGCCGAACTCGCCGACCACCACCGCGCTGGCGGCCCGGCCGTTCAGCGCGTCCCGGAACAGCCCGGTGATCTTGTCGAGTTCGCTTTCGCGGCCCAGTAGCCCTGTGGCGCGGCGCTTCGGTACCGAAGGCCCGCCGAAGGGGCTCTCGGGATTTACTTCGGTATGCACCGTAGAGACCTTCGTGTCGGGTTGCGGCAGACTACTCGAACGTAAGCGGTATCGGGAGTAATCGCTGGTCATCGAGGGGAGCACGGGTCGAGATGCCCGCATCCGACGAGATCCGCCGAAGCCGGCGGGACGACCGTTGCGACGACATCAAGGCCGCGACGACGCACGCCAGGAAGACCACCACGAGGTTGGCCGCGATCAGCGACAGCCGCCCGCGACGCCGCGAAGCGACGGGAGACAGGTAGCGCAGGTCGGCCTTGGCCAGCGCGTCTTCCACCGAAGCGAATTCCGCGATCTGGCGGCCGCAGCGCACGCAGCCCTTCAAATGTGTTTCGAAGGCGTGAGCCTCGGCTTGGTCGAGCACACCGAGTACGTACGCCGCCACATCGGTGTGTTTCACCTTTCGCTTCGTCATCGCGAACCCAGCTCTCCTAACGACCGTCGCAATGTCCTCATAGCCGCGTACAGCCGTGATTTGACCGTTCCCTCCGGGATTCCCAATATCACCGCCGCCTCCCGGACCGTATGCCCGGTCAGATACGTCTCGTAGATGACGGCCTGATATTTGCCGTCCAGATAGCGTAGCGCTTCGGAAATGACGAGCGCGGACAGCGACTGCTCGGTCTGATCCGCTATTTCGGCGCTTTCGGAACTGTCCAGCTCCACCTCCTGTGGGCGCGCGCGCCGGTTTCGCCAGCCGTCGATCACGATCCGCTTGGCGACCGTGAGCAGCCAGCCGCGCAGCATTCCAGGCTCACGGTTCAACGTGTCGGAATGCTGCCAGGCGCGAATCAGTGTCTCCTGGACGACGTCCTCCGTCCATTGTTGATCATGGCCGGTCAGGTACATCACCTGGCTGAACAGGGTTTCCCGGAAATCCTTGTACAGCAACGCAATCAGCTCATCGGAAAGCGCGCCCGGCCGAGCGTCGCCGCCGAGCCCGCATTCTCTGCCCACTGCTTCCATGAAGTTCGCGACCTCCCCAGCGGTGGAGGATTTCACAGGTTCGTACACCGTAGCGCAGACTATCGCCGTGGGCCATGTGCAGTAGTGCTCTATTTACCATTAGTCGTCCGGTACGTATGTCGGCGGGAAACGGTTCTAATTGTGCAGTGTGATGCACATCACACCGGGTGCGGCGACGGAGATCGAACCGGCCGCTCCGGTTCGCCGTACTCCCAGTGAGGCATATCGCGGACGGGGCGGGTGAAATGATCTATCGACTTCTCGGAGTGGTGATCGGCTGCATGGTGATATGGCTGGGAACACCGGCTCAAGCCGTCGCGGAAATCGACTCCCATGATCGGGAGCTCCTCGTCCGGGTACGCCAAGCGAATTTGTGGGAAGGCCCGCTGAGCCGTCAGGCGGAACAGCGCGGGAGCGCACAGCGGGTCCGCGAGGTCGGCCGCAAACTCGCCGACGACCACGACCGCCTCGACCCGCAGGTCCGCGCACTGGCTTCGAGGGTCCGTGTCGAACTGCCCGGCGAGCCCACCGAAGAACAGCGCTCGTGGACCGGCGAGATCACCGGCGCCGCCGGTGCCGACTTCGACCGGCTCTACGTCAACCGCGCCCGCGCCGCGCACGGGAGCATCTTCGGTCTCGCCTCCCACGTCCGGGCGGCCACCCGCGACGACGCGATGCGGTCGTTCGCCCAGACAGCCGTCGACACCGTCATGCGGCATATGACCCTGCTCGAAAGCACCGGTATCGCCGAGACCACCTCGCTGATGGTCGTTCCGGCGGGCGGCAACGATCTCGACGGCGGCGACATCGCGCTCGGCATGCTCATGGTGGCGATCACCGGTGGAGCGACCTTCGGGCTCGTGCGGTTTCTCGGTGTGCCGGGCAGGCGAGCATGACGGCCTCACTCCTGGCGGTGATCCCGGCCCCGTCGCCGCACGACAGCGGGGTGCGGGACATCGCCGCCCTGTCCGCCAGGTTCGCCTACGTGACGATGTGCCTGACGCTGGTGTGGGGGGTGCTGAGCGCCACCGGCTGGATCAGGCGCGTCACCGGCCACGAGGCGTTGCGCGGCGGTCACGTCGTGTTCGCGACGTTCAGTCTCGCCACCGGCGTCGTCCACGGACTGTCCTATCTGTTCCTCGACGACGACTCGTTCGGCGTGCTCGCGCTGCTGATCCCGTTCGCGGGCGGCGGGGTCGCGCGGCACGCCGCGGCCGTCGTCGGGCTGGAGCTGTTCGTCGCCGTCTCGATCACCGCGGCACTGCGCCGTGGCGTGTCCGATCGTCGCGGGCAGCGGTTCCATCAGGCCGGCTACTTCGCGGTCGGCCTGCTGGCGATCCACTCCTGGCTCGGCGCGGCCGCGAACGGGAACCTCGCGACGGTCTGGCTCGGCGGGATCACCGTGCTCACCCCCGCCGTCGTGCTCACCGTGCTCCGGGTGCTCCCGCCGGGGGCGCTGGTGCGGCTGGGGCTGCTCGAAGGCGGAACCGGCCGGGCACAGCCGGTCCGGATCTCCGTCGACGACAAGAAATGCCACCGCTACGCCATCTGCCAGGCCGAAGCGCCGCAGGTCTTCCAGTTGCAGGGCGACGGCCAGCTGCGCTACCTCCGGAAACCCGGCGCCAAGCAGGTGCCACTGGCGCAGGCCGCGGCGAGGGCGTGTCCGATGCGAGCGATCCGATTACAGGGGGCTGGGCAATGAGCGAACGAATCGTCGTGGTCGGCGGCGGGCTGGCCGGCCTGCGGTGCGCGGAACGGTTGCGGGAACTGAGGTTCGACGGCGAACTGGTGATCGTCGGCAACGAGCCGGAGCTGCCGTACCACCGGCCCGCGCTGTCCAAGCAACTGCTGACCGGCGCCACCCATCCGGCGGAGATGCTGCTCGCCCGGCCCGACGAGATCGACGCCGAATGGCGGTTCAACACCCCGGCGACCCACCTTCAGCCGGGGCGCCAGGTCGTCCACCTGCCCGGGGCGGAGGAACTGCCCTACGACGGGCTCGTCATCGCCAGCGGCGTCGAACCACGGCGGCTTTCCGGTGTGCCGCACGGACATCCGCGGGTGGTCGTCGTCAGGACCCTGGCCGACGCCGCGGAACTGCGTGACAACCTCGCCGCCGACCACGGGCCCGTCGCGGTGCTGGGCAGTGGGTTCATCGGCTGCGAGGTCGCGGCGAGCCTGCGCGAGATCGGCCGGGAGGTCACCATCGTCGGCCGGTCGGCGCATCTGCTCGGCGAGGTCGTCGGCAAGCACATCGGGCAGAAACTCTCGGCGCTGCACCGGTCGCGAGGGGTGCGGCTGGCACTGGGCGCGTCCGTCGACAGCTGGCAGACCACGGCGAACGGCCTGCGGCTGCGCTCGTCCGACGGCTGGATCCTGGACGTCTCGTGTGTCGTCGTGGCCGTCGGGACGGTGCCGTCGATCTCGTGGCTACGCGGTTCGAAGCTGCCGCTCGACGACGGCGTCGTCTGCTCGCCGACCTGCCACGTGCTCGGGATGGGCAACATGGTCGCCGCCGGTGACGTCGCGCAGTGGCCGAATCTGCGTTTCGACGAGACGCCGCGACGGGTCGAACACTGGCTCAACGCCGTCGAAATGGGCCGGGCCGCCGCGGAGAACCTGCTCGCCGGCCCGCAGGCTTCGCGCCCGTTCGCGCCGGTGCCGCGGTTCTGGTCCGAGCAGCACGGCATGCGGATCCAGGCGAGCGGCATCCCGAAGCTCGGCACCGACACCGTCGCGCTCGCTTCACCCGTCGGCGGTGAACGGCCCGTCACCGGATTCGTCCGCAAGGGGCGTCTCGTCGGTGTCGTCGGCCTCGACAGCCCGTCCGCCGTCCTCCACTGGACCAACGAGATCGCGGAGCAGAACCCCGTCCGCCACCCGGGAGAAACGGAGACGCCTGATGCGCCGATCGCGGTTGACCATGCTCGTCGTCATCGCGGCGCTCGTCGTGGGGGCCGCGATGTGGTGGCAGGCGGCTGAACCCGTGTCGCGGACTGCTCAGGCGCCGGTCACCGAAGCCTTCCCCAGCCCGCGGGTGCCGTCGCCCGGCACGGGGCTCACCGCCGTCTACCTGACCCGGATGGGGCAGGCCGTGCTCGACGAGACCGGCGCCGTCCTCTTCCGTTACGAACGCGACGACCCGCACAAGGCCCGCTCGGCGTGCCTCGGGGACTGCGCCGTGGTCTGGACACCCGTCACGACCAGTGGCACGCCCTCGGTGACCGGCATCGACCCGGCGCTCATCGACACCATCAAGCGCCCCGAAGGCGCCGAACAGGTGACGTTGGCGGGCTGGCCCCTCTACAAATTCGCCGGCGCGCGACCCGGCGAATGGACCGGACAGGGCACCGACCACCAGTGGTTCGTCGTTCAGCCGGACGGGCGGCGCAACCTGAACTGCCTGCCCGGACCCGTGCAGTAGGATTCGCCGACGGACGAGTCGGCGGGGCGGCCGCGAGCCGGGAAACCGGTTCGAGGAAAGTCCGGACTCCACAGGGCAGGGTGGTTGTTAACGGCAACCCGGGGCGACCCGCGGGACAGTGCCACAGAAAACAGACCGCCTCCGGCCGCTTCGCGGGCGGGGGTAAGGGTGAAACGGTGGTGTAAGAGACCACCAGCGTCCTGGGTGACCAGGACGGCTAGGTAAACCCCACCCGGAGCAAGGTCAAGAGGGAGCCGCGAGGCTCCTGCGCAGGCGATCGAGGGCTGCCCGCCCGAGCCTGCGGGTAGGCCGCTCGAGCCCGTCGGCGACGGCGGGCCTAGATGGATGGCCGCCACCCGTACCGCCGCGAGGCGGGGCGGGGACAGGATCCGGCTTACACGCCGGCTCGTCCGTACTTCCCGAGATGGGCGGTAGGCCCGTGAAGGCCTCCTTACCTACCTTGAGGGTAAGGAAGGAGGCCTTCACGGACTTCGGCCGCGGTGAGGGGTGGGCCGGGGTGGTCGTGAGTGGCGTTTCGGGTTCTGACCCGAAACGCCAAACACGCGCCCGACCTGCGGAAGTGATAGCAAAGGTCCCTTGCTCCCGCCGCCGCCCCTTCGGACGCTGCGCCCGTCACTACTTGTCGGTAGGCTGCCCCTCATGGGTGAAGCGAGTCGCGTCACGGGACGGTTCCGCGGAACGTTCGATGTACTGCATTCCCTTACCTACTTCGCCCCCGAGACGGAAGCCGCGCTCACCGGCGTGGGTCTCCGCCCGGGGCGCATGACGTACTTCGCGGGCCGCGCGGCGCCGATGGGCGCGGTGGGGCCAGGCGTGGTCGCGGCGACCTTCTACAACTTCAACCCCGAACTCGTCGCCCGCCACATCCCGCGCGCGTGGACGCTGGCCACGCCCGAAAAGATCATCGAGGCCCGGTTCGAAGCGGTCGACGCGACGCTGACCCGGCTGCTCGGCAAGGAAACGCTCGGTTCCGAAGAGGTCGCCGAAGCGGCGGAGCTCGCCCGCGAGGCGACCGGCGGCTGCCAGGTCGACGGCCGTCCCCTGTACGCCGGGCACGCGGGTCTCGACTGGCCGAGCGAGCCGCATCTCGTCCTCTGGCACGCCATCACCCTCTTGCGCGAGCATCGCGGAGACGGTCACATCGCCGCGCTCGTCGCCAACGGGCTCGACGGGCTCGCCGCCCTCGTCACGCACACCGCCACCGGCAAGGGGTTCCTGCTCGCCGCGGCCAAGGAGTCCCGCGGCTGGAGCGACGAGCAGTGGGACGGCGCGGCGGCCAAGCTTCGCGAACAGGGCATCCTGGACGACCAGGGCGGCCTGACCGAGGCCGGGAACGATCTTCGCGAACGGCTCGAAGTCGCCACTAACGCGGCATCGACAGGGCCATGGGAGCACCTCGGCGAGGAGAAGACGAAACGGCTTCACGAACTGTGCGGGCCATTGAGCCGCCAGGCCGTCGAAGCGGGCGCTTTTCCCGCGAATGTGTTCTCCGCGGGCCGATAATCACGCTATGTAGCGAAAATGGCCTCTCCGTTTTCGCTTTGGGTAACGGAAGCGTGACTTTCGCTTGATCGGCACTCACGTTTTTTGTCGAATGCGTGTTCACCCAGCGGACTCGGGAGAAGCCACCGAACGAGTCATGTCACACTGGTCGAGGCCGAAATCTCCGCGGCCGACCCGTACTCACAGTGAGCAAGTTGCCTCGCAACCGAGTGAGGCCGTCAGCACACTGCGAAATACGGGTGGCCGGGGTTAATCCTGACGACCCTTGCAACGATGATGGAGACCGAGGATGGTCGTGGTGCTGTGCCTCGCTCTGTGAACTGTAGACAAAACGACATCTACAGAGCGCGCTTTGACCACTACGCCTCGTGACGCCATGATGTTCGAAGCACCACCGAGCCAGAACCGCGCGATCCCCCTCTCCGCGCACCGGGAGTAATGCGATGATGACCATGACCACCCTCGACACGCTGGCCGCCGGCGAGCTCGGCACCGGCAACGTCCGCACCTGGCTGATCGACAACATCATCCCCCTGGTGCTGCTGGCCGTCGCGCTCCTCCTGCTGTGGCTGGGCGGTGGCAAAGGGGACAACGCGGGTGTCATGCGCCGACTCGCCGGTGTCGTGATCGCGCTGGCGATCATCGGCCTCGCGGTGAGTGGCGCCGGAGTCAACGTGGGCCAGTGGATCGCCGGCCTCTTCACAGGCTGAGGGCTCGCGTTGCGTATCCGGACCGATGACGAGGTTTACCGGGTCGACGCCGTATGGCTCGGCCCGCCGAAAGCGACTTTTCCCTGGAGAGCCCGCTACGTCGCGTGGCTCGTCGGTATCCCGGTCTTCCTGCTCGTGCTCACCGTCGAACGGTGGGCGGGCTGGAGCTTCGGGTTCTTCTCGACCGCCTGGGCCTTCGTCGCCACAATTGTGATCACCAGATTGATCACGGCCAAGATCAGCCACGAGCGTCCCCTGGGCGCCGTGGCCGCGATGGCGGCGAAAGAGCTCAACACACCAAGAGAACGGACCACGGGCACGGGTGGCGCCGCCAGCGCATCCCGCGTCCGGGTGCGGGCGAACCGCCCGCTACCGAAGCACCGCAGGAGACGGCAGTACCAGCACCACGGCTACGGCGGCGGCGCCGGAGCTCAGGGAACACCACGAGCGCGTCGGAGCCGTCCCGCGGCTCGGGCCGGGAGGTAGTCGTTGTTCGGTCGCGGCGGAAGCCGAGGAAAACGTGATCGAGATCTGCAGCAAGGGGCCTGGCACCCGCCCCAGCAGGTCCGCTCCGCGCAGCCCAAGAAGGCCGGCAAGGGGAGGCGGCTGCCCGGCGAAGCGGCCATACCGTCGTATACCCCGTCGATCGCGGCGCGAAGCATCGACGGGCACCTGTTACGCACCGGTTATGAGGTGTACGCCTGGTACCGGCTCGCACCGCAGCGCTGGTCGTTCCGGTCGGATTCGCAGCGCCGCGACCTGATCGCGGCCATCGCCGGGCAGTACGCGGAGCTCCAGGGCCGCTGGCTGCACCTGCGCGTGACCAACCGGCCGTACCCGATCCGCATGTGGGCCGAGGCCCATGTGCACAACGCCGTCGGCCGTCCTCAGGACGTCCAGGGCGCCTTGTCCTTCGACGACTACCTCATCGGCGAGCAGCAGCAGCTGATGGGCCGTTCGATGGCCGAAAAAGAAGTCTACCTGGGCGTCCAGGTGCAGACCAGGCGGATGATCGACCGCGCCGTCGAAAGCGCCGCCCCGGTGCTGCGCAAGATCCTGCCGGAGGCCGTCGACGCCGAGCTGGCCGCGCTCGACTCCGAGGTCGAGCACCTCGACCAGGTGATCGGCTCCGCCGGGCTCGAAGGCCGTCCGGTGCACGCCGAGGAGATGTCCTGGCTGATGCACCGTTCGTGCTCGCTGGGCCTTCCCGCCCCGCGCAACATGCCCGCCGTCCCCGGCGCGGCCTGGGAGCCCGAGGACCTCGCCAGCTTCACCGACGCGGCGGATTTCCACGCCGAGCCGTACGCGCCGACGGTGACCGTCCGTGGCCGCACCGGGTCGAACGCCGGGGTCTCGCGGCATCTCGCCGTCCTCACCGTCGGCCAGATGCACGGCCTCCAGATCCCCGAGGTGGACGACCCGTGGATCCAGCACGCGGACCGGCTGCCCGCCGCGGTCGAGGTGTCCGCGCGGATCTACGTCCGGCGCCCGGAAGAGGTCGCCGGCGAGCTGCAGCGCCAGATGAACAAGGTGCGCTCGCAGGTCAAGCACTACACCGACGAGCACGAGCTGGAGCCGCCGCAGTCGCTGGCGCGCCAGGCGGGCCGGGTGCTGGAGATCGACGACGAGATGACGTCGGGCTTCACCGCGCTGGCCACCCGGGTGCGGTCGTGGTGGCGGCTCGCGGTGTCCGGGCCGACGGAGCGGGACGCGCTGCGCCTCGCCCAGCAGCTCCTCGACCTCTACAAGCCGAAGATCGCCGTCGAGCATCCCGAGGCCCAGTACGCGCTGGCCCGGGAGTTCATCCCCGGTGAGCCGCTGGCTTCGGCGGCGTACATGCGCCGCGGTTCGGTCGTCTGGGCGGCGTCGTCCGTGCCGACGGCGACGGCCGAGGTGGGCGACCGCCGCGGCATCCTGCTCGGCGAGACCGTGACCGCGACCCGGCGCCCGGTGGCGTGGGACCCGTGGATGGCGCAGGAGATCCGCGACGGTTCCGGGCTGACGGCGATGGTCGCCGGCCTCGGTGGTGGCAAGTCGTTCCTCGGCGGCGGCATCGTCTACAAGACGCTCCGCGCGGGCGCGCACTGGACGATCCTCGACCCCTCGGGCCCGCTGTCGCGCCTGTGCGACCTGCCCGAGCTGCGTCCGTACGCCCGGCCGATCAACCTGCTCAACGCGCAGCCCGGCATCCTCAACCCGTACCGGGTGGTCGCCGAGCCGCAGCTCGAGCACTTCATGGACGAGGACGATCCCGAGCGGTCGTGGCGCCGGGAGAAGGCCCTCGCGGGCGCGACGCGCCGCCGTCTCGTGCTCGACGTCCTCACCGGCGTCCTGCCGTACGAGGTCTCGAGGATGGCGCAGACCCGGATCGTGCTGCTGCGCGCCGTCCGCGCGGTGGGCGGCCGGTTCGACGCCGACCCGGGCCAGGTCATCGACGCGCTGCGTCGCGACTCCAGTGAGCACCACGAGCACGCCGTCGTCGTCGCGGACTTCCTCGACGAGATGCGCGAGCGGATGGCGCTGCTCATCCCGGAGAGCGACGCGGACCCGTATTCCGAGACCCGCGACGACCGGATGACCGTGCTGACCATGGCGGGGCTGACCCTGCCCAAGGACGGCGTCCCGCGCGAGTACTGGACGGACGCGGAATCCCTCGGCGTCGAAATGCTGAACCTCGCCGCGTGGCTGACGCAGCGGTCGGTGTACGAGAAGCCGAAGGAACTGCGCAAGGGCGTCTGGATCGACGAGGCGTTCTTCCTCTCCGAGGTCCCGACCGGTCGCGTGCTGATGAACCGCTTCGCGCGTGACTCGCGAAAGTGGAACGTCCGGGTCCTGCTGTCCTCGCAGATCCCCGCGGACTTCCTGAAGATCCAGGGTTTCGTGGCGCTGCTGGACTCGGTGTTCGTCGGCCGCCTGGACGACGACGACGCCCAGGCCGACGCGCTGCGCCTGCTGAAGGTGCCGGTCGGCGTCGGGTACGAGCAGGTCGTCGCGGCGCTGGGCCGCCGCCCCGGCTCGTCCCGCGATCTGCAGCGGGACGTCGAGCCGCGGCAGTTCATCTTCGGTGACGGCGCCGGCGGCGTGGAGCGGATCCGCGTCGACTTCTCCGGCCCGCACCTGGAGCACCTGCGCCGGGTCATGGACACCACGCCGGGTTCGCCCGACGCCAAACCGTCCAGGCCGGGCAACGAACTCGCCGTCCCGGAGGAGAAGCCGTTCGTGGCTTCGCCGCCGGAGGAGGACGACTTCGAGCTCGAAGAGGACCTCGAGCTCGCGGCCGAACTCGAAGTCGGGCTCACCGACGAGCAGATGCTGGGCGCCCCGGACCCGCTCGCCGCGGAGACCGGTGAGGTCCAGGGCGCCGTCCAAAATGGACATAACGGTAACGGGGGTCAAGGCGAGCACGCGCGCGCCGGCAAGGGTGGCACCGGCAGGGATGCCGCATGAACACGGTGCTCACCCTGGCGTTCGTGCTCGCGTTCGCCGCCGGCTGGCACGCGCTGCGCCGACGGCTCAAAGAGGGGCCGCGGCCCGGCAAGACCAGACCGAGCCGTCGCGCGACGATGTTCGTCGTCATGGTGATCCTGGGCCTGCAGGCCGTGGCGACCGCTCCGGCGGCGTCGGCCGCGGCCTGCGGCGAGGCCCCGAACCCGGAACGGCCGGGCGCGGGCATGGTCGGCGCGCTCGATCCGCCCGCCACCGCTCGCGGTGAAGGCGGCAGCCCGTACAACGTCTACGGGTACGCCGGACACGTCTGGGACACCTTCGAAACCGATTGCTCCCCGCTCGCGGGCATCACCTCGCCCAACTCGACGATCGACACCTGGGCGGGCAATCAGCTGTTCAACATCGGCAAGAACATCGTCGGTGCCACGAACTCGCTGCACTACACCGTGCTGCAGGGGAGCCTGCTCAGCCCGCTGTACAACGCCGTCAAGGCCGGGGCCGAGAAGGTCTACAACAACATCTACGCGCAGCTGTTCGGCTTGGCCGCGCTGATCATGTCGATCATGTTGTTCCGCAACATCTGGCGCGGCGATCTCGCCGCGGTCAGCAAACGGGCGCTGTACGGGCTCGCCGCGGTCTGGCTGGCCGCGTCCTCCTTGGCGCTGCTGAGATTCCTCGATCCGATCGACAACGCGATCGTGCAGACCACGACCAACATTCAGGCCGGGTTCATCGACGAGGCCAAGACCCCGCCGCCGTCCCAGCCGCAGCCGCCCACGGCACAGCCGTGTCAGGCGACGCCGGAGGCCGTGGCCGCGCGCCAGCCGTGGGACCGGGTCCCGACCGAGCTGCATTGCCGGGTCGTCTACGACAACTGGCTCCGCGGCGAATTCGGCAGCCCGGACTCCCCGCAGGCGATCCAGTACGGTCCGGCCCTTCTGGACGCGCGCGCCTTCACCTGGGGCCAGATCCAGCAGGGCGGGGACGCCGACGCCGCGCTGGTCGACTCCAAGAAGGCGGCGTTCAAGGACATCTCCACCAAACTCGGCCCGGCGACCGGGTACTTCACGGGTGAGGACGGCAGCCGCGTCGGCGCCGGTTTCCTTTCGCTGGGCCAGGGGATCTTCTACTCGCTGTTCCAGCTCCTTGCCAAGGCCACGGTGCTGCTCGCGCAGGTGCTGATCAGGATCTTCGTCCTGACGGCTCCGCTGATCGGCCTGATCGCGCTGCTCCAGCCCCAGATCATGCAGCGCATCCTGAAGGTCGTCGGCGCGGTCGCCTTCAACCTCATGGTGCTCTCGGTGCTGGCCGGTGTGCACACCCTCCTGCTGGAGGCGATCTTCACCGCGGGGAATTCGCTGTCCCTGCTGACGAAGATGGTGCTGGCCGCCATCATCACCGTCCTGCTGTTCATGGTCGGCCGTCCCGTGCGGCGGCTGTGGCAGATGGTCGAGATGTCCGTCGGCATGGTCGGCGGCGCGATGCCTTCACCGCGCGGCGGGCTCTTCTCCCGCTTCCGCAAGAAGAACAACGACCCGACCCCGCAGGACGCGTTCTGGCAGAACGTCCGCGACACCGACGACGTCGTCGACGGCGACCTCCGCGGTCCCGTCGGCGCGACGGTCGGCGGCGGGCGGTTCCGGCCCGAGGCGACGATCTTCGCCAGCTCCCAGCGGCTCGACAACGGTTCCGGCGCGATCCGCCCCGCGGCGGCCTGGTCCGGAGCACCGTGGCCGGGTGCCGTCGGCGGTGGTGGCGGCCTGCCCGCGCTGCCGTCCGGCGGTGGCGGGGGCGTTCCCGTGTTCGGCCAGTACAACCCGTCCGCGGGCAATCCCGGCGACTCCATGTTCACCTCCGGCGGGCGGAGCCCGATCCAGGTGCCGAGCCGCCGGGTCGACACCTCGCCGGTCGCCGACCGCCGCTGGAGTGACGAACCCGAACCGGTCGTCGTGCCCTCGCGGATGAACTCCGCGGGCGGCGGTTACACCACTCCGGACTACTCGGGCGCCGTGCCGGTGCAGGCCGGCCCGTCCACGCCGCGCCCTCGTCGCGTCGACCCCGAGGTCGTCGCGGGGAAGCCGGTCTTCGTGCTGTACCGGCCGTCGCGCGGGCTCGAGGTCCGCGAGGAAGTCCGGGACACAGACCACGCAGTGGGCCGGTGACCCATGCCGATCCGGACCAACCGCGGGCGCACCGCGGTCTACCGCAGACTGTGGGGCTGGCCGTTGCGCTCGCCCCGCCACCTCGTCGGCACGCTGGTGATCCTCGCGGTGCTGCTCACCGCGCTGGGCATCCTGCTGCCGAAGGCCATCGGAAAACCGGGACAGACGGCCGCCGGGCCGGGTTCCTCGGCGACAGCCACCTCACGCCCCGGCGTCGCGGCGCCGGTGACCGTGACGTCGACGTTGCCGCCGAGGCTCACCACCCAGCCTCCGCCGTCTTCCGCGCCACCCGACCAGGACGGTGTCCGGGTCGCCAAGAATTGGGTGACGGCATGGGCGAATCATCCCGACGGTACGACGACCGAGCAGTGGCTGAGCGGCTTGCGGCCCTACACCACCGAGGAGTACCTCGCCGGGGAACTGACGACGGTGGACCCCGCGAACATCAAGGCGACCAGGGTGACCGGGGAGCCACAGGTGGTTTCCTCGCTCGCCGGGTCGATGGAGATCGACGTCGCGACGGACGGGCCCAAGGTCCGGGTCACCGTCGTCAAGACGAACCCGGGATGGCGGGTCACCAAGTTCACCCAAGCGGGCTGACCCGATGAAGATCGGGCTCATCGTCGGCGTGCTGATCGCCGCGGTTTTCGCCGCGGTGGTCACCACGAGCACGGTCACCAAGGTGGTGAGCGACCATGTGGAGGCGCAGTCGGGCGGGGTCGTCAAGACCTCCTGCGACGCGTCGATCGGGCCGACCCTGCCCGGGCAGACCGATCGCGGTTCTTCGGACATCAGCAAGCTGGACGAAGAACAGAAGGGGATCGTCGCGCTGATCATCTCGATCGGCAAGCAGCGCACGCTCTCCCCGCGCGCGTGGCAGGTGGCGATCCAGGCCGGGATGACCGAATCCAAGCTGCGGAACCTGACCTACGGCGACCGCGACTCGCTCGGCATCTTCCAGATGCGGCCGTCGATGGGCTGGGGCACCGTCGCGCAGGTCACCGACCCGCCGTACCAGGTCAACAAGTTCTACGACGTGCTGCTCGCGGTGCCGGGCTGGGAGAACATGCGTCCCGGTGACGCCGCCCAGCGCGTCGAGCGCTCCGGTTTCCCCGACCGATACCACAACTGGGAGCCGATGGCGGCGCTCCTCGTGGAGAACGAGGGCCAGATCGTCGACGTCGTCGGCTGCGGTACGAGCGTGGGCAGCGTGGTACCGCCCAGCCAGGCCGCCGCGCAGGCCATCAAGTTCGCCCTCGCCGAACAGGGAAAGCCGTACGTCTGGGGCGCCACCGGACCGAACAGCTACGACTGTTCCGGGCTGATGCTGCGGGCCTACGAGTCGGCCGGGATCATCATTCCGCGGGTTTCGCGTGACCAGTACAAGGGCGGCGCGATGCTGCCGGTGCGGCAGGCGCAGCCGGGTGACCTGCTGTTCCTCGCCACCGTGCCGTCGAACCCGGCGACCATCCACCACGTGATGATGTACCTGGGCGACGGCAAGATCGTCGAAGCGCAGCAGACCGGGGTGCCGGTGCACATCCGCGACTTCTCCTTCGACGAGGCCGAAGTGGTCGCGCAGGCGGTCCGTCCTGGCGTTTAGCATGGTGAGAGCGTGGTATCGCGATCGCGGGACCATCGGATTCACCCGAAGTGGCGGCCTGTCCACCGGCACGCGGCCGCACACTGGCAGAGGATGAAGAACGTGGCACGGAAATTCGGAAGGCGAGGCAAGCCCGCGGCGGGAAGCGGCCCCGAGGTCGATCCCCGCGATCTTTTCGGTACCGCCCAGCCCGCGCGGCAGGTGGCGCGGCCGGCGTCGAGCACTCCGCTCGCCGACCAGCTGAACCAGGGCTGGCCGGGCGTCGATCCCGGTTACGTCGTCTTGCCGCGTTCGCTGGCCGAGGGGATGTCGCTGCCCTGGCAGCAGCAGATGGCCGCCCTGCTGGCCCAGTTCCACCAGGAGAACGCCCGGCTCGCCTGGCCGATCTACCGGGTGGTCCCGTCGCGCTACGAGAAACTCGTCGATCTCGACGAAGAGCAGCTGGCCGAGGCCGGCTACCTGGTCGAGATGGACACCGAAGGCGAGATGATCTACCGCGAGCGCAGCGGACGGAAGGTCGAGGATCCGGCGAACACCACGGTGCTTGTCTCGTGCCTCGACCCGATTCCGAAGCCTGCGCAACGTCAGGCGCCCCCGCCGCCTTCGCAGGCCGCGCCGCCCGCGACCGGGCAGCCTCCGCGAGCCCCGGCGCCGATGAACATCGGGCCCGCGCCGGTGTGGCGCACGGTCACGCCTTCGGGGCCACCGGCGCCGCCGTTGCCGGGCCATCAGGGGGCGCCTGCGCCGCAGGCACCGGCCCCGCAGGCTCCCGCGCCCCAGGCGCCTGGATCCCAGGGTGGCGCGTCTCAGGCATCGGCTCATCAGGCTGCCGCGCCTCAAGCACCGTCCCATCAGGCTCCCGCGCCTCAGGCTGCCGCGTCCCAGGGTGGCGCGTCTCAGGCATCGACCCAGCAGCCTGCCGAGTCTCAGGCACCGGCTCCGCAGGCCCCCGCGCCTCAGACTGCCGCCCAGCAGCCTGTCGCGCCTCAAACATCTGCGTCTCAGGCCGCCGTCCCACAGGCGCCCGTGTCTCAGGCGCCCGCGTCCCAACCGCCGGTGTCCCAGCCGCCGCCTCCGCTGCCCCAGCCCACCCGGACACAACCGCCGCCCGGGAACCACACGCCGCCGCCTCCGCCGGTGAGCGCGCCTCCTTCCACCCCGGAAGCCCCGGCCGCCGCCGCGCCCTCGCAGGCCGAGCCGGAGCCGCCCGTGACGCCGCCGTCGTCGGCTCCTCCGTTGACGCAGCCGGTGTCGCCTCCGCCGGGAATCCCCATGGCGCCCGAACCGGCGACCCCGCCGCGCGGCGTCCCGATGCACCGGGGCTGGTTCGACGAACTCGGCGAGAACGTGCCGGAAAGCTCGAAGGTGGACCAGCCCGAGGGCGGCGAGTTCGGCCCGACCGGCGATCCCACGGAGATCCCCTACCGCTATCGCAAGTGATGACAGGACGTCCGGGTGATGTCAGGCTTGACGTATGTCGAGCGACCCGAACCCGGATCAGGGCTGGTACTTCAACACCAAGACGAACCAGGTCGAGCACCTGGAACGAGGCCGGAGCATCGACCTCCTGGGCCCGTACCCGGACGAGGCGACGGCCCGGCGCGCCCTGGAGATCGCCAAGGAGCGCACGAAGCAGGCCGACGCCGAAGACGCCAAATGGAACGGCGACTGACCCTCGTGAGTGGTTAGGACGGTTCTAACCGTCCGTACCACTCACGAGGCTTGCCACTCAGTGCCAGTGGTGGGCCCGGACCGCGACCAACGCCACCACATCCAGTAGGTACTAGCCGTCCTAACCACTCACGAGCCGGTCAGGCGTCCTGGCGGGCGAGCGCCGGTCCGAGCACGAACTCCGGGTCCACCTGCGCGGTGAGGTCTTCCCCGGCCCGCCCGCTGCCCCACGCCCGCGCGTTGCGGAGGTGGAACTCGACGCCCTGCCGCTGGTAGCGCGCCCAGTCGCGCTGCTCGCCGTCGATGGTCGCGAGCATCGAGCCCAGCGTCGCGAGGTTGTGCGCCTCGAGTTCGCCGATCGGGCGCGCGCGGCCGCGTTCGGCGGCGCGGACGTGCCGCGAGTTCTCCATCCAGCCCAGCAGGGCGTCGCCGACCTCTTCGCGCAGGAACTCGATGTCCTCGTCTTCGGTGACCTTGTTGCCCACGACGACCAGCCGCACGCCGAAGTCGCGCGCGTAGTCGGCGTACTGCCGGTACACGCCGACGCTGCGCACGGTCGGCTCGCACACCAGGAACGTCACGTCGAACCGCGTGAACAGCCCGGACGCGAACGCGTCGGCGCCGGCGGTCATGTCCATGACCACGTACTCGCCCGCATCGTCGACCATGTGGTTCAGCAGCAGCTCCGCCGCTCCGACCTTCGAGTGATAGCAGGCGACGCCCAGATCGTCCTCGTCGAACTGCCCGGTGACGCCGAGCCGCACACCGCCGAACTCGCGGAAGCAGGCGTGGAAGATCGGGTTGTCCTCGAACGGCCGGACCAGCCGCGACCCGCGTCCCGGCGGCGTCGTCTTGATCATCGAGGCGGCGTCCGCGATCCGCGGGTTGTCGCCGCGCAGGTACTCCTTGATCAGGCCCATGTTGTCGCCCAGCGTCGGCCACGCGATGGCCTCTTCCTCGCTCGCGCCGAGCGCGACGGCGAGATGCTGGTTGATGTCCGCGTCGATCGCCAGAACCGGTTTCCCGCCGCCGGCCAGGTACGCGGTGAACAGCGACGCCAGCGTGGTCTTCCCGCTGCCGCCCTTCCCGACGAACGCGATCTTCACGCCACGGCCCTTCCTGTCGTTTTGAAAAGGGTATCGGTTTTCATTTCGGTCCGTAACGTACACCCGACCGGCCCGCACCCGAACGGGCGATCAACGGCGCCGGATCGGGATAGGGTTGGGTGGTGCCTCCACTCGTGATCAGGACACACGCGGCAGGAGGGGACTTCGGTCACCTTCGGGCCGAGTTCTCGCTGCCGGAGTCGTTCGGGCCCGACGTGCTCGCCGAAGCGGAGGCGGCGGTCCTCGACCCGCTCGAGTCGGCGGGGGAACGCGAGGATGCCACCGGTCTGCCCTTCGTCACCATCGATCCGCCCGGCGCCAAGGACCTCGACCAGGCGGTGCTGGTCGAGCGCGCCGAGGGCGGCGGGTTCCGCGTCCACTACGCGATCGCCGACCTGGCCGCGTTCATCCCGCCGGGTGGCGCGCTCGACAAGGAGGCGCGCCGCCGCGGGCAGACGCTCTACCTGCCCGACGGGAACGTCCCGCTTCATCCGCCGGTGTTGTCCGAGGGCGCGGCGAGCCTGTTGCCGGGGGAGACCCGGCCTGCCGTGCTGTGGACCATCGACGTCGACGCGAGCGGCGAGCCGACGGCGACCAACGTCCGCCGGGCGCTGGTCCGGTCCACCGAACAGTTCGACTACGAGACCGTCCAGGCGGCGATCGACGCGGGCGACCCGCATCCCTCGGTCGCCGCGCTGCCGGAACTGGGCCGGCTGCGCCGCGAACTCGCGATCCGGCGCGGAGCGGTCGAGCTGCAGCTGCCGGAGCAGGAGATCAGCGGCGATCCCGACGGGGGCTGGGCGCTGATCCAGCGCCCGCGCAACGACGTCGACGCGTGGAACGCCGAGATCTCGCTGCTCACCGGCATGGCGGCGGCCAAGATCATGATCGGCGCCGGGATCGGGGTCCTGCGCACGCTGCCCCAGCCCGACGCCGAAGCGATCGAATGGCTGCGCCGGTCCGCGCAGGCGCTGAACATCGATTGGCCCGAGGGCGAGAGCGTGTCGGAATTCCTGGCCGCGCTCGATCCCGGCCAGCCCGCGTCCATGGCGCTTTTCGCCGACACCACCAGGCTTTTGCGCGGCGCCGGGTACACCGCGTTCGACGGCGAACTGCCGACGTTGACCACGCACGCCGGGATCGGCGGCGCGTACGCCCACGTCACCGCCCCGATCCGGCGGCTGGTCGACCGGTTCGCCACCGAGATCTGTCTCGCCGTGAGCGCGGGCCGCGAGGTGCCCGAGTGGGTTCGCGCGGCGCTTTCGGAGGTGCCGGAGCAGATGACCGCGTCCGACACCCTGGCGGCGAAGGTCGAACGTGCCTGCATCGATCAGGTCGAGGCCTGGGTCATGGCCGAGCACATCGGCGAGGAGTTCGACGCGATCGTGCTGCGGGCCGACGACGCCAAATCGGAGATCCTGATCGAGAATCCGCCGGTGATGGGCAAGTGCGCGGGCGAGAAGCCGCCCGAAGGCGAGCGGATCCGGGTCCGGCTCACGGCGGTGGACGTCGACAAGCGGAAACTGTCCTTCGAGCGCGCATGATCGACGATCTCGGCGAAGTGGTCCCGCTGCGCGAACCGGCGTCGCGGGTGGTGTCGCTCGTGCCGTCGCTGACCGAGGCCGTCGAGGTGAGCGCGCCGGGAAGGCTCGCGGGCGCCACGGACTACTGCACCCATCCGGTGGATCTGGACGTCCCGAGGGTGGGCGGCTCGAAGTACCCGGACGTGGACGAGGTGCTGGAACTCGAGCCGGATCTGGTGCTGGCCAACTCCGAGGAGAACCGGCCGGAGGACGTGGAACGCTTACGCGCCAACGGGGTCCCGGTCTGGGTGATGGAGGCGTCGGCGACCGTGCCCGGCGCGCTAGCGTCGATCCGGCGGATCCTGACGCAGGCCTACGACCTCGCCGAACCGGATTGGCTGGTCGAGGCGGAGGAGATCTGGCGGGAGACGCTGCCGGAGCGCTTCCGCGCGGTCGTGCCGGTCTGGCGGAAGCCGTGGATCGTGCTCGGCAGGGACACCTTCGGCGGTGACGTCCTGCATCGCGTCGGGATTGGCAACGTCTACGCGGACCACGAAGAGCGCTACCCGCGCCCGAAGCTCGACGAGCTCCAAGCGCGCTTCGCGGCCGGAGACGCGAACCTCCTCGTGCTGCCCGACGAGCCCTACGAGTTCACCGCGGACGACGGCCCCGAAGCGTTCCCCGGCGCGAAGCACGTCCTGGTCTCCGGGCGCTATCTGACCTGGTACGGCCCTTCGCTCGTCGAAGCCCACGCCCACCTCACGCATTTAGTCCTCTGAATGCGGTAGTTCGCGACGCGAACCAGCGCATCCAGAGGACTAAATGCGGGTCGTCAGAGGGTGAGACCGGTCAGGACGGTGACGCGTTCTTCGGTGAAGTCCGCCATCGCCGACGCGGGGCCTTCGCGGCCGACGCCGGAGTCCTTCACCCCGCCGTAGGGCATCTGGTCGGCGCGGAAGCTCGGCACGTCGCCGATGAGCACACCGCCGACACGCAGTTTGGCGGACACGTCGAACGCCGTCGGCAGGTCACGCGTGAAGACTCCCGCCTGAAGGCCGAAGCGCGAGTCGTTGATCCGGCGCACACCGTCGTCCACCGACTCCACCCGCGTGATCGACACGACCGGCCCGAAGACCTCGTCGGCCATCACCGACGCGTCCTCCGGCACGTTCGCGAGCACCGTCGGCTCGACGGTCGCGCCGTCACGCTTGCCGCCGGTCAGCAGCTCGCCGCCCGCGTCGACCGCGGCCTCGATCCACGATTCCACCCGGGAGGCGGCCGCGGTGTTGATCAGCGGCCCGACGTCCACGCCGTCCGTCCGCGGGTTGCCGGTCCCGAGCGCGCGCACCTGCTCCAGCACCTTCGCCTGGAGCTCGTCGTAGACGTCGGCGTGCGCGTACACGCGCTGCACCGAGATGCACGACTGACCCGCCTGGTACATCGCGAACGTCGCGATCCGCTGCGCCGCGAAGTCCAGATCCGTCCAATCAGGACAGACGAGCACCGCCGCGTTGCCGCCGAGTTCGAGCGCGACGTGCTTGCGCGGCACGCTGTCCCGGATACCCCAGCCCACCGGCACGGAACCGGTGAACGACACGACCGGCAGCCGCGGGTCCGAAACCAGCTTGGCCGATTCCTCGTTGCTCACCGGGAGAATCGACCAGCTCCCGGCGGGCAGGCCGGTCTCGGCGAGGATTTCGCCGAGCAGCAACGCGGTCAGCGGCGTCGCGGGCGCGGGCTTGAGCACGATCGGCGCGCCGACCGCGATCGCGGGCGCGACCTTGTGCGCCACCAGGTTCAGCGGGAAGTTGAACGGTGTGATGCCCAGCACCGGACCCTTCGGGACGCGGCGCACGAGCGCGAGCCGCCCGGTGCCACCCGGGTCGGTGTCGAGGCGCTGCAGGTCACCGGAGAACCGGCGGGCTTCTTCGGCGGCCCAGCGGAACGTCGACGCCGCGCGCCCGACCTCGCCGCGAGCCCACTTCAGCGGCTTGCCCGACTCGGCGGTGATCAGCTGTGCCAGCTCTTCGGACCGCTCACCCAAAACTCGGGACACGTGGTCCAACGCGCCCGCCCGGACGTGTGCGGGCAGTGTCGCGAACTCGTCGGAGACGTCGTACGCCGCCTGCACGGCGGTCTCGATGTCCGAAGTGGACGGAACGTGGTGCGCCCCGGCCTCGCTCCCGTCGAAGGAGTGACGGACGACGACGGTCTCGTCGTTGGTGACCGGCTTTCCGGCTACCCAGAAAGGAAATGTGGTCACTTGGCGGCCTCCGTACGGACAGCGTGCTCGAGGACGGTCAGGCCCTCGTCGAGCAGTTCGGTGGACAGGGACAGCGGCGGCAGCAGGCGGACGACGTTGCCGTAGGTGCCGCAGGTGAGGACGACGACGCCCGCCTGGTGGCAGGCCTGCGCGACCCGCCTGGTCAGGTTGGCGTCGGGTTCCGTGGTGCCGGGCTTCACGAACTCGGCGGCCAGCATCGCGCCGCGGCCGCGGACGTCGCCGATCACACCGGTCTCCTCGGCCAGCGTGCGCAGCCGCGGCAGAAGCGCGTTTTCGATGCGTTTCGCCGAGGCCGCGAGGTTCTCCTGGCGCATGATCTCGATCGAGCCGAGCGCCGCGGCGCACGCGATCGGGTTACCGCCGTAGGTTCCGCCGAGCCCGCCCGGGCCGACGGCGTCGAGCAGTTCCGCGCGGCCGGTGACGGCGGCGAGCGGCAGACCGCCCGCGATGCCCTTGGCGGTGGCGATCAGGTCGGGGACGACGTCTTCGTGCGTGGACGCGAACCACTCGCCGGTGCGGCAGAAGCCGGTCTGCACCTCGTCGGCGACGAACACGACACCGTTTTCGGTGCACCAGCGGGAAAGCGCGGGCAGGAACCCGGGAGCGGGCTCGATGAAGCCGCCCTCACCCTGCACCGGCTCCAGCACGACGGCGGCGACCTGGTCGCCGCCGATCTGCTTCTCGATGCGGTCGATGGCGATCCGCGCGGCCTCGGGGCCGGACAGACCGTCGCGGTACGGGTACGAGCCGGGAACGCGGTAGACCTCGGGGGCGAACGGGCCGAAACCGTGCTTGTAGGGGATGGACTTCGCGGTCAGCGCCATCGTCAGGTTGGTACGGCCGTGATAGGCGTGGTCGAAGACGACGACGGCCTGACGGCCGGTCGCGGCGCGGGCGATCTTCACCGCGTTCTCGACGGCTTCGGCGCCGGAGTTGAACAGCACCGAACGCTTCTCGTGGGTGCCCGGCGTCAGCTTGTCGAGTGCTTCGCACACCTCGACGTATCCCTCGTACGGCGTGACCATGAAACACGTGTGCGTGAACCGGCCTGCCTGTTCGCGAACGCGGTCCACGACGGCGGGGGCGGCGTGGCCGACGTTGGTCACCGCGATACCGGAACCGAAGTCGATCAGGACGTTGCCGTCGGCGTCGGTGAGCAGGCCGCCTTCGGCCGAGGTGACGTAGACCGGCAGCACCGAACTCACTCCCGCGGCTACGACGGCGGCGCGTCGTTCCTGCAGGGCGCGCGAGGCGGGGCCGGGGATCTCGGTGCGCAGCCTGCGCTGGGTTTCGGTGGTGACGGTCACGGCCAGACTCCTGCGGACGCGAGGGACGGGGTCGCCCTCCAGGATGGGAGCCCGCCCGGCCCACGTCAGCTCGACATCTTGTCGATATCGAGGCGTAGAGTTGGACCACATGGCACTGACCCTCGCCGCTCTCGTGGCCGAACGTCCGCTCGGCCTGCGGGTGCGCGCGGCCGAAGCGGGGCTCGGCCGGGCGATCGGCTGGGTCCATCCCACCGAACTGACCGATCCGCAGGCCTTCCTCGAAGGCGGCGAACTGCTGTTGACCACCGGCCTCGCCCTCGATGAGACCACGTCACCCGGGTACATCCGGCGGCTCGTCGACGCCGGCGTGGCGGGGCTCGGGTTCGGAGTCGGCCTCAGCCACGAGAGCATTCCTCGGTCGCTTGTGGAGACCGCGGACGAGGTCGGGCTGCCGGTACTCGAAGTACCGAGGAAGACGCCGTTCATCGCGATCACGCGGGCGGTCTCGCGCGCGGTCGCCGCCGACGAATACGCCTCGCTCGTGCGCACCGGCAAGGGGCAGCAGGAACTGACCAGGACCGCCGTCGGCAAGGGCGGGCCGGGTGGTGTGGTGCGCAAACTGGCGAAGCTGGTCGACGGCTGGGTGCTCCTGCTCGACTCGTCCGGTGCGGTCACCGAGGCTTCGCCATCCGCGGGACCCTTCGCCGACGAAATCCGGGACGAACTCGCGCGGCTGCGAGCAGGAACGCTGGTGACGGTGGTGGGGGAGTACGAGGTCGTCCTGCAGACGCTCGACACGCGTGCGCGGGGCGTGCTCGCGGTCGGCACTCGCGAGCCGCTCGACGCCGCGGCGCAGCATATCGTCAACACCGCGGTGTCCCTGCTTTCCCTTGCGCTGGAACAGAATCGTGAGCACGTGGACGCCGTGCGTCGGCTGAGGTCAGGGCTGTGCGATCTGCTCGCCGCGGGGCAGGCCGAACTCGCCACGCGCACGATGAAGTCGCTCTGGGGCGGTGTCCCGGAAGCGCCGTGGTCCGTGCTGGCCGTCGCAGGCCCCGCGAGTGCGCGCCGCTCGCTCGCCGACGCGCTCGACGCCGAAGTGGCCGGAGACAAGGCGTTCTTCGGCGAGTCGGGGGCGTTCGTGATCGCGCTCGGCGACGTGGAGCCGGTCGTCCGGCAGGCCTCCCGGATCGGCGGGCTGCACGCCGGGCTGTCCGATCCGGTGTCCACAGTGGATTTCCCGGCCGGGCTCCGGCAGGCGAAACAGGCCGCGGAAGCGGCGAGGGCCGAGCGTTCCCCGTTGGTCCGGTTCGCGGAGCATGCCGGGCGCGGCTTCCTGGAGATGGTCGATTCCCAGGCGGCACAAGCCTTTTCGGACAGCCTGCTGGCGCCGCTGCGGCAGCACGACGAGACCGGCAGGGGTGAACTGGTCGCCTCGCTGACCTGCTGGCTCGAACACCACGGTCACTGGGATCTGGCGTCCGCGCGGCTCGGCGTCCACCGGCACACCTTGCGCAACCGCATGCGCAAGGTCGCCGAACTGACCGGCCGAGATCTCGATTCCCCCGGGGTGCGCGCCGAATTCTGGCTGGCGCTGCAGGTCAGCGCTCGGACCTGACCAGGGCGATCGGCGAGTCGCCGCAGCGCCGCAACCGCGTGCCGGTCTCCGTCGTGACCGGCTCCGCGCCGGCGGACCACCACGCCGGGACGTCGACCTCGCGGACCAGGGATCCGGTCGCCTGGCGCACGTTGTTCGACACGATCACCCGGCCCTGGGCGTTGACGAGCGCCGCGCGGCCGCCGAGCGCGCGCAATTTCAGCTGCAGCAGGCGCTCGACCTCGCGCACGTAGATGTCCGCGCCGACGACCCCCGCGAACTCTCCGTCGCGCTGGACCGGGACCGTGAAGGTCAGCGTGTACTCGTCGGTGCAGAGATAGTCGACGTACGGGCCGTTGATATGGCGGCGGCCGGTGTCACGCGGGACGGTGAACCACGATTGCCTCGTGTAGTCCAGGAAGTTCTCGCTGTCCGGATCGAGGCTGATGACCAGCCGCGCCGGCTCGGCGTCACCGGTTTCGGTCCACCATTCGAAGCCGAATTCCTGGTCTGCCAACGCGTTCGGCGCGCTGATGAACCCGGCGCCGACGACCAGGCCACCGAGGACGTCGAAGACCTGAGGCCGGAGGCGGGTCAGCTCATCGGCGGTGGCATCCGTGGATGCGGCCAGGAGCCCTTCGGCGCCGGCCAGTAGCGGCTTCAGCCGGCCGAAGACGTCCTCGACCAGGGTGGATACCTGTTCGACGACCTCGGAACCGGCGGACGGTGTGTCGTTCACGATGCTCACCTCGGATGCGCGGATGCCGCAGCTTAAGGGGCCAGAAGGTCTAAATGCACGTCCGCCAGCCGGTCTATCGCTTCGAGGATGTGCTCCTCGGTGAGCTTCCTGGCCAGCTCGCCGTCTCCCTGCGCGATGGCGGCGGCGATCGCGCGGTGTTCGGCGTAGGCGTTCTCGCGGGTGCCGTGCGGCTCGAGCGGCAACCACAGCAATCCGCCTCGTTCGCTCTGCAACTGCACTTCTTCCCTGGTCAGCCGCGGCGATTGGGCGGCCGCGGCTACTTCGAGATGGAACTGGCGCTCGGCGCGCGACGCCTCCGCGCCGGTGGCCGTGCGGATGTCCTCGGTCGCCAGTTCGAGCCGCTCGATGTCCTCGGGCGAACTCCGCTCGGCGGCGAGTTTGGCCGCGGCGCCCGCGATGGCGAGGTAGTGATCGCCGACGTCGCGAAGCTCGGACAGCGAAACCGTGCGAAGGCGCTCTCGCCACGAAGCGGCCGAAGGGTTGGCAGGCGTCTTCACGAAGCTTCCGCCGCCGCGGCCGCGTCGCGTCTCGACAAGGCCCTGCTGTCGCAAGGCCACGAGAGCTTCGCGGACCGTCACGGTGGAGACGCCGAACTGGGCGGCCAGCTCGGCTTCGCTCGGCAGCTGCTCCGAGTCGGCCAGCAGCCCGAGAGTGATGGCGTCGACCAGCCGCGCGGTGACCGCTTCCGCCCGGCCGATCTGGTCGAGCGGAGCGAACATCGCTGATCGCGCGCTGTGCGACATCCCCTTACGCATGGTGGCCCTTCGCCCGTACCGCTACCCGATGGAAGCAATCTTGCCCCATCGTCTTGTCATTTAACATCTGGACTTATATGTTTTAGCGACCTCGCCGCCCCAAAAGGGAGCAAGGGACCTTTGCTATCGCCTCACGCCCCCAGGCCCAGTAGCCAGGAGCTCTCGTGCAGCAGTTGAAGCACTTCATCGGCGGTGAGTACACCGGATCCGCGTCGGGCCAGGTCGCCGACGTCGTCGATCCCGTCACCGGCCGCCCGTACCGCACCGCCGCCGTCGCCGGCCCCGAAGACGTCGACCGCGCGCTCCAGGTCGCGGCCGCCGCCTTCGAAACCTGGCGCGACACCACGCCCGCGCAGCGCCAGCTCGCGCTGCTGAAGATCGCGGACGCCGTCGAAGCCCGCGCGGAAGAGATCGTGCTCGTCGAATCGGCGGACACCGGCAAGCCGGTCGCGCTCACCGCGGCCGAAGAACTGCCGATGATCGTCGACCAGCTGCGGTTCTTCGCGGGGGCCGCGCGTGTCCTCGAAGGACGGTCGGCGGGCGAGTACATGGAAGGGCATACCTCTTTCGTCCGCCGAGAACCGATCGGCGTGTGCGCGCAGGTTACGCCGTGGAACTACCCGCTTCTCATGGCGGTCTGGAAGATCGCCCCCGCGCTCGCCGCCGGGAACACCGTGGTGCTGAAACCGGCCGACACGACACCCGCGTCGACCCTGCTCTTCGCCGAGATCTGCGCTGAATTCCTGCCGCCCGGCGTGCTCAACGTGATCTGCGGCGACCGCGACACCGGGCGCGCGCTCGTCGAGCACGAGATCCCCGCGATGGTGTCCATCACCGGCTCCGTGCGGGCCGGGATCGAGGTCGCCGCTTCGGCCGCGAAGGACGTGAAGCGCGTACACCTGGAGCTCGGCGGTAAAGCGCCCGTAGTGGTCTTCGCGGACGCTGACATCGAAGCGGCCGCTGAAGGCATCGCCGCCGCCGGGTACTTCAACGCGGGCCAGGACTGTACGGCGGCTACTCGGGTCCTTGTCGCCGACGAAGTCCACGACACCTTCGTCGCCGCCCTCACCCGGCAGGCGCGGGCGACCAGCACCGGCAAGCCAGACGACACGTCGGTCACCTACGGCCCTCTCAACAACGCCGCCCAGCTCGAGCGGGTCGCCGGATTCGTCGACCGGCTCCCCGCGCACGCGACGGTCCACTGTGGAGGGAAACGGCAGGGGGACGAGGGGTACTTCTACGAACCGACGGTGATCTCCGGCGTCCGGCAGGACGACGAGATCAGCCAGACGGAGATCTTCGGCCCGGTCATCACCGTGCAGCGCTTCGAGACCGAGGCCGAAGCGCTCGCCGCGGCCAACGGCGTCGAGTACGCGCTCGCGTCGTCGGTGTGGACCACCGACCACCAGCGGGCGATGCGGCTGGCCCGAAAACTCGACTTCGGCTGCGTGTGGATCAACACGCATATCCCGCTGGTCGCCGAGATGCCGCACGGCGGTTTCAAGAAGTCCGGCTATGGCAAGGACCTCTCGCTCTACGGCCTCGAGGACTACACCCGCGTCAAGCACGTGATGAGCGCGCTGTGACGACCACCGAAAGGCACGCCATGCCTCATCAAGCGCCCGCCGCCGCCGCGGGGGAGCAAGGGACCTTTGCTATCACTTCCGCAGGTGGAGGCGACATTCCGGCCATCCGGCTGCGCGGGTTGCGCAAGGAGTTCGGCCAGGTCCACGCGGTCGACGGCGTCGACCTCGACATTCCGCCCGGCGAGTTCTTCTCGATGCTCGGTCCGTCGGGCTCCGGCAAGACGACCGTGCTCCGCATGATCGCCGGCTTCGAGCTCCCGACGGCGGGCACGATCGAACTGCACGGCCGCGACGTCAGCCGTCTCGCGCCGTTCGACCGCGACGTCAACACCGTCTTCCAGGACTACGCGCTCTTCCCGCACATGACCGTGCAGCAGAACGTCGAGTACGGCCTCCGGGTGAAGCGCGTCCCCCGCGCGGAGCGACGTCAACGCGCGATGGAAGCTCTCGACACCGTCCGGCTCGGAGAGTTCGGCGAGCGCAAACCCGACCAGCTCTCCGGCGGCCAGCGTCAGCGTGTCGCGCTCGCCAGGGCTCTGGTCAACCGGCCGAAGGTGCTCCTGCTCGACGAACCACTCGGCGCCCTCGACCTGAAACTGCGCCACACCATGCAGACCGAGCTGAAACAGATCCAGCGCGACGTCGGCATCACCTTCATCTTCGTCACCCACGACCAGGACGAGGCGTTGACGATGAGCGACCGCATCGCGGTGTTCAACGCCGGCCGGATCGAACAGGTCGGCTCCCCGGTCGAGGTCTACGAGCGGCCCGCGACGGCGTTCGTCGCCGGTTTCGTCGGCACCTCGAACCTGCTCAGCGGCGGCGGCGCCGAGAACATCATCGGCAAACCCGGTGTGTTCAGCATCCGCCCCGAAAAGATCCGCATCGACGCCGATCTCTCGAAATCCGCGGAGGTCGGCGAGACCAGCGCCACCGGCACCGTCACCAACACCGTCTACGCCGGCGCGACCGTGCGCTACGAGGTCACCCTCGACGCCGGCGGCCAGCTGTCCGTGGTCCGGCAGAACACCGCCGAACCCGCGGACTTCGAGGGCGGCCGTGTCCGCCTGAGCTGGCGGCACGAACACAGCTTCCGCGTCCCCGAAGCCGGTTAGTTCTCCCCCTGTACCGAAAGGTTGTTCAATGAAGAACAGGAAACTCGCGCTCGCCGGCCTGCTCGGCGCCGGCTTGCTCGTGGCCGCCTGCGGAACCTCCGGATCCAGTTCGACCGCGGCCGCGCCCGGCGGGCAGGGCTTCACCCCGCCGAATCTCGACGCGCTCGCGCAGCTCGGCCAGCCCGAAGGCCAGGTCAACGTGCTGGCATGGCCCGGCTACGCGGAGAACGGCTCCAACGACCCGGCCGTCGACTGGGTCACGGGCTTCGAAAAGGAGACCGGCTGCAAGGTCAACGTCAAGGCGTTCGGCACCTCCGACGAGGCCGTGAGCCTGATGAAGACCGGACAGTACGACGTCATCTCCGCTTCCGGTGACGCGTCGCTGCGGCTCATCGCGTCCGGCGACGTCGAACCGGTGAACACCGCGCTCGTGCCGAACTACGCCGACGTCTTCGACTTCCTCAAGAACCGCCCGTGGAACAGCGTGAACAACGTGTCCTACGGCGTGCCGCACGGCTGGGGCGCGAACCTGCTGACCTGGCGCACCGACAAGGTGACCCCGGCGCCGACGTCGTGGTCGGTCATGTTCGACGCGAACAGCCCGTACAAGGGCAAGATCACCGCCTACGACTCGCCGATCTACATCGCCGACGCCGCGCTGTACCTGCAGACGCACAAACCCGAACTCGGTATCAAGAACCCGTACGCCTTGGACGACAAGCAGTTCCAGGCCGCGGTCGACCTGCTCAAGCAGCAGCGCCCGATGGTGGCGGAGTACTGGTCGGACTACCTGAAGGAAAGCCAGGCGCTCAAGAGCGGCGACGCCGTCGTCGGCACCGCCTGGCAGGTGACGGTGAACCTGACCAAGAGCGAGGGCGCGCCGGTCGAATCCGTGCTGCCGTCCGAAGGCGCGACCGGCTGGTCGGACACCTGGATGGTGTCGGCGAAGTCGCCGCACAAGACGTGTTCCTACAAGTGGCTGAACCACATCGTCAGCCCGAAGGCCAACGCACAGGTGGCCGAGTACTTCGGTGAATCGCCCTCGAACCCCAAGGCGTGCGCCGAAACCAAGAACAAGGCGCACTGCGAGACCTTCCACGCCGGTGACGTCGCGTACGCATCGAAGATCCAGTACTGGACGACGCCGATCGCGCAGTGCCTCGACGGCCGCACCGACGTCAAGTGCAAGGACTACGGCGAGTGGACCCGTGCCTGGACCGAGATCAAGGGCTGACCTCCCGAACTCCGGGAGCGGACGGTGGTGCCCCCCAACGCCGTCCGCTCCCGGTCCCATCCCCTGGTGGAGACGATGACGACCACGCTCGATTCGCCGAGGCGGAAGACCTCCGCCTTCCTGTACCGCAAACCCAGACTGCGACTGGGGATCCTGCTCTCCGCGCCGATGCTGTGGCTCGGCCTCGCCTACCTCGGCGCGCTGGCCGCGTTGTTCGTGACCGCGTTCTGGAGCACCGACGTCTTCACCGGCCAGGTCGTGACCGAGTGGTCGCTGAACAACTTCGTCACCCTGTTCAGCGACGCGGTGTACCGCACGATCACCCTCCGGACGGTCGGGATCGCCGCGCTCGTCACGGTGGTCACCGCGATCATCGCCTTCCCGATGGCGTTCTACATGGCCAAATTCGCCTCGCCGAGGGCGCGGCGCCTCCTGGTCATCGCCGTCATGACGCCGTTGTGGGCGAGCTACCTGGTGAAGGCCTACGCGTGGCGGACCATGTTGTCCGGCAACGGGGTCCTGCACTGGCTGCTGAACCCGTTCGGCCTCGACAGCCCCGGCTACGGCGTGCTCGCGACCGTGATCACCCTGTCGTATCTCTGGCTGCCATACATGATCCTGCCGATCTACGCGGGCCTGGAGCGGCTGCCGAACTCACTGGTGGACGCTTCCGGTGACCTCGGCGCCCGGCCGTTCCGGACGTTCCGCTCGGTGGTCCTGCCGGTGACCTTCCCGGCCGTCGTCGCCGGCTCGATCTTCACGTTCTCGCTGTCGCTGGGCGACTACATCGCGGTGAAGATCGTCGGCGGCACGTCGCAGATGCTCGGCAACGTCGTCTACGACAACATCGGCGCGGCCAACAACCTGCCCTTCGCGGCGACCGTCGCGACCGTACCCGTGGTGATCATGCTCGCCTACCTCGCCGCCGTGCGCCGCACGGGCGCGCTGGACAACCTGTAGGAGCGCGCGATGCGGCTTTCCCGGACGACCAAATACCTTCTGCTCGCGGCGCTGGTGCTCGGCCTCGCGGTGATCTACTTCCCGCTGCTGGTGGTGCTGCTCAATTCGTTCAACGCGGACACCACCTTCGGCTGGCCACCGTCGAGCTTCACCCTCGAATGGTGGGGCCGGGCCGCGGAGAACCAGGGTGCGCTGAACGCACTGTGGACGAGTGTCCAAGCAGGACTCGCCGCGACGGCGATCGCCTTGGTACTCGGCACGATGGCGGCCTTCGCGCTGCAGAAGTACCGCTTCTTCGGCCGCAACCAGGTGTCGCTGCTGATCATCCTGCCGATCGCGCTGCCCGGTATCGTCACCGGTATCGCGCTGAACAACGCCTTCCGCACGATCCTCGGCATCGACCTCGGCCTGTTCACCGCGATCGTCGCGCACGCGACGTTCTGCATCGTGGTGGTGTTCAACAACGTCGTCGCGCGGCTTCGGCGAATGGGCGGCAACCTCGAAGAGGCGTCGATGGACCTCGGCGCGGACGGGCTCACGACGTTCCGGCTGGTGACGTTCCCGATGCTGCGCTCGGCCCTCCTGGCGGGCGGCCTGCTGGCATTCGCCTTGTCGTTCGACGAAATCATCGTCACGACGTTCACCCTCGGGACCGGACTCGAGACCCTGCCGATCTGGATCCTGAACAACCTGTTCCGGCCGAACCAGGCACCGATCGTCAACGTCGTGGCGGCGGTGCTGATCCTGGCTTCGACGGTGCCGGTATATCTGGCGCAACGACTTTCCGGCGACACGACCTCGGGCGGCCGGTTGTAGCCGCTCCTACCGAAAGGAGTCCGTCGCGGCCCGAAGCGCCGCCAGCATCCCCGGATCCGTCACCGCGTGCCCGGCCGCTTCCACCAGCTCCAGCTTCGAATCCGGCCAGGCCCGGTGCAGCTCGTAAGCCGTCACCGGCGGGCACACCGCGTCGTACCGCCCTTGCACGATGACACCGGGAATCCCGGCGAGCTTCCCGGCCTCCCGGATCAGCTGCCCTTCCTCGAGCCACGCGCCATGGCAGAAGTAGTGCAGCGCCAGCCGGGCGAACGTGACCGCGAAGTCCGGTGACGCGTACTGGTTGCGGAAGGCCGGATCCGGGCGCAGGCAGACGATCGCGCCTTCCCAGGCGCTCCAGGCGATGGCGGCACGCTCTCGAATCGCCCGATCGGGGTGATAGACGAGCTCGCGGTAGGCCGAAAGAGGGTCGTCGCGGCGGTCTTCGGGGATCGGGGCGAGGAACGCTTCCCACTCCCGGGGGAAGAGGTTCGCGGCGCCGCCGTTGTAGATCCAGTCGAGTTCGCCGCGCCGGACGGTGAAGACGCCGCGCAGGATGATCTCGCTGACGCGGCTCGGATGGGTTTCGGCGTAGGCGAGGGCGAGGGTCACGCCCCACGAGCCGCCGAAGAGTTGCCATTGTTCGAGATTCAGCCGTTCGCGCAGCTTCTCCATGTCGGACACGAGATGCCAGAGGGTGTTGACCGACAGGTCGACGTCCGGCGTGCCGATATGCGGAGTGCTGCGGCCGGCACCGCGCTGGTCGAACAGGATGATCCGGTAGGCCTCGGGGTCGAAATGCCGCCGGGCCATCGAGGAGATGCCGCTACCAGGGCCTCCGTGCAGGACGACCACCGGTTTGCCGTCCGGGTTCCCGGCTTCCTGGCAGTAGATCCGGTGCCCGTCGCCGACGTCGAGCATGCCCTCGGCGCGCACGTGGATCGGCGGGTACAGGTCGTCCATGAGGACACTCTGCCTGAACCGAGGAGTGTTCGAAGGGTGGGGGCCCGCCCCCGCCGCCGGGCTGAGCGGGCCCCCGGTCTCCGGTCGCGTCAGCAGCCCGCCGTGGCGGCCACGTTCGCGAATCCCTTCCCGGCACCGGTCACCTTGTTGCTCGCGCAGACCTTGTTCCCCGTCGCGGCCTTCACGAGATAGAAGCCGTACGCGTAGGAGGACCGCACGTCCGCGGTGTTGCCGGAGAAGGTGTTGCCGCGGCCCCAGCCGTCGAGCTGGACATGGACCTCGAAGCCGCCGTAGGTCGCGTCGTGCACGAAGACCTTGCTGCCCCGGTTGTCCGCGACCACGTAGTTGTTGCCCTTCATGTCCACCCAGCTGTCGGCGAAATGCTCGCCGCTCTGCCCGGTGCCGTCGAAGACGTTGCCGCGCAGTTCACCGCCGGTGGTGCCTTCCTTGATGTCGATCGACTCGGCTCGCACGTTCGGGCCGATCTTGTTGTTCAGCGCCTTGTTGCGGTCGCTCCGGTCGGGCGTGCCGCCGGGCCAGTTGCCCTTCGCGGAACCGAAGTAGATGCCTTCGCCGTAGCCCGCGTACTCGCGGCCGGTGTCGGTCACCTCGGAGTTCTTCACGACGTTGTCGGTGCTCGTGTACTGGAAGTGGATGCCCTCATGGCCGACGCCGGTGACCTTGATGCCGTCGACGACGGTGTTCTTGACGCCTGTCGCCATCAGGCCCTTCTGGCCACCGGTGAGGGTGAAGCCGGTCAGGTTCCAGTAGCTGCCTGTCAGTTCGAGCGTGCGTCCGGCCGAGGCCTTGATGACTGCGCTTCGCGGCCCCTTCAGGGTGATACGGCTGCTGGACGTTCCGCTCTTCGCTGCTTTGAAGTTGCCAGTGAAGGTCGTGTCGGCCGCGAGTTCGATGACGGTTCCCGGAGTGACCGAAGCGAGCGCCGCCGTGAGCTGCTCGGAAGTCCCTACGCGGACCGTCGCGGCCTGTGCCGGGTACGCCGCCAGCGTCGACAGCAGGGCCGCACCGGCCGCAACGGCCAGAACCCGCTCACGAACACGCATCCGTGGTCCTCCTCGTCGAGGGATCGAAGCTCGGTCGTGGCGGCGACGGGCTAGACGTTAAGCCTCTTTACGAACATGCGTCAAGGACATGATTCAAGTTCATGTACGTGAACGACTTTAGGAGGGTCGCCCTGCGTGGCCCACCTGAAAGAGAGAGCAAGGGACCTTTGCTACCGCAGCCGGTGGGAGGGGGAGAGAGGCGCTGGTCGGCGCCCTGACTGTGTGGATTTTGGTGCGTTGGATGACCCGAAATCCACACAGTCGCCACAGCGTGAGGGAGCAAGGGACCTTTGCTGCCGCGCTCCCAACTGGCGGAGTGGTAGCAAAGGTCCCTTGCTCTCTTTTCGCAGGTCAGAGGTGGATCAGTCGTGGAACGAGTGCTCCGGAGCCGGGAACTCGCCTCGCCGGACGTCCTCCGCGAATGCCGTCGCGGCCCCCGCCAGCACGCCGGCGAGATCGGCGTACTTCTTCACGAAGCGAGGAGTCCTGCCGCGTCGAAGCCCGGCCATGTCCTGCCAGACGAGCACCTGCGCGTCGCAATCCGGCCCGGCGCCGATGCCGACGGTCGGGATCTTCAGTTCGTGCGTGATCCGCTTCGCCGCCTCGGCCGGCACCATCTCCATGACGACCGCGAAGGCTCCAGCCTCCTCCAGGGCGAGCGCGTCGGCGAGTAGCGCTTCGGCCGCTTCGCCGCGTCCCTGGACTCGATAGCCGCCCAGATTGTGTTCACTCTGCGGGGTGAATCCGATATGTCCCATCACGGGGACACCGGCCGAAGTCAGTGCCTCGACGTGCGGAGCGAATTTCCGTCCGCCTTCGAGTTTCACCGCGTGCGCGCGGCCTTCCTTCATGAACCGCACCGAGGTTTCCAGCGCCTGCTGCGGCGAGAGCTGATACGAGCCGAACGGCAGATCGGCCACGACCAGTGCCCGCTTCACCGATCGGGTCACCGCCCGCACCAACGGCAGCAGCTCGTCCACAGTCACCGGAAGCGAGGTGTCGTAGCCGAAGACGTTGTTCGCCGCCGAATCCCCGACGAGCAGCACGGGAATGCCCACTTCGTCGAACAGTGCGGCGGTGTACATGTCGTAGGCGGTGAGCATCGGCCACGTTTCGCCGCGCTCTTTCATGTCACGAAGATGATGTACGCGGACCTTCTTCCCAGAAGTGCCCTGGGGCGCCGCGCCCGTCCCGTACGGAGCCGCGAGCTCGCCGGAATCCTTTTCGGTGGCAGACATCCTTGTCGACCGTCCTTCCCTCGAGGCCTCGAAGAGGTCCCCGGGTCGTGGAGCTGAACAGGCCAAGCGTGACATGCCGATATGACCGTCCCAAGGCCCTGCGACCAGCTTCACACAGCGCCGTCACACCCGCGAATGAGGAAATTCAGACCAGAGGATGATGATCGTTGACAACCACACAGGGTTGTGTGACGTCAAGTAAGTACAGCTGTCGATCTCCTGTGTGTGTACCGCGAAGGACCAGAATGGCAAACCCAGTGAGCCGAGTCGCGCCGTGGAAGGCGAGGGCGGGCGGGATCGTCGCCACCCTCGTGCAGCTCGCGGCCGTGTTCTCGGTGATCCTCCTGCTCGCCGGCGGGGTGAAGGGGCCGGTGCTCAGGACGGGTGACATCGCCTTCTCGGCCTTGAGCATCCCGACCAACGCGAGCCTCGTGATCGTCCTGCTGCTGGTCGTCCTCGGCGCCGCGCTCCGCCGCCGCAAACGCGCCGCGCTTTACACACTGCTGCTGTTCCAGGTCGGTGGCCTGGCGGTGACGCTGGCCTTCCAGGCCGCGCTGCTGTGGTGGCCCGAGCTGCTGAAACTCGGTCCGTGGCAGGTTCGCCACATTCCGCACCAGGTGTGGGTGCTGGCCATCGCCGACCTGATCTCCCTCGGCATGATCGCGTTGCTCTGGATTCTGCGTCCGGCGTTCCCCGCCCGGCTCGCGCCCGGCGCGTGGCGCGACGGGCTCACCGTCCTGTTCGGTGGCCTGGCCGCGGTCATTCTCGTCGGCTGGGGCTTGAGCGAAGCCTTTCCCGGTCGTCTCGCCGACACCTGGGCGCGCTTCGCCTGGGTCGTCAACCACACGACCGGGGAGAACATCCAGCTGCGCCGGGTCGGCATCGGCGAAGGCCCGGCCTGGCTCGATCTCGTGCTCGACCTCAGCGCGACGGCCGTCGCGACGGCCGCGCTGTACACGCTCTTCCGCGGGGTGCGTAGCCGTCGCTTGAGGACAGACGAGGAAGAACTGCGCGTACGCCGCCTTCTTGCCGAACACGGCGAAGACGACTCCTTGGGTTATTTCGCCACCAGGCGCGAGAAGAGTGTCGTCTTCTCGCCCAACGGCCGTGCCGCCGTGGCCTATCGCGTGCTCGCGGGCACCAGCGTCGCGAGCGCGGACCCCATCGGCGATCCCGATGCCTGGCCCGACGCGGTCCGCGCCTGGTTGAACGAAGCCCGCACCTACGGCTGGACGCCCGGTGTGCTCGGCGCGAGTGAACGTGGTGCGAAGGTCTACGCCGACGCGGGCCTTCGCGCGCTGGAAATAGGTGACGAAGCCGTCCTCGACGTGCGGGACTTCAGCCTCGCCGGGCCGGAACGGCGCTCGGTCCGGCAAGCGGTCAAACGGATCGAACGGGCCGGATACACCACGAAAGTTCGTCGGCACAGCGAAATCCCGCCCGAGGAAATGGCCAAGCTCCTGCTGCACGCGCAGCAGTGGCGCGGAGCGGAAACCGAGCGCGGGTTCTCGATGGCCCTCGGCAGGCTCGGTGATCCGAGCGATGGCCGCAGCGTGATGGTGGAGGCGTACGACGCCAAGGGCGAGCTTCGCGGCATGCTGTCGTTCGTGCCGTGGGGCCGTCGTGGGCTGTCCCTCGACCTGATGCGACGCGACCGCGACGCCGAAAACGGCCTCAACGAGTACATGGTGGCGGAGGTCGTCGCGGCGAGCTCACACCTTGGCGCACAACGGATTTCACTGAACTTCGCGATGTTCCGGGCGGTCTTCTCCGAGGGTGAGCGGATCGGTGCGGGCCCGGTGCTGCGCGCATGGCGTGGCGTCCTCAGCATGGCGTCGCGCTTCTTCCAGCTGGAATCGCTCTACCGGTCCAACGCCAAGTACGGCCCCGACTGGGAGCCGCGTTTCCTGTGCTACTCCTCGGCTCGACGGCTGCCGCGGGTCGGCATCGTCGCCGGCGCGCTCGAAGGATTCGTCCCGACGGGACGGTCTGGACGAGCGCTGAAACTGGAGACCGTCACCGACGAATTCGTCGCCGAGGTCCACCGCATCGAAGCGAACGCGGCCACTCCCGCGCCGAAACAGGTGCGGCGTCCCGACCAGGTCCGGGTGCGGATGGCGAAGCTGGACCGCTTGCGGGAAGCCGGGATCGACCCCTATCCGGTCGGTTTCGCCCGCGAGGACTTGCTCGGTGACGTCGTTTCGAAGTTCGGTGGTCTGAACCCGGACACCCATACCGGTCACCGGGTCCGAGTCGCGGGCAGGGTGCTCGCGATGCGTAATCTCGGCGGGCTGTGTTTCGCGCGGGTCAAGGATTTCAGCGGTGAGATCCAGCTGATGCTCGACGCTTCCGTGCTCGACCCCAGCGGCTGGCGGCGTGGTGTCGACCTCGGTGACCACGTCGGCGTGAGCGGGCAGGTCGTGACGTCCCGGCGCGGTGAGCTTTCCGTGCTCGTCGACGAATGGACCGTCACGGCGAAGAGTCTGCATCCGTTGCCGGACAAGCGAAAGGGCCTTACCGACCCGGAGACGCGGGTGCGGCAGCGCTACCTGGACCTCGCGGTGAACCCGGATTCGACGGCGATGCTGCGGCTGCGCTCGACCGTGGTGCGCGCGGTGCGGGAACGGCTGCACCAGGGTGACTACCTCGAAGTCGAAACGCCGATGCTGCAGGCCGTGCACGGTGGCGCCAACGCGCGTCCGTTCATCACGCATATCAACGCCTATGACATGCGGATGTATCTGCGGATCGCCCCCGAGCTGTACCTGAAGCGGCTGTGTGTGGCCGGCGTCGAGCGCGTTTTCGAGCTGAACCGGAATTTCCGCAACGAAGGCGTCGACGCGACGCACAACCCCGAATTCACCATGCTGGAGGCGTACCAGGCGTACGCCGACTACAACACGATGCGGACGCTGACGCGTGAACTCGTGCAGTGCGCCGCGGAGGCCGCGTACGGCGCGCAGGTCGTTCGACGTCCGGGGCCGGACGGGACGGTCGTCGAGTACGACATCTCTGGTGAGTGGCCGGTGATCCCGGTGCATGAAGCCGTCTCGGCGGCGCTCGGGGAAGAGATCGACGCGAGCACCTCGATCGCCGATCTCCAGCGGTTCTGCCGCGCGGCGGGAGTGCCGGTGAACGAGGAGGCCGGGCACGGCGATCTCGTGCTGAAGGCGCACGAGCATCTGGTCGAAGGCGCGACTGTGCTGCCGACGTTCTACACCGACTACCCGACCGACGTGTCGCCGCTGACCCGGCAACATCGGGTGGATCCGCGGCTGGCCGAGCGCTGGGACCTGATCGCGTTCGGCTCCGAGGTCGGCACGGCGTACACCGAGCTGACCGACCCGCTCGAACAACGGCGGCGGCTGGAGGCCCAGTCGCTGCGTGCGGCGAGCGGGGACGTCGAGGCGATGGAGCTGGACGAGGATTTCCTGCTCGCGCTCGAACACGGCATGCCGCCGACCGGTGGGCTCGGCATCGGCGTCGACCGGCTGCTGATGATGCTGACCGGGGCTTCGATCCGGCAGACGGTGCTGTTCCCGTTCGTCCGGCCGCAAGGGTAGCGGGGGAGCAAGGGACCTTTGCTCTCGCTTCTCTCAACGTCGAGACAAACGGGAGCAAAGGTCCCTTGCTCCCTTCCCCGCCGAATCGCCCCAGCAAGCCGGTGCCGGATGTCATGATCCCCTTCCTGACGGAAGGAGCCACCATGGCTGGAAACGTTCCCCCGGTCGCCGACGAGCGCGAAGGTCTCCTCGCTTACCTCGAGCAGCAGCGCCACGTCCTGCGGATCGCGGCGCACGGCCTCACCGAAGAACAGGCCAGAGCCGTCCCGACCAGAAGCTCGCTCAGCGTCGGCGGCCTGATCAAGCACACCGCGTTCACGGAAGACGGCTGGATCGACATCCTGCTCCAGAAGCCCTCGAAGCCGATGGACGAAGCGATGAAGGAGTACGAAGCCGGCTACGTGATGACGCCGGAAGAGACGGTCGAAAGCGTCCTCGCGCGCTACGACGAGGTCGCTCGCCGCACTTCAGACGTCATCGCCGGTATCGCCGACCTCGGCCAGCCGGTCCCGGTGCCGAAGGGCGTGCCCTGGTATCCGCAGGACGTCGACGCGTGGTCGGTCCGCTGGGTGCTGCTCCACCTCATCGAGGAGACCGCGCGCCACGCCGGGCACGCCGACATCATCCGCGAGCACATCGACGGCGCGACGGCGATCCCGCTGATGGCCGCCGCGGAAGGCTGGCCGGAGACGCCATGGCTCAAGCCCTGGTCGCCGGGTCAGAGCGACTAGAACCCCACAGCCACTAGAACAAGGTCGGTTCGTCCGCCAAAGCGCCTTCGATGACCAGCATCCGGCGCTTGGTGGCGACCCCTCCGCGCGCGGAGAAGCCGCCGTCCTTGCCGCCCGCGGCGAGCACACGATGGCACGGCACGATGATCGGGAACGGGTTCCGGCCCATCGCCTGCCCCACGGCCTGCGCGCCGCCGGGCATGCCGAGGATGTTCGCGATGTCGCCGTAGGTCAGCGTCTTGCCGGCGGGGATGGTGCGGATGAACTCGTAGACGCGGTGGTGAAAGTCCGGTACTCCTTCATAGTCGAGGCCGACGTCGGTGAGATCCGTGCGCTTGCCGTCCATCAACGAGACGATCCCGTCGATCGCGTGCTGGATCTCGCCCGGCGGTGTGGATTCGGTCGCTTCGGGAAGGCGCGCGGTCAGTCGCGCCCTCGTCTTCTCTTCACTGCCCTCAGGGAGTTGGACCGCGACGACCCCGCGTTCGCTCCACGCGATGCCGCAGTCGCCGATCGCGGTGCCGAACACGGAGTAGCCCGGTGCCGTCATGTGTCCAGGGTACGAGAGCGGTCCGACAGTTTCGGGTTCACGGCCATGCCGCGGTGCCGCCGGAGCCGCGGCTGCGGTAGGAGTATGCACATGAGCGACCTCGTGCTTGACCACCTCGTCTACGCCGGGCCGGACCTCGAAGAGGCTGTCGCCCGCGTCGCTGAGCTGACCGGCGTCACGCCGGTACGCGGCGGACGGCATGTCGGGTTCGGTACGGCCAACTACCTGGCCGACTTGGGCGCCGGTGCCTATCTCGAGGTGGTCGGTCCCGACCCGGACCAGCCCGAGCACATCGGACCGCGCCCGTTCGGTATCGACGAGCTGACCGCACCCGCCCTGGTCACCTGGGCCGCACGGGTGGAAGGCATCGACGAGGCGATCGCCGAAGCTCGCGAACGTGGTTACGACCCGGGCGAAGCGTCCGAGATGTCGCGGACCACCGACGACGGCGAACTGCTGACCTGGCGGCTCACCGGTGCGGGCGGTCTGGGCGGGCTCGCGCCGTTCCTCATCGACTGGGGGAGCACCCCGCATCCGACGACGCGGGGGCTCCCGTCGATCCCGCTGCTCATGGTCACCGGCGTCCATCCCGAGCCCGCCGCGGTCGAATCCGCGGTCCGCGCGCTCGGGATGGACATGCTCGTCCGGCGGGACACGAAACCCGGCCTGGTGGCAGTGCTGACGAACTCAGCGGGAAAGCAGGTCGCGCTGAGCTGAACGGGTCACGACCGTGCCCTCTCGCCAGCCGTTGGTCATCGGCAGCCGCCGGTCCCGCCCGAACGCCTTGAACGTGATCTTGGTGCCCGGCGGGTACTGGCGGCGCTTGTATTCGGCCTTGTCGACCATCCGCACCACACGGTCGATGGTCTCCGGCTCGAAGCCCGCGTCGACCAGGTCGACGTAACCGCGGTCGCCCTCGATGTAGTCGTCGAGGATGTCGTCGAGCATCAGGTAGTCGGGCAGCGAATCGCTGTCCAGCTGACCCGGCCGCAGCTCCGCCGACGGCGGTTTGGTGATCGAGTTCTCCGGGATCGGCGGGGTTTCGCCGTTCTTTTCGGCTTCCGCGTTGCGCCATTTGGCCAGGTGCCAGACGTGCGTCTTGAACAGGTCCTTGATCGGTGCGAAGGCCCCGACGGCGTCGCCGTAGATCGTCGAGTAGCCGACGGCGAGTTCGGTCTTGTTGCCGGTCGCGAGCACCAGGTGGCCGTCCTGGTTGGACAGCGCCATCAGCAGCATGCCGCGGACACGCGCCTGGATGTTCTCCTCGGCGAGGCCGGTCAGCTGAAGCTGCTCCACGTAGACCTTGACCATGTCGGCGATCGGCTCGACGCGATAGTGCGCGCCGATCCGGCGCGCGAGGTCTTCGGCGTCGCCTTTCGAGTGCTCCGAGGAGTACTCCGAAGGCATCGAGACGCCGTAGACGTTGTCGCCGCCCAGTGCGTCGGCGGCCAGCGCCGCCACGACCGCGGAGTCGATGCCGCCCGAGAAGCCGAACGTCACCGATGAGAAGCCGTTCTTGTGCACGTAGTCGCGCAGGCCGACGACGAGCGCGTGCCACACCTCGGCTTCGTCCGACAGCGGCTCGCTGATCGCGGACTCGGTGCGCGGGGTGTACGCCGGGACCGGCTCCTCGCTGAGCACGCGGCGCTTCACCCGCAGGCCCTCGAACTCGCCTTCGGCGGTGTGCCCGCCGGCGACGAGGTCCGTGTCGACGACGAGCAGGTGCTCGACGAACTGCGGCGCGCGCGCCAGCAGCCGTCCGTCCGCGCCGACCACGATCGAGTCGCCGTCGAAGACGAGGTCGTCCTGACCGCCGATCTGGTTCGTGTACACCAAGGGCGCTCCGGCCTCGGCCGCGCGGCGCGCGATCAGCGGCAGGCGGATGTCGTCCTTCGCGCGCTCGTAGGGTGAAGCGTTGGGAGCGACCACGAGGTCCACGCCGGCCTTGCCCAGCGCGGAGATGGGGCCGCCGTCCTGCCAGACGTCCTCGCAGATCACCATGCCGACGTCGACACCGTGGAAGCGGATGACCTCGAGGTCGTGGCCCGGCTTGAACCAGCGGTGCTCGTCGAAGACGCCGTAGTTGGGCAGGTGGTGCTTGAACTGACGGGCGACCACTTCGCCGCGGTACAGCGCGGCCGCCGCGTCGCGCGGGCCGGCCTCGTCCAGATCGAGGTACCCGATGTAGGTGAGCACCTCACCGCATCCGGCTTCTTCGAGCCGCCGCGCGAGCACGTCGACCATCTGCTTCGAGGCGGAAGCGAAAGTCGGGCGGAGGGAGAGATCCTCGACGGGATAACCGGTGAGGGACATCTCCGGGAAGACGACGATGTGGGCGCCTGCTTCGGCGGCTTTCCGAGTCCACTCGACGGTGAGCTCGGCGTTGCCTTCGAGGTCCCCGACGGTGGTGTTGACCTGGGCCAGTGCGATGCGCAGTTGCGGCATGCCGACATTCTCACCCACCGGCGTCCGCGGGGACGACCGGATGTGCCGAATCGCCCACCTGGGTCCGGCCGGGCGAAAAAGAGAGCGGGGGACCTTTGCTCTCGCTTCTCTCAACGTTGAGAGAAGCGAGAGCAAAGGTCCCCCGCTCCCCGCGCGCTACTTGCGCTTGATCATGCTCCGCACCTTCTTGATGGTCTGCTCGAAGTCGGAGTCGAACGGGTTGTCGTGCACCAGATAGGTCCACGTCGTGTTCGCCCGCCGCACGCCGGCGTCACCGAGGTCGATCCCGTTCTCGGTGATCTCGGCCTCCTCGAGCGTCTTCGCCGCCCGCTCGGCCGCCTCCGGGATGATCTTGTGGAACTCGGGGATCGCCGCGCGGTGGAACTCGTCGATCGGCGTCTCCCGCGCCAGTGCCCGCAGGTGGATGCTCTCCCGCACGTCGGTCAGGAACGCCAGGTGGTCCGACCACAGCTGGTCGATGTGGAACAGCAGCACCTCGCGGCTGAGCTGTTCGACGCGAGCCTCGTCGTCGACGGCCTCCGAAAGCTCCTTGAACTTCTCCGGGTGCGCCTTCTCCAGCACCTCCGCCGCGTGCTTCGTCCGCAGCACCTTGTCCCGGTGTTCCAGCAGCTCGCCGCGCTGCCGCTCGATCAGCCGCGTGTAGCGCCAGGTGTTCCGGTGAATCTCCAGGTCGACACCCTCGGCGACGCGCTGCGCGTGGTTGATCTGCCGCAGCGCCGCCGGGTCGACGATCTCGCCGCTGCCCACGTCGGAGCTGATGCCCTCGGGGATGTCCGGCGCGTTCGACAGCACGAGCTCGTCGTTCAGGCTGGCGAAGAACACCGCGCTGCCCGGGTCACCCTGGCGTCCGGACCGGCCGCGCAGCTGGCCGTCCAGCCGGCTCGACGGGTAGCGAGCGGTGCCGATGACGTGCAGGCCGCCCAGCTCGACGACCTCGTCGCGGCCGTCGCCGTCCTTGCCGCCCAGCCGGATGTCGGTGCCTCGGCCCGCCATCTGGGTCGAGACGGTGACCGCGCCCTTCTTGCCGGCGTCGGCGATGATCGCGGCTTCCTCGGCGTCGTTGCGCGCGTTGAGCACGACGCATTCGAGGTCGACCTTCGCCAGCTTCTCGGCCAGCTCTTCGGACTCGGCGACGTCCTGGGTGCCGACGAGGATCGGCCGCCCGGTCTCGTGCACCCGCCGGATCTCCTCCTCGATCGCGCGCAGCTTCTGCGACGGCGACCCGAAGATCCGGTCTTCCTGGTCCTCACGGATGTTCGGCGTGTTCGGCGGGATGACCGCGACCTCGAGCTTGTAGAACTCGCGCAGCTGCTCGGCGACCGCGACCGCGGTACCGGTCATCCCCGCGACCTCGGGGTACCGCGCGAGCAGAGCCTGCACGGTGATCGAGTCGAGGATCTCGCCGCGGTCGGTCGCCTTGACCTGCTCCTTCGCTTCGACGGCGGCCTGGAGGCCGTCCGGCCAGCGCTGCAGTTCGGCGACGCGGCCGCGCGCGGCGTTGATGAGCTGCACCTTGCCGTCGCGCACGAGGTAGTCGACGTCTCGGGTGAGCAGCGCGTGCGCGTGCAGCGCCACGTTCACCGCGGGCAGCCTGTCCGACCCCGTCTCGTCGTACAGGTTGATGTCGTCGCCGAGTGCCTTCTCGACCACCGAAGCGCCCGCCTTGGTCAGCCAGGCGTTGCGGCCGTCGGCGTCGGTCTCGTAGTGCAGCCCGAGCCGCAGCCGCCGGACGATGTTCGCGACCTCTTCGTCGGCGTCGGTGTGGTCGATCGACCCCGCCATCACCAGCGGTACGCGGGCCTCGTCGACCAGCACGGAGTCCGCCTCGTCGACGATCGCGACCTCGGGCTCGCGCTGGACGAGGTCCTCCTCGCGGGTCACCAGCCGGTCGCGCAGCACGTCGAAGCCGATCTCGCTGACGGCGCCGTACGTGACTTCCTTCGCGTACGCCTCGCGACGCTCGTCGCGGGAGTGCGCGGGTTCGATCCAGCCGACGGAAACGCCGAGCAGGTCGTAGATCGGGCCCATCCACTCCGCGTCACGGCGGGCGAGGTAATCGTTCACCGTGACGACGTGGACGTGCTTCCCCCGCAGGGCGTACCCGGCACCCGCCAGCGCACCCGCCAGCGTCTTGCCCTCACCGGTCTCCATCTGCACGATGTGCCCGCTGAGCAGGCCCATCGTGCCCAGGAGCTGGACGTCGAAGGCACGCTCGCCGAGCGCCCGCCGAGCGGCCTCGCGACCGAGCGCACAGACCTCGATCAGCTGGTCGTTGCCGAAGGAAGACGCTTCCCGAAGCTTGCCGGCCCGCTCTGTCAGCTCCTCGTCGGAGAGCTTCTCCAACTCGGGCTCGAGCTTCTCGATGGCCGGCAGCAGCGCTTCGTAGCGGGTCAGCTCGACGCTGCCCGGCCGCTGGATGATCCGGCGCAGCTTCTTGCCCACCCGGCTGATCAGTGCTGCCACCCCTGTGCTCCCGTCTGTTCTTCTGCCGTCCGCACTCGTACCACCAACGCGGTGGTGGTGCGGCCGAGTTCCACGGCCGATGGCACGATCCAACCGTGTCCACTCATGTCAGCGCCAGGTCCCGTGCCCGTCGATTCGCCGCGATCACGCTGTCCGGCCTGCTCGCCGTCACCGTCGCCGCGTGCTCGTCGGGAGAGGGTAGAACCCAGCCGCCGCCTCCGGCCACCGAGTCGCACGCTCCGACCGGACCGGTGCCCGCAGGACTCGAGAAGTTCTACGGACAGAGCCTGACCTGGGCCGACTGTGCACCCTACGCGACATCCGATGACGCGAAAGCGGCGTTTCGAGTGAAGGACGCACAGTGCGCGCGGCTGACCGTCCCGCTCGACTACGCGAAACCCGAAGGCGACTCGATCACGCTCGGCCTGCTGCGCCGGAAGGCGCTGGATACCGACGAAAGGATTGGGGCGCTCGTGGTCAACCCCGGCGGCCCCGGCGCCTCCGGGATGCAGGCCGCGGCCGGTCTCGCCTCCCGGACGGCGACGAACGAGCTGGGCAAACGCTTCGACATGGTCGGTTTCGACCCGCGCGGTATCGGCGCGAGCCAGCCGCAGGTCCGCTGCCTCTCCGACGCCGAACGCGACGCGGACCGCGCGGACGACAGCGAGACCGACGGCTCACCCGAGGGAGTGAAAAAGCAGGAGACCGAGTCGCAGGACTTCGCGGCGAAGTGCGCCGAGCGGACCGAACACGGCGCCGCGATGCTCGCGAACCTGGGCACGCGTGACGTCGTCAAGGACATGGACATCCTGCGCTCGGTCCTCGGCGAACCGAAGCTGACCTACCTCGGCTACTCCTACGGGACGCGGATCGGATCCGCCTACGCCGAGGCGTTCCCGGCGAACGTCCGCGCCTTGGTGCTCGACGGGGCCGTCGACCCGGAGCAGGACGCGGTGGAGTCGCTGGTCGCGCAGGGGCAGGGTTTCGGCAAGGCGTTCGGGGAGTTCTCGAACTGGTGTGCCGCGCGCGAGGACTGCGCCCTCGGGCGCGACGCCGCCGGCGTGACGAAGGCGTTCCAGGATCTGGTGCGCCCGCTGATCGACTTCCCGGTGCCGGTCAGCGACGGCCGGAAACTGTCGTACGAGGACGCGACGACAGGCGTGATACAGGCCCTCTACCAGGAAGATCTCTGGGAGCCGCTGAACTCCGCGCTCAACGACCTGAAGCGCCAGCGCGGCGACGGCCTGGAGAAACTGGCCGATCTCTACAACGAACGCGGCGCCGACGGCCGTTACGGGACGACACAGGACGCGTTCGTCGCGATCCGCTGCGTCGACGACCCGCGGGTCACCGATCCGGCGAAGATCCTCGACGCGCAGAAGCGGTACACGGAGGCGGCGCCGTTCCTCGACGACGGCAGGCCGGACGGATCCGCTCGTGACGCCTGCGCCTTCTGGCCGGTGCCGAACACGTCCGAGCCGCACCAGCCGAACGTCGAGGGACTGCCGAAGACGCTGGTCATCTCGACGACGAACGACCCGGCGACCCCGTATCAGGCGGGCGTCAACCTCGCGAAAGCGATCAAGGGAGCTTTGCTCACGTTCGAGGGTAACCAGCACACCGTGTTCCTCCAGGGCGTGTCGTGCGTCGACCAGATCGGCATCGATTACCTGGTGAACGGCGCCCTGCCGGACGAGGGCACGCGCTGCGCCGCCAAGTAACGAGTTCGGCGCGAAGACCCCCGGGCGGACGGGACGCTGCGAAGATCGCGAGATGAGCCTTCGCCGCGTCCCGGCCGTGCTCGTTGCTGCCGTGCTCGTCGCTTCGTGCACGACGCAGCAGCCGCAGCCGGCGCCGTCGCCGACCACCACGGCGTCACCCACTCCGGACCCGAAGGCGCTCGAGAAGTTCACCGAGCAGAAGCTGGCGTGGGGCGAATGCGCCTCCTATACGGACAAGGCGTTCGACTGCGCGAAGCTCGCCGTGCCGCTCGACTACCTGAAGCCGGACGGCGAGACGATCTCGATCGGCGTCCTCCGGCACAAGACGAAGGACACCGGCCGGCGGATCGGCTCCCTCGTGCTCAACCCGGGCGGCCCCGGTGGCTCAGGCGTCTCGGCCGCGGCGCGGATCGCGAAGTCCCGCCCCGCGGCGGAGCTGGCCGAACGCTTCGACATCGTCGGATTCGATCCGCGCGGAGTGGGGACCAGTGAACCGAAGCTCGTCTGCCTCACCGATGCCGAACGCGACGCGGACCGCGGTGAGGATTCGGAAAGCGACTCGACGCCCGCCGGGATCGCGAAGCAACTCGCCGACGCCAAGGCGTACGCCGCGAAGTGCGCCGAGCGCACGAAGCACGGTAAAGAGCTACTCGCCAACATCGGGACCAGGGACGTGGTCCGCGATCTCGACGTCCTGCGCTCAGTCCTTGGGGACGAGAAACTCACCTACCTGGGCTTTTCCTACGGCACGCAGATCGGGACCGCCTACGCCGAGGCTTACCCGGACAAGGTGCGAGCACTGCTCCTCGACGGTGCGGTCGACCCCGAACTCGACACCGCCGAATCGCTGGTCACGCAGATGGCGGGCTTCCAGAACACGTTCGCCGAATTCGGCAAGTGGTGCGCCGCTCGCGCGGAGTGCGCGCTGGGCCGTGACGCGGGCGCGGTGACGAAGGCGTTCCAGGACCTGGTGAGGCCACTGATCACCGAACCGGTGCCCGCGGGGACCCGAAAACTCTCGTTCGAGGACGCCATCACCGGGACCAGCGCCGCGCTGTACTCGCAGGACGCGTGGAAGTTCCTCAACGACGGGCTCGCCGAGCTGAAGCGGGGGAGCGGCAAAACCCTGGTCGCGCTCGCGGACAACTACTACGGCCGCGAGACGGACGGCCGGTACACCGGCATCCTCGACGTGTACTTCGCGGTCCGCTGCGTCGACAGCAGGCGGATCGCCGACAGGCGCGTCATCGAAAGCGCCCACCAGCGGATGCTCCAGGGCGCGCCGTTCCTCGCCGGCGGCACCCCGGACATGAGTGAGCTCGACATCTGCTCGGTGTGGCCCGTGCCCGCCACCTCGGAGGTGCACAAGCCGGACGTCGACGGCCTGCCGAAGCCCCTGATCATCTCGACCACCGACGACCCCGCGACTCCGTACGCGTCCGGCGTGAACCTCGCGCGGGACCTCAAGGGAGCTTTGCTCACGTTCGAGGGAGCTCAGCACACCGTGTTCCTCGACGGGAACGAGTGCGTCGACAGAGCCGGCATCGCCTACCTGACCGACGGCGCACTACCCGCCCCCGACACCCGCTGCTCCTAGCGGGGGAGCAAGGGACCTTTGCTACCACCGCCCCCGCTGACCAGGCATTTCTCGCCAAGGGGGAGCAAGGGACCTTTGCTACCGCCCTGGCCCGACCGCCACCGCGTTATGCCTGGTCAACGCCAGCTCCAGCATCACCGCGAACTCCTCCGGCTTCGTCGGCGGCACCTGCAGCCACACCCGCACCAGCCGCCGCGGCTCGTCCCGCGAAATCCACAGTTTCACGAACACGTCCGACTTGATCTCCGGCACGATCCCGCCGATCACCGCGGCCGGCACCTTCGCGGCGATCCGGAACGACTCGGTGTCCTGCACCCGCTCCCACCGCTCGCCCCGCAGGTCGGTCGCCCCGGTCAGCAGCCGTCGAAGCCCGCCTTCAGGCCCGAGCATCGCTTCAGGCGTGTACGGCGCCGAAGCCGGCAGCACCTGCTTCCCGCCAGGCCCGCTGAGCGTGATCTCCGAGCCCGACAGCCGGTAGTCGACCTTCCGCCGCCCGGAGTCGTCCTGCAGGTCGGCCTTACCGACCGCGCCACCCTCGAGGCTGACTTCGCCGTCGAGCCCGCGCACCGGCAGGCCGGTGACGACGCCGTTCACCCCGAGCGTGAACCGCACGCTGCGCAACGAGACGAGGGAGTCGGCCGCCGCGCTCACGTAATCCTGGGCAGGCGGCAGCGGGGGAGACCCCGCGCAGCCGCCGATGAGCCCGATCGTGAGCAGCAGCGCCGGCACGAGGTGACGGCAGCGCATGACCGAAGCCTATGGCTTGGCCCGAATCTTTCGCACAGTGTCCTTCCGGCCGCTTTCGTGGAGCGTTGCCGCCCACGACGCTGTATCCGTGCAATCCGAGACCCGGCTCCACCGCGCGTGGTTCGTCGCCGCCGCCGCATTCATCGCCCTGCTCGCCGCCGCCGGTTTCCGTGCGGCTCCCGGCGTGCTCATCGACCCGCTTCACAACGAGTTCGGCTGGTCGCGCGCGACGATCGCGTCGGCCGTCTCGGTGAACCTCGTCCTCTACGGCCTCTTCTCGCCCTTCGCGGCGGCTCTCATGGAGCGTTTCGGCATGCGCCGCGTCGCCGCGACAGCGTTGTTCGTCGTCGCGATCGGCGCGGGCGGCACGGTGTTCATGAACGCGAGCTGGCAGCTCATCCTTTGCTGGGGAGTCTTGGTCGGCGTCGGCACCGGCTCGATGGCGATGAGTTTCGCCGCGACGGTCGCCGCCCGCTGGTTCGTCCGCAGCCGCGGCGTCGTCACCGGGGTCCTCACCGCCGCGGGCGCCACCGGCCAGCTGATCTTCCTCCCGATCGTGGCGAACCTCGCCGTCGACGAAGGCTGGCGGACAGCGTCGCTCGTCATCGCCATCGCCGCACTGGCCGTCGTGCCCGTCGTTCTCCTGGTGGTCCGCGATCACCCGTCCGATATCGGATTGACCGCTTACGGCGCGGAGCCCGGCGAAGTCGCCCCTGCCACCCGCACGGGTGGTTCCGTCCGCCGCGCGCTCTCGGTACTCGGCTCGGCAGCGCGCACGAGGACGTTCTGGCTGCTCGCCGTCGGCTTCGCGATCTGCGGCGCCACGACGAACGGCCTGGTCAGCACCCACTTCGTGCCCGCGGCGCATGACCACGGCATGCCGCAGACCACCGCCGCCGGACTGCTTGCCCTCGTCGGGATCTTCGACGTCGTCGGCACGATCGCCTCGGGCTGGCTCACCGACCGCGTCGATCCGAGGATCCTGCTCGGCGTCTACTACGCCCTTCGTGGCGTTTCGCTCGCTCTCCTGCCGCAGCTGCTGAGCGGAACGGTGGAACCGAGCATGTGGGCGTTCATCATCTTCTACGGACTCGACTGGGTGGCGACGGTTCCGCCCACGGTCGCGCTCTGTGTCCGGCAATACGGCGCCGCCGGGCCGATCGTCTTCGGCTGGGTCTTCGCCAGCCACCAGCTCGGCGCCGGTCTCGCGGCCTTCGGCGCGGGCGCGATCCGCGATTCATCGGGCAGCTACGCGCTCGCTTGGTACATCGCGGCGAGCCTCGCAGTGGTCGCTTCGGTCGCTTCGCTGGCGATCACCAAGGCGGCCAAACCCGAACCGGTTCTCGTGGGGTGATCCACCACTTCCGGCGGATCGGCGCGTCGCGAAACATGTCGTTAACACGTTCTCGTTAGGGTGCGGCCATGGATCGCCAGCAGGAGTTCGTGCTCCGTACCTTGGAAGAGCGCGACATCCGTTTCGTCAGGCTCTGGTTCACGGATGTGCTGGGGTTTCTCAAGTCCGTCGCGGTGGCTCCCGCCGAGCTCGAGGGCGCCTTCAGCGAGGGGATCGGCTTCGACGGATCGGCCATCGAAGGGTTCGCCCGCGTCTACGAGTCCGACATGGTCGCGAAGCCCGACCCGGCCACCTTCCAGGTCCTCCCCTGGGAGACCCCGGACGGCGGCCCGTACTCGGCGCGCATGTTCTGCGACATCGCGATGCCGGACGGCTCTCCGTCCTGGGCGGACCCCCGGCACGTCCTCCGCAGGCAGCTTTCGAAGGCGGGCGAAGCCGGTTTCACCTGCTACGTCCACCCCGAGATCGAGTTTTTCCTGCTCTCCAACCTGCCGGACGACGGCAGCGAGCCCGAGCCCGCGGACAACGGCGGCTACTTCGACCAAGCCAGCCACGCGACCGCGACGCACTTCCGCCGCCACGCCATCGAGACCCTCGAGGCGATGGGGATCTCGGTCGAGTTCAGCCACCACGAGGGCGCGCCCGGTCAGCAGGAGATCGACCTTCGGTACGCCGACGCGCTGACCATGGCCGACAACGTGATGACCTTCCGTTACGTGGTCAAGGAGGTCGCGCTCACTCAGGGCGTCCGCGCCACCTTCATGCCGAAACCCTTCACGGATCAGCCGGGTTCCGGGATGCACACCCACGTGAGCCTGTTCGAGGGCGATCGCAACGCCTTCTACGACGCGGAAGACCCGTACGAGTTGTCTGCGACGGGCAAGGCCTTCGTGGCGGGGCTGCTGCACCATGCGAAGGAGATCTCGGCCGTCACCAACCAGTGGGTGAACTCCTACAAACGGCTGATCAGCGGCAGCGAGGCCCCGACGACCGTTTCGTGGGGCCGCGCCAACCGTTCCGCTCTGGTCAGGGTGCCGATGTACTCGCCAGGCAAGGCGTCGTCACGCCGCGTCGAGATCCGCACGCTCGACTCCGCGTGCAACCCCTATCTGGCGTACTCGGTCATCCTGGCCGCCGGGCTCAAAGGCATCGAGAAGGGCTACGAGCTCCCGCCTCCCGCCGAGGACAACATCTGGCAGCTCTCGGACGCCGAGCGCCGCGCGGCCGGATACGCCCAGCTCCCGCAGAACCTCGGGGAGGCGCTGGCGGAGATGGAGAAATCGGAACTTCTGCCCGAAGCGCTCGGAGAGCACGTTTACGACTTCTTCCTTCGCAACAAACGTGTTGAATGGGATAACTACCGCAGCGCGGTGACCCCGTACGAGCTGCGGACCCTGCTTCCGGTTCTCTAGACGAAGGAGACCTGATGGTGCGGCGACCGGTGTTCCGAGTTCTGACGACATTGGTCGCCGCGACCATCGCGGCGAGTGCCGCGCCGTCGGCGTCCGCCACCAGCAAACCACTCGATCTCGATGCCGCCGACATCCCGGCGCTCCAGTCCAAGATGTCCTCCGGCCGGCTGACCGCAGTGGGCCTGACCTCGGCCTATCTCGATCGCATCCACAAGGTCGACCGGAAGGTCAACGCGGTCATCGCGGTCAATCCGGCCGCGATCGCGCAAGCCGCGGAGAGCGACGTCCGGCGTCGCGCCGGCAAGACGCGCGGTCCGCTGGACGGCATCCCCGTCCTGGTGAAGGACAACGTCGACACCCGCTCCCAGCAGACGACGGCCGGGTCGCGCGCGCTGCGCAGCAAGCCCGCCAAGGACGCGACCCTGATCCGCCGTCTGCGTGACGCGGGCGCGGTAGTCCTCGGCAAGGCGAACCTGTCCGAATGGGCGAACTTCCGCGCCGCCAAACCCACTTCCGGGTGGTCGGGCGTCGGCGGGCAGACGAACAACCCGTACGTGCTCGATCGCAACCCATGTGGGTCGTCCGCCGGATCCGCCGCGGGTGTCGCCGCGTCACTCGCCCAGGTCGCGATCGGCAGTGAGACCGACGGCTCGATCGTCTGCCCGGCCGGGATGACCGCGACGGTGGGACACAAACCGAGCCTCGGCCTGGTCAGCCGAACCGGCGTGGTGCCGATCTCGGCCGAACAGGACACCGCCGGCCCGATGGCCAGGCACGTCGTCGACGTCGCGCTGACCCTGTCCGCGCTCCAAGGTCGCGACCCGAGTGACCCCGCCACCGGCGCGTACCCGCCGAACCAGCCGACCGACTACGCCGCGCACCTCCGGCCCGGTGTGCTGAAAGGTTCCCGGATCGGTCTCTGGCGCCTGCCGGTCCTCGGCCCGGACGTCGACGCGGTGCTGACGAAGACCAGGAATTCGCTGGTCAAGGCCGGTGCCGAAGTCGTCGAGGTGACGCCGCCGTACCAGGCCAGGCTCGGCGAACTGGAGTTCCCGGCGCTGCTCACCGAGTTCCACCGGGACATCGATCGCTACCTGGCCACGCGTCCCGAAGGGCCGCGCGACCTCGCGGCGCTCATCGAATACAACCGGTCCGACCCGCTGGAGCAGACTTGCTTCGCCGGGCAGGAACTCTTCGAACAGGCGCTCGCCGCGCCCGGCCCGTCCGATCCCGGCTACCAGGCCATGCGCCGCGAGCTCACCGATCTGGCGAAACGCTCGCTCGACGAGACCCTCGCGAAGTACCGCCTCGACGCGATCGCCGCGCCCACGAACCCGCCCGCCTGGAAGACCGACTGCAAGACCGGCGACAACGACGTGATCCCGTCGTCCACGCCGGCCGCGGTCTCGGGCTACCCCGCGGTGACCGTGCCCGCCGGGTTCGTCGGCGAGCTCCCGGTCGGTGTCTCGTTCATGGCGGGGCAGTGGGCGGACGCCCGAGTGCTCGCCTACGCGGCCGACTTCGAACGCGTCGCGCCCGCCCGCAAACCGCCCCGCTACCTGAAGACCGTCGGATGACGGTGGTGCATACCGGCTGACCTGCGGCGATGTCGTTAAGTGACCCCCCTGTTTTCAGGGGGTTCCGGGGCATGTAATCTTCTTTTCGTCGCCAGGAACACCGGGCCGCCGGGGCCGAAAGCCCCGAGGCAAGGAACCAGGGCCGAGCGGGTTGACACCGCGAACCGGACCAGGTAATGTTCAGCGTCGGCCCACGAGCGGCCGCCGACTCCCTACGACTAACAGCGTAGGATTCGGCATGCTCGACCAAAGCTTGTGAATATCGCTTGAAGCAAAGCGTGTTGCTTGAGAACTCAACAGTGTGCTAGTGAACTAAGCCAGTAGAGCTTATGTATTTGAACCTCGTTTGAGGTTCCTTTGAGAGCAAGTATTT
>NZ_JBVHDI010000033.1:0-33184 GCF_055563465.1 Amycolatopsis sp. NPDC000009
CCGAGACCGGTGCCAAGGCCGTCCTGGCTTCGGACATCCGGGCCTGCCGCCTCTGACGACAGGTTTGCGCGTGAAGGCCCCCTTCCCTCGGCTCAGCCGAGGGAAGGGGGCCTTCACGCGCTAAAGGTCTAGCGGCCCGCCGGCTGCATCATTTCGGCGTATTCGCCCACCTCGGCGGCGGGCGGCGGAGTGACCTCCACCGGTGTGCCCCACTCGCTGTAGGTATACGTCGACTTGGCTTCGCCGGTCTGCGAGCCTCCCATCGACTTCATGAACGAGGTCATGTCCACGGTCATTTTCAGCGGAAGCTGCTCGGCATTGAGCCACAGTTCGGCCGGAACCCGCAGATCCTTGCCTTCGAGCCGCTTCTCGACCTCCGCCCGCTGATCGGCGGGGAGGTCGTCACCGAGGAACAGGTTGATCTGCTTCCTGACGTCGAATTCGACGAAGTAGTGGTTCACCGGGACGCCGTCCAGCTGGATCTGTTCCGACCTGATGACGCGGCCGGTCTTTTCGACCAGCTCCAGCTGTTTCGCCGGGTCACCCATCTCGAGGGACCTCAGCATGGCCTTCCCAGCGGCCTTCTCCCCGGGCTCCTCACTGTTCAGCGAGATCTTTCCCCAGGTCTTGTCCGTTTTGAGCCGGGCCTTCTCCTCGGCGGGCAGCTTGACGAACACGGTCTGGTCGACCAGGCGCAGCCCGGCCGTTTGGCCGTCGAAGGTCAGGTTCGCATCGATCATCGAGGCGGTGCCGTCGTAGAGACCCAGCACGGTTCCCGTGACCTTGGAAGTCCCCATCATGCCGTCGATGGTCGTCTTGGAGGACTTGGCCTTCTGGGTCCCCTGCTTCGCGGCCTCGACGAGGCCGAGCGCGTCGGTGAACGGGGTGGCCAGCGCGAGTTCACCGCCGCCCTTGGCAGGCTCGGGGGTCGCCTCCGGGCGGGTGCCGCAGCCCGTGATCACGAGGGTCAGGGCCGCGGCCACCGCGGCCACCTTGAGAGTGCGTCGCATCTACTGGCCGCCGGCCTTCTTCATGATCTCCGTCAGGTCGCCGACCTGGTCGGCGGGCGGGGCGGCGATGTCCACCGGGCTGCCCCAGTCGGTGTACTTGACCGTGGTCTTGGCGACGCCGTCACCGGGGGCGCCCATGGCCTTCACGAACGCGGTCGCGTCGGAGACGACCTGCACCGGCAGCTGATCGGAGTTGAGCCACAGCTCGGTGGGGATGGTGACGTTCTTGCCCTTGAGCTTCGCGTCGATCTTCTCCTGGACATCCGCCGGGAACGGGACGCCCACCTCGCCCACGATGAGGGCGATGACCTTCTCGACCTCGATCTCGATGACGTAGTGGTTGGTGAGCTGACCGTTCAGCTCGACCTGGTCCGACTTCGTGATCTTGCCCGCCTTCGAGACCTGCTCGAGGGTGCGCGACGGGTCGCTCTCCTTGACGGCCTTCGACAGCATCTTGCCGAGCAGCTGCGAGATGGGGTCCTGGCCGTCGGCCGAGATCTTCACGTACGCCTTGTCGGTCTTCAGCTCGGTCTTGTCGTCGGCGCCGAGCTTGAAGAAGAACGCGTTGTCGACGAAAAGGACTTCAACCTTCTTGCTGACGTCGTCCATGACCATGGAGAACTTGGTGTTGTCACCGTCGTACACGCCCTGCCCGGTCACCGTGTTCTTCTCGGTGCCGGCGACGGTCTCCATCGTCATCTTGAACGACTTGGCCTTCTTGGTGCTCTCGCGGGTCAGGGCCGCGAGCTGGATCGGGTCGCCGAGCGGCGCCGAAAGCAGGCTCTTCTGCTCGGAAGGAGCAGGAGCGGGGGCAGCCGCGCCGGGCTGCTTCTCGCCACCGCAGGCGGACAACGCCAGAACGGCGGCCGTGATGACGGCGGCGAGTGTGGTTACGCGCTTCAAGAGGACCCCTCAGAAAAGTTGATCTAATCCGAACGGGTTATCGCGCGAAGCCGGAATTAGTTACCGCTCGTCATCATGCCCAGCTCGGGAGCCCAGCAGGCGCCGCAACGATGTCAATCGCTCCGGACTGGCGTGACCCTCGGTGACCACGTCGCCGAGCGCGCAGTCCGGGTCGGACGGCGGCCCGAGGTGGCCGCAGCCGGAGGGGCACTCTTCGGCGGCCTCGGCGAACTCCTCGAAGGCGAGCACGATGTCGTCGGCGGTCACGTGCGCCAGCCCGAAGGAGCGGATGCCCGGCGTGTCGACCACCCAGCCACCGCCGGGCAGGGAGAGCGCGACCGCCGCGACGGACGTGTGACGCCCCTTGCCGACCGCGCTGACCACGCCGGTCGCCAGCCCGGCGTCCGGAACCAGCCGGTTGACCAAAGTGGACTTCCCGACCCCCGAATGCCCGACCAGCGCGGTGACCCGGTCCTTGAGCCGTCCGGCCAGTTCGTCCGGATGTTCGTCGTGCCGGGTGACCACGGCCGGGATGTCGAGGCCCGCGTAGCCGGCGAGGAGTTCGTCCGGGCTCGCGAGGTCGGCCTTCGTCAGGCACAGGACCGGCTCGAGACCGCCGGCGTAACAGGCGACGAGACAGCGGTCGATGAATCCGGTGCGCGGCGGGGGATCGGCCAGCGCGGTGACGATCAGCAACTGTTCGGCGTTGGCGACGACCACCCGTTCGAAGGGATCGGTGTCGTCCGCGGTCCGGCGCAGCACACTGGAGCGTTCCTCCACCCGGATGATGCGGGCGAGGGTGTCCGGTTTGCCGCTCACGTCACCGACGATGCCGACGGTGTCGCCGACGACGACCGAGACCCGGCCCATCTCGCGGGCTCGCATGGCGGTGACGACCCGCTCCGGATCCGAGTCGATCGCGCAGGTCCAGCGGCCGCGGTCCTTGCCGATGACCATCGCGGTGGAGGCGTCCGCGTGCTCGGGACGGCGTTTGCTGCGCGGCCTGGTGCCCTTGCCGGGACGGATCCGCACGTCGGATTCGTCCAGCCTGCGCCAGTCCTTGCCAGCCAAACCGCCTCCTGCTCTTCGCATACCGCGGGACAATGATCCCATGCTGCTCGCCAACGCCTCGTCAGCGTGTAACGATGGCTGTCGATCAGGGAGGTTTACGCATGTGCGGGCGTTATGCCGCGACCAAGGACCCGGCGGCGCTGATCGACGAGTTCGCCGCGGTGGACCTGACCGAGGGCCGGGTCCGGACCGACCACAACGTGGCGCCGACCAAGGTCGTGCCCACCGTCGTGCAGCGGCATCCGCGTGACGCGGACGGCGCGGTGCTCGAAGACGAGCCCGCCGTGCGGTCGCTGCGGACGATGCGCTGGGGGCTGGTCCCGTTCTGGGCGAAGGATCCCGGGGTCGGCTCGAAGATGATCAACACACGCGCCGAGACCGCGAAGGAGAAGCCGTCGTTCAAGAAGGCGGTTTCCGCGCGGCGGTGCCTCGTCCCCGCCGACGGCTGGTACGAGTGGCGGCGTGACGGTAAGGAGAAGCAGCCCTTCTTCATGACCGGACCGGGTGACGAATCGCTCGCGTTCGCCGGGATCTGGGAGACCTGGCGGCCGAAGGACGACAAGGACGCCGACCCGCTGATCACCTTCTCGGTGATCACCACCGATTCGGTCGGAAGGCTCACCGACATCCACCACCGGATGCCGCTGCTGATGCCGCGGGAGAAGTGGGACACCTGGCTCGACCCGGATCTCGCCGACGTCACCGACCTGCTCGTCCCGCCTCCGGTGGACCTGGTCGACACGATCGAGCTGCGGCCGGTGTCCAGTCTGGTCAACAACGTCCGCAACAACGGCCCGGAGCTGGTGGACCGCGTCGAACCGGCCACCGAAAGCCCGCTCTTCGAGCTGCCGAACTCATGACGAAGCTGGAGATCGACACCGCCTACGGCCCCGCGCGGGCCGAGTTGCACTGTGCCGAGGAAGGCGCCGCGGTGCTGATGCTCGGCCACGGCGCGGGCGGGGGGATCGGCGCGAAGGACCTGGTCGCCGTCACCCGCGCGGCGCAGGCCGCCGGTGTCCACGTCGCGCTCGTCGAGCAGCCGTACCGGGTGGCGGGCCGCCGGGCGCCCGCTCCCGCCACCCAGCTCGACACCGCCTGGCTCACCGTCGCCGACGAGATCTCCGCGCGTTTCGACGATCTTCCGCTCGTGTTCGGCGGCCGGTCGTCCGGGGCCCGCGTCGCCTGCCGGACCGCCGCGACGGGGCAGGCGGTGGCGGTGCTCTGCCTGGCTTTCCCCGAGCATCCGCCGGGGAAGCCGGAGAAATCCCGGCAGGGTGAGCTGGACGCCGTCGAGGTCCCGACCCTGGTGGTGCAGGGTGACCGGGACCCGTTCGGCCTGCCCAAGGCGGGGCCGCATCACGAGATCGTGGTGCTCAAGGGCGACCACAACCTCAGCGCCGACCTCGAAGGTGTGTCACGCGCGGCCGCCGAGTGGCTGGAGCGTGTGCTGCGGCCGCTGACCTGAGAGCCGTCGCCGGGCGTAATGCACGGTGACCGCGGCCAGCAGCGGGCCCCAGAGCAGGAGCGGCGCGTAACAGGCGGCCATGACGATGCCGTACACCGGCGAGTCTTCCCAGCTTCCCGGCGCCATCGAAGAACCGGCCTCCGCCCAGCCGAACGGTGCCCGGACGCTCAACGCGGTCAGGGCGATCGCCCCCGCGGCGGCCGGGAGGATCGCCGCGAGCGGCGGGATCCGGCGGCCACGCAGCCCCGGGATCCAGCGTGGCCACACCTCACCCCACGGCCGGACGAGCCCGAGAGTGAGGAACGCGAGCGCTTCGGCGAGCAGGCTCAGGCCGAAGGCGAAGGCCGTGCCCCAGCCGGGGACGCCGAACTCCTCCTGCCCCTGCGCGGTGAACCCGACCGGGATGCCGAGGCCCATCGCGATCCGCCACAGCCCGGAAGGCAAGGTCACCAGCAGCGTCGCGTGGGCGGCGAGGTTCGCCCATTTCGGTACGCCGGGCACGGTCTTGGTCATTCATCGCTCCCAGGAGTCGTCGTTCGCTTACCGACGACGATTCCCGAGCGCGGGCGGGTGATCTTCCCGCTCCGGACCGATCCCGCTCCCTCGCGAGGGTGAACCCCCTCCCCGCATTTCGTCCTCTGAATGCGGTCCTTGCGCGTGCAACTACCGCATTCAGAGGACGAAACGCGGGGAGGTCAGCCGGCGATCGGGGCGACCACGGCACCGGTGAGCCGCGCCAGGTCGCCGGGCGCGAGTTCGACCTCCAGCCCGCGCCGCCCGGCCGAGCAGTGCACGGTCTCGAACTTCTCCGCCGACGAGTCGATCACCACCGGCAGCCTGCTCCGGTGCCCGAGCGGCGAGATCCCGCCGAGCACGTAACCCGTCGCGCGCTGCGCGGCGGCGGGGTCGGCCATCTTCGCCTTCTTCCCGCCCGCGGCGGCCGCCAGCGCCTTCAGATCCAGCTGGCCGGTGACCGGGACCACGCCGACGGTCAGTTTCCCGTCGACTTCGGCGACCAGTGTCTTGAACACACGCGCGGGGTCGAGCCCCAGCGCTTCGACGGCTTCGAGGCCGTACGACTCGGCCCGCGGGTCGTGGTCGTAGGCGTGCAGAACATGCGCCACTTTCTGCTTCGCCAGCAGCGCCGTCGCCGGAGTTCCCTTGCCTGCCATGGGCGGAGTCTACGAGCGTGCCGGGAATGCCCGGCCGGGCCTCACTGTTGAAAGGCACGTGTCCACCACACTCGAAGCTCCCCGAATCCTGATCCCGCGCACGCCGGGCGGCCAGGTGATCCGCCCGCGCGTAAACTCGACGACGTCTCATGCGCACAAGCGCATCGACGCCGATCGGGAAGGGAACGGTTTGCCGAGCACGCAGAATCCCGCGCCGGACACGGGCACGGACGCCGAAGAGGCGGCCGCGCGGGCCGAGCGCTTCGAGCGGGACGCGATGCCCCTGCTCGACCAGCTGTACTCGGCCGCCATGCGGATGACCCGGAATCCCGCCGACGCCGAGGACCTCGTCCAGGAGACGTACCTGAAGGCGTACGCGGCCTTCGCGTCTTTCAAGGCGGGCACGAACCTCAAGGCGTGGATGTACCGCATCCTCACGAACACCTACATCAACGGCTATCGCAAGCGTCAGCGCCAGCCGGTCCAGCAGCCCACCGAGGAGATCACCGACTGGCAGATCGCCAAGGCGGAGAGTCACACCTCCAGCGGGCTGCGCTCGGCCGAGGTCGAGGCGATGGACAACCTGCCCGACGCCGACGTCAAGGAAGCGCTGCAGAAGCTGCCCGAGGAGTTCCGCCTCGCGGTCTACCTCGCCGATGTCGAAGGTTTCGCGTACAAGGAGATCGCCGAGATCATGGACACGCCCATCGGCACCGTGATGTCCCGGCTGCACCGCGGCCGCGCCCAGCTCCGCGACCTGCTCGCCGACGTCGCCCGCGAGCGCGGCTTCATCCGCGCGGGCAAACAGCAGGAGGTGGCGGGGCGATGAGCGAGGACTACTGCGCCGGCGCGGACGACAAGGTCAGGTGCGAGGAAGCCCTCGCCGACATCTACCTGCTGCTGGACAAGGAGTGCAGCGCCGAGCGCGACGCCGCCCTGCGCAAGCACATCGAGGACTGCCCGCCGTGCCTCGAGGAATACGGCATCGACGAGCACATCAAGCAGCTCCTCGCCCGCAAGTGTGGTGGTGACCACGCGCCGGACGACCTCAAGTCCCGGCTGCGGGCCTCGATCCGCCAGACCGTGCAGACCAAGGGCTCGCTGACCATCGAGCGCACCGAGGTCAAGATCGAGCAGACCTTCGAATAAGCGGCTCAGCACACACGAAGGCCCCCGTACCGGATCGGTGCGGGGGCCTTCGCTGTCTGATCGATGATCAGGAGTTGGGCTTCTTGCCGTGGTTCGCGCCGTTCTTCTTACGGTCGCGACGCTTGCGGGCGCGCTTCGACATGTTTCACTCCTCGTCCGAGTGGCCCTCGCGGGGTGATACGACACCGCTGGGCCAGGGTCAACCTCTCCAGTGTGTCATGCGGCCCTCACCCTGCTTGGATGGGGACGTGTCCACCCTTTCCGATCTGCTCGCGGAGAACACCGGCCTGTCCGGTGAAGCCGCGGACCATCTCCAGACCGTGGTCGCCGAATGGCAGCTGCTGGCCGACCTGTCCTTCGCCGACTTCCTGCTGTGGGTCGCCGTCTCGGAGGAACTGCAACCCGACGGCGGCGACTACGTCTGTGTCGCCCACGCGCGCCCGACGACGGCGCCGACGGCCCATCCGGAGGACGTCGTCGGCTCCAGGTTCACCGTGGACGAGCATCCGCAGCTGGCCAAGGCGAGCCGTGAGGTGCGGATCTGCCGCGAGGAGGATCCGCACTGGTACCGCGACCTGCCGATGCGCCGCGAGGCCATCCCGGTGGTGTTCGCCGGGACGGTGATCGCCGTGTTGAGCCGGGAGACCAACCTGGCGGCCTCGCGGGTGCCCAGCCCGCTCGAGATCGCGTATCTCGGCAGCGCGGGTGACCTGTGCCAGATGATCGTCGACGGCACCTTCCCCAGCCCGGGGAACCAGACGGACACCCACACCAGCCCGCGGGTCGGCGACGGCCTCATCCGCCTCGACCCGACCGGCACGGTGGTCTTCGCCAGCCCGAACGGGTTGTCGGCGTATCACCGGATGGGGCACGAATCCGACCTCGTCGGGCAGCGCCTCGCGCCGCTGACCCGGTCGCTCATCCGCGACCCGTTCGACGCGACCGAGGTTTCGCACCGGATCATCGAGGCACTCGACGGCAAGCCCAGCAGCCGGACGGAGGCGGATTCCCGTCGCGGCGCCGTCGTGCTGTTCCGTGCGCTGCCACTGCGTCCCGCCGGGCAGGCCGCGGGCGCGCTGGTGCTGGTGCGCGACGTCACCGAGGTGAAGCGGCGTGACCGCGCTCTCCTGTCCAAGGACGCGACCATCCGCGAGATCCACCACAGGGTGAAGAACAACCTGCAGACCGTGGCCGCGCTGCTGCGGCTCCAGTCGCGCCGGACCTCCAGCGAGGAGGCGCGGCTCGCGCTCGGCGAGTCCGTGCGCCGGGTCTCGTCGATCGCGATGGTGCACGAGGCGCTGTCCATCTCGGTGGACGAGCGGGTCGACCTTGACAAGCTGCTCGACAACGTCCTCCCGATGGTCGGCGAGGTCGCGACGGCGGAATCGCAGGTCGGGCTTTCGCGCACCGGTTCGTTCGGCGTCGTCGTCGCCGAGATCGCGACGCCGTTGGTGATGGTGCTGGCCGAACTCGTCCAGAACGCCATCGAGCACGCGTTCCCCGACGGGCGGCCGGGCAAGGTCGAACTCGTGGTGGAGCGCTCCGCCCGCTGGCTCGACGTCGTCATCCGCGACAACGGGCGCGGGCTTCCCTCGGGTTTTTCACTGGAACGCAGCGACGGCCTCGGGCTCCAGATCGTGCGGACACTGGTGGAGTCGGAGCTGCGCGGATCGCTGTCGATCCGAGGGCTGCGCGGGGATTCCGAGGAGACCGGCGGGCGGCGGCTGGGAACCGAAGCGGCGCTGCGGATCCCGCTGTCGCGGCGTCTGTGAATTCCGGTATCACGGAGTCTGGAATGGACTGTCGCGTTTGATCGTCCACAAGGGACAGTCTCACCCGGACACGTTTTAGGGCCGGCGCCCGAAGAGAAGTGGCGCCGGCCCTGTAACGGTTCCGCGGGAGGACTTGGGAAAAGTCCGCTGAAGCCATACCCCCGTGAGGGCGTGTCGGCCTCGCTTGTTAAGCTCAAGTCGGGTACGTGTCACCTCACGACGCACGGCCATACAGCCACTGCGCCGCAGGAGTTTCCCGAAGCTTGGGGTCTTGCTCAGTTGTGAGTGATGCGATGAAGCGTGCTGAGTCCGAAAGACTCAGGCGGAGGTACGCGTGCCGATGTGCGTACGACGGCGCTTCAGGGCCCGTCGCTCGTCCTCGCTCATCCCGCCCCAAACGCCTGCGTCCTGCCCGCTGGCCAATGCCCAGGCCAAGCAGTCGGAAGCGACGGTGCAGCGGTGGCACACGGCCTTCGCCTGCGCTACCTGCGACAGAGCAGGACCGCTGGTTCCCACGGGGAAGAACAGCTCGGGGTCCTCGTCTCGGCAGGCCGCGTCGTGGCGCCAGTCCATGTTTCTGAGCTCCTTCATAACGGCGCGGTACTCCGCGCCATAGTCGTCATGGCGGTCGTTTTTTTGGGTGCTTGTGAATGCTTTCACGAAGCACCCGTTTCGACAAGGGTTTTCTGAAGATCGGTGAGTCAGCTCACCCGGCCGAGCGACGCTTCTGACCTGCGGTTTCGTTCCGAAACAGCCTTCCGAAGGGAAGGCCGATGCGGTGAGCGGAGGTTCTGCGTCGATGAGCGGCAGTTCGTACTTTGCCGCAGGCGATCAGCGGTCCGGTCGTCAGACGATTACCGTCAGTGCTTCCGGGACGCTGAAGAACTCCACCCTCTTCCGCTGGCCGACGAGGTCGCCGTCCACCTGGAAGTTTACCGGTTCAGCAGCGTCTATGCGGATCATCGGCAGGTCATCGTGACGAAGGAGACGTCGCCCGCGTTGATCGCTCTTAGTGAGCAATGCCTGCCGTACATGCTTGAACACGGTGGGCAATCCCAGACCGCTCAACGCGAAAAGGCCCAATCCGGTGTCGAACGAGCTGTCCGGGTTCAGGTGGACGGGACGGTTGCCCAGGTAGCTCCACGGATCGGTGTTCGACACGAAAGCGGTCAGCACTTCGGTGGGCTCTTCACCCGGGATCCGGACCGTCAGGGGCGGACGGCCCAGCGGGGGCCGCAGATGCGACGCCACCGCGGCCCTCAGGTAGAGCCCCGCGGTGGTCTGCTTGCCCCGTCGCTTGGCCACGCGGCCGACGACGTCGGCGTCCCAGCCCAGGCCGGCGTTGAAGGTGAACCAGTGGCCGTCGGCGATCCCGAGGCCGACCTTGCGGCTCCGGTCGTTCTCGATGGCGTTGAGGAGCTGATGGGTCGCTTCCACGGGATCGTGCGCGATACCCAGTGCCCTGGCGAAGACGTTCGCCGAGCCGCCCGGCACGACACCGAGCATGGGGGCACCGCCGACCTTCGCCGGATCGCCGTCGGCGTCCGCGAGCAGCCCGTTGACCACTTCGTTGACCGTGCCGTCGCCGCCGTGGGCGACCACCAGGTCGATCCCGTCGCGGGCGGCGGACCGGGCGACGGCCATCGCGTGGCCGCGGTAGTCGGTCTCCACCACGTCGAGTTTGACCTGGCTGGCCAGTGCGTGCGCCAGCACGTCACGGCCACCGGCGGTGGTCGAGGTGGCCTGGGGGTTCACGACGAGGATGGCACGCACATACCGCAGGGTAAGTGACTCCGGCCCGAAGGTGTGAGCTTCACGTGACGCGAAGCTCAGCCGTGCGGAGCGTCCTCGAGGCAGCACCGTATGGCCCTGTGGCGGGCGTCCCTCCTCACTGTCGGCTGGTGACAGCGCGTCGTGACAAGTGCACCCGGGCCGACCGCCCGCTCATCGACGACACTGCCAATTCTTCCCATGCGGCGGCGAGGGGGAACCGGCCGACCGGGTGGCATACGATCGAAAGTGCTCACGTACGGTGACCCGCCCTGGTGGAGCATCGTGTCCGGAAGCCTGGAAGGCTGTTTCGCCGTGTCCATCGCCGACAAGCTCTCGCCCGCGCCCCGTGAAGTCCGCCTCGCCGGGGCCGTCACCGCGCTGCCGGGGCTCGCCCTGATCGTGTTCGCGATCCTGCTCCTGGTCAACGGCCAGGCCGGACCGGAGAACCTCCTGGCCGAGGTCGCCTATTACCTCGTCCTCGCCGCCGGAACGCTGGCCTGCGCGGCCGGTCTGGTGATGGGGAAGACCTGGGCGAGGTCGCCCGGCGTCGTCGTCGCGCTGATCCTGGTCGGCGTCGGCTGGTACGGCGCGGGCCCGTCCGGGCAGCCGGTGTGGGGAGTGCCGCTCGCGCTGATCGGTGTCGCCGTCATCGTGCTGCTGTTCCGCCGCCCCTCGCGTGCGTGGGCGCTCGGGATGCAGGAGGGCGAGAGTGAGGAAGAAGCCGCCGAGCGTGACGGCGCCGCGGGGCGCGCGGCTCGTCGTGAGCGCGAAGAACGCGACTCCTGACTCCGCACTCGCGTGCTTGAAGGCGTAACTCGCGAGTTACGTCCCTGATCACGCGAGTTACGCCTTCAAGCACGCTAGATCTGCGCGGCGAGCGCCTTCAGCGATTCGTCGGTGAGGCGGTCGACGGTCCATTCGTCCATCGGCACCGCGCCGAGGGACTTGTAGAACCCCTGTGCCGGGTTCCAGTTGAGCACCGACCATTCGAGGCGGGCGTAGCCGCGCTCGACGCAGACCGCGGCGAGCGTGGCCAGGAGCGCCTTGCCGAGGCCGGAGCCGCGCTGCTCGGGGCGGACGTAGAGGTCCTCCAGGTAGATGCCGTGCACGCCGCGCCAGGTGGAGAAGTTGAGGAACCAGAGCGCGTAGCCGACGATCTCGCCGTCGACCTCGGCGACGTGCCCGAACAGTCCCGGAGCCTCGCCGAACAGTGCGACGCGCAGCTGCTCGGGCGTGAGGTGGCATTCGTCCGGGGCGCGTTCGAACTCGGCGAGGTCGTAGACGAGCTGGACGACGGCGTCCACGTCTTCTTCGCGGATGCGCCGGATGCGGTCGTCCACTAGTCCTCCGTCGTGGGGAGCAGGTTGAGGTGTTCGATCTGCGGCTCGCCGCGTTCGTCGCCGAGCACCGCGACGCCGGCCGGGTCGAGTCCGAAGTGGACGCCCGCGGTCGACGGGAGACCGATCCAGCGTGCGACCAGGACCCGGCTGAAATGCCCGTGACCGACGAGGATCACGTCGCCCTCGCCGAGCGGTTCGCGGACGCGTTCGATCAGCTTGTCCGCGCGGGCGTTGACGTCTTCCGCGCTCTCGCCGCCTGGTATCGGATGCGACCAGACAGTCCATCCGGGAACGGTCTCGCGGATCGTCGGCGTGGTGACGCCTTCGTAGTCGCCGTAGTCCCATTCGGCCAGCTCTTCGGTGACCTCGTCGACGCGCAGGCCTGCCAGCTCGGCCGTCCGCAGCGCGCGGGTGCGAGGGCTGGCGAGGACGAGCGCCGGATTGCCGCCGAGTACCGCGCGCAAGGTGCCGCCCGCCGCGCGGGCCTGCCCCTCGCCGGCGGTCGTGAGCGGGATGTCGGTGCGTCCGGTGTGCCGTCCGTTGACGGACCACTCGGTCTGACCGTGCCGGAGGAGGAAGAGCCGATGTGCCACGTTGCGAATATAGCCTGCGGTCCGGTTATGCTACTGATGAGTAACATGGTGAGGAGACCGTGATGGCGCAGAATCCGACCTACGCGATGTGGAACCGGCTGGCGGGCAAGCCGGTCGGCAAACAGCTGTTCTCGGCGGCGATGTGCCTGCGTGTGCCGTACTTCCGGACGGTGCTCCCGTCGGTGCGCGAACTGGGCCCCGGCCGGTGCGAGGTGACGTCCCCGAAGTGGTGGGGTGTTTACAACCACATCAAGACTTTTCACGCGATCGCGGCATGCAACCTCGCCGAGATCGCCATGGGCATGCTCGCCGAGGCGACCGTCCCGGCGACGCATCGCTGGCTGCCCAAGGGGATGACGGTCGAGTACGTGGCGAAGGCCGAGACGAGCCTGCGCGCGGTCGCGGAGCTGCCGGAGTTGCCGGAATTCGGCGACGAGGGCTTCGAGCTTCCCGTGCCGGTGACGATCACGGACACGAACGGGAAACCCGTCGTGACCGCGACCATCACCATCTGGGTGACCAAGAAGAAGTAGGCACCCCTCCGCTCCCGGTCCTCGCGGCTGCCTTCGCGTGATCAGACGGCCGACTCTCGTGATCAGACGGACGACACGTGTGATCAGACGGACGACACGTGTGATCCGGTGGACGACACGTGTGTCCAGACGGACGACACGCGCGGCACCGGGGTCCGCCGCGAGTCGTCCGTCCAATCACGCGTGTCGTCCGTTCGCGCACCGGCGGGGGCACCCAGGGTGGGCTCGGCGCGCTTCTCTCACGCAATTAGTCCTCTGGATGCGGTAGTTGCGCGTGCAAGGACCGCATTCAGAGGACGAAATGCGGGTCGTCAGAGGGGTTTGAACTGCACGTAGGTCACCTGGGTGAAGGTGTTCCGGCCGCTCGCGGACGGCAGGTCCAGCAATTCGTCGGCCAAGTGCGCCAGCGGGCCGCAACCGGTCGTGCGTGGCAGGGCGAGCTGGGTGTCGACGACGCCGAACTTCACCGTCGTGGGGTTCTGGGAGATCACCTCGAAGGGCACCGCGGGGTCGTCCTTGACCACGGAGTGGAGTGGCGCGGCGAGGGTCCCGACCGTGCAATCCTTGGGCAGCAAGGGATGTCGCAGGGCCGCGTAGAGATCCAGTTCGCCGCGCCGCTCGTCGTTCGACTGGAAGTCCGAGTAGCCGCCGTACTTCAACTGCAGGCTCGCGCCGAAAGTGCCGCGGATCCGGGCGGGAGCGTGCCGTAGTTCACCGAACACCTGCGCGTACTTCCCGCCCACTTTGCCTTCGGAGAACGTCAGGCGCATCTCCCCGAGCGGGAGCTCCCGGTCGCCGATGGTCAGGACCCCTTGGGAGACAAAGGCTTCGCAGCGCCACGTGCCCGGGTCGGCGTTGGCGGGCGGGGCAGGGCAGGCGGAGAAGTCGAAGTCGGGCAGCGGCGACGGGGCCGCGGAGGCGTGGCCGGGGAAGGCGATGAGGGCGGCTGCGGACAGTGCGGCCGCGGTCGCGGCGAGAAGACGTCTCATGACTCGAAAGAGTGGTCTGTGCCGGTTCGAGCCACATCGGGGAAGCCACCCAAGGGACCCCTGAATCGCCACGTTCGAGTGAAAATAAACGGTGTTTACCCAGCTGACGCGAATCCACTTCGGATTCGCCCTTGAAGGGGCCTCGAACAGCGGGCGATCATCGGCCCATGTCCCCACTGTCGCGCCGCGGGTTCCTCGGGTTCACCGCGCTCAACTCCGCCGCCGCCCTCGGGCTCACCACGATTTCCACCGCGCGGGCGGAGGAATCGGGCTTCTCGACGGCCGTGGTCGTCGGCACCGGGTACGGCGCCGCGGTGACCGCGCTGCGGCTCGGCGAAGCCGGTATTCCCACGGTCATGCTCGAAATGGGCAAACTGTGGGCCGACCCCGGGCCGGACGGAAAGATCTTCTGCGACATGCTCCGGCCGGACCGGCGGGCAGCCTGGTTCAAGAACCGCACGCAGGCCCCGCTCGCGTCGTTTCTCTGGATGGACCTGGCGAACCGGGACATCAAGCGGTATCCCGGCGTGCTCGACCGGGTGGACCACGGTGACATGTCCGTCTACGTCGGACGCGGCGTCGGCGGCGGTTCGCTGGTCAACGGCGCGATGGCCGTGACGCCGAAGCGGTCCTACTTCGAGGAGATCCTGCCCGGCGTCGACGCGGACGAGATGTACGGGAAGTACTTTCCCCTGGCCAACCGGGCCCTCGGGGTGAACCACATCGACCCGCGCTGGTTCGAAACCTGCCGTTCCTACCGGTACGCGAGGGTTTCCCGGAAGGCCGCGACGCGGGCCGGGCTCAAAACGGTGTTCGTGCCCAGCGTTTACGACTTCGAATACATGAAGCGGGAAGAAGAAGGCACGGTGCCGCGGTCGGCTCTCGCGTCCGAGGTCATCTACGGCAACAACCACGGCAAACGATCGCTCGACAAGACCTACCTCGCGGCCGCGCTGGGCACCGGGAACGTGACCATCAAGACGCTGCACCAGGTCCGCGGGATCACCCGGCAGACCGACGGCACGTACGTCCTCACCGTGCACGAAACCGCCGAGGACGGTTCGGTCCTCGCGAGGAAACAACTCGGCGCGAAGTACCTGTTCCTCGGCGCCGGCAGCCTCGGTTCGACCGAACTGCTCGTGCGGGCAAGGGAAACCGGGACGCTGCCCGCGCTGAACGACGAGGTCGGCCGCGGCTGGGGCACCAACGGCAACGTGATGCTGGGCCGCGCGAACCACGCCTGGGATCTCGGCGGATCACTGCAGTCGGGCATGCCCGCGCTCGGCATCGACGCGTGGGACGACCCGGTGAACCCGGTCTTCGCCGAGGTCGCGCCGGTGCCCGCCGGGGTCGAAACGTGGCTGAGCCTCTACCTGGCGATCACGAAGAACCCCGAACGCGGTCACTTCACCTACGACGCCGCCACCGACTCCGTGCGGCTGCGCTGGAACGCCGCACAGGGGAAGCCGTCGATCGACGCGGCGAAGTCGTTGTTCGACAAGGTCAACCGGGCGAACCGCACGATCTACCGCAGTGACCTGTTCGGGGATACACGGTCGTTCGAGAACCGGTTCACCTATCACCCACTGGGTGGATTGGTGCTGGGTGAGGCCACCGACCTGTACGGCAGGGTGAAGGGCTACCGGAACCTCTACGTCACCGACGGGTCGCAGATCCCGGGCAGTACCGGCGTGAACCCGTTCGTGACGATCACCGCGCTGGCGGAACGGAACGTGGAACGGGTGCTGAGCGAGGACGTGGCGCGCTAGCTCGGTTCCGCGGCCCGCAGCTTTTCGTAGTAGGCCACGCAGTCGCCGTACTGGGGCAGCAACCCCTGCTCCAGGGCTTCTTTCAGGTAGGGCGCCGTGGTGTCCTTTTCGGACACCACGGGTTCGATGTCCTGCGGCCAGGGCAGTGCGAGATCGGCGTCCATCGGGTTGACGCCGTGTTCGCCCGTCGGGTTGTACGGCTCGGAGCAGAGGTACGCCATGATGGTTTCGTCTTCGAGCGCCATGAAGGCGTGGCCGAGGCCTTCGGCGATGTAGACCGCCTTGTACTCGGAGCTGTCGAGCAGCACGGACGTCCACTCGCCGAAAGTGGGCGAGCCGACCCGGAGGTCGACGATGACGTCCAGCATCGAACCGCTCGGGCAGTAGACGTATTTCGCCTGGCCGGGCGGGGTGTCCGCGAAGTGCACGCCACGGATGGACCCGCGCCGCGAGACGCTGGTGTTGGTCTGCCCGAGGCGAAGCCGGTGCCCGACCGCGTCGACGAACGCTTCTTCCTGGTACGGCGCCACGAACAGGCCGCGGTGATCGGGGAAAACCCGCGGGGTGAATTCGAAACAGTCGGGGATGCTGAGGCGCCTGGCATGCATGACCTCAATGCTAACGAGCCCTTCCCAAACCGGATGGACGTCTTGGGAAAGGTCTCTTGAGCTGCGGAAAGCCGGGCCCCTTTGTGACATCAACCGCACCAGAGGGGCACACTGGTCCGCACGCCTGTCACAATGATCTGACCGCTGCGTCCGCGACCGTCGCCATACCCACGGCACCGATGGCCGATTGGACGCTTCGCCGACAGGCCGGCGCTACCGCGCTGGGCTGCCGTGTCGGAGGACGAGTTACCCCAGGTGGCCGGGCCATGCCCAGTTTTGGCCTGCTCACCGGCCAGTTCCCCCGCTCGCAGTCCCAGGAGAAGAATCCCATGACCTTCGCTCGAATCGAGACTTCGCCGTCCTTAGACACGGCGGAAGCAATGACGGGAACCACGATGATCACGCCAGTGACGGACACCGAGATCTTCGAGGGCCACGAGGGCGGCAAGCTCTCCGTGGCCGCGACGCGCCCGATCTCCTCGCCCCGTGACCTTTCGGTCGCGTACACGCCTGGCGTGGCGAAGGTGAGCCGTGCGATCGCCGAGGACGCGGCCAAGGCGAAGCGGTACACGTGGGCGGACAGGCTGGTCGTGGTGGTCAGTGACGGTACGGCGGTGCTCGGCCTCGGTGACATCGGCGCGAGCGCCTCGCTGCCGGTCATGGAGGGCAAGTCGGTCCTGTTCAAGACCTTCGGCGGCCTCGACTCGATCCCGCTGGTGCTCGACACCACCGACGTCGACGAGATCATCGAGACCCTGGTCCGGCTGCGCCCGTCGTTCGGCGCGGTGAACCTGGAGGACATCTCGGCGCCGCGCTGCTTCGAGCTGGAGGACCGCCTCAAGGAGGCCCTCGACTGCCCGGTCATGCACGACGACCAGCACGGCACGGCGATCGTCACGCTGGCCGCGCTGCGCGGGGCGAACCAGGTCCTCGGCAAGGACATCTCCGGCCAGCGCGTGGTCGTCTCGGGGGCGGGCGCGGCGGGGGTGGCCTGCGCCAGGATCCTGCAGAACGCCGGCGTCGCGGACGTCACCGTGCTCGACTCGCGCGGCATCATCCACTCCGGCCGCGAGGGCCTGAACCCGATCAAGCAGAAGCTCGCCGAGACCACGAACACGGCCGGTCTGCGCGGCGGCCTCGGCGAGGCGCTGCGGGGTGCCGACGTCTTCCTGGGCCTGTCCGGGGCCACCATCGACGAGACGCTGCTGGCCGGGATGGCCGACGACGCGATCGTGTTCGCGCTCTCGAACCCGGACCCGGAGGTTCACCCGGTCGCGGCGTCGCGGTACGCCAAGATCGTGGCGACCGGGCGCAGCGACTTCCCGAACCAGATCAACAACGTGCTGGCGTTCCCTGGCGTCTTCCGCGGCGCGCTGGACTCCGGCGCGCGGGCGATCACGGAGAACATGAAGCTGGCCGCGGCCGAAGCGATCTTCGCGGTCGCGCAGGACGACCTCGGCCCGGACCGGATCGTCCCGAGCCCGCTGGACCCGCGTGTCGCGCCCGAGGTGGCCGCGGCCGTCGCGAAGGCCGCCGAGGCCGACGGCGTGGTGTGACGCTCCCTTTCACACTCGCTCAAACGCTGTGAACGGGCCGTTCCTCGCAGATTTCGCGAGGAACGGCCCGTTCATACATGCGGGGGTCGTGCACGTCAGCCGGTCGGGACGGCCAGATCGGCGCCGGGGGCGAGTACGGAACCGATCAGCTCCGAGCCGGGTGTGTGAATCGTGCAGAAGACCGTGCGCAAACCGTTTTCCCAGGCTTCGCGCTCAGGCTTCAGGTAGCTCAGGTCGGCGCGGACACCGGCCGCGTCGAGTCGCGGACGATCCACGTTCTTGGCCATGATCCGCTGACAGTGGGCCGAGGCTTCCGCTTTCAGTTCTCCGCCGCCCGGCCAGGGGCCGTCCGCCGCGATGAAGGTCCCGATCGCCTGGGTGTCGTGCGTGTCTCCGCACACGGTGAGTTCGACGCTGGTGAAGGTCCCCGTGACCGCGGACTGCCGGAAGCAATCGCCCGGCTTCAAGGTGCAGGCGTTGGCGTGGCCGGACGGCGGGGCCGCGCAACTCGCGCCCGGCGGGCTCGCGGTGTAACGGTCGGGGTTCCCCATGGTGTTCCCGAGCAGGGCGACCCACCCGACGGTCCAGACCCCGGCGGCCACGAGGCCGCCGATCGCCAGCCCGCGCCCCGGCCGTTTCCCATGACCGGTCTGGGTGATCGCGACGATGCCCAGGACGATCGCGGGCAGCACTGCCAGTGGAAGGCACCCGGCAAGGCCGAGTACGAGCGCGGCGATCGCCAGGCCGCTGGTCTTGTGGTGCCGCGGTGGAGGGCCGTACGGCGGGGCGGGCGCGACACCCGCCATCGGCAGGCCGGGGTGTTCGTTCATGGGACCGAAACTAGGCACGGCCCATGAAGTTCCGATGACACGCGGCTCAGGCGAGCAGTTCCGCCAGCCGGTGCCGCGGCAGGTCGATCAGCCGCGCGTCCGTCAGGTCCGGCGGCACGTCCAGCGAGACGTTCGCGAGCCGCGCGTGCGCCCGGGTCAGCAGTTCTTCCTGGTGCTCGACGGCGTCCGCGACGACGATGGCGTGCCGGTTGTCCGGGGTGCTCCGCAACAGCCGCAGCTTGTACTTCGCGCCGATCAGCCGGTTCAGCGCGGCCTGCGCCTCGGCGTTCGTCAGGTCGGGATGGGAGTTCGGGACCAGCAGCGCCAGCCGTCGCGCGTTGGTGCCCAGCAGGGTCCGCAGCAGCCACGGCCCGGGGTCGGCCGAAAGATCCATCGCGACCGCGTCGCCCTCCGGGCCGGAGACGGACCAGTCGACCGGGCGGGACTCGAGCGCCAGCCCGCCTTCGGTGGCGATCTCGTGCAGCTTGTCCAGCAGTGACGGCTTGGCCCCGCCTGCGGATTCCACCGACTGCGGGCCGTGCGTGTAGATCGCGGCCTTCCCCTTGCCACCGCGGTTCTTCTTCGACTTCGCGGTCGGCTGGCAGACGTAGAGGTCCGCCGCGCTCCCGATCGCCTGCGCGCCGAAGTACCGGTTGAAGTCCGGCAGGATCGCCTCGAAGGTCAGCCCGAGCGTCGCGAGCGCGCGCTGCACCTGCGCGCCCAGCGCGGGATGGCGGGGGCTGTAGCCGTAGGCGAGCAGCAGCCGCCCGTCCGAGGGTTCGGTGAGCGCCTGGACCCCGCGCGCCGCGAACAAGCCCATTCCCTCGGGGGTGTAAGGCGGATCACTGAACACGAGGTCCATCCGCCCGGTCACCGAGGGCGGGAGGCCGACGCGCAGATCCGTGTGCAGGGTGCGGATGGACCGCTCGCTGAGTTCGTCGATGTAGGAGAGCACACGATCGTCGAGGTCGACGACGGTGAGGTCCGCGTCGGGCCGCAACGCGCGTACGGCCAGGGAAGTGAGGTCGTGGTCGCCGAGGAACAGCAGCTTCGCGGTGCCGAGGTCGTACCGCTCGTCCAGCCACAGCGCCCGGTTCAGCACCGTTTCGGGCGTCGCCTGTACGTGGTCGAGCGCGGCCAGCGGCGCGGGCACGTTCTCGACGTAGCTGGTGATGATCTTCAGCAGGTCGGGGTCGGATTTCCGGTCCCGTGCCCCGAAGCGGGCGTACTTCTCGCGCACGGCGGGGGCCAGCCGGAAGCGGGACTCGTTCCGCTCGAGGTCGTCGCCGAGCGCGTTCAGGACGTCTTCGACACTCCGGCGGGGCGCGGTGCTGATCCGGACCAGTTCGCCGAGGTCACGCCAATCCGTCCGGAGCAGGGAAATCACCTGATGGAGCGGTCGCACGTGGACACCGTGCGCCGCGAGGACGTCTTCGACGGAAGGACTCACGGGCAGCAGCCTAGTAACCCGGTCCCTGGGACACCGTGCCAACAGGCAGGATCTGGGCTACGGTTTTTCGACCAGACATGGGGAGAGACACGTGACTATCGAGTTCCGTGGCGTGACCAAGCGGTATCCGGACGGGACGGTCGCGGTCGACGACCTGAACCTCACCGTGGAGGACGGCACCATCACCGTCTTCGTCGGGCCGTCCGGCTGCGGCAAGACCACGTCGCTGCGGATGATCAACCGGATGGTCGAGCCGACTTCGGGCTCGGTGCTGCTCGACGGCAAGGACGTCAGCGACGGCGACCCGGCGTTGCTGCGCCGCGGCATCGGCTACGTCATCCAGCACGCCGGCCTCTTTCCACACAGGACGGTGCTGGACAACGTCGCCACCGTGCCGCTGCTGTCCGGCTGGGACAAGGGCAAGGCGCGCAAACGCGCGGCCGAGCTGCTCGAAACCGTCGGCCTGCCCGCGGAACTCGGCAAGCGGTACCCCGCCCAGCTTTCCGGCGGGCAGCAGCAGCGCGTCGGCGTCGCCAGGGCGCTCGCGGCGGATTCGCCGGTGCTGCTGATGGACGAGCCGTTCTCCGCCGTCGACCCGATCGTCCGCGAGGAACTGCAGGACGAACTGCTGCGCCTTCAGTCGCAGCTGGGGAAGACGATCGTGTTCGTCACCCACGACATCGACGAGGCCGTGCGGCTCGGCGACAAGATCGCGGTGCTCCGCGTCGGCGGGGTGCTCGCGCAGTACGGCACGCCCTCGGAGGTGTTGCGTCATCCCGTGGACGATTTCGTCGCGTCCTTCGTGGGCAAGGATCGCGGCTACCGCGGGCTCTCCTTCCTCTCCGCGGACGGGATCGTCGTCGAGGAGGTCAAACGGGTCGAGGTCGGCAAGCCCGCCCCCGGACCGTCCGACGACTGGCAGGTCGCGGTCAACGCCGAGGGCCAGCCGCGCGGCTGGCTGCGCCCGGGGTCCACTGTGGACGGTGAGCTCGCGGAGACCGATCTCGTCGCGGGCGGATCCCTGTACGTCCAGGGTTCGCCGATCCGCGGCGCGCTCGACGCGGCGCTTTCGTCGCCCGCGAGCCTCGGTGTCGTGGTCGACGCCGACCTGAAAGTCCTCGGCGTGGTCAGAGCCCAGCAAGTCCTCGAAGTGATCGAAGCGCCGTCGCTGAGTTCCTGATGGGGGACTTCTTCGCGGAGCTCGGCCGCTACCTGGGCAGCGCCAACAACAGGTCGCAGTTCTTCGGCGACCTGCTCGACCACATCTATCTTTCGCTGGTCCCGCTGGCGCTGGGGCTGGTGATCGCGGTGCTGGCGGGCTGGCTCGGTCACCGGTTCGCGGCGGCGCGGTCCGTGCTGCTGGTGGTGTCGAATCTGCTGTACACGATCCCGTCACTCGCCTTGTTCGTGGTGATCCCGGGCATCATCGGTTCGAAGATCCTCGACAGCGTCAACGTCATCGTCGCGCTCACCGTCTACACCGCCGCCCTGCTCGTCCGGCCGGTGCTGGACGCGCTCGACGCCGTCCCGCCGCACGTCGTCGCCGCGGCCACGGCGATCGGCTACAAACCCGCGCGCCGTTTCCTCGCCGTCGAGCTGCCGCTTTCGGTGCCGGTGCTCGCGGCCGGCGTCCGGGTGGCGTCGGTCAGCAACATCAGCCTGGTCAGTGTCGGCGCCCTGATCGGCACGGGCGGGCTCGGCGTGCTGTTCACCGACGGCTTCCAGCGCGAGTACTTCTCCCCGATCGTCGTCGGGATCGTCGCGACCCTGCTGCTCGCGCTGATCGTGGACCTGGTGCTGGTCCAGCTGCGTAATGTCCTCACACCCTGGGACCGGGTGGCGACCACGGCGGGGGCGAAATGATCGGCGACGTCCTGAACTGGTTCGGTGACCCGGCACACTGGCAGGGGCCCGACGGCGTCCCCACCCGGCTGCTGCAGCATCTCGGTTACACGGCGCTGGCGCTGGTCTTCGCGCTGCTCATCGCGATCCCGCTCGGGCTCTACGTCGGGCACACCGGCCGCGGCGCGGTACTGCTGGTGAGTGGCGGCAACGCGATCCGCGCGTTGCCGACACTGGGGCTGGTGACCTTCCTGTTCCTGCTCTTCACCGAAAGCGAGCTCTCGACGATCATCGGGCTCGTGGTGCTCGCCATCCCGCCGATCCTCGCCGGGACGTACGCGGGCCTGCAGGCGACCGATCACGGCGTGGTCGACGCGGCGCAGGGCATCGGAATGACCGGCTGGCAACGGTTGTGGAAGGTCGAGGTGCCCATCTCGCTGCCGCTGGTGCTCGGCGGGGTGCGGAACTCGGTGCTGCAGCTGGTGGCGACGGCCGCCGTGGCCGCCTACGTCGGGCTCGGCGGGCTCGGCCGGTTCCTGCTCGACGGACTGGCCATTTTGGACTATCCGCAGGTGGTCGCGGGTGCGGTGCTGACGACGTTGCTCGCGGTCGTGCTGGATCTCGCGCTGGCGGGTGTCCAGCGGGTGCTGGTGCCCAAGGGGGTTCGGCTGGCGCAGGCGGCGAGCGGGAAGAAGGCGAAGGTATGAGGCGGACGGTGGCGGCGCTGTTCGCCGGGATCGCGCTCCTGACAGCGAGCTGCGGCAACCCGCTCGCCGGCGGAGCCGAAGGCGGGGCGACCGGCGACATCATCATCGGCGCGTCCGACGTCGGGGAAAGCCTTCTCCTGGCCCAGATCTACGCGGGCGCGCTGCGGAACGCGGGTGCCGAGAACGTGACGGTGCGCCCGCCGGTCGGCAGCCGCGAGGTCGTCGTCAAGGCGCTGCAGGACAAATCGCTTTCGGTGGTGCCGGACTACAGCGGGAACCTGTTGCGCTACTTCGACAAGGACACACAGGCGACCACGCCGAAGGACGTTTACGCGCAGCTGAAGCAGAAGGTGCCGTCCGGGTTCGAGGTCCTCGAACAGGCGCCGGCGGAGGACAAGGACCTGCTGGTGGTGCGGAAGGAACTCGCCGATTCCGGGATCCGGACCTTCTCCGATCTCGGCAAGCGGTGCGGGGAGTTCGTGTTCGGCGGTCCCGGCCAGTGGAGCAGCCGCTGGAAGGACAAGATCAAGTCGCTCTACGGCTGTGAGTTCGCCGAGATCCGCACGACCGACACGGGCGGCCCGGTCACGGTCGCCGCGCTGAAGTCCGGTGACATCCAGGTCGCCGATCTGTTCAGCACGTCGTCGTCCATCGCCGCGAACGGGTTCGTCCCGCTGGTGGACGACAAGAACATGTTCCCCGCGCAGAACATCGTTCCGCTCGTCGCGAAGGGGACGCTGTCGCCGAAGGAGGCCGACGCGTTGAACCGGGTTTCGGCGGTGCTCACGACCGAGGAGCTGACCGAGTTGAACGTCCAGTTCAGCGAGGAGAAGCGCAACCCGCTCGACGTCGCCGAGGAGTTCCTGCGCCGGCACAACCTCCTCGCGCCCGCCTGACCAACCCTATGCATTTCGTCCTCTGGATGCGGTAGTTGCACGCGCAAGGACCGCATCCAGAGGACGAAATGCGGGAGGGGCTAGAGGCGGTCGAACGCGGCGGAGTAGCGGAACTCGCCCTGGAGCTCCGGCGTGTACGCGCGAAGGGTGCGGACCTGGAAGTGCGACGCCCATTCCGCGACCGGCGGCGTGATCCCGTGCTGTGCGGCGAGCACGAAACCGAAGCGGGAGTAGTAGTTCGGGTCGCCCAGCAGGACGACGGCGCCGTAGCCGAGCGCGTCCGCCGCGCCGAGCACGGCGTGCACAAGCGCGGAGCCGACGCCGGAGGCGTGGTACTGGGGCAGGACCCCGAGCGGGCCGAGCCCGACCGCCGACTTCTCGTCGGAGCCGAGTTTGGCCGGGCTGCAGCAGACGTGCCCGACGACCTCCCCGTCCCGTTCGGCCACGATGGACAGTGCGCCGATCAGGTCACCGTCCTCCCGCAGTTCGTCGACGAGTTTCGCCTCGACCACCGGGACACTGAGTTTCTCGAACGCGGCCAGATGGACGGCGTGGATCGCCTCGCGGTCGGCCGGGGTTTCCTGTCGGAGCAGCATGCGCCCGAGTGTGCTCCATCCGAAGGTAGGATGGAAATCGATTTCCGCGCCGCGGCGTCGCGACTTTAGTAGGCGGCCATCCGTGTGTACTTCCACGGCACTGAAACGGCCAGTGGGACGGAAAACGACCACCGGATGTGCGGATCCCCAATTCTTCGTGGGCCGTACGGCGGTAGAACGCGACTAAAGGCGGGGGCTGAACGGTGCCCGAACTGCGCTGGCGCGACGTCCACTACTACCGAGATGTCCGTAATGCAAGGTCTTCCTTGGGGTGAATCCGCGACTTAGTCTCAGCCTGCGCTCCTAAGTGGAACGCGCTTCACCTCTGAGTCACCCCAACGATCCGGCGGGCTTCTTCATGCCTGTGGGTCGACCCTGCCTGGGAGGAATATCTTGAACAATTCCCTGGGAACCTTGAAGAGACGACTGCCCGCCTTCGGTGTGGCCGCGGCCGTCGCCGTGCTGACGGCGCTCGGCGGTACCACCGTCGCGTCGGCGGCCGAGGGTTCGATCGTCAACGCGGGTAGCGACAAGGCGATCAAGGACAGCTACATCGTCGTGCTGAAGGACGGCTCGTCGGTCGAAGCCACCGCGAAGAGCGTGACCCAGCGCCACGGCGGCACGGTCGAGAAGACCTTCGCGTCTTCGGTCCGTGGTTTCTCCGGTGCGCTGACCGAAAAGCAGGCGAAGCGCGTCGCCGCCGACCCCGCCGTCGCGTACGTGGAGCAGAACCAGACCGTCTCGATCTCGGCGGACCAGCTGAACCCGCCGTCGTGGGGCCTGGACCGGGTCGACCAGCGGAACCTTCCGCTGGACCAGAAGTACAGCTACAGCACCACGGCGTCGAACGTCACCGCGTACGTCATCGACACCGGCATCCTCACCACGCACCCCGACTTCGGCGGGCGCGCGACCCACGGCCGTGACACCGTCGACAACGACAACGACGCCACGGACTGCCAGGGTCACGGCACCCACGTCGCCGGCACCATCGGCGGTACCGCGCACGGTCTGGCCAAGGGCGTCAAGCTCGTCGCCGTCCGCGTGCTGAACTGCTCCGGTTCCGGGACCACCGCCGGCGTCATCGCCGGTGTCGACTGGGTGACCGCGAACGCCGTCAAGCCTGCCGTCGCGAACATGAGCCTGGGTGGCGGTGCTTCGAGCACCCTCGACCAGGCGGTTCAGCGGTCGATCGCGGCCGGTATCACCTACGGTCTCGCGGCCGGTAACGACAACGGCGCCAACGCCTGCAACACCTCGCCCGCCCGTACGCCGGAAGCGATCACGGTCGGCTCGACCACGAGGACCGACGCGAGGTCCAGCTTCTCCAACGTCGGCACCTGCCTCGACATCTTCGCGCCGGGCAGCGACATCACGTCGGCGTGGTTGAGCAACGGCACCAGGACCATCAGCGGTACCTCGATGGCGACCCCGCACGTCGTCGGCGCGGCGGCCCTGTACGCCGCCGCCAACCCGTCGGCCACGCCGAAGCAGGTCCGTGACGCGCTGGTCGCCAACGGCACCAAGGACAAGGTGACCAACCCGGGCACCGGTTCGCCGAACGTGCTGCTCTACACCGGCACCGGCGGTGGCCCCGACCCCGAGCCCACCCCCTGTGGCACGCAGACCAACAACAGCGCCGTCGCCATCCCCGACGCCGGTGCCGCGGTGACCAGCACGATCACCGTCGCGAACTGCGCCCGCAACGCCTCGGCCACCACCAAGGTCGCGGTGAACATCACGCACACCTACGTCGGTGACCTCGTCATCGATCTGGTCGCGCCGGACGGCAGCTCGTACCGCCTGAAGGGTTCGAGCAACGACTCGTCCAACAACATCAACACCACCTACACCGCCAACGTCTCGTCCGAGGCCGCGAACGGTGCCTGGAAGCTGAAGGTCCAGGACGTCTACCGGATCGACACCGGCTCGCTCAACAGCTGGTCGCTGACCGTCTGATCCACACCTGGAGTACGTGAAGGCCCCCTTCCTCCTGCTGGGAAGGGGGCCTTCCCGTCTCCGGAGAGTGATTCGGCGCCCAGTTGCGGCGTTCGTCCACTAAGGACCTTCGCGAGGCTCTACCCTCTCCGCATGCAGCCCGGACCGCCCTATCAGCAGGGACCTCAGCAGCCGTATCCGCCGCAGGGATATCCGGGATACCCGCCGCCCGGATACGGGCCGCCGCCCAAGAAGTCGAACACCGGGCTCATCGTCGGCCTCGTCATCGGCGCGGTGGTGCTGCTCGGCGGTGGCGGGGTCGCGGCCGTCCTGCTGCTGTCCGACTCCGGTTCGTCGCCGACCGCGGCGCCGACGTCGTCCAAGAAGACCGGCCCGCCGGACAAGTACACCGCCATGCCCGCCTGCCAGCGGATCGGGACCAAGATCCGGAACCTGCCGCCGCTCGAGCCGCCGAAGGGCGAGGAGCCGGCGAGCACGTCGAACGACGACATCACCTACACCCGTTCGTCCTGCAGCTGGCGTGAGCCCAACGCACCTTCGGCGACCGTCTCGATGTACCTGTCGAAGTCGAAGGAGCCGGGTTCGGGCGCCGGGGAAGAGTGGGCGAAGGCCGGGGTCGAGAACGCCGTGACCGATGGCGGCGTGCTCATCCCCAGCATGGCGAAGGCGACCAAGGCCGTGCACACCAAACTCGACTCGTCGAGCCAGTGCCAGATCAAGTTCTACCAGGGCAACGTCGAGGGCGAGATCCTCGTGACCGGCCCCAACCCGTCCGGCACGGTCAACCAGACGGTGTGCAAGGAGAACGCCTTGAAGCTGGCCAAGGCGACCTCCGAGGCGATCGGCTAGCCGATTCCGGTGACCTGGACCTGCCCGGTCGGCCCGTCGCCGAACGGGTTCTCCCAGCCGTGCCACTGGGCGGCGAGGACGTAGAGCGAACGCCCGTCCTCGCCGCCGACTGTGCAGGAGAAGCAGCCTCGGTCGGATTCGACTTTCTGGAGTACTTCGCCTCCTTCGCGGACGCGGACGCAGTGCTTGGCCGCCACGTCCGCGTACCAGACCGCCCCGTCGGCATCGAGGCAGATGCCGTCCGGGTGGTCGCCGCCGAGGTCCGCCCACACCCGCCTGCCGGACACCGAACCGTCCTCGGCGATGTCGAACGCGGTCAGTCTGCTGCCGTACGACTCGGCGACGATCAGCGTCTTGTCGTCGGGCGTGACGGCCATGCCGTTGCCGAACAAGATGCCGTCGGCCACCTGGCGCACTTCGCCGTCCGGGGTGACGACGGCGATGACGCCGGGAGCCTGGAAGTCGTTCATCCCGTTGACGAAGGCGTTGCCGCGGCCGTCGACCACGACTTCGTTCCAGAGGGAGGCGACCGGGCTCAGGTCCGCGTAGGTGCTCAGATCCGCGTTGAGCAGGCGGGCGTTCGGGCCGTCGACGATGAGCAGGCGGCCGTCGGGGAGCCAGTCGAAGGTGATCGGCATCGCGGTCGGCACGTTCGCGATCAGTTCGCCCTCGCCGCCGGGCGTGACGGCGAGGATTTGCCCGCCGCCCCAGTTCGCCAGCCAGAGACGGCCGTCGTGCCAGCGGGCGGATTCGGGGAGCTTGAGGCCGTCGAGCAGGGTGTTCATGGTGTCTCCTTCGTTCGTTTCCCCCTACACGAACGGGACCCGCCGTTTTCGACACCCCAATGCCGTGAAGGCCTCCTTCCCTACCTTGAGAGTAGGGAAGGAGGCCTTCACGGACTTCTAGGCGATCAGTCGAAGGCCCGCGCGATCAGCGCCTTCTGCTCGACCTCGTGCACCTTGGACGAACCGGCCGACGGCGCCGCCATCGGACGACGCGACACGACGTCCAGGCTGGAGAACACCTCCGGGAGCTTCCGCGGCAGGTTCAGGCCGAAGAACGGCCACGCACCCTGGTTCTCCGGCTCCTCCTGGACCCAGACCGCGGGAGCGCCGTTGTAGCGCTCGAGCGCCGCCACCAGCTTCTTCTTCGGCAGCGGGTAGTACTGCTCGACACGCACGATCGCGACGTCGTCCGCCTCGCGCTTCGTGCGCTCGGCCACCAGCTCCCAGTACAGCTTGCCCGAGGTCAGCAGGACCTTGCGCACCTTCGACGGGTCGACCACGGCGTCGTCGATGACCGACATGAACTTCGACTGGCCGGTGAAGTCCTCGACCTGCGAAGTCGCGGCCTTGTTGCGCAGCATCGACTTGGGGGTGAAGACCACCAGCGGCCGGTTGACTCCGTCGAGCGCGTGACGGCGGAGCAGGTGGAAGTAGTTCGCCGGGGTCGACGGGACCGCGACGGTCATCGAGCCTTCGGCGCACAGCGAGAGGAAACGCTCGATGCGGCCGGAGGTGTGGTCCGGGCCCTGGCCCTCGTGGCCGTGCGGCAGCAGCAGCACGACGTCGGAGAGCTGGCCCCACTTGGCCTCGCCGGAGGAGATGTACTCGTCGATGACGGTCTGCGCGCCGTTGACGAAGTCACCGAACTGCGCTTCCCACATGACCAGCGCTTCGGAGTTGGCCACGGAGTAGCCGTACTCGAAGCCGACCGCCGCGTACTCGGACAGCGCCGAGTCGTAGATCATCACGCGGCCCTGGTTCTCGGCCAGGCTGGCCAGCGGCGAGTACTCCTGGCCGGTCTTGCGGTCGATCAGCACCGAGTGGCGCTGGGTGAAGGTGCCGCGGCGGGAGTCCTGGCCGGACAGCCGCACGAGGCGGCCCTCCATGGCCAGCGAACCGAAGGCGAGCAGCTCACCGAACGCCCAGTCGATGCCGCCTTCGCGGGACATCTTGTGACGGCGTTCCATGACCGGCTTGACCCGCGGGTGTGGCGTGAAGCCCTCGGGCACGTTGAGGAACGCGTCGCCGATGTGCTCGATGACCTCGGTGGTGGTCGCCGTGGGCACCTTCGCCGGGACCTGCTGCTCCTCCTCGACCGAGGGGCTGGCCTTCGCCGGGTGCTTCTCCAGCTCGCGGACCTCGTTGAACACGTGCTCCAGCTGGCTGGAGAAGTCGCGCAACGCGGCCTCGGCCTCTTCGACGGAGATGTCGCCGCGGCCGATCAGCGATTCGGTGTAGGTCTTCCGGACCGAACGCTTCGTGTCGATGATGTCGTACATCGCCGGCTGCGTCATCGAGGGGTCGTCGCCCTCGTTGTGGCCGCGGCGGCGGTAGCAGATCAGGTCGATCACGACGTCCTTGTGGAACGCCTGGCGGTAGTCGACGGCCAGCTTGGCCACCCAGTGCGCGGCCTCGGGGTCGTCACCGTTCACGTGGAAGATCGGGGAGCCGATCATCTTCGCGACGTCGGTGGCGTACTGGCTCGACCGCGAGTGCTCGGGCGCGGTGGTGAAGCCGACCTGGTTGTTGACGATGACGTGCACGGTGCCGCCGGTGCGGTACCCGCGCAGCAGCGCCAGGTTCAGGGTCTCGGCCACGACGCCCTGGCCCGCGAAGGCCGCGTCGCCGTGCATGAGGACCGGGAGGACGGTGAAGCCCTCACCACCCTTGTCGAGGATGTCCTGCTTCGCGCGGACGATGCCCTCGAGCACCGGGTCGACGGTCTCCAGGTGCGACGGGTTCGCGGTCAGCGACACCTTGGTCTCGCCGTCGCCGAACATGCGGAAGTACTTGCCCTCGGCGCCGAGGTGGTACTTCACGTCACCGGAACCGTGCGCCTGGCCCGGGTCGAGGTTGCCCTCGAACTCCTGGAAGATCTGCGCGATCGGCTTGCCGACGATGTTCGCGAGCACGTTCAGGCGGCCGCGGTGCGGCATACCGATGACGACCTCGTCGAGCTCGTGCTCGGCGGCCTTGTCCAGCAGCGTGTCCAGCAGCGGGATCGCCGTCTCGCCGCCTTCGAGCGAGAACCGCTTCTGGCCGACGTACTTGGTCTGCAGGAAGGTCTCGAACGCCTCGGCGGCGTTCAGCTTCGAGAGCACGTACTTCTGGACGGCGGGGTCCGGCTTCTCGTGCGGGATCTCGACGCGGTCCTGGATCCAGCGGCGCTCCTCGGGGTCGAGGATGTGCGTGTACTCGATGCCGACGGTGCGGCAGTACGAGTTGCGCAGCACGCCGAGGATGTCGCGCAGCTTCATCCGCTCCTGGCCGGCGAAGCCGCCGACCGGGAACTCGCGGTCCAGGTCCCACAGGGTCAGGCCGTGGGAGAGGACGTCGAGGTCGGCGTGGCTGCGCTGCCGGTAGTTCAGCGGGTCGGTGTCGGCCATCAGGTGACCGCGCATGCGGAAGGCGTCGATCAGCTCGATCACGCGCGCGGTCTTGTCGACCGGGCCGTCCGGGATGTCGGCGACCCAGCGGATCGGCTCGTACGGCAGGCGCAGGCTGGTGAAGACGTCGTCGTAGAAGCCGTCCTCGCCGAGCAGCAGCTCGTGGATGCGCTTGAGGAACTCGCCCGACTCCGCGCCCTGGATGATGCGGTGGTCGTAGGTCGAGGTCAGCGTCATGATCTTGGAGACGCCGAGGTCGACCAGGGCCTTCTCGCTGGTGCCCTCGAAGTGCGCCGGGTACTGCATGGCGCCGACGCCGATGATCGCGCCCTGGCCCGCCTGCAGCCGCGGCACCGAGTGGTTGGTGCCGATACCGCCGGGGTTGGTCAGCGAGATCGTGGTGCCGGCGAAGTCGTCGGCGGTCAGCTTGCCGTTGCGGGCCTTCTTGACGATCTCCTCGTAGGCCTGCCAGAACTGCATGAAGGTCATGTTCTCGGTGGCCTTGATGGAGGCCACGACGAGCGTGCGGGCGCCTTCCTTGCCCTTCATGTCGATCGCGAGACCGAAGTTCACGTGCTCCGGCGTGACCGCGAACGGCTTCCCGTCGATCAGCTGGTAGTGCCGGTTCATGTTCGGGAAGTTCTTCAGCGCGCGGACCATCGCGTACCCGATGAGGTGCGTGAAGGAGATCTTGCCGCCGCGCGTGCGCTTGAGGTGGTTGTTGATGACGATGCGGTTGTCGGCCATCAGCTTCGCCGGGACGGCGCGCACGCTCGTGGCCGTCGGCACGGACAGCGAGGCGTCCATGTTCTTCGCGATCGCCGCCGCGGCGCCGCGGAGCTGCTTCGACTCCGGCTCGGCGTCCTTCTCGGCGGGCTTGGCGGGGGCCTTCTCCGCCGGCTTGGGCGCGGCCTTGGGCGCCGCCGCCTTGGCCTCGGTCTTCGGGGCCGTCTTCGGCGCAGCCTTCGCCGGGGCGGTCTGCTTCGCGGCGGACTCGGCGTTGCGGACCGTCTGCGGCGTCGGCTTCGTGGCCTGGCCGTTGGCGTCCGCGCTTCCCTCCGCAGAGGTCTGACGTGCGTCGTCAGCCTTCGCCTGCGCGTCCTGCGTTGGCTTGAAGTCCGCGAAGAAGTCGTGCCAGGCGGCATCGACTGAGCTGGGGTCGGCAAGGAACTGGTCGTACATTTCCTCGACGACCCACTCGTTGGGGCCGAATTGTGACGCAGGGCTGCTGCTGGACACGGCTTGGACTCGCCTCTATCCGTCTCGAGATCTTGAACACCGCTGATGCGCCTACCAGGCTAACCCCCTCGGTCGCAGCCGTGTGATGGAACTGGCCTGTGTGAGGCGTGGCGCACTAGGTGATGGGTCACTGTCTCGATCAAGAGACCGAAATCCGGCCCGGTTCGCGTCCCGCGGGGGAGCAAGGGACCTTTGCTGTCACTTTCACCGTCCGTGCAGGTCAGGTCACTGTCCCGTCGGTAAAGGTTGGCTGGGTCGTCGTGCCCGGACAGCCTGGAGTTCACGTCGGGGGGTTTCGCTGGGTGGAGGATGCGGCCGGTGTCGTGCCGGCCGCCGATCGCCCGCGAGGTGGTGGCGGCCCATGTGGCTGGACGAGTGCCCGTCGTTCTGGGACGAGGGGCGCGTGCGCCCGCTGGTCACCGAGTCCGGCAAGGTCGTGCTGATGTGTGACTCGTGCTCGGCGGTCTGGCCGACGCTCGCCGACTTCAAGGAGATGGAGCACGTCGAGCCCGACGAGCCGGACTGGACGGTGACGGCCGGGGTCCACGTCCGGCCCGGAACCGTCCGCTGGGCTTCGCCTCAGGACCTCGAAGTCGCCGGGATGGGCGGCCTCAAGTGGCGGCCTTAGCCGGAGTACGGACGCTCCGCGGGCAGCAGTGCTTCGGCGTCTTCGATGCGGCTCGCCGCGACCAGGGCGCCGATCTCGCGCATGACCGGGGTGACGTCGGTGACCGCCGTGATCCATTTGTCGACATAGCGATCGACCGCTTCGCCGCTCAGGCCCATCTGAAGCGATCGGTGCTTCAGGGCGCCGAGCCGGATGCTGCGTTCCGGATCCCACTGGATGCGGACCGGGCTGGTCTTGACCTCGTCCTGCCACGCCTTGCGGTCGGGGTGGACGCCGGGGTCGTAATGGCTGAGCGCCGCGTGTTCGAGCGCCCATGCGAAACCCTCGCGAGTGATGTCGAGGGCGAGCACGCGCTCTTGGCCGGGCTTCGCCGCCCAGCCGCAGCGGTACGCCATCCAAAGGAAGGACGGCTTGATCCAGGTCATGCGTTCGCGTTTGAACGGCGGCACGAAAGTGCCCGCCTTCAGCGCGGCGTCGGCGATGGCCGGCGAATACGCCTGATAGACGCGGATCGTGGTCTCGGTGTGTACGGCGCGGATCTGCCGCGCCGGGATCTCTTCTTTCATTTCCTGTTCAGCGTGACAGGTGCGGTGGGCTTGCGCGACCGAAATTCCCTTGCCCGGCTCGTCATGCTTGCTTCATGGCATTGCTGCGCAAGGGTTCTCGGCGGATCGTGGTCGACGAGACCGCTTATCGGTGGATCGTCCGGCGGAAGCCCACCTACGCACAGGAGGGCGGGTACTTCCTTTCGTACGGGGTGGAATTGGAGGACGCGCGGGGTGCGGTGCTGGTGGTCCAGACGGATCACGCGCATCCGTTGAACTACATGGGGGTGCCGTCGAAGGCGGTGCTGCCTTCGGATGTCGAACGGGCGATCCGGCTGGCGCTGGCGCGGGGATGGGAGCCGGCGGCTCCGGGGGCGCAATTCCAGCTGGATCTCTCTGCTGCGTGAACGGCGTTTCGGGCTGGACCCCGAATTGCCACTCACGACGCCTTTGTGGCCCGATCCGGTGCGGTTGTGCGGGAAGGCGGGGTTGGGGGGGGCCCGGTGGGGAACAGGATTGTTTGGTTTTGTTGGGTTGTGGTAAGCGCCC
>NZ_JBVHDI010000033.1:33194-48794 GCF_055563465.1 Amycolatopsis sp. NPDC000009
ACCCGCGCCTGGGGGGCCCCGGGGGGGGGGGGTGGGGGGGGGGGGGGGGTTGCCCACCCCACTTTCCCATTTGTTGCTGGTGCCTATGGGGGACCCCCCAACGCCCTCCGCCGGTGAGGCTTGTCAGCACCGGCGAGGTCACGTGACTGGACGGACGACACGCGTGACTGGGCGGACGACACGCGTGACTGGATGGACGACACGACTGCGGCCGGGGATCCGCCACGCGTCGTCCGCCCAAGCACGTGTGTCGTCCATCCCGACACGGGTGTCGGCCATCCAGTCACGGGACGTGGTCAGCCGAGGGACCAAAGGCGCGCGTAGTGACCGTCCGCCGCGACCAGTTCGGCGTGCGTGCCCTGTTCGATGATCCGGCCGTGGTCCAGCACCACGATCCGGTCCGCCTTGGCGGCGGTGGCGAGGCGGTGCGCGACCACGAAGGTCGTGCGGCGGCGCGCGAGCTGTTCCGTCGCGCGCAGGACGGCGGCTTCGGTGGACGGGTCCAGTGCCGCGGTCGCCTCGTCGAGCAGGAGGACGTCCGGATCCACGAGCTCGGCGCGGGCGAGGGCGACGAGTTGCCGTTGCCCGGCCGAAAGGGACCGTCCTCGTTCACCGACGGGCTGGTGGAAACCGGCGGGGAGCGCGGCGACACCGTCGAGTGCGCCGACGGAGCGCACCGCTTCCTCGACCTCCGCGTCCGTCGCGGAAGGCCTGCCGTAGCGCACATTGTCCGCGACGGTCCCCGAGAACAGATGCGCTTCCTGCGGTACCACGCCCATTCGCGTGCGCAGGGCGGCCAGGTCGTACTCGCGGATGTCGGTGCCGTCGATCCGGACCACACCGGCTGTCGCGTCGTAGAAACGCGCGACGAGCTTCACCGCCGTCGACTTCCCGGCTCCAGTCGCACCGACCAGTGCGACTGTCTCCCCGGGCGCGACCTCCAGTGTCAGCTGCTTGAGCGCGGGGTCGTCCGTTGCGGTGTAAGCGAAATCGACGTCCTTGAAGGAGACCTCGCCACGCAGCCGCTCCGGCACCGGGACCGGTTTCCCCGCCGCCGGAACGGAAGTCGGCGTGCGCAGGAGATCGCCGATCCGCGTCAGGCCGACCCGCGCCTGCTGATAGCCGTCGAACACCGAGGACAGCTGCTGGATCGGCGAGAAGAACTGGCCGAGGTACAACAGGAACGCCACCAGTACACCGGCCGACAGTGTGCCCGCCGCGACCCGGTTCGCGCCGACGATCAGCACGACCACCTCGGCCAATCCGGAAAGCATTGCCGCGAAAGGAAAGTACGTCGCGACATAGCGTTGGGCACGCAGCCGCGAACGGCGGTACTCGTCGCTGCGGGAAGCGAACTTCTCCGCCGTCCGCTCCTCGCGCGTGTACGCCTGCGCGACCCGCAGCCCGTTGACGTTCTCCTGCATGTCCGCGTTGACGACGCTGACCCGCTCCCGGGCTTCGGTGTACGCCTTGGACGACGCCCGCCGGAAGATCACCGTCGCCACGACGAGGATCGGCAGCACCGCGAGCGCGTACGCGGCCAGCCCGATGTCGGTGATCATCAGCGCCGCCGCGATCCCGACCAGTGTCAGCGCGCTCACCACGGCCTGCGCGACACCGGTCTGCAGGAACGTCGAGAGCGCGTCGACGTCGGTCGTCATCCGGGTCATGATCTTCCCGGACAGTTCGCGTTCGTAGAAGTCGAGCCCGAGCCGTTGCAGATGGGCGTAACTGCGGACGCGCAGCGAATACAGCACCGTCTCGCCGACCCGCGCGGTCATCTTGGTCTGGAGGTAGACCACCAGCCAGTCCGTGAGGATCACCAGCGCGCCGATGCCGGCGGCCAGCCAGATCACCGCCTCCGCCCCGGCGCGCACCCCGCTGTCGATGCCGTACTGATAGAGCGCGGGCATCGCGATGGTGGCCAGCGCGTCCGCCGCGACCAGCCCGATCACCACGGCCAGCGGGCCGCGCACCGGCTTCAGCAGGCGGCCGAGGCGGAACTTCGGTTCGGGCGCGGTGACGTCGGTGCCCGGCAGGCGCGGGACGTCCGTGGCGGGCGGCAGTTTCCGGACGCCATCGATGAGCTCCTGGCTCGGCGGCAGGTCGACGTCCCATTCGCCGCCCGAACCCTTCCGCTCGCCCGCCAGCTCGTCGGCCTTGTCCTGCTCCGGCCACAGCGCCGGGGTGATTCCCGAGGGGCCGCAGTCCAGTCCCTCGCAACGATGTGGTTCCTCGACGTCGTCACCCGGACCGGCGACGAGTTCGCGGAACAGCGGACAGCGCGCGAGCAGCTCCTCCTCGGTGCCGACGTCGACGACGCGGCCCTTGTCGAGCACGGCGATCCGGTCGGCGAGGGCGAGGGTGGAGCGGCGGTGCGCGATCAGCAGCGTCGTCCGGCTCGCGGTGACCGAACGCAGCGTGTCGTGGATCGCCGCCTCGGTGACCGTGTCGATGGCGGACGTCGCGTCGTCGAGGACCAGTACCCGCGGATCGGTCATCAGCGCTCTGGCGAGGCCGAGCCGCTGCCGCTGGCCGCCCGACAGCGTGAGACCGCGCTCGCCGACGAGCGTGTCGTAGCCCTGGGGGAGGCGCTGGATGAACTCGTCCGCCTCCGCCGCCCGCGCGGCCGCGCGGATCTCCTCGTCGCTCGCGTCCGGCCTGCCGTAGGCGATGTTGTCGCGCACCGATGAGGAGAAGAGGAACGCCTCCTCGAAGACCACGCCGATCACGCTGCGCAGGTCGTGCTGCCGGACGTCGCGGACGTCGAGGTCGCCGACCTGGACCGAGCCGCTGTGCACGTCGTAGAACCGGGGGAGCAGCAAGGAGATCGTCGACTTGCCGGACCCGGCCGTGCCGACCAGCGCGAGCGTCTCGCCCGGCCGGGCCTCCAGCGTGAGACCGTCGAGCACGGGATCCGACCGTGTGTAGCCGAAGGAGACGTCTTCCAGCCGGACGCCGAGCGGGCCTTCGGGCAACGGACGCGCGTCCGGACTGTCGACGACGTCCGGCTGTGCGTCGATCAGCTCGTTGACCCGTTCCGCGCCCGCCCTGGTCAGCTGGGCCTGGACGACGAGGCTGGAGATCATCCTCGCCGGGCCGATGAGGATGGACAGATAGGTCGCGAACGCCAGGAAGGTGCCGAGGCTGACTTCGCCCTTCAGCGCGAGGATGCCGCCGACCGCCAGCACCGCGACCTGGCCCGCCGCGGGGAGCGCGGCCGTCGTGGCCGTCGGCAAAGACGAGAGCCGGGCCGCGCGCATGCGTTCTGCGAAGAGCTTCTTCGCCGTCTTCTCCAGCTTCGCGACTTCGCGCGCCTCCTGGCCGAAGCCCTTCACGACGCGTACGCCGGTGACGGTCTCCTCGACCTGCTGCGCGACGTCGGCCGCGCGCTGCTGGGCCGCCCACGTCGCCGGGAAGAGCCGTTTCCGGCTCACCGCCATGATGATCGCGATCGCCGGGGCGACCACCATCGCGATCAGCGTCAGCGTCGGCGACATCCACAGCATCGCGCCGAGCGACAACAGCGCGAAGATCACCGAACCCGCCGACAGCGGCACCTGCATCAGGACCGACGTGACCAGCTGCAGATCCGAGATCGCGCGGGAGGCGACCTGACCGGTGCGCAGCGCGTCCTGCTTGCCGCCGTCGAGCCGGGAGACCGCGTTGAACACCTGACGGCGCAGATCGTGCTGGACGTCGAGGGCCAGCCGCCCGCCGACGTACCGGCGGGCGAACGCGTTGCCGAAGGTCAGCACCTGCAGCACCGCCATCACCGTGGCGAGCAGGCCGAGCCGGGAGGTGTCGCCCGCGACGGCGTCGTCCAGCGCCTCGCGGATCAACAGCGGACCGGCGGCCTGGAGCCCGACGCCGATGATCGCCGCGCCCAGCGAAAGCACGACCAGCCAAGGATGTTTCCAGCACGAAGCGGCCAGGCGGCGGATCCAGCCTCCGGCGGGCGCGGGGGCGGTCTCACGAGCCGGACTGGCTTGACGCGGACGAGGTGGAGCAGTGGTCACCCCGTCAGCCTATGCGGCCCCACCGACAGGATCGGCGGGTTCGCGCAGGGCCGAATGCGATGAAAGGTCCCTTCATCGCCGATTTCGCGATGAAGGGACCTTTCAGGTCACGGGTGAGTGTGACTCAGGTGATGTCCTTCTTCTGGTTCACGGCCCAGCCGGCCAGGAAGAAGATCATCGTCCAGCCGAAGAAGATCAGCGCCGAGGCCCACCACGAGAACGCGCCGGGCGCACCGGCCGCGTACTGGAGCGCCCACGCCGTCTCGTCCTGCAGACCGGGCACCTTCACCCCGGCCGCGCCGAACGCCTCGGCGCCGATGGCGCCCACGATGCCGTTGACCGTGCCGTTCGGCAGGACGCCGCCCAGCCACGTGATGTCGGCGGCGCCGAACATGACGAACACCAGCACGTTCTCGACCACCAGCATCCAGATGGTCAGCGTGATGATGCTGCCGACCACGCTGCGCCAGACCGCGCCGACCCCGATACCGAACAGGGTCGCCAGGATCGTCGCGAGGACACCCGCGCCGAGCACGCCCAGCCACTGGCCCGCCGTCGGCAGGCGCTGGCTGTCGACCGTGATCACGGTGCCGAGGCTCGCCGCGCCCACGATGATCACGCCGTAGATCGCGCCCCACGCGATGTAGGTGATCATCTTCGCGCTCAACGCCGAAACCCGGTTCGGGGCGGTGAGGAACGTCGTGGTGATCGTCTTCTTCGTGTACTCGCCGGCGAGGGCGAAGACACCGAAGATGATCGGGATCATCGTGCCGATGTTGATGCCGTGCCCGAGCGCGAGCAGCCCGACGGGCAGTTCGCCGGTCGAGATGCCGAGCGCCTCGGTCAGCTCACGGGTGTCGGACCGGCCGAGGAAGTCGCTGAAGTCGTTGGTGACCATGCCCCAGAACAGGGCGAACGCGAAAGCGAAGACCACCGCGGGGATCATCAGCGCCCACCACGCCTTGAGCGTGAGCGTCTTGCGGAACTCCGCCTTGATCAGGTTGCCCATCAGCCCTGGCCTCCCCAGCCCTCGTTCTGGCCCTGCTGCGCCTGCTGCTGAGGCGGGGCCTGCTGATACTGCGGTTGCTGCTGCTGGAACTGCTGCTGCGGCGGCGCGAAACCGGGCGGCGGAGTGTTCTGCGGCGCGTAGCCGGGAGGCGGCCCCTGATAACCGGGCGGCGGGCCCTGGTAACCCGGAGGCGGACCCTGCTGGTAACCCGGCGGCGGGCCCTGCTGGAAACCGGGCGGCGGCGCGGCGTACTGGCCCTGCGTCAGCTGGAAGAACATCCGCTCCAGATCCGCGGTCTCCTCCTGCATGCCGTAGACCGCGATGCTCGCCTTGGCGGAGATGTCACCGATCTGCTGAACCGTCGCACCCGACACCGCGACACGGCCGTCCGGCATCGGCGAGACCTGCGTGATCCCCGCCTCCTGCAACGCGGAGACGAGGCCGTTCGCGTCGGCGGACTGCACCAGCACCCGGGACTGGTTGCTCTTGCGCAACTGGTCCAGCGAGCCGTTGTAGCGCGTCATGCCCTGGCTGATGATCACGACCTGGTCGATCGTCTGCTCCACCTCGTTCAGCAGGTGGCTCGAGACCAGCACCGTGCGCCCCTCACGCGCGTAGGCGCGCAGGAAATTCCGCAACCACAGGATGCCCTCGGGGTCGAGACCGTTCGTCGGCTCGTCCAGCACCAGCACCTGCGGGTTCCCCAGCAACGCCGTCGCCAGCGCCAGCCGCTGCCGCATACCGAGCGAGAACCCGCCCGCCTTGCGGTCCGCCGCCGACGAAAGGCCGACCAACCCCAGAACCTCGTCCACCCGCTGATCCGGCATCCCGATCGCCGCCGAGTACACGCGCAGGTGATTCCGCGCGGTCCGGCCGGGGTGGAAGCCCTCGTTCTCCAGCACCGAACCGACGACCCGCGCCGGATTCCCCAGCTGGTCGTGCGGGCGCCCGTTGATGGTCGCCGTGCCGTTCGTGGGCGTCACCAGCCCGAGCAGCATCCTCAGCGTCGTGGTCTTCCCGGCCCCGTTGGGCCCCAGGAAGCCGGTCACCGAACCGGGCTCCACCGTGAAGCTCAGATTCTGGACCGCGTTGACCGCACCGAACTGCTTGCTCAGATTCTGCACCGCGATGCGGCCACTGCCGTCGTGCATACCGTCCCCTTTTGTTGACGAAGGCCGATCACGCGACATCCTGCCTCACGGGGTGAGTCCGTACCCGAGGAAGGGGTCAATCCGCCGAAAGCGACCTTCGTCACGTTCGGACCGGGGACGACTCCGCCCGCCGGTGCACCCGCCACTGCGCCGAATGGCCGCTGACTACCGCATATGCGCCGTCGAGCATGGAAAATCACCGACCATCAAGGGTTCCGGTGAACAAATAATTCGGAAGACATGGCAACCCCATGCAGCGCGACGGCGACTTATTACCTACGATGGAGGAGGCGGCCCGCTCCCAGTGACCCCCAGGCTGGTTGAGCGGGCCGCCCTCAGCCCCTTTGCCCCACCTTGGTCGGTGCTTGCGCACCTTCCCCGAGGTGGGGCTTCGTCGTATCACCCGGGGGGCCGAGCCCCCCGGACCCCCGCGGTGCGGTCGCCGCCGGTTGGCGAGGTGGTCGGCCTACGGCGCGGGGCGCCGTGGCCTGGTGACCATCGGTACCAGAGTTGGTGATGCTGTCCATAAAAGGAGCGAGGGGACCTTTGCGCACTGGGTGGCAAAGGTCCCTCGCGTGGGAGTGTGGCGTGGGGGTCAGGCCAGGACGTCGGCCAGGTCGGTGGCCGGCAGGCCGTGCGCGGCGGCGACGGGGGCGTTGGTCAGGGCGCCCGCGTGCGTGTTGAGGCCCTTCGCCAGCGAAGCGTCGGCCTGCAGTGCCTTCAGCCAACCGTGTTCCGCCAGCTGGACGGCGTACGGCAGCGTCACGTTGGTCAGCCCATAGGTCGACGTCCGGGGCACCGCGCCCGGCATGTTCGCGACGCAGTAGAACACCGACTCGTGGACCTTGTAGGTCGGCTCGTCGTGCGTGGTCGGCCGCGAGTCGGCGAAGCAGCCGCCCTGGTCGATCGCGATGTCCACCAGCACACTGCCCGGGCGCATCCGCGAGACGAGCTCGTTCGAGACCAGCTTCGGCGCCTTCGCGCCGGGCACGAGCACCGCGCCGATGACCATGTCGGCCTCCAGCACGGACTGCTCCACCGACAGCGCGTTGGAGGTCACCGTGCGGATGCGGCCGCCGAAGTCGTTGTCGATCTGGCGGAGCCGGTCGACGTTCGTGTCGAGGATTTCGACGTCCGAGCCGAGGCCGAGCGCGACCCGCGCGGCGTTGAGGCCCGCGACACCGCCACCGATGACGACCACGCGCGCCGGGTGCACACCGGGGATGCCGCCGGGCAGCACACCGCGGCCACCGCTCGGCTTCATCAGCGAGAACGCGCCAACCTGCGGGGCCAGCCGTCCGGCGACCTCGGACATCGGCGCGAGCAGCGGCAGCGCGCGGTTCGGGGTCTGCACCGTCTCGTAGGCGATCGCGGTGGTGCCCGCGGCCAGCAGCGCGTCGGTCAGCGGCCGGTCCGCGGCGATGTGCAGGTAGGTGAACAGCACCTGGTCGGCGCGCAGCCGCGGGTACTCCTCGGCGATCGGCTCCTTGACCTTGAGCACGAGCTCGCCTTCGGCCCAGGTCTCTTCCGCGGTCGCGAGGATCTTCGCGCCCGCGGTGACGTACTCCTCGTCGGTGATGGACGAGCCGAGGCCGGCGCCGGTCTCGACGAAGACGTCGTGGCCGCGCCCGGTCAGTTCGTGCACGCCCGCCGGGGTGAGCGCCACCCGGTATTCGTGCTTCTTGATCTCACGGGGGACGGCGATACGCACGGAAGGCCTCCTGGCGGCGGGTCTGCGAACAAAGGTGCTGCCACTCACGGTGAGCCACCCGGACGGCGGTGTCATCGTTTGCGCGCGACAGTGTTGGGAACAGATCATGGTTTCGCGAGCACAATCGCTTGACCTCCAGTCAACTGGAGCTTGCACCTTGGGTCACATGAGAGCCGTGTGGTTGAAAGAGTTCGGCGGGCCCGAAGTGCTCGTCGCGGGTGACGCCCCGGATCCGGTGCCCGCAGCGGGCCAGGTCCTGGTCGAGGTGGCGTTCGCCAACATCACGTTCGTCGAGACACAGTTCCGCGCCGGCGGGGGCGGGCCGTTCCGCGCCGAGCTGCCGATGATCCCCGGCAACGGCGTCGGCGGCGTGATCAGCGCGGTCGGGGAGGGGGTCGACCCCGGCCTGGTCGGCAGCCGCGTCGTCACCTCGACGGGCGGTTCCGGCGGATACGCGGAGCGGGTCGCGGTCGCCGCCGACGGTGTCTTCGAGGTGCCGGACGGTCTGGCCCTCGACGCCGCGGTGGCGATCCTCGCCGACGGCCGCACGGCGACCGCGCTGGTGACCGCCGCGGGGATCCGTCCCGGCGAGCGCGTGCTGGTCGAGGCCGCGGCGGGCGGCGTCGGCGGGCTGGTCGTCCAGCTCGCCAAGGCCGCCGGTGCCGAGGTCGTCGGCGCGGCGGGTGGCGCGGCGAAGACGGAGCACGTCCGGGAGCACGGTGCGGATGTGGCGGTCGACTACCGCGAGCCGGGCTGGGCGGCGAAGGCGGGCGAGGTCGACGTCGTGTTCGACGGGGTCGGCGGCGAGATCGGGCGGACGTCGTTCGGATTGCTGAAGCCGGGCGGCCGGATGCTGATCTACGGGCTGTCGAGTGGTTCGTGGACGGAGGTGTCCGAAGAGGACGCCGCCGCGCGCGGGGTCACGGTGATCCGGGGCCTCGGTGGACCGGCCGAGATGCGGGCGTTCACCGGGTCGGCGCTCGCCGAAGCGGCCGCCGGACGGCTGGAACCCGTGATCGGTCAACGATTCCCGCTCGAACGGGCGGCCGACGCGCACGCGGTCATGCAGTCGCGTGGCGCGCTCGGCAAGACCTTGCTCGAGGTCTGATGTTCGACGTCGACGAATTCCTCGCCGGTCCGCTCACCGCCAGGGTCGCCGCGGCCGGGCCGACCGTGCGCCCGACCTGGTACCTCTGGGAGAAGCGGGCTTTTTGGATCCTGACCGGGCCGTGGGCGCGGCTGGCCGGTCTCGTCCGCGAATCGCCGTCGATCGCGGTGACCGTCGACGTGTGCGACGTCGGCACCGGCCTCGTGCGGCAAGTGCTCGCGCGCGGTGAAGCCGAGGTGCTGCCGTTCGATGTCCCCCGTGGACGGCGGCTGCTGAGCCGGTACCTCGGTCAGGACGAACGCGAATGGGATACGCGGTTTCGTTCTTACCTCCACGATGATCCGGAGGTGAAAGGGACCGTCTGGGTCCGGATGGTGCCGAAGAGATTCATCGCCGAAGACCTCGGGTATCGGGTATGGCGGGCGGCGGTGCAACCTGCGAAACGGTAAATGCAGCACGATCGAGTCAAGATGTTGATCTTACTGGCCGGTAAGCTGCCATTCTGTTCCGCATGACAAATCAGGACTGGCGGCGGGAGCGGCGTGTCCGCACCGTCGACACCGAAGGCAATCCGGCAGATGTCATCGTGGGCCTGGTCGAAACCCCGGGAAACGGCTACGAAGCCGCGCTGCGGGTCGACGGCGGCCCCGGTGTTCTTTTGCCGCTTTACCCCGGCGCCGATCTGCTCGCCGCGGTGCGGCAGACCATTGAGGACGGTTATCGCGCCAGCGCGCACTGAACCGTCGGAGGTCAGGAAAGGGTCTTTCAAGACGTTTCTCGTTCTGAAAGACCCTTTCCTGACGTCTGGGCACGATTTTGTCGAACTACAAAGTGTTCGATATCGAGCATTTTGTAGTTGACTCAGCTCCACCGCAGGGAAACGAGTTGCGTGATCAACGCCAGCCGGACATCGGGATCGTCGAGGTCCAGCGGGACGAGGTCGAGCAGCCGCCGCATCCGGTACCGCAGGGTGTTGGGATGGATCCGGAGTTCCTTCGCGGCCGCGCGCGGGTCTCCGGGATGCCGCAACCATTGATAGAGCGTGTCGACGTAGCCGCTCTCGTGGGCTTCGTCGTGCGCGCGCAGCAAGCCGAGCGGGCCGAGCTCGGCGACCTTCGAGGTACTCGCCGCCGTCGCGCCGCGGTGCAGCGAAAGGGCCGTCCACGCCTCGTCGAAGACCACGACGCGACCGGGCACCAGCTTCGCGCGAAGCAGCCCTAACGCCTCGTCGGCCTGAAGCCGCGACGTCGCGAGTTCGCCGATTTCGCAGGCCGATCCCGCGGCCGCCCGCGGTGTCCCGCCCTTCCTCGACGACGGCAGGGCTTCGAGTGCTGCCCGGAGCTCGTCCCAGCCGTCACCGTCCGGGACGACCGCGTAGAGCACGCCCCCGAGTTCGGTGGCCACCGGCCGCCTGCCGACACCCTGCGAGATCCGTTCGAGGAGGGCGAGCCGCAGGCCCTCGTCGTCGCGGCCGTCGCCGCCGGCGACTTCGATGACGACGACGCGGTGCGGCTCCTCGGAGAGGTCGAGTTCCGCGATCGCCTTGCGTGGGCTGGCCTTCCCTTCCAGCACGGCACGCAGGAGTTCGGCCGAGACCCGGCGTTGCGAATCGGTGTGCGCGCGGCGGCGCAGCAGGTGCAGCGCGACCACGGGCGCCGCGTCGGCGAACGCGGCCGCGCGTTCGTCGGAGACCGGGCCCGCGACCACCGCCCACATCGACCCCAGCAGTTCGCCGCCCATCCGGATCGGCACGATGAGCCGGGGCAGGGTGCCGTCGCGCTGTGCGGGTACGAAGATCGTCTGCCGCCCGCGGGAAAGCTCGCGGAACACCCCTCGCGAACGGAATCGCGCGAGCACGTCGTCGGGGATGCGGCGGCCCATGATCGTGGACACGCGCGCCGAGTCGGTCAGGTCCTGCCGGGCGGAGTAGGCGAGCACCCGCGAGTTGGTGTCCTCGATGGTCACGGGCGCGTCGACCACCGAAGCGACGGCGTCCGCGAGGCGGAACAGGTCACCGGAACCGGGGCCGCCGCCGTCCTCCAGCGCGTCCGACTCGTCGGCCAGCGCGTCGAGGACCGTCCTGAGCAGCCAGACGAGCTGGGCCCACGACGTCGCCGAGCGCACCTCGATCAACGCGATGTCCGCCGATTTCGCCGCTCGTTTCACCGAGGGTTTCGCCGCTAGCGGCGGTTTCAGCAGGACGGCGGCGGCGCCTTTGGCCGCGCTGAGCCGGACGAGTTCCGCCGCGTCCGGCGTTTCGGTGATCGCGACGCCGAGGACGAGGTCGCCCGCGGCGAGGGTGTTGCCGGGTTCGGCGATGACGACGTCGCCGACGGCCGGGGACTCTTCGGGGACCTGGAGGGCGTGCAGCAGCGTCGGCCCCACCCGGTCGACGACACTGCGCACGGAAACCATGGGGCGATTGTCCAGCAGGTGGGACCTCCGCACACGTCAGACCTCGCGTGGCGTCCGCGCGTCGATGTCCTCCGGCGTGAACCGCTCCCGTTTGGTCGTCAGCGCCCACCGGTGACCGTCGGGATCGACGATCCGGCCGTAGCGCTCGCCGAAGAACATCTCCTCGACCGGCGCCTCCACCCTGGCGCCCGCGAACACCGCGCGCCGCACGAGGTCGTCGGGGTCCTCGGTCTCCAGTACCAGCAGCATCGGCGTGCCGCCGAGGGTCGACGGCGCGAGCGCGTCCAGCTGCGGGATCTCCTGGCTCACCAGCAGCCGCGCGTCGCCGACCGCGACTTCCACGAACAGCACGACTCCGTTCGGCAGCACGTTGCGGAACAGCTCCACGGCCCCGAACGCCTTGGCGTAGAAGGAAAGCGACGCGTCGACGTCCTTGACGAACAGATGCGGCACCAGGCCGAGCGCCCGGCTCATGCCGATTCCGCCCGCTTCAGCAGCCCGGCCTGCCCGGCCACCGCGACGAGCCTGCTCAGGAACTCCGCCTCGCGGGCGGCGACGTCCCGGCCGGCGCGGGTCAGCCGGTAGTAGCGGCGGCGCGAGTCGTGCGGCTGGTCCTCGCTCGCGTCCGGGGCCTCTTCGACCAGGCCGTCGGCGGCGAGCCTGGCCAGCGTCCGGTACAGCGTGCCCGGGCCGAGCTGGGCGGTGCCGCCGCTCACCTCGTCGACGAAACCCATGATCGCGTAGCCGTGCGCGCGACCCTTCGCGAGCGCCAGCAGGGTCTGGAACGCCGCGGGGGTGAGCTGCGGGTTGCCGTCGGCCATCCGGGAAGCATACACTCCGATATCGTTATATCCATGATGGATACAAAGGAGCCTGCCGTGGCGATACGGGGCGTGCACAAGATCGTCGTCGGGGTGTCCGACCAGGACCGGGCGAAGCGGTTCTGGTCCGAAGTCGTCGGATTCGAGATCACCACCGACGTGCCGTACGACGACAAAGGGAATCGATGGGTCGAGGTCACGTCCGCCGATGGTGCGACGGCGCTCGTCCTGAGTACCGCGCCGGAGGACCGTAAACGGTTCGAAGTGCGTGACGAACTCCCGACGGGCAATTTCTTCTTCTACGCCGACGACATCGAAAAGACGTACGAGGAGCTTTCGGCGAAGGGAGTCGAGTTCCCCGCCCGGCCGGAGAAACAGCCGTGGGGCTGGTGGGCGATGTTCACCGACTCGGAGGGCAACAGATTCGCCCTTCAGGAAAGGGATCCCACCTCCTGAGAGCGGTTGGGGGCTCCGCCCGGCGGAGCTAGCTTCGGTGCCATCAGCCGAAACCCCTTGAGCCGCTAGGAGAATCGCGATGAGCGCGGACGGATGGTCGTTCGAGACCAAGCAGATCCACGCGGGTGCGGCGCCGGACACCGCCACCGGCGCGCGGGCGACCCCGATCTACCAGACCACCTCGTACGTGTTCCGCGACAGCCGGCACGGCGCCGACCTCTTCAGCCTCGCCGAGCCCGGCAACATCTACACGCGGATCAACAATCCCACGCAGGACGTGCTGGAGCAGCGGCTCGCCGCGCTCGAAGGCGGCGTCGCGGCGCTGGCCTTCGCCTCCGGGAGCGCGGCGACGACGGCGGCCATCCTCAACCTCGCGAACGCGGGCGACCATTTCGTCTCCAGCCCGTCGCTGTACGGCGGCACCTACAATCTTTTCCATTACACGCTGCCGAAACTCGGTATCGAGGTCTCGTTCGTCGAGGACCAGGACGACATCGAGCAGTGGAAGGCGGCCGTCCGGCCCGGCACCAAGCTGTTCTTCGCCGAGACGCTGGCCAACCCGGGCAGCAACGTGCTCGACATCCGCGCGGTCGCCGACGCCGCGCACGAGTCCGGGGTCCCGCTGGTCGTGGACAACACGGTGCCGACGCCGTACCTCGTGCGCCCGATCGAGCACGGCGCCGACATCGTGGTCCATTCGGCGACCAAGTACCTCGGCGGGCACGGCACCACGGTCGCCGGGGTGCTGGTCGACGGCGGCACGTTCGACTTCGGCAAGGACCCGGCGCGGTTCCCCGGGTTCAACGAGGCCGACCCGAGCTATCACGGCCTGAAGTACTGGGAGGCCCTCGGCCCGGGCGCGTTCGCCGCCAAGGCCCGGGTCCAGATTCTGCGGGACACCGGCGCCGCGATCGCACCATTGAACAGCTTCCTGATCCTTCAAGGGATCGAGACGCTTTCGCTGCGGCTGGAGCGGCACGTGTCCAACGCGCAGGCGCTGGCCGAATGGCTGGAGCAGCGCGACGAGGTCGAGAAGGTGTACTACGCCGGGCTGCCGTCGAGCCCGTATCACGAGGCCGCGAAGAAGTATCTGCCGAAGGGCGCCGGCGCGGTGCTGTCGTTCGACCTGCGTGGCGGCGCCGAAGCCGGACGGGCCTTTGTGGACGGTACGGAACTGCACAGCCAGCTGGTCAACATCGGTGACGTGCGCAGCCTGATCGTGCACCCGGCCTCGACGACGCACAGCCAGCTCACGCCGGAGGAGCAGCTGTCGAGCGGTGTCACGCCGGGCCTCGTGCGGCTCGCCGTCGGGCTGGAAGGGATCGAGGACCTCAAGGCCGATCTCGAGGCCGGATTCCGGGCGGCCAAGGCCGCTCTGTGACCGGTGCGTGGCGAGAGGGAGAGCCGCCTGGACGCCGCCGCTTCGTCACCGGCGTCCAGGCGCTCGAAACCGGCGGGACGCTGCCCTTCACGCTCGCCTACGAGACCTGGGGGACGCTGGATCCCAGTGCCTCCAACGCGATCCTCGTCGAGCACGCGCTGACCGGGGACAGTCACGCCGCCGGTCCCGCGGAGGAAGGTCACGTCAGCCCCGGCTGGTGGGACGGCCTGATCGGGCCGGGCAAGGCGATCGACACCGGCACGTTCTTCGTCGTGGTCCCGAACGTGCTCGGCGGCTGCCAGGGCTCGACCGGTCCGTCTTCGCGGCATCCGGACGGAAAGCCTTGGGGCAGCAGGTTTCCCGCCGTGACGGTCCGGGACCAGGTGGCCGCCGAGGTTGTTCTCGCCGACGTCCTCGGCATCGGCCGGTGGGCCGCGGTGATCGGCGGTTCCCTTGGCGGGATGCGTGCACTGGAATGGGCGGTGAGCGAACCGGACCGGGTCTCGGCACTGCTCGTGCTCGCGTCGACGGCGCGGGCGTCGGCCGACCAGATCGCCTGGGCCGCGCCGCAACTGCACGCCATCCGCGCCGATCCGGCCTGGCGCGGCGGCGACTACCATGACGTCCCCGGCGGCGGCCCGGACGCCGGCCTCGGCATCGCGCGCCGGATCGCGCACGCGACCTACCGCAGCGAAGCCGAACTGGCGCAACGCTTCGGGCGTCTTTACCAAGACGGTGAAGACCCCCTGCGCGGCGGGCGGTTCGCCGTCGAGTCCTATTTGGACCATCACGCCGGGAAGCTGTCGCACCGGTTCGACGCCGGGAGCTACGTGGTGCTCACCGAATCGATGAACACGCACGACGTCGGACGTGGGCGGGGCGGTGTCGCGAACGCGCTCGGCCGGGTCACCGCGCGCACCGTCGCGGCCGGGGTGGACAGCGACCGGCTCTACCCGCTGTACCAGTCGCAGGCCATCGCGGACGGGATCGACGGGGCGGAGTTCGCCGTCATCGCGTCGCCGTACGGGCACGACTCGTTCCTGATCGAGACCGAGCAGATCGGGCGGCTGGTGAAGGTGCTGCTCGGGTAGGCCGGTTGTCTGCGGGCGGTGCGCAGATGACGTTGCGAAAGCCACTTTCGCAACGTTGAGTGTTGCGAAAGTGGCTTTCGCAACGTGTTCCCGCCGGATCGCTTGCCCTGGCGCCGGTGCTCGGTGTCCCGATGTCGCATTCGAGACACTGAGCGTCTCAAAGGCGACATTGGGAACCCCGCCGGTTCCCGAATCGCCACTCATCGAAGGGTAAGGGGCTCTTCGCTGCGAGCCCTGCCGCGCTTGAGCCGATCATGACGCCGATCGTCCATAAAGGACGCCACGATCCGTCTTAGTGTCCGATTCGGGTGCTTTGCGCGGGGGGGGGGGGGGGGGGGGGGGGGGGGGGGTAGGGGCTGGGGGTGGGGGACGCCCACCCCACCCCACCGCCCCCCCACAACACCCACCCCCACCCCCCCCCCCGCCGCCCGGAGGGGC
>NZ_JBVHDI010000033.1:48804-62674 GCF_055563465.1 Amycolatopsis sp. NPDC000009
TCCCCGCCCCCCCAAAACACCGCCCCCCCCTTTTTTTTTTTGTTCGTGGGGGGGGGGGTGGGGGGGGGGGTGGTTGTGCTTAATTTCTTTAACCACCCCCCCCCCCCCCCCCCCACCCCCTCGTCAAACCGCGCAAATCGACCAACTCGGACACCCGCGCCACGTTTGCCGCTAAGGAGTCCCTTGAACGATCAGCCGCGCCAAGCCGGTTAGTCCGCCACGGCGTCCGAGATCCAGGGCGCCACCGGCAGGTCCCGGTCCAGGCATTCCGCCGACAGCCGGATCGTCCAGCGCAGCGCCTGCAGCACCAGGCTGTCGACCTCGTCCGGCGCGGCGTTGGCGAGCGCGATCTCGACCTGTTCCTGCGCCGCCTCGCTGTTGCCGTGCACCTCGGCCAGCAGCGTGCGCACGGCCGTCCGCACAGGTGGGTCCGCCTGGTCGATCGAGACCTCTTCACCGTCCTCGTCGAACACCTGGACCTTGACCGGCGCGCTTCCTCCATCACCCAGCGTCGACACCATCGCGCTGCACTCCCCGAAGAGCATCATCACGAGCTCTTTGGTCTCTTCGGAGCGGGCCTGGGCCTCGACGGCGGTCGGCGTGAGCTCGTCGAGCGCCTCGGCGTCCTCCCCGAGGCTGATCGCCACGAGCGCGCGCTGCGCCTTTTCGACGAGCCTCCGCTCGTACTCGCTCCTGTCCGGCTCCACGTGCCTATCAAACACCAGAGGACGGAAAAGTGGGGATAGGCCGAAACCCGGACGTGGTCACTTGGCGGCGTGCAGTGCACCCAGCGCGAGGCGGCAGAGCATTTCGGCCAGTTCGCTGTCACCGAGATGGCGGTTGTAAGGCGTCGAGTTGATCAACCCGAAGACCGCGTGTGCCGCCGACCGCGCCTGCCGTTCGCCGATCCCGGGGACGGCGTCGCTGATCGCGCGCACCCAGACCTCGACGTACTGGCGCTGCAGGGCGCGGACCTGTTTGCGGTCACTGTCGGTCAGATTGGCGAGGTTGCGTTCCTGGACGGTGATCAACGCGGGATGCGCGAGCGCGAAGTCGACGTGGAAGTCGACCAGTGCTTCGAGGACCTCACCCGGCTCGTCCCGCTGGCTCGCCCTCGCCGTCCCGCCGTCGAGGAGATAGCGGCTGATCGAGTTCAGCATCTCGCCCAGGATGGCGTCCTTGCTGCGGAAATGCCGGTACAGCGCCGGACCCGAGATGCCGACGGCCGCGCCGATGTCGTCGATGCCGACGCCGTGGAAACCGTGGTGGGCGAAGAGTTCGGCGGCGGCGGCCATGATCTGTTCGCGCCTGTTCGCCTTCTCGCCGTTCACGAGTGGGGTGGGGTTCGCCGGCATCTGGCCATATTAAGGCCGCACAGCTCGAGGCACGCTTTTCCGCCGAGAGCTCATCGTCACAGTAAGCGGGCGCTAACACGCCACCCTTACTTCCAGCCTGAGCCAAGTGGGCTACCTGGGGAAATGACCCTTTTGCGTGGGGTTACCACCTGGTAATGCTGTCTCTCGTCAACTTGTCACGAAGGAGTGACCATGGCCGTCCCTGCTCGGATCAAAGCTCTTTCCTTCACTCGTTTAGGTGCGGCCCTGGGGGTCGCTGTCCTTGCCACCTTCGGTCTCGCGGGCACCGCCCAAGCGGCGACCAACTACGTGGCGCTCGGTGACTCGTACTCGTCCGGCGTCGGTGCCGGCAGCTACGGGAACTCGGGCGACTGCATGCGCAGTGCCAACGCCTATCCCCAGCTGTGGGCGAACGCCCACGCCGGGACCACCTTCAAGTTCGTCGCGTGCTCGGGGGCGCGCACCGGCGACGTCCTCAACCAGATCGCGAACGTCACCTCCAGCACCACGCTGGTGACGGTCTCGGTCGGCGGCAACGACGCCGGGTTCGCCGACGTCATGACCACCTGCACCACCGGCAGCGACCAGACCTGCATCAACCGGGTCAACACCGCGAAGAACTACGTGAACAACACGCTTCCCGGGCTGTTGAACAACGTCTACAGCAAGATCAAGTCGAAGGCGCCCAGTGCGAAGCTGGTCGTCCTGGGGTACCCGCGCTTCTACACGGTGCCGGGTTCGTGCTCGGTCGGGCTGAGCGACACGAAGCGTTCTGCGATCAACTCGGGTTCCGACACGCTGGCGTCGGTGCTCTCGGCTCGTGCCGCCGCGCACGGTGCGAAGTTCGTCGACGTGCGGGGTGCCTTCACCGGGCACAACATCTGTTCGTCGGCCGACGACTACCTGCACAGCCTCACCTGGCCGATCGTGAACTCGTACCACCCGACCGTCGCCGGTCAGCGCGGCGGCTACTACAACCCGCTGGTCGCCGCGATCGGCTGATTTCTTCTGGCGAGGGCCGAAAGGGCCCTTCACCGCATGCCATGCGGTGAAGGGCCCTTTCGTCGCATGTCATGCGGGTATGGCGTCCTTCAGTCCCCGCCCGGTGGACAAGCGAGGTTAGTGGACGTTAACCTGTGCACGCGAGTTAACGACGGCTAACCTGGCGACGAGGAGCCATGGACACACCCGTACTGAGCACTTCGGCCGATCCGGGCAGCGACGAGTACGCCCGCAGCGTCACCTCCCACGCCGAGCTGGTCGAAGACCTGCGCAAGCGGCTCGCCGCCGCCCGGCTCGGGGGCCCGGAGAAATCCCGCACCCGCCACGTCGAGCGGGGCAAACTCCTGCCACGCGACCGGGTCGACACCCTCCTCGACCCGGGTTCGCCGTTCCTGGAGCTGTCCCCGCTGGCCGCCACCGGACTGTACGACGACGAGGCGCCCTCGGCCGGGATCATCACCGGTATCGGGCGGGTCTCGGGCCGCGAATGCGTGATCGTCGCCAACGACGCGACGGTCAAGGGCGGCACGTACTACCCGATGACGGTCAAGAAGCACCTGCGCGCGCAAGAGGTCGCGCTGCACAACAACCTGCCGTGCGTCTACCTGGTGGACTCCGGCGGCGCGTTCCTGCCGAGGCAGGACGAGGTCTTCCCGGATCGTGAACACTTCGGCCGGATCTTCTACAACCAGGCCACGATGTCCGCGCGTGGTATCCCGCAGATCGCCGCGGTGCTCGGCTCCTGCACGGCGGGCGGCGCGTACGTCCCGGCGATGAGCGACGAAGCGGTCATCGTGCGGAACCAGGGCACCATCTTCCTCGGCGGCCCGCCGCTGGTGAAGGCCGCGACCGGCGAGGTCGTCACGGCGGAGGAGCTCGGCGGCGGCGACGTGCACTCGCGTCAATCCGGCGTCACCGACCATCTGGCCGAGGACGACGCCGACGCGTTGCGCATCGTTCGCTCGATCGTGTCGACTTTGGGGCCGCGGACGCCGCGTCCCTGGGACGTCCTCCCGGTGGAGGCGCCGGTCGCCGACCCGAACGAGCTGTACGGCGTCGTCCCGACCGACCCGCGCGTGCCCTACGACGTCCGCGAGGTCATCGCCCGGATCGTCGACGGCAGCCGGTTCGGCGAGTTCAAGAAGGAATACGGCTCGACGCTGGTCACCGGGTTCGCCCGGATCCACGGCCATCCCGTCGGCATCATCGCGAACAACGGCGTCCTGTTCGCCGAGTCCGCGATGAAGGGCGCGCACTTCATCGAACTGTGCGACAAACGCTCGATCCCGCTGCTGTTCCTGCAGAACATCACCGGTTTCATGGTCGGCAAGGCCTACGAGGCCGGTGGTATCGCCAAGCACGGCGCGAAGATGGTCACCGCGGTGGCCTGCGCGCGGGTGCCGAAGCTGACCGTCGTCATCGGCGGCTCGTTCGGCGCGGGCAACTATTCGATGTGCGGCCGCGCGTACTCGCCGCGGTTCCTGTGGATGTGGCCGAACGCGCGCATCTCGGTGATGGGCGGCGAGCAGGCGGCGTCGGTGCTGTCGACGGTCCGCCGCGACGCCATCGAGGCCCGCGGCGGCGAGTGGTCCGCTGAGGACGAAGAGGCCTTCAAGGAGCCGATCCGCGACCAGTACGAGGCGCAGGGCAGCCCGTACTACTCGACGGCGCGGCTGTGGGACGACGGGGTGATCGACCCGGCGGACACCCGCACGGTGCTCGGCCTCGCGCTGTCCGCGACGGCCAACGCGCCTTTGTCCGATGTCAACTACGGCGTCTTCAGGATGTGAGCGCGACGATGCAGACGATCGCTCGACTGGGCCGAAGCCGGCGCGGATGCCGTCCGGAGGACTCGCGAACGTGGAGGCGGGCCGCCCCGGGCCCACGACTTGAGTTCGACTCGCCAACGAGCGGCCTGGCTACGCGTTCGCGATCGCGCGCCGCCGGAAAACACAGGATGTGAGCATGTTCGACACGGTTCTGGTCGCCAACCGCGGCGAGATCGCGGTCCGCGTGATCCGCTCGCTGCAGGGGCTCGGCATCCGTTCGGTCGCGGTGTACAGCGACGCGGACGCCGACGCCCGGCACGTCCGGGAGGCACACACGGCCGTCCGCATCGGCCCGGCCGAAGCGGCGAAGAGCTATCTGTCCATTCCGGCGATCGTCCAGGCGGCGCTCGAGACCGGCGCGCAGGCGGTCCACCCCGGCTACGGCTTCCTCGCGGAGAACGCGGAATTCGCCCGCGCGTGCGCCGAGGCGGGGCTGGTCTTCATCGGCCCGCCGGTCGAGGCCATCGACGCCATGGGCGACAAGATCCGCGCCAAGGCGACGGTCTCCAAGGCCGGGGTCCCGGTCGTGCCCGGAGCGTCCGATGTGGACATTCCTGAAGGCGGTTTCGCGGCCGCCGCGGAGAAGGTCGGGTTTCCGCTGCTGCTCAAGCCGTCCGCCGGCGGTGGGGGCAAGGGGATGCGGCTGGTCAACGAACTGTCCGAATTGGACGCGGCCGTGGAATCCGCGCGCCGTGAGGCCAAGGGCTCCTTCGGTGACGACACGCTGCTCATGGAGCGGTTCGTCACCACGCCGCGCCATATCGAGATCCAGGTGCTCGCCGACACCCACGGCAACGTGATCCACCTCGGCGAGCGCGAATGCAGCCTGCAACGGCGGCACCAGAAGATCATCGAAGAGGCGCCGTCGGTACTCCTCGACGAAGCCACGCGCGCGAAGATGGGCGCGTCCGCCGTCGAGGCCGCACGTTCGGTGGGCTACGTGGGCGCGGGAACGGTCGAATTCATCGTTTCGGCCAAGGCGCCCGACGAGTTCTTCTTCATGGAGATGAACACCCGGCTCCAGGTCGAGCATCCGGTGACCGAGCTGGTCACCGGGCTGGATCTCGTCGAGTGGCAGGTCAAGATCGCCGCGGGTGACGTGCTCACCGTGTCGCAGGACGACGTCCGGCTGGACGGACACGCCGTCGAAGCCCGTGTCTACGCCGAAGACCCCGCTCGCGGCTTCATCCCGACGGGTGGGACCGTGCTCGCGGTCCACGAGCCGTCCGGTGAGGGCGTGCGCGTCGACTCCTGGATGAGCGAGGGCGCGGTCATCGGCTCGAACTACGACCCGATGCTGGCCAAGGTCATCGCCTGGGGCCCGGACCGCGCGGCCGCGTTGCACCGGCTCGATCTGGCGCTCGCGGACACCGCGCTGCTCGGCGTCGGCACCAACGTCGCCTTCCTGCGCGGGCTGCTCGCCGACGGCGACGTCCGCGACGGCAAGCTCGACACCGGCCTCGTCGACCGGCGACTGTCCACTTTGGTCTCCGAGGAGGTGCCGCCGGAGTTCTTCGTGGCGGCGGCGCTGGACCGGCTGCTTTCCTTGCAGCCACAGGGATCCGTCATCGATCCGTGGGACGTGCCGGACGGCTGGCGGCTCGGCGGGTCCGGCGGGATCGACTTCGCGTTGAAATCGGGAAGCTCCGAAGCCGTCGTGCGGGTGCAGGGCACGCCCTCGAACGCGCTCGTGAGTGTCGACGGCGCCGAGCCGGTCCGGGTCTCCGCGCGGCGCGACGGCGATCTGCTGGAAGTCCGGCACCCCACCGGTTTCCACCGCTACCGGCACGCGGCCGGAAGCGGGCGGACGGTGTGGCTCGCGCGGGACGGCCACGGTTTCGCGATCGGCGAGCGCGAGAGGCTGCGCTCGGCCGCCGGTGCCGCGGGTGGCGCCGGACCGGTCACCAGCCCGATGCCCGGGACCGTGCTCGTGGTCAAGGTCGCCGCCGGTGACGTGGTGAGCGCCGGGACGCCGCTCGTCGTCGTCGAGGCGATGAAGATGGAGCACACGATCACCGCGCCGATCGACGGCGTGGTCAGCGAACTCCCCGTCCGGGCGGGCCAACAGGTCGCGCTGGACGAGACGGTAGCCGTCGTGACACCCCAAAAGGATGAGCAATGATCGACTTTCGGCTGGATGACGAGTACGAGGCGCTGCGCAAGACGGTCGAGGAATTCGCGCGTTCCGAGGTCGCCCCGGTCATCGGCGACCTCTACGAGCGGGAGGAATTCCCGTACGAGATCGTCGCCAAGATGGCCGAGATGGGGCTGTTCGGCCTGCCCTTCCCCGAGGAGTACGGCGGCATGGGCGGCGACTACTTCGCGCTCTGCCTGACACTGGAGGAATTGGCGCGCGTCGATTCCTCGGTCGCGATCACCGTCGAGGCCGGTGTTTCCCTTGGCGCCATGCCGATCTACCGGTTCGGCACCGAGGAACAGAAGGAGAAGTGGCTCCCGGAGTTGTGCGCCGGCACCGCGCTCGGCGCCTTCGGCCTCACCGAACCCGGCGGCGGCTCGGACGCCGGCGCCACCCGTACGCGCGCGAAACTCGACGGCGACACCTGGGTGATCAACGGCAGCAAGTCGTTCATCACCAACTCCGGTACCGACATCACGAAGCTGGTCACGGTCACCGCCGTCACCGACGTGAAGGAGAACGGGCGCAAGGAGATCTCGGCGATCATCGTCCCGTCCGGCACCCCGGGCTTCGCCGTCGCGCCGAAGTACTCCAAGGTCGGCTGGAACTGCTCGGACACGCACGAGCTTTCGTTCGACGACGTTCGTGTCCCGGCCGAGAACCTGGTCGGCGAACGCGGCCGCGGGTACGCCCAGTTCCTGTCCATTTTGGACGAAGGCCGGGTCGCGATCGCCGCGCTGAGCGTCGGGCTCGCGCAGGGCTGCGTCGACGAATGCCTGCGGTATGTCAAGGAACGCGAGGCGTTCGGGCACAAGATCGGCGAGTACCAGGCGATCCAGTTCAAGATCGCCGACATGGAGGTGCGTACGCACACCGCGCGGCTGGCGTACTACGCGGCGGCGTCGAAGATGCTGCGTGGTGAGCCGTTCAAGAAGGAGGCGTCGATCGCGAAGCTCGTCGCGTCGAACGCCGCCATGGACAACTCGCGGGACGCGACGCAGATCTTCGGCGGGTACGGCTTCATGAACGAGTTCCCGGTGAGCCGGTTCTACCGGGACGCGAAGATCCTGGAGATCGGGGAGGGGACTTCGGAGGTGCAGCGGATGCTGATCGCGCGACACCTCGGCGTCGCCTGACACCCTTGACCATGACGATAACTATACCGGTATAGTTATCGTCATGGTCGAGCTGAAATCCGCCGCCGAGCTGGACGTCATGCGGGAGTCCGGTCGTGTCGTGGCGCAGACGTTGCAAGCGGTGCGAGAAGCGTCCGCGATCGGCGTGAGCCTGAAGGAGCTGGACGGGATCGCCGCGCGGCTCATCAGGGAGGCCGGCGCGACACCGTCGTTCCTCCACTATCAGCCGCATGCCGCCCCGACGCCGTTCCCCGCGGTGATCTGCGCGAGCGTCAACGACGCCGTGGTCCACGGCATCCCGTCGGACTATCGCCTGCGGGACGGCGACCTGGTCAGCATCGACGCCGGCGCCTGCGTCGACGGCTGGCACGGCGACGCGGCGATCAGTTACGTCGTCGGCGAGGCCGATCCAGCCGACCTCGAACTCATCGCGACCACCGAACGCGCGCTGGCCGCGGGGATCGCCGCCGCGCAGGCGGGCGGCAGGATGGGGGACATCTCCCACGCCGTCGGCGCTGTCGGGCGCGAAGCGGGCTACGGCCTCCTCGCGCACCACGGTGGCCACGGGATCGGCCGCCGCATGCACGAAGACCCGCATCTGCCGAACGAAGGCAGGCCGGGTCGTGGCATGCGACTCCAGCCGGGGTTGGTACTGGCGATCGAGCCGATGTTCATCGCCGACGGCCGCGACGCCTACCGGACCGACGACGACGGCTGGACGCTGCGCACGGTCCGCGGGGCCAGGGCCGCGCACGTCGAGCACACGGTCGCGATCACCACAGAAGGTCCGCGCGTCCTCACGATGTTGTAGAACGGAAGGATGAGCGACTTCATCATCCGCCAGGGTGGTTCTGGGGACTTCCAAACGTTGCTGGACATGTTCGACGAGGTCGTCGCCTGGCTGGCCTCGCGTGGCAGCGAAGGGCAGTGGGGGACAGAGCCGTGGTCCACGATCCCGAAACGGGTCGAGCGGGTCCGCGGGATGGCCGACGGGCCGGGGCTGTATCTCGCCGAGATCGACGGTCAGGTGGCCGGGGCGATCATCCTCGGTGACCGGTTCCCGCACGTCTCGCCGGTCGACGAGCCGGAGATCTACATCGGTCTGCTGCTGACCTCGCGCCGGTTCACCGGCCACCGGGTCGGCTCGCGCCTCATCGAGTTCGCGCTGGCGCAGGCGCGGGAACGCGGCATCGGGCTGGTGCGGGTCGACTGCTGGGCCGGCGGAGACGGCGACCTGCAGCGCTACTACGAGAGCCAGGGCTTCAAGCCGACGGAACGCTTCGACGTCAAGGGCTGGATCGGGCAGGTGTTCGAGCAGCGGCCGCTGATTTAGGCTTGGGAGCGCAGCTCCTCCGTTGAGGGTGGTGGCGGGGGCATGGATGGATGGCGCCCTCGCGGCTTCCGGTGCACCATAGTTGACACAACGCCAACAGTGCCCCGGACAGTGAAGTCGCAGAGGAGACCGGCATGGCCAAACGTGAACGTTCCCTGGCAGGCAAGGTCGTCGTGATCACCGGAGCGGCGCAGGGTATCGGAGCCAGTACCGCGACGGCGCTGTCCCGGCTCGGCGCCAAGGTGGTCATCGGCGACCTGGACCAGGTCCTCGCCGAGAAGACCGCCGCCGAGCTGGGCGCGGAGGCGCTGCCGCTCGACGTCACCGACACGAAGGGCTTCACCGAGTTCCTCGACGAGGTCGAGCGGCGCGTCGGCCCGATCGACGTGCTGATCAACAACGCGGGCATCATGCCGCTCGCGCCGCTCGACGAAGAGGACGACGCGGCGACCCGCAGGCTGCTCGAAATCAACCTGCACGCGGTCATCCACGGCACCAGGGAAGCCGTGAAACGGATGCGCCCGCGTGGTACCGGCCATATCGTCAACATCGCCTCGATGGCGGGAAAGGCCGGATTCCCCGGCGCCGCCACCTACTGCGCGACGAAACACGCCGTCGTGGGCCTGTCGGAATCGGTGCATCTGGAATTGCACGGGACAGGCGTGCTGGTGTCCTGCGTGATGCCCGCGGTGGTGCGCACGGAACTGGCCAGCGGGCTCGGCGAGGCGAAGTTCTTCAAGTCGGTGCAGCCGGAAGATGTGGCGCAGGCCATTGTCGATGCGTTGCGCCGTCCCAAGTTCGACGTCTTCGTTCCCGCATCGCTGGACGCCATGGGCAGGATCACACGGCTGCTTCCGCGCCGCCTCGGCGAGGGACTGCTCCGTGCGCTGGGAGGAGACAAGATTCTGGCCTCCGCAACGCATTCCAGTGCTCGCGCGGAGTACGAATCGCGTGCCGCGCGGAGTGCCCCGGCGGTGGAGAACGGCACCGATTCTTAACTCGTACGGCCTAGCCACTGTCCGAAATGGACGACCTGTGACGGCCGTGGTGTTGAGTCGTGCGCTCCCAGGCGGCAAGATTACGTCTTACCGCGTTGATTCCCCAGGAGGCACACCATGGCCACACCCCCGGCACGGCTCGCCGCCGCCGCGTCGAACGTCGTCGGGAAGGTGCTGCACGGTGGGGTCGCCGATCTTCGCCCGGTGCCGCGCGTCCTGATCGACCAGGGCCCGAATCGTTCGCTCTATCGGCTGACCAACGGCAAGGGCCCCCAGGGTGGCCCGCCGGTGCTGCTGGTGCCGCCGCTGGCCGCGCCCGCGCTGTGCTTCGACCTGCGCCGCGGGTGCAGTCTCGCCGAGCACCTGGTCGAGGGCGGCCGCAACACCTACCTCGTCGATTACGGGAACGTCGCCTTCTCGGACCGGCGCCTCGGCATCGAGCACTGGATCGAGGAGGTGCTCCCGCGCGCGATCCGCAAGGTCAGTGAGGATTCCGGCGGTCAGGGCGTGCACGTCGTCGCGTGGTGCCTCGGCGGGATCTTCTCGTTGCTGACCACGGCCGACCAGCCCGATCTGCCGATCGAGTCGATCGCGACCATCGCGTCGCCGTTCGATTTCACCGCGATCCCGCTGATCGCCCCGTTCCGCCCGCTGGTGGACCTCACCGGCGGCCACCTGCTGACCCCGTTCTACCGGGCGCTCGGCGGCGCACCGTCCTATTTGGTCAGCCGCGTCTTCCGGGCGACCGGGATCAGCAAGGAGATCACCAAACCCCTTGCCATCCTGAAGAATCTCGACGACCGGGACTATCTGGCGCAGATCGAGGCCGTCGACCACTTCATGGACAACATGATCGCCTACCCCGGGCGGACGTTCGGCCAGATCTACCACCGGTTCTTCCGCGCCAACGACCTCGCCGAGGGCACGGTCGACCTCAACGGACGCATCATCGCGTTGTCCGGGGTCAAGGTGCCGACGCTGGTCATCGCCGGGCAGAACGACACGATCGCCCCGCGCGCGGCCGTCGAACGGCTCACCGAGCTGCTGGACAATTCGCCGTCGGTGACCTTCGAGACCGCGCCCGGCGGCCACCTCGGCGTCCTCACCGGCCGGAAGGCGCGCGGGACCACGTGGCGCTACCTCGACCGATTCCTCGACGAACAGACCTCGTGAGTGGCTAGGACGGTTAGAACCGTCCTAGCCACTCACGACCCCACGCTCTACTTGAGCTCGGCGCTCGTCTTGCCGAGGATCCGGCGCGCCACGATCAGCTGCTGGATCTGTTGCGTGCCTTCGAAGATGTCCAGGATCTTCGCGTCCCGGCTCCACTTCTCCAGCAGCGATTCCTCGGTGTAGCCCAGGGTTCCGGCCAGCTCGACGCATTTCAGCGTGATCTCGACGACCGACCGGCCCGCCTTCGCCTTGGCCATCGAGGCCTGCAGCGAATTCGGCTTGCGGTTGTCGGCCATCCACGCCGACTCCATGGTCAGCAGGTACGCCGCTTCGTAGTCCGCCTCCAGCTGCAGGAACGTCGCCGCCGCGGCGTGCTGGCTGTGGACGGGCTTGTCGTAGTCGATGACCACGCCCGCGTCGGTGAGGATCTTCCGGGTCTCCTCCAGCGCCGCGCGGGCGACACCGATGGCCATGGCGGCGACCAGCGGGCGGGTGTTGTCGAAGGTCTGCATGACCCCGGCGAAACCCTTGGCGGTGTCGATCTCCGGCGTGCCGAGGAGGTTCTCCTTCGGCACGCGGACGTTCTCGAAACGCAGCACGGCGGTGTCGGAGGCGCGGATGCCGAGCTTGTGCTCGACGCGCACCACCTCGAAGCCGGGCGTGCCCTTCTCGACGACGAACGACTTGATCGCCGCGCGGCCCTTCGTCTTGTCCAGGGTGGCCCAGACGACGACGGCGTCGGCGCGCTCGCCCGCGGTCACGAAGATCTTCTCGCCGTTGATCACGTACTCGTCGCCGTCGAGGCGCGCGGTCGCGGTGATCGCGGCGGAGTCCGATCCGCAGTCCGGCTCGGTGATCGCCATCGCGGCCCACAGCCCGGAGAACTTCTTGAGCTGTTCGTCGGTGGCGACCGAGCCGATGGCGGCGTTGCCGAGCCCCTGCCGCGGCATGGACAGCAGCAGACCGACGTCGCCCCAGCACATCTCGATCGTGCCGAGCACGATGTTGAGGTTGGAACCGTTGCGGTTGCCTGGTTTCTCGTTCTTCTCGGACCGGCGGACCCCCGCCGCGCCCGCGCCGCCCTCGCCGGAGGAGTTCAGCCCGTCCAGCAGCGCGGCGAACATGTCGAGCTCGGCCGGATAGGTGTGCTCGGCGCGGTCGTACTTGCGTGAGATCGGCCGGAACACCTCGGCCGCGGCCTGGTACGCCTGGTTGATCAGCGTGCCGGCCTTCTTCGGAACCTCAAGGTTGATCATGATTGCCTTTCGAAAGTCCTAGAGAAGGACGGCGCCTTCCATCACGCCGATGGCACGGAGGTCGCGGTACCAGCGCTCGACGGGGTGTTCCTTGACGAACCCGTGTCCGCCGAGCAGCTGCACTCCCGCGCTGCCGATCTGCATTCCCTTGTCGGCGGCCAGTTTCCGGGCCAGCGCGACCTCGCGGGCGTACGGCTTGCCCTGTTCGGCGCGGGAAGCGGCGCGGAGCGTGACCAGCCGCAGCCCTTCCAGCTCGATGGCGATGTCGGCCACGGAGAACGCGACGGCCTGCCGGTGGCTCACCGGTTCACCGAACGCCTTGCGCTCGTTGACATACGGCACCACGTAGTCGAGGACGGCCTTCGCGGTACCGGCGGCCAGCGCGGCCCAGCCGAGCCGCGAGAGCCGGACGACCTCGGTGAAGACCTCGGCCTTGCCGCCGCCGAGCAGTGCTCCGGCGGGCAGGGCGACCTTCTCCAGGTGCAGTTTCCCGGTCGCCGCGCCGCGCAGGCCCATCGCCGGTTCGGACTCGATGGTGACACCGGAATTCGAAGACTCGACGAGGAACAATGCCGGTCCGCGCCCTTCGAGGTCGGCCGACACGATGAACAGCTCGGCGTCGGCGGCCCGCGGGACCAGCGACTTCACGCCGTCGAGCTGGTAGCCCTTCGGCGTGCGGCGGGCCTTGGTCGCGGGCTTGAACGGGTCGAACAGCGCAGTCCGCTCTTGCAGCGCGAGCGCCGCGGCCGGGACGTTCTCGCCGACGAACGCGGGCAGGTAGTCCGCCTGCTGCTGCTCGTCGCCGTAGGACACCAACGCGGTGCTGACCGCGGACGGCGCGAGCACCGCGACCGCCAGGCCGAGGTCGCCATGCGCCAGGGCCTCGGCGACCAGCGCGTTCGTGACCACCGACCGCTCGGTGCCGACGCCGCCCAGCTCCTCGGGGATGCCGACGAGCGTGATGCCGAGCTCGGCGGCGCGGCTCAGCAGACCCTCGGGGGCCTGGAGCTTCGCGTCGGCGTCGGCCGCGGCGGGCCGCAGCTGTTCGGCCGCGAACTCCGTCACGGTCTCGACGATGAGCTGCTGGTCCTCACTCGGGGTGAGGTCGAACAGACCCGTGTCCTCGGCCGGCGCGAGCCGCGCGGGCTTGCCGAGCTTCTGGGCGGATTTGAAGGTCCGTCCCGCCGCGCCCGCGACCCGGAAGCCGTTGCGCGTCCCGGCACTGACCAGGTTCTGCACGGGCTTCCGAAGTCCGGCCCGTTCAATGACCTTGCTCCCGGCCAGCCGGGTGAGCGCGGACAGGCCAAGGCCCATCGCGTCTCGTTTCCTAGGCGCACCCACGGTGAGTCTCCCTGCCTCGCTTACCTACTCGTGAGTAGGTTAACTCTCCTCGGGCGGATGCGCTACCACGGGGGAGGCGAACGTCACGCCGGTGAGTGATTCCGGGGGGCGAGCAGTCCCGGATTACTCACGAGCCGGCAGCTTTCGCTCCCGCCTGGGCGGCGCCGCAGAGGTTGCGAAAGCCACTTTCGCAACCTTGAACGTTGCGAAAGTGGGGCGGTTTCAACTGGTTGTTGCAAGTAGTGCTTTGTCGAGTGCTTGTGCTGGTGTGAGGAGGCCGAGTGTAGGGCGTGGTCGGGTGTTGAGGCGT
>NZ_JBVHDI010000034.1:0-54716 GCF_055563465.1 Amycolatopsis sp. NPDC000009
CCGCACCACGATGCCACCGCCGATCCGGGGCTCGGACAGCACTCGTGCGGCCAACCACGACTTTCCCATCCCCGCGGCGCCGGTGACCAGTACCGGGGGGGGGGGGGGGGGGGGCGGGGGGGCCCCCCCCCCCCCCCCCCCCCCCCCCCCACGGCAGGCTCTGGCGCACCCCAGACCGGTCGACGGCCCATCAATTCTTTCGCGCGCGGCGATGCCGCCATCGCGCAGATCGGCTAGACTGACCTCGCCGGTCTGGCCTTCACTTTGGCCCCACCCCGGCACCCGTGCCGTCGCAGTTTTGGCGAATCCGCTCCGCGGTGAGCCCTTCGGGGCTTATGCGCCGGCACACTCAAAGGCGTGTCCTCGCCCTCGGGCCGGGACACGCCTTTTTTGGTGCGTCCCGCTTCCCTGGCTCGGCAACCGAGCTGGCCGGGACCTGCCTTTGATGAGCAGTCGCCGCCCCGAATCTGTGTCCATCTCAGTTGCCTCTTTACGTATGGTGGCGTGAGGGAGACATGACAGGCACACGGGGAGGTAGGGAGATGACCGAGTCGACGAAGACGAAGCGCCGTCGCGTGCGGCGCTCAACCAAAGTCAGCCTGAAGCTGGAGGCGGCGCGGCAGCGCGACGCTGAACAGCAGGCGGAACAACGTGCGAAGGATGAAGCGGTCCAGAAGGCGTTGGAGGTCTACTTCGACGCCGACGGTGAGATCGACGCTGCTGCGAGGGAGTGTCAGCGGCGGGCCGCGCCGCATGAACGCGCGATCACGCGGCTGCGGAAGGAACGAGACGAGCGGGTGGCCGACCAGGAAGCGGTACAGGCCATGGCGGCCCTGGCAATCCACGAGGCCGACCGGACGATTGAGCAGGTCGGCGAGTTGCTGGGAAAGGGCGAGAAGGCGGCGCGCGGGCTGATCGCTGCGGGCCGGAAAGCCCGCGCGGCCCTGGCGCAGACAGGCAACGGCGCTTCGGCAGGCGGCCGCGAGGACCAGGACCAGCGCGCCGAGACCGTTCCCGCCGCCGCGCATGCCGGTAGTCCGAGCTCGACGCGCGGAGTGGACGACGACGCGCCCGCGCCGACCTCGAACAGTGCCGCCGTCGATGCCTAGAACGACGGGGAGGGGCCGACTCGTGCGAGTCCACCCCTCCCCGTCGTTCAGGTCGAGATCAGCGTGGCCGGCTCGCCGGCACCGGCCGGGGGCCGGGGCGCGCGGCGTAGGTACGCGTCTCGGGGCCACGGTGTGCAGCCCGAAACCAGCGCAGCCACGGCACCATCGTGGCCACCCCTCCGACCAACATCAACAGTGAGCCCACGGTGGCCATCTCACCGAGGTAGTCGAACGTGAGGGCCAGCGGAACAACGACGGCGCCGACGACTGCGCCCCAGAGCAACCGTCGGCCGGTGCGCCTGGGCAGCAGCCAGAACCGGGTCAGCCTGGCCACGCCGGTCCCCAGCAGTGTGCCGAGGACGATCAGTACCGGCAGGCCGTTGGCCCACGGGCTGCCCGGGACCAGCACCCTGCCGGTGACTACGGCCAGCAGCCCGGCCACGGCGGCGCCGACGCCCGCGCCGACGCCGACCGCACCGATCAACCGGAAGAAGACGACGAAACTGGTGGGCCTCATGTCATCCGAGGGTAGACCACGACGGAGTCCTGGTCTGCCGAGAATCCCGGCTTGGGCCGGATGCCGGTGCCGTAGCACCCCCGGTTCGGAGCCGCCGGAGCTCAGGCCGTACCCGCCCGGCTGGCTACCTCGGGCGGTCATCGCGCCTCGGAATCGTCGGCGGGGTGCGATTCCTCCAGGACGTCGAGCTGGCCGCGCCGGTAGGCGGCATGGGCGGCCAGGCCGGCGGCCACCGATCCCGCGAAACCGATCAGAATCAGGTCAGCCGTCTGGTCTGCGGGGACCAGGAACCCGACGGCGAACGCGACCAGCGCGACGGCAACGGTGCCCGCCCAGGCGCGCAGCGCGGAGCGGCGCCAACGCCGGGCCCGCTCGGCGTCGTCGTGTATGCGACTGGACCTGCTCTCTGTGCTCGCCTGAAGTTTGGCGTAACGGGCCTGGCATCGCAGCAAGTCCGCGGCATAGCCGGGATCGCTCAAGGCGAAGTGGAACCAGGCGACGTCTTTACGCCACTGGTCGACGCACAACTGGCACTGCATGTGCCGGACCGGGACGCCCTCGACGTAGTCGATCGCATAGCGGCCGCCCGTGCAGAGGTCGCAGAAGTTCTCCCAGTACTTGCAGATCGGGGATTGGGCGTACCAGCCCTCGCTTGTGCATGACGGGCACCAGCATTTGTCGGCGCCGATCGAGGCCGCGGGCGGCGTGCCGGGCAGCTCGGCACAGGCTGGCCCGCCGCCGAAGAACGACTCGTAGCGAAGACCGCCGTAGTTGACGTCGAGGTCGAACTGGTCGGTTCCGGGGGCAAAAGAACGATAGTGCGACATGGTCGAAGAACCTTCTGTCTGGAGTGGACGGCTGGGAAGGACGCGGCGCAGGCACTGGTGCACGCGGGAGTCCGAAGTCGCGCACGTACTCGATGCAATCCGGGTCTGGTCCGCTGATCCGGCACCGAGCGGGCTTCAAGCACTGCTGAGAGAGCTGAAGGCCTCCCCCGGAGGCCTTCAACGTCAAGCGCGGTTGCGGGCGCTAGATCAGCCGCTCGTCACAGTCGACGTGGTCGAGGTCGTACCTGCGGTGGATGCCCGTGCAGCCTCGTGGTCGCCGCGGTCGTGGTCCTCGTTGATGTCGCTGTCCGGCTCGGCCGTGTCGGATACCCCGGCGTTGCGGGAGATCGTGACGGGTTCGGCTGTCATCGGGGTAGGCGTGCTGGTCCGATGTGTCATCGACGTGTCGCGGGAGATGACGGGCAGGCTGTCGAGGTAGTGGATGGCGCGGGCGTAACCGAGACGGTTGCGCAGCTTGACGAGCAGTCGTTCCCGGTACGCGGCTGGGCCGCCCAGCTGATCGAGGATACGAACAGCAGTCTCTACCTGTCCGATTTCCGTTTCCAGGAGAGCGATCCCGTGCGGCTGGTCTCCCAGGCGGTGCGCGTACGCCGCTGCGGCCCCCGTTCGCTGGTCGAACTCACGGATCATCTCCGGTACCGAACCGTCGCCGCGGAACGGCGACGCCCCACTAGTCAGCCACGCCGCTCGGAGAAGGTTCTTGACCATGTCGAGCTCCAACTCCGAGATCTCGACCGCGACAACGTCGCGCGACTGTGGCGCGGTACGGCGCTCAGCTTCGGCATCAGCCGGCGCCTTGGTGACGATCGAGCGACGGAAACGAGAGAAGAACGACATAGGAAGCGTGGCCTTTCGATAGGAGGCTGGGTGTCGACGGGCAACAGCGGAGTGCTCGGCCGGGCGTGCCCGTGGGGAAGCGGGCACGCCCGGCCGAGGGGTGAGCAGGCAGCTGCGCTGTGGGGGGCAGCGCGCGCCTGCTCGGCAGGGGTGGCGTGATGCGCCTTGGTGGCGGACGGAGGGGAAAGGACCCGCAGGACCGACGGGGACGCTTACGGCCCTGGCCGCCAACTCGCCTCGTGCCTGGCATTCGGCTAGCCGGCCCTGCGGGTGTTCGGGAGGCGCCCGGCCAATCTCGGATCGGCCGGGCGCGGTGAAGACGGCGGAGGGCGACCGCGCGGGTCGCGCGGTACGGCGGCCTCAGCCGCGGGCGAGCTCGGCACGGAGGTCCATCAGGTACAGGCCCAGCCAGTTCTTGCCGGGTTCGGCGCAGGCAGGCCGCCCGCACCCGCAGTCGCCCCAGTCGTTGTCGTGCCAGGAAGTCCCTTCCTTCAGGTACGCATCGCCAGTATTTACAAGCAACTTCGCGAGACCGGGATCGGCGAACTTGGCCTTCAGCACCGCGCGCATCACGTCGTGCCGCTTCTCGTTCCACCCGGGGATCAGACGAACCAGGCGACCGAGCCGCTTCGCTTCTTTGGGCGTCAGCGCGGCGGCTATCTCGGCCCGCTGCGCCGGATCATCGGTTTTCCCACCCTGAAAAGCCGCTTCCGCGGTCCGGTAGAGGACACCGCGTGCTCCCTGGATCGGCAAAGCCAGCGGGTAGAAATTGCTCAGGAACGCATATCGCCCTCGGAATTCTTCGATTCGCTCCATCAGCTGCTCCCCGTCGTCGAGTCGGTGCGTTCCGGCGGTCGTCGGAACGCACTTGTCGGCTCCTGGCTCGGGGTGGGGTGTCCAGTGCTTTCCTGGACACCCCACCCCGAGCCAGGAACAGTGCGGCGTTCCGAGGGCAGCCGGGACAACGGCGTCCCTGTCGCAGAACACACCTGGCCACTACGGGGCCGGGAGCATCGGGGCCCTCGACCGGGCATGACCGCGGGGAAGACGGGCATGCCCGGCCAAGGGGTGAGCAGGAGACAGCGCCGTGAGGGGGCGGCGCGTGGTGCTTCTGCTCAGCCGGGAAGTCCTTACCAAGGTTGAGTCCAGGGGCGGTTGTGGTGGAACCGGATGCGGCCGTCGAGGAGTTCGAAATCGAACGGGCAACCGGGGCACTTCCCGAACTCGCGAGTTTCCTTGTATCCCAGCCCCTCCGCACCGAGTTCGTTCATGACGGCGAACACGTTGCCGCGCTGGTCGAGCTGAACGAGCTTGGTGGTGACGGTGACGGGCGCTCCCAGCGGCTGGGCAGCCTGCGCGGATAGTGCGCGCCGGCAGGGATGTCGTCGATCGGCGGCACGTCGATTGAGGCCGACCTGAGTCTGGGCCTGAAAGCTTGGCTCCGCCGCGACTAGATCAACTTCCCGTCGCAGTCGATGTGTTCGCCGTCGTGGGCACGGCGATGAATTCCCCAGCAGGCCTCGTGCCCGTCCTCGTCCTCGTCTTCCTCGTCTTCCTCCTCCTCGTCCTCGTCCTCGTCGATGTACTCGCGGACGTCGTCCTCGTGGTCGGTGTCCCTGCCCGCGCCTGCCATGTGCGAAGCCCTGTGGTCACCGTTCCTAGCGCTGGCCTCGACGATGTTGTCGATGGCCTGTCGTCGTTCGTGACCGAACACCGGCAGGTCTTCCGCGAGAAATCGCGCGACGCGGGTGTAGCCGAGGCGCCTGTGGAGCATGGCGAGGAAGTCGTTGCGGTCGGTGATCGTGCGGCAGTCGATCTCCTCGCGGTTGAGGATCTGGATCGCGTTCGCGACGGAGTCGATTTCGTGTTCGAAGAACGGGATGCCGCCCGGGTTTCGCCCTGCGGTTTGTGCCACGAATGCTTCGGCACCGACACGCATCTGGAAGGCGCGCATCATGGCAGGAACCGGTCCCACCTCGCCGGGCTGCGGGCACCCGGCCCACCACGCTGACGTCAGAATCCGCTCGACGGTGGCCAACTCTTCGGCGGAGATCTCGATCGCCAGCACTTCCCGCTGAGCAGGCTGCGTGCGGAGAACCAGTTCGGCACCGGGCGCCTCAGTGACGACCGTACGACGGAATCGCAAGAACGAGAACATAAGCAGGCTGGCCTTCCGGTTCGTGGATCGGGGACATCGCCCCGGGATAGGTCTCGGCCGGGCGCACCCGCTGGGGAAGGCGGGTATGCCCGGCCGAGGGTGAGCAGGCGGCGGCGCCGTGGGGGTCGACGCGCCGCTGCTCCGCCGGGTGGCGTGAGGCCGTCCGGGTACCGGACAGGCAGGAAGGGCCCGCAGGACCGGCTGGGACGCTTACGGTCTCGGCCGCCAATTCACCTCGTGACATACACTTCGGCTAGCCGGTTCTGCGGGCGATCTAGGTGTGCCTGGCCGACGTCGAGTCGACCAGGCACAGGGGCAGTGCGGGTGCTCAGAAGCGGTCGGCTTCGGGCTCCCATTCCTCGGTCATGAGCCGGTCGTACTGCTTAGCCGTGACCCCCGCCCGCGTCAGGTCCTCGTCCGTGATCGGCCCGGCGGGCAGATTTCGGACCACGGCCCGCACGCGTTCCATCTCCTCCCGGTCCGAGGCTGGCCGAGCGTCGGCGTCCTCTCCGAGGACCTGGTCGATCCGGTCGACCACGTCGTCGGCGTTGGCGACGACGTGGTCGGTCTCGCGCTGGTCGACGTCGGGCCAATCGCTGCCCTGGCCGACGTCGGACGGTGCGGTCGACGACTGCGCGAGGGCCTGGTTTATCTCCGAGTCGAACGCCTTCAGCACGGTGAGGTAGGCGGCGCGAGTCGCGAGGTTGTCGACCCCGCCGTAGATGTCTTCCGTGGTCAGTGCCCGGGCCATGGCGTCGACGTCGCGAGCGATCAAGGCCGGGTTGTCCTCTTCGATACGGCAGTGCTCGTTGACGACCTTGATCGCGGTCCGCAAGTCCATCTCCGGCACGTTGCGGTCGCGGGCAGGAAGGTTTCGGGCGATCCAACCGCCCGGTTCCGGTGCCTGCTCGGGAATCTCCGGCGCCTCGATCTCGTCGGCGGGTGCCCAGAACGCCGGATCCCACATTGCCGCGTCACCGGTGACGGTCGAGAGTTCTCCCGTGATCCGGCTACGGACCACGTCCCCCGGCGCGAACGCCGCGAACACCGTGGACTCGCCGACGATCTCGTCGCGAACGTCTGCCGCTGGCGCGGTTTCGTCATTACGCATCGCGGCGCGGACCTGATCGGCCTGCTCGGCGCTGATGCGGGAGGTGAACTCGGTGGCCGTGTCGGTCACAGCCGCGGAACGGGCCGCGTCCTGGCTCTGGCCCGCGTCGAGCTGGCAGCGGTAGGCCGTGACCGCCGCGACCGCGAGCCCGGTCTCGTCGAGGCTGGCTTCAACAGCCCGCCTGGCGGCTGCTTCGTCGTCGCAGCCCTGGGCGCGCAGCTGTGCGAAGCGGTCCACCGCCTCCTCTGCGGCGAAGTAGTTCCGAAGCGCTTCCCCGGCGGGCATCAGCTCGTCCGGGTCGATCACCGGGTTCTCGGCGGGCGCGGCGTTCACGTCATAGCCATCCACAGTGGACTTGTCTCCGATCTCGTAGGGGGTCAGCTCGTCGGTGGCGGCAGCGACGTGCGGGTCGACCCGTCTCGGCGGTGCTCGTGGTAGTGACCGAGCGCGGTGTCGGCGAGCGCGCGGTCCTCGGCGGCGAATGTGCTCAGCACCTCCTCGCGGGCGTCGTGCTCGCTGCGTCCGTCCTGGTGGGTCTCTCGAACAGCTCTTCCGTCTGCCACAACGGGTTCTCGCTCATCCCCGGGCACGCCCGCTGTGGTGGCCGGCGGCCCCGGCCGCGCGGGCTTCGGCCACGACGCCGGCGTCCGGCTCCGGTGCGGGGCCGGGAACATCGGGGCCCTCGACCGGGCATGACCGCGGGGAAGACGGGCATGCCCGGCCAAGGGGTGAGCAGGAGACAGCGCCGTGAGGGGTCGGCGCGCGCCCGCTCCGCCAGGTGGTCCTTGCTGAGGTGACAATCAGGAGCGTTTGTGGTGATACCGGATTCGGCCGCCGAAGAGCTCGAACTCGAACGGGCACACGGGGCACTTCCCGAACTCGCGAGTCTCCATGTATCCCAGCTGCCTTGCACCGAGTTCGTTCGTGACGGCGAGCACGTTGCCGCGCTCATCGAGCTCGACGTACTTGGTGGTGACGGTGACGGGCGCTTCGCCAGCACCGGCGCACACGATCAACTGGACTCCTTGGGATATAGCCGGATACCTGAGCAGATCGACGCACCCGAAGTCGGCTGAGTCAGCCGGCGTCAGCGAGCCCTGTCGTATTTCGACAGGTCGTCGAGTGGGTTCGGCCCGAGGGGGCTGTCGATCTGCGGAGGGCGTCTCAGGTGAGGGTGGGGATGGCGGGGGTTCCGGTCGCGTTTTTCGGCCGGGTTTATCGTCATCCCCACCCTCACATGATTTGCTTGTAGCGGATCGACAGCCCCCGGCCCGAACCCGCCCCTCACCTCTCGCACCAGTCTTCGGGACAGGGATGCACGGGATCAGTTCGCCGAGGCGCTCTGGTTCGCTTGGTCGGCTTGCGAATCTGGCGTCCGGTCATCGACTAGCGCACTGCTCAAGGACGGGTCGACATATTGGACGGTCCAGCTGATCCCGGCGTCGGCGCACGCGATCGACAGGGCCGCGATCACCCGAGCCTCGGCTTCAGAGCGACTCGTGGCGCCCTCGACACCATCGATGGTGAGCCCGACAGAGGCTTTGCCCTGATAGGTCACCGCGATCGGCGGGAGATCGAGGTCCTCGAGTACTTGCCGGGTTCCCGAGTAGCACCAGCGGCGGGAGAAGTGCTTGTCGAGAATCTCGCTGCGGACGCTCTTCTGGAATTCGGCGAGCTGGTCACGCTCCGCGGAAATGGCGGCTTGCAGCTGCTGGTTGTCGGTCGGCATCGCGAACACCCTTCAACAGTGATGATGCGTTCATCAGGCGGGGTGACTGGCACGCGCGAGCTGCGCGTACCGGTCCCGTGGATCGAGGTCAGGCGCGGTTGGCGCGCAGGTGTTCCCGGAAGCTGGCTGCGTCGACCTGCGTGCGCCCGACTTGTTGGGAATGGACGAACAGTTCCTGCCGGAGTGCTAGCTGCATGAAGGTCCGAACACAGCCGCGAAGCTGATCCGCTCGTTGTCCCTGGGCGGCGGCCGCTTGGACTCGGCACTTGGCGGCCATCGCTCGATAGTCGGTCATGTCAGGCCTCCGTCGTGCTGACGGAACCGGCGGCCACGTAGGCACTGTCGCCGGGAACGATGGCGAGCGACTGCCCCGCGTTCAGCGTCTGGATGGCTGAGGCGAGGGCGTCCCGCAGGACGCTGCGGCCCTCTGGCGTTTCCAGTCGCAGCATCGCTTCCTCTGCGGCACCGTTGTCTCCGGTTTCGACGGTCAGCCATAGGTAGAGGCTGAGCTTGGCGCGGCTGATCTGCTTGGGCTCGTACGGCTCTAAGTCGAGCTTGCGCAGCGTGGCGTTGAGGTCATCCAGCGAGGGCCACGCGCTGTCGCGGAAGCCCTGGATGGCGCGTTCGCGGACCCGGGTGCGGTACTCCTGGTAGGCCCGGATCGCGCCGTCCAGCTCCCGCTGGAGCTCGGCCGTCGTCGCCGCACGGATACTGGTCGAGGCGGAGTCGCTCGTAGACGTCATTCCTGAACTCCCTCATTTGAATCGATACACGACGGACACGGAAGGCTGAAACCGAGAGGAATGGAAAGTGGCGATGCTAATCCGGCGCCGGGAAGACGTCGCGGGGATTTCGAGTGAGTGAGAAAGGCGATTCTTGAGCAGGTCAACGGCGGCCAGAAAGTACGTCCTGCCGAGCACGGATGGTAGGGGCGGATCACGATGGTGACGGTGCCCATGCGGCCTAGAGCCAGCCCTCGCCGTCCCACGCGCCGTCTGTGATCGCAAGAATGCAGTCACGCTCGGATTCGGGATATGCGATCGGCTTCTCGATTTCCGACTTGAACGCCGCGAATATTCCCGAATCCATCTCCCAGTAGAGCCCGAGATTCTTCTTGTGGCCGAACACTGTGACATAGGTCTTCTCGTCCAGTGTGGCTCTGTCGAGATCGAAGGTCATGTTCTCCTTCCCCGTGGCATTTAGGCAACCCACGGTTCCCGAGCCTGGGCACGACAGCGGAGTCCAGAAGCCCGATTCGCGAGGCGAGGTGCTTCGCGCCGCTTCATCCGGTCTGGTCTGCGCCTTGCCGCCGGTCATCTGAGTCCATGGCTTTCTTCCAGGACCGAGCAATCTTCTTCGCCAGCTTCAGGGCCCGCTTGAGCGCGGCGTCGGCGTCGCGACGGGTGTCGTGTATTCCGTCCCAGTAGCAGGCGAGGTTCTCGGCGTGCACGGCCTTCCGGATCGCGTCGAGCAGCTCGGGCAGGTCGTCGCCGATCACGGTGGTCGTGCCCCGAGGTTCGGTTCTGGACATGAGCTTCCTTTCGTGTGGCGACGTTCGGGCGTTGACGAGATGTACTGGCTGCCTCGCACGGCGAGATGGGAGGAAAACGTGGTGCCGCTTCGCGCCTCGCCGGCGACTGACCGGTGGCAGCGGGGATGTCTGGTGTCCGGCGGGCCGCCCGCCGGAATCCAAGGACCGAACCCACAGGGCCCTGCGCCGCCAATTCGACCCGCGCTGTTCTGACCGCCGAAGAGACGCGGATCAGCTGTAGACGACGGTGACGGGCTCGTCGTACGGGTCTAACGCCTCGACCGCGCGGGCCAGCGGGCCGAACGAGTCTCCCGCGGCCGTGTACCAGGCGCCGGGGACGGCGTACCCGGCATCGACCAGGGCGGGTGTGATGACGTCGTTCTCACACCGCATGTAGTCGCCGAAGTCGATGGGAAGCTCGGGGATGATGTCGTCGATGTTGCGGTACACGTTCCGCCCTTCCGTATGCTCTGGCCAGGTGGTCAACGAGCGCTCGAGCCCACCCTCGTGTGCAGATCGTCGAGATCGGGTTCGGCCCGAGGGGCCGTCGATCTGCGGAACGCAGCTCAGGTCGTGGTCAGGGCGGCGGGGGTTCCGGCCCCGTTCTTGGGCCGGGTTCATCGTCGCCCTGACCACGACCTGATTCGCTTGGAGGGGATCGACGACCCCTCGGCCGGCCACGGTCGCCTCACTGGCTCCGCCGCCCCCAGCGACGGGCGAAGCTAGGTGGTGGCCACCTCAGCTGTCCTGTGTGGACCAACCCGGGGTCACCACTAAGCTGGGCTGGCGATGAACAGCGGCCACTCCTTCGCGACGACCGCGACGGGTTGCCACTCGTCGGGCGTCATCTCCAGCCGGCTGATCGAGGGCAGGAATCGCAGGGACTTCGGATGCACCCACAGACCGATCCCTTCCTCGGTCCAGAACACCAGTGCGCCCGGATCGATCGCACGCTCGTCGGGCGTGACGAACTTCGGGACCACACTGCCGTTCACCCAGAGGCATCCCAGGTCGTCCTGCGCAACAGGGTGGAGACGCCGTTCACGGCGATCCAGCCCCAGCTTTCCCGGTAAGCTGGGATGTCACGGACGCGCGGCGGACAGGGCCAGCCCGGAAGATCGAACGCCCGCGCATGAGGACGGTTCGGCTCGCGCATCAAGACCTTCCTCACGAAGCAGGGGCACTGGCTGCTCGCCCAGGGAGAACTTCCTCGCTGCGGCGCCGGGGATTCCGCCCGTCCACATCCGACGAATGGAGGCGAGCAGTCCCAACGGGACGGCTCGCCTCCGTCACGTCGTGACCGATGGCTCGCCGAGTCCTGTGGTGTCGAGGATGTCGTCGACGGAGGTGACGAGTTCGGCGTCCCGGGAGCGGATCAGCGCGTGGCAGCGGTAGGACAGCGCGGAGGACACAGGCCCGGGCATTGCCATGAGAGGTCGGCCGAGCATCTCCGCGGCGAAGATGCTCGGCCGGGTACCGCTGTGCCGCCCGGCCTCCACCACGACGGTTCCGGCGGTGAGAGCCGCGACGATCCTGCTACGCGCGGCGAAGCGCTGGCGGCCGGGCAGCGTTCCGGGCGGGTACTCGCTCACGAGCGCACCGGACGCGGCGATGCTGCGCAGCAGGTTCGCGTGCCAGACCGGATAGGTCTGGTCGATCGCGCAGCCGAGCACGGCGACGGTCGTACCGTCTGCGCTGAGCGCGCCGCGGTGAGCCGCACCCGCGACGCCGTACGCAGCGCCGGACACGATCGAGATTCCGTGGCTCGCCAGGTGATAGGCGAACTCGGACGCGTGATTCTCGCCGTACTCGGTCGCCGCGCGGGAGCCGATGATCGCGACCGCCCGGGCGGTCGCGTCGTTGAGCAGGGCCGGGCCGCGGACCCACAACCCCAGCGGCGGCGCCATCGAAGGGAATCCGCTGCCCTGGGCGCCGTTGAGGTCACTGAGCTGGCGTGCGGGCCACTCGGTGTCCTCGGGGGTGACCAGGCGGGTCCCGCCGGCCGCGGCTTGTTCCAGGTCACGCACGGCGGAGTCGTGGTGGCGCTGTGCGGCGGTTTCGGCCAGCACCGCCGGCGGGCACCTACCGTTCTTGACTCGTGCTGCGGCCTCGATGGGGCCGTGCAGGCTGACGAAAGCCGCCAGTTCGGGCGCGGGCGGCTCCGCTGCCCGCATCAGGTAGGCCCGGGCGATCTTCTCTGCGGTGAAGTCGCTCATTCAGAACCCTTTCGTGCATGGATGAGGTGCCGCGCTGTGCCGGGACCGCGTGCCGGGTAGGCGAAACACGGGACGCAGCGCGCACCACGAGGCGGGGGACGGTTGGTGGAGGCGTTCTGCCTGGATCAGTCGTCGGCGGGTTCCACATCGAGATGGGGCTCGAGAAGGTCCAGAGACCAGGTGATCCCGGGATCCGAGCACGTGGCCGACAGCGCCGCGGTCACGAGAGCCATCGCTTCCTCCTCATCGGCGACGCCGGTGACCGCGTCAATGCGGACCCTGATCAGCACATTGCCCTGAACATTCGTGGCAATCGGAGGAAGGCCGAGTTCCTTGAGGACGCGCTGGATTCCCGGAACGCACCACTCCCCGTCGTTCCACTGTTGTTTCATCAGCTGGCGGACCTGGTGGCGGAACTCGGCGTCTGCCGCTTGGTGGGCGGCGATGTCGGACTTCAGTCTGTCGATGTCGTTCGTTGCCGCCGTCCCGATGTGCTCGTCATCGGTGTCGGCCATGATGGTCACGTTGTTGTCGAGGTCGGTCTGGGTGACGGTCCTGGACTCGTGCGGCTGGAGACCGAGTTCCCGCAACTTGTCGTTCAGCGACTCCAGCGACCAGTCGAGTTCGTCGTAGCCCTGGATGGCGCGATTCCGGACCAGGTCGCGAAACCCTGCGCTCGTCCGGCGCAGGGTCTCCAGCTGATTGCTGAGTGCGGATGCGACGGGGTCGGGATTCGGGGTGGAGTCAGAGTTGATCGTCATTGTCTGGTCTCCGTCGGTCGATCTGGCACGCTGCGCATGCGGACTGCCGGTGTGATGGACCAGCAAGGGCCCGCCGGCGTGCTCGCGCGGCGGGCCCTCACTGAGACTCAAAGGTTGTGAACAGACGGCGGCTCAGGTTGCTGGCCGTTGTGGCGGGTTTCTACTCGTCGCCCGAACTGGTAGCGGGAACGATGGGGACCGGGTTGCTGGCGATGGCGTTGCACAAGCGGCTGAGGGCGTGCGGGACGCCGCCCACCACCCTGTAGTCGTTGTCGCGGTGGAGGGCGATGCAGTGCCGCGGCAGGGCGATGGTCGGGGTGCGACGCAGCCGCGCTACCTCCCAGAGCCAGCCATCGCGGGCGGCGCAGTGCACCTGGCGGACCTCGATGCGCCCGGGGTGGGAATAGAGCTCGTGATGGCGGGCGAGCTCATCGGTGGCGTCATCGACGTTGAGGACCATCCATGCCTCGCAGGCCATGCCCACACCATGGAAACGCCAGCGGCGGCCGATGACGTCGAACAGGTCCGCGGTGGGTCGGCGCGGAGTTTGACCACCATGTCGCGGAAAGCGGGGAATAGTGTCTGGACGGCGGGGTCCAGCTCGGCGGCCGGGAGGTGGGCCTGGCGGCGCATGGACTCGACGATGTCCGCGAGTCGGTCGAGCACATCCGGATAGCGGCCGGGGGCCTCCACCAGTAGCCGCGAGAACCTTTCGACCTCGGTGTGGCGGATGCGGCCGGTGTGGATGTTCTGCTGTAGGAAGAACACTGTTGGTGGCCGGTCCCAGCCGTGCTGGTGGATTTCCTTTTCGGCGCGCAACAGCGCGCTCCGCACCTCCTGCTGGAGAGGCTGGTCCGCGCAGAGTTTCCCCGTACGGGCGACCTGGGCGTCGATCTTCTCGGCGTACTCGGCAAGGGTGAAGACACGATGCGGTCCTGCGACCAAGACGGGCTGTCCTTTCGGGAAAAGAGGGAAACACGGCCAGGTCGCTGGCCGGGGAGCGACGCTCCCCGGCCAGCGACCCGCGTCCGTCAGAACGGGGGCTCGTCGCTGAAGCCACCACCGCCACCGGCCGGGGGAGCCGAGCCCCAGGGGTCCTCGGAGGGGGCGCCCCCGCCGAAGCCCTGGCCGCCGCCGTCGGTGCTCTGGCTGCGGGAGACCTTGTTGACCTTCGCGGTGGCGTAGCGCAGCGACGGGCCGATCTCGTCGACGTCGAGTTCGACGACGGTGCGCTTCTCGCCTTCCTTGGTCTCGTACGACCGCTGCTTGAGCCGTCCCTGCACGATGACCCGAGCGCCGCGGGTGAGCGACTCGGCGGCGTTCTCTCCTGCCTGGCGCCAGAGCGCGCAGCGCATGAACAGGGTGTCGCCGTCCTTCCACTCGCCGGACTGCTTGTCCAGCGTGCGCGGGGTCGAGGCGACGGTGAAGTTCGCGACCGCCACTCCGGACGGGGTGAAGCGAAGTTCGGGGTCGGCGGTCAGGTTGCCGATTACGGTGAGAACGGTCTCTCCAGCCATGGCGAGAACTCCATTGCAGATCGGTGATCAGGTCACCGACAACCGCTCTCGGTCCTCCGTCACTCGAAGCTGTCTCGAGTGGGTTCGGCCCGAGGGGGCTGTCGATCTGCGGAGCGCGACTCATGGGCTGGCAGGGATGGCGGGGAATTCGGCCGTGCTGTTGGGCCGGGTTCATCGTCATCCCTGCCAGCCCATGATTTGCTTCAAGCGGATCGACAGCCCCCGGCCCGAACCCACATGCCCCTACTACCAACCAAATCTCACACCCAATCGGTGTCGTCCCGCATTACTGGGACGACACCGAGCACAGGGCGCGCCACCGCCGCAGCACCCTCCACCCGCTGCGGGTCAGATCGAGCCGATGGGTCTCGCGACTGTCGCCGTCGACGTCAGCGAAGAGCCACAACCCGACGCAGACCAGTCCGGCGCGGCGCAGTTGGCTGATCAGCTCCGCGTCGCGGGGGTCGGGCGGGACGGCGCGGTGGCCGCGCACGTCGGCGATGACTTCGTACAGATCACCGCGCCAGACGGTGAACCGATCGCGCGTGATCTGCTGCAACAGTCGGTGCTGTGGCTAGTCGGCCAGCGGACCGCAGTGCGGCTGATTCCTCGCCGCTGGTATCGCTTCGGTGTCCAGCAACGCCTCCTGCACTGGGCGCGGACGGCGCCGTCGGCGTTGCCGCCGGGCCGGCACGGGGGCTGGCTGCTCGGGCGGTGGGGCGGTGCCGCGGCAGACCGGACACCGGTGATCTTCCAGATGGGTCGGCCCGCCGGCGGCGGCGGTGAAGTCGGCGTCGCCGCACTGCGCGCATTGGTAGGGCAGCAGGTCGGGGTCGGCACCGGCCCGCTCGCATGCCGCATAGATTCCGGCGTAGGCGATGGTGGCTGCCAGCCGCTCGGCGACGTGCTGTTCCTCCAGTTGCTCCACAGTGGAGGTGGTGGTAGCGCTGACGAGGGTGGCCAGGTGACCGGTGTGGTGGGCGAGCCCGGAGTGGCGCAGAGGGTCGCGGCGTCCGTCGATGCTCAAGGTGAACTGCCCGGCCCGCCAGGACAGCGCGATCGGAACGCGGGCACCGGCCGCGGCGAGGGTGATCCGCGAGGCCGCGGTCACCCCGTTGGTCTCCCAGCCCAGCTGCGGCACCCATGCCTGGGGTGCCAGGTGCGCGACGATCGCGCGGGACAGGGTCGCCGCGGTGGGCTCGCCGGGCTGATGAACGGATGCCAGCTCGCTGGTGGTGCCGGCAGGGACAGTGGCGTGGAGATAGGACATCCGGGGCTCCGTGAGGCGGAAGGCCCGCTGGGCGGGCTGCACACAGGGACCACGGGACCGCCACCGCGAGGGCTTTGCGGTGGCGGTCCCGTGGGAGAGGGGTCTCATGCGGCGCGGTCGGCCAGCCTGCGTGGGTAGCGCGCGCCGGCTTCCAGGCCGTCGCTGATCGTGGAGTCGGCTTCGTAGGTGGGTATCTGGCGCTTTTGCGCGGCGATGTGCAGCGTGGCGCGGGCTTCGTCGTCGGTGAACTCGTGCCCGGCGATCAGGCGGCCGAGGCCGAACGCGGCTCTGTTGAGGGTGTCGTGGGCGGTGTGCGGTGCGGCGTTGGCGACGGTGGCGGCGACCGTGTCGAGATAGCGCTGGCGGCGCCTGTCCGGCAGGGGCTGCACGTCGCCGAAGTCGATCGGTTCAGGTTCCGGTCGCGGTGGTGGGGTGAAGTGCGGGATGAGCCATTCGGGCAGCGGGGCGATGGGGGCCCGGTGTGCCACGGTGTAGATGCCGTCGCGGCGGACCGAGCCGGGCGCGACGATGAATCCGCCACGGCCGCGGCTGTCGATTCGCCACCCGGCCTTTCCCGCGGTGTTGCGCAGTGTGCTGTCCGCGCGGACCCGGAAGTAGAGATGGTCGCTCGGCGAGGGGCTGCGGCCGGTGTAGGTGTTGCCGGGGTAGGGCTGTCCGGCCCGTTCGGCGAGGCGGGCGAGGACGTCGCGGCCGTGCCGGGCGCCGGCCCATTCCGGGGGCGGTTCTTCGCCGTGGGCGGGGTCGAGGTCGAGTACGTACAGGTTGGACGGGCCGCAGGCGATGCCGACGTTGCTGGTCGGGGAGGCACCCCACCAGTAGCGGATCAGGTCCGGTTCGGTGGTGGCGCGCTGTTCCCAGCCCAGGTGTCCGTCGGCGCAGCCACCCGTACAGGTGCAGGCGCGTTTTCCGTGCAGGCACGGCACTTTGGAGCGCGGCCAGAGCGGGAACACGTACAGGCCCTGGCGGGCGGCCGCGAGCGCGACGCCCATCAGGCGCGGCGCGGGACGGCGCCGCCAGGTGCGGCCCCGGGTGGTGTGTCGGCGAACCGGCCCCACGGTTCGTGGTGGTGCGGTCATGGTCATCTCTCCTTGTTTCCAAGGTAGCGCGCCTATCCGCCCAGGTCAGGCGGTTTTCCGGCGAATCGGGATTACGGGTGCGACCCGACGGCGTTCGACGGTGCGCAGGTGCTGCTGCACCAGGAACGCCAGGAATGGCAGCGACGGCGGGCAAGCGTGGCGGCCATTCAGACTGGGGTCCTCGTCGGCAGGGGTCTCACCGTTGACGGTGACCTCCCAGTAGGCGCCCTGTGTCGCATACGGACCTGATTCAGTCCGCGTGACCACTGTGACCGGCAGGCCTTCGCGGTCGCGCAGGCACGCGGTGACTTCACCACCGAGGGGCAGGTGAGCGGGGACTCTCTCGGGGTCCTCGCTGGGGTGCCGAGTGAGCAGCTCGCGGTAGTGCAAGGAAACGGGGGCCCCACCCAGGCGCCACAGCAGCTCTACGAGATGACCGCGGGCCCAGTCATGGGCCCCGTAGCCGGCGAGGGAACCGCGGCGCGGGATGTTGGTGGCGACCTGTTCAGGCAGCAGATAGCTGCGGGACCAGTCATACGGGGTGAACCAGCAGCAGTACCGAGGGGTCGGCCAGACGGTTTCGGACAACACGGGACCTCCAGACGGGGATGGACGGATCCGGCACGCGGGGTGTGGGGCGGTGGCGCATCGGTCACCGCCCCACCCGGGTCAGCGCACAGGCGGGTTGGTGTTGAGCACGTCCAGCAGGGCCGTGACGGCCTGCTCGGCATCTCTGGACTTCAGCTTGACCAGAGGCTGCTGCGCGACGCGTACCTCGGCGCCGTCACCGAGCAGCCAGCTTTGTTGAGTCCGGACCTCGTAGCGGTGTCCTGCGACGGTCACGGTGAGGAGCGAAGATCGAAGAATGAACGGAATCCACACCAACTTGGGCTTGCTCACGACGACGTCGGCGCGGCTGAGTGACTGGAACATGCCGTTCTCATCACTCGATTCCTGAAGCCGGGCTGTCAGGTCATCGTCCCAATCACCCGGGAGCCGGTACAGGGGCCTGGTGCCCGAGCGGGTCACCTGCTCGAGCGGCGGAGGTGCGGGCAGTTCGTGCCAGCCGAATGGGTTATAAGCGTGGAACCGGCCGTCGATGGCGACAACGTCGCCAGTCAGCAGCGGCCGGTTTCCGCGGGCGAGATAGTCCGCCGCCCGCCGGTCTAGGGTCCTGAGGCCGGAGTCGTCGCTGAACAGCTGGACCGCCTCGTCCGCTAGCTCGTGATCCTGCATATAGCGCTGGAGGCGGACGGTGTAGACGAAGACTTCGGTGACCGTGTCTCCAGGCTCAAGACCGCGCGTGAACTCGTGCCGATACCGATGGTTGTTGTGGAACACCCGCACTGTCACGGCGGTGGGCTCGTCGGCGGGGGCGGCGATGGTCTGCGTGGTGCTCATGATTCCCTCCGGGCATACACGAGGGCCCGGCCGGAGCGATTCGACCCAGGGATGAGCCGCGCGCCCAGCCGGGCCGTGGTGAAACATTTATTCGATTACGTCGGCCGCACCAAGAGTTGGCCGGTGTCCGCAGTGCACGCCGAGACGACGGGCCATGCTTCGGGTTCGGCGCTGATCACAGAGGTGTCCGATGTGGATGGTGAGCGTCCCCTCGTGTCCGTCCAGTCGCCTCTCCGCTCCGGCGTCGTAGGTCGGGGAAGGATTGACGTCGTCACAGTCGCCTGTTTCCGTGCCTCCGAAAACCAGGAGCGCCAGCAACGTGTCCGCGTGGCCGAGGGCGGTGTCCATCGCCTTGAACAGGTCTTCGTCTCGAAACTCGTCGGCGGTGCTGAAGTCGAGGGTCTTCTCGGCCTCGTCGTACAGTTCGCCGTGACGAGCATGTGCCGTGTCGACCGCGTCCTTCGCCGCGCGGTACTTGTCGCTCGCTGCAACGATCTTGCCGCCGTTCATGCCTCTGTCACCGTCTCCTCCCACAGGCGCCTCTGTGAAGTCGCGGCGCGATGGATGGTGGTCCAGATCCCGCCAACGCGGGCGAGATCGGAGGCGTGTGTCGAGCCGGGAGAGTCGTCGAGGATGAAGGCGAGGCATCGTCCGGCGCCGAGGTCGATGGCGGTCTGCACCATCTCCTCGTTGCGGCGGAATCCGGCGGAACGCCGGAATTGGCCGTCCTGGATCCACTCGGCGGGGAACCGCTGGACCGTGCCGCCCCAGTGCTCCCAGCAGTCCTCGCACAACTTGTCGGCGCCACGAGGGCACGCGCCGGACATCAGGATCGTGTCGGGATGCCAGACCTCGGCGAGCGCGTCGCGGATGATGCGGGTGTCGGTCCAGATCTGCGAGCCGGTGATCAGAACCCGGCGGGCGTGTAAACGGGGAAACTGCGCGCTGGAATCAGGCCGGCGGGTCCCTGGTGATGAGGACGTGCACGCGGCTGAAGACCGCGCTCGCCGCGATCGCGCAGCCGGTCACGGTTCCCCAGCCGATGCGGTCGTCGAACAGCGCGGCTACGGCGAGAGGCGGCAGTGTCAGGCAGATGGAGATCGCCAGTTTGATCAGGAAGTTGCCCAGCTTTTCGAGATGCTGGTCTTTCACAGCGGCGGCCTCATGTGATTCGGGGCCGTACGGGACGTCTGGCGGGCCGCACGGCCGACGGCGGGAACCAGCGAATGGCCCGCGAACTCTGCAGCGGAGCCGGTGCGGGCCTTCGGCTTGCTGGTGCTGGCTGGTCAGTGCAGGTGCCGCGGCGGGTCGTCGCAGTCGCTGAGGTGACAGGCAAGCCAGACTCTGGCGATGCCGGATCTGCCCTGGTCTTCCAGAAACCCGACCAGGGAGTTCACCTCGCGGCAATCCAGCACGTCGGCGATGTCGCGGGCCAGGACGGGGTTGCTGAACACCTCGGTGAACACCTCGGCCGGGTCGTAGATGAGCTGCTCAGGGGCGAGCTCGGACACGAGAACCTCCTCTCGGGAGATCAGGCAACCTGGGCTGCACGGGCGATGGGAAAAGACGTCAGTGGACGCGGAATCCGCCGAAGCGGGCGGCAGTGCGCAGGAAAGGAACAACGTCGTCGGCGAAGGCGTCCGGGTGGGGAGCACCGACGACCCGGGCGTTCTCGTAGGCGGTCAGAGCCTCGTTGCACTCGTCGGCGGTGACGTGCCAGCCGTCGCCGCTGGAGACCTTGTGGGTGGGAATTCCCCAGCGCCGGGTAGCGCCGTGGGTTCCATGGTCGACCTGGAGCGCGGCCAGGGCCCGCAGGTAGTCGCGGGCGCGGTCGGTGACCGGCAGTTCGCCGTCGAAGTCGGCGGCGCCCAGTTGGTCGCTGTCGGGGAAGTCCGGGACCGGGCTCGGGTGGGCCATGCCCAGGGCGACCATCTCCTCGCACAGACGAGCCGTGCCGAGGGCGAACCCGCGCTCGATGCGGGTCGTGTCCTCGTGGGCGGGGGCGTTCTGGACCTGCAATGTGTAGCCCATGCGGGCTCCTTCCGCTCGAATTCTGCTGTTCACGCCCCAGAACTGGCCGAGGCTTGCGTACGAGGTGCGGTGGTGGCCACGCCCCGCTCCCGTCCGATAGGGCGGGGCGTGGCCACCACGGCACCGGACTCAGCTGACGAACTTGCTGCCCAGGTAGCTGTCGAAAAAGGCGCGGATCTGGTCGGCGGCGGCAGGGCTCGCGGAATAGACCGCGTTTCGGCAGATCTCGCGCCAGGCGCGTCGCGTCTGCCGCTGGGCACCGGGATCGACAACGGTGACATCCGCGGTGAACCGGGTGCCGTTGATGAAAGCGGCAACCTCTGTTCCCGAGTCGGGGTTGCGATCGACCACGATCTCCAGGCGCAGCCGGGGCTGGTCGACAGCCGCGCACCCCAGCTCGTCCAAGGCTGCCGACATGTCACGGAGCAGCACGGCAGCGCCCTCGCGCCGGTCGGCGCGGCCGGTATCCAGGCCAGATTGTTGCTGGTCGAGCACGACCCGCAGGCGTGCCAGGGCCTCGAGGTCGCGGGCGATGACGGCAAGCACGACGTCCGCGGTGAGGGGCTCGCCGCGCTCCAGCCGGTCGATGTCCGCGGACGTGGGCAGCTGGACGCGGTAGAGGATGTCGTCGACCTTGTCCCAGGCGATGCGCGGATCTACGCCTTCGATCACACTGTCCAGCTCCAGGTTGATCTGGTCGATCACCTGGTCCAGGCAGGCATCATCGGCGGTGCGGTAGTCGCTGGGGCAGTCGCACACGCCTCCGTCATTGGTCCACAGGTAGCCGCCTGTCGCGTCCCTGATCGCGGTGAGGGCGAGCTCCCCGCTGGTGTCGTCCACGGACACGTTCAGTTCGGTGGCGTCAGGGAACAGCCCGGACACCCAGTAGGCGATCTGCAGTAAGAAAGCGTGGCGGATGGCTCCGTCCGCGGCCTTCGCCACCGACTGGGCGTTGCTCAGGTTCTGCGCCAGGGGATGGGGATGGTTCAGCGCAAGATTGATCGGGGTGGTCACGCCGCCGCCTTCGTTCCGCCCGACTTGGCGGCAGGCGAGGCCGTCTTGGGCGCGGCAACGGGTGTGACCGGGGTCTTCGCTGCCGGAGCTTCCTCGGGTTCTGCCTCGTCCATGTCGTCGGCCGGGGACTGGGTGCCGTAGCGGATGCGGTCGGAGAACGCGTCGACGAGCGTCGGCGCGGCATACAGAAAGAAGACTCCGCCCACGATCATGGCCAGCAAGATCGCCGTGCCCCCGATTTCATTCCACATAGGACTGTTCTCCTCGCGTCGTGGGTGCTGCTCCGCCGGCGGTGGAGCGCGGCCCGTTCGGCGCGGCCGGGCGCGTGGGGGCAAGCCCCGTTCTTGGGCTTGCCCCCACGTGACTGGTCGTGCATGGTCGTCGCGGTCCACCGCCGGCGGAGCAGCACCTGCTTCCGCTCGGCGGGCTGGCGTCCTAGAGCCCGTAGATCTCGTGTGCGTAGCTCGAAAGGCCCCGGCGGTCGAGGTCGTCGTAGTCCAGGTCGAGGGAATCGGCCAGGTGCCGCAGATTGCCGAGGACGTCGCTGATGACAGTTCCCGGGTCCTCGTCGTGGTGCCGGCTCAGCGAGCCTGTGCTGACGGCGTGGGCGACGACCGCGATGGCGGCGAAACCGGCCCGGCGGCGGTTGTCGTGCTGGCCGTTGCTGACGGTGTTGCCGTAGCGCAGGTTGCCGTCGCCGACGTACCAGGTCAGCAAACTGTTGAGCTGGCTGACTTTCGCTACCTCGACCTGCGGGCTGGACGCCAAGCGCACCGCCGGTCCGACGGCGGGGGGCGGGACGGGCGGCAACGACCTGGCCCGATCCGGAGCGCTGATCTGCGCGGGCTGGTTGTGGTCGGGCACGATGCCGAACGGCGCGCGGTCCTGAGCGCGCGGGGAGACTTCGCCGTCGGAGGGTTGTTGGGGGATCACGGATTTCACCTTCTGCACTGTGTTGTGAAGGGGGCGGCGCGGCGGGGGCGATTCGCGGGTTCGCCGCGGTCGCTTGTCGGGTGGGGGAGTGAGGGAGGGAACGCGGTGGCGGATCAGGCTGCCTTGCGGCGGTCGGCTGCGTTCTCCACGATGACGCCGACGGTCGCGGCGACCGAGGCGTAGACGTCGGGAGCGATCCACCAGCCCGGCATCGCGGTCCACGGTTCGCCCCGGTAGCGGCGGGGCGTGCCGAGGACCGGGTGGACGTGTCCAGGTCGGATGTGGGCGTTCCAGTCCGGGCCGCTGGCGTGCCGGGCGAAGTAGGAGTCTGCGTCGAGGCGGTCCAGCCGGATCAGCGGTGTGCCGTCGGGGACCTCGTAGTTCGGGCGTCCCAGGAATTCCTCGATGCTGACGGCGCTGCTGATGGCCGACGGGCCTCGCGCGGCACCGTCGAGCCGGGTCGCGGCCGCCGAGAGGTTCCCGGCCAGGCCAACCTGGACCAGGTGCAGGCGGTACCGGAACGGGTCGGGGGTCAGGACCACGGGGGAACCTCCGTGCCGGGATGTTGCGCGATTCGCCGGACGGCGTCGGGTGTTTCCCGGCCGAGTTTGTCGTCGAGCGTGATGCGCAACTGGGCGGCCGCGACGTGTTCGGCGGTGAGCTTCGGGGAGTCCTCGCTTCGCGCAGGGGCGTCGGTCGTGTCGTACTCGTGGGGCCACCTGGTGTGATGGAGGCGGACCAGCTCGTCGATGACGGCCTGGCCGTCACGAGCGCGGAGCCACACCCGGAACCGTGTTTCGGGGGCGAGGGCGAGGCCGTCGGGGTAACAGGCCGCTCCACCGAGCAGGTCGCAGTCCGGCAGCGCCTCGCGGGTGTAGAACGTGGGCTGGCGGGAGTGGTACTCGAGCGACATCGTGCCGGTGGGGTCGCTCGGCGAGCCGGTGCGGATCTGAAGTTCGACGGCGCCCGGTGGGCCGTCGACGATGACTCGGTGAAATGTGCCGGACGGGCACTGCCAGAGTCGCATCGACAAGGGTGCGGGAACGGCGATGCCGCCGTCGAACAGGACGAGGTCCTTTCCGGACATGAACGTTCTCCTTGTGCCGCAGGGGATCGGAGTAGTCGACCGACGTGAACAGCCGCGGTGGCCACCGGTTCGGGTGGCCACCGCGGCTGCCGGATCCGGATGGGTCAGGACGCCATGCAGATCCGCTCGAACACCTCGCCCTCGGCGGATTCTTCGACGCGGAGTGTGAGTGGTACTCCGGTGAGGTGGTACTGGGGCGTGACCACCACGGTGGGGAAGCCGTCCGGTCCGGGAGTGACCGCGACGGTCAGGCCGGCGACGTCGAGGCAGTAGGTCACCGGGTCGACGCTGCCCGGCCGTTCCTCGATGCGGAGGGTGCCGTGTCGCAGTGTCACCGCGCCCGGCTCGGGGCCGGAGAGCGGCACTGCGTGGATCTCGAACCCGTGCTCGGAGTGGGCGACCGCGCCGCAGGAGAGGGTTCCGGGCTCCCGGTCCTCGGCGGCGACCGTGCCGTCGTAGTAGGTGCTGATGGCTTCGGTGTCGCTGAGACCATCGTGGGTCTCGGGCCCGCGCCTGCGGTAGCGGACGTCGTCCCAGTTCGCGCGGACGAATGCGGCCACGGCCGCCTCGGCAGCCTCCTGCGTGGTGCAGTGGATGCGGTAGTCCTGGAAGTCGTCCCACCTGTGGAACTCGAACAGCGTCGTCCCGGGAACGGGGGTGAACGGTGCCGATGCCGTGAGGGCAACCATGGGTACTCCGGTTCGTGGTGGTGGTCGGTTACGGGCTTCCCGCCGGGCAGCCCGCACCAGAAGGGCTATTTCCGGGCAGGTCGAAAGGGCCGGCGGCTCCGCGGTGCCAGGCTGCCGGGGGCGGGAAGGTCAGGCGGTTCCCACGCGGTGTCGAGATCGATCGGAACGGGCTGGAGCGGCGGCGTGAACCGAGAACGGCAGCCCGGCCATATGCGCGTCCGGGGTGATCAGGACCCTCGGGAATCCGTCGGGGCCAGGCGAGACGGCGAGCGTGAGTCCGCCCGCGTTCAAGCGGTAGGTGACCGCGGGACCGCCGGTCTCGTCGGGGTCTGAGTCGAGAACACTGACCGTGGCCAGCCGTAGCGGCACCTGCGCGGGTTCCGGTCCGGCCACGGCTCGTTCGACGATGGCGAATCCATCCTCGAGCGTGACGCCGAACAGGGGCGCGGAAGGACTGTCCTTGTCGCCCTCCACTCGGTAGAAGGTGAACACGACCTCGGCATCGCTGAGGCCGTCCGGGCTGGCGGGGACGTCGTCGCGGTAGGCGAGCTCGTGCCACTTGGGTCGGACGCTGGCCGCGAGCGCCGCCAGCGCGGCGGGAAGGTCGTGGTAGGCGGTGAGTTCACCGTCGCGGCCGAGTCGGTGCAGGATGTGGACGGTGGTGCCGACCGGTACGGGTTCGGTATGCGCGGCGGTGTGGGCGGACATCCGGACTCCTCAAAGGCTCGGGTCGTGCCGCCGCGCGGACACGCGCGGCGGCACGAGGGCATGCGAAGGAACGCGCCCTTCGGCGCTGGTGGCTGGTGATCCGCCGCGATCAGGCGCCCGATCCGGAAAGGCCCGCGGGGCTGTGATCCGGCGTCAGGCCGTGGCGGTGGGCGGGAGTTCGGAATGGCCGTCGGCGAGGGCGCCCTCGTCGACGAGGGCGACGATCTCGTCGGCGATGACCGGCCACCGGGTGCCGTAGCCGCGGCTCACGGCGCCCGCGAGGACGGTCTCGACAGCGGCGAGGGCGGGCTCGCCGCAGCGGCCTTCGCGGCACCCCGCGACGAAGCTGTCGTCGTCATCCAGCTGTGTCAGGTAGCGCCGGATCGCGGCCAGGCCGATGGCAGGCGCGGTGCGTGGCAGGCAATCCGGAAGGACCCGGGTGTAGCAGCTCCCGCAGCGGCCCGCGTCGGGGACGTTGGTGTGGCCGCACCGGCATCGGCGAAGGAGGCCCGCTCGGACGGCCAGATCGTTGATCATCTCGGCCTCGCGGTCGGTGGCGGCACGCAGCAGCTGGACGAGGATTGAGTCAGCCACGTCGCCGCGTCCCCAGCACAGGCTGCCTGACGGTTCCGCTGCGGAACTGCGTATCCCACGGAAACTTGCCGTGCTCGTCTTCGTAGACCAGCTGCAGAGCGCGGATGTCCCCGCCGTACAGCTCAACGGCGGTGAACAGGAGCGCCGTCGGCGCGTCGAGCGGAACGACCTCGAGCGCGGGCATCCCGGCGGTGGCGGGTAGTACCTCGCCCGGTTCCGGCACCTTCGACCGGACCGCGTGCTGGGCGTAGAAATTCAGGATCGAACCGGCTTTTCGCTCCACCAGGCCAGTGACGACGAGCTCCGGCAGCCCGACGTCGGTGAGCCCGACCGTGTACGCGAGCTCGGGTATACCGAGACCTCGCTCGACGGTCTGGATCATCCAGCCGAACTTCCGGATCATCGGCCGGACCGCTTCGGTGAGGTAGTCCTCACGGGACTTTCCGGGGTTGTTGCAATGCCAGCACATCAGTGGCTCCTCCAGTCTTCAGTTCAGTGATGACCGAGCATCAGCGGCCGCTATGTCCACAGTGGACGCGGGCTCCGCGTGCGTCGGGGTGTCGCGCTTGCGTTGTTCCTCGAGCGAGTGACGCAGCCAGCTGGGCTTGTCGTCGCGCCACTTCACGGCACCACTGCTGACCTGGTGCCATTCATCGGTGTGGCCTCGCCTCAGCGCGCACACCGGGGTGTCGGGCGAGGCGCCGAGCGGGCTGTGGCACGTGTTGGCGACGGCCGGGATCACGACGACCTGTCGCCAGCCGAGCGCACGAGCGCGGTCCGCCAGGTCGTCCGCGTCGGTCCTGGTGTCGGCGAGCGCGGCCAGGATCTCCTTGGCGTCGGTGAACCGGATTCCGTTGATGCCGTACATGTGCGGTCCTTCCGGTGCATTCCCTCGCGGGTCAGGGCGCCGCGCGCAGGGTTGTGCACTCGGCGTCGGCGGCGTGGTAGCTGTTGACGTGCGCATGGCGTGTGCAGACCGGGTAGCCGAATCGCGGGCACTGGGTGACGGCCCGCGTGCAGCAGTCTCCGAAGCCGCAGTCGCGGACCTCGGCCCCGGTCGACCACATAGCGCCTCTTGCAGAAGCCGCAGCAGCAGGTCCCGGCGCGTTTGCAGTCGTCGTTGGTGAACTCGTAGTGCATGTCGGCTCCCGTGGCAGGTGGATGACTCGTGGCTACGGGGGGCGCCGGCCGGAGTGTGGCTGGGTCACCCCGGCCGGCGCGGTCTCAGGTCGGCCGCGAACACGCGGCTGCGTCAGGAGAGCAGCAGGTCGTAGGCGTTCTGCTTGCGCTCGGCGAAGGTCTTGGTGTCCAGGACGCGTTTGGCGCGGATGTCGAGGCTCCCGGCGGGGCTCACGTGGTCGAGGTACTCGGTCACGGCCTGGAACGCCGCCCAGCGGGTCCCCCGAATCGGGGCCTGGGTCTCGGCGGAGCTCCACAGGCGGATCAGGTGCTCGTCGCGGCGGCGGGCGTTGTTCAGCGTGCGAGGTCCCGCGCCGTCCTCGACCGGCCACACTTCGCGGATCAGGTCGTCGAACTCTCGGCGGGTCATCTCGGTGCGGAGCATTCGACGGGCGTCGGCCGCGAACGCGTCGCCGTAGGCATACAGAGGCCCGAGCTCCTTGGCGATCTTCTCGGGGTCGATCGCGGACTTGCTGGTGTGCCTGATGGTCACGGAGCTGACCTGGTTGCGGAGGGCGACGTTGAGTTGGTTGGCGCAGAACGGGCGGAAGGGGACGATCATCACCCGGAACGCGGTCTCACCGTCGTGCGAGTTGAACGCCACCAGGTGCAGCTGGATGGCGTCGGCGCCGTCGACGAGCACGATGCCGGGCAGTTCGATGGTGACGAAGGTCTTGCGGCCATCGTCGATGGAACCGGCGTAGCCGATGCCGCGGGCGCGGGACGCGCTGACGAGTGCGTCGATGACGTGGGCCCCGGCCTCGTTCTGGTGCACCCCGTAGTTCGTGCCGACCGTGGACAGGTAGCGGTCTTCACCGGTCTCCGGATCGGTGTAGATGAGCATGACCTTGTCGGGATTCTTGATGGTGGTCACGCCGTTGGCGTTGATGGAGGTGCCGCTCTGGGTGAGTTTGCGGATGTTCCATCCGGCCAGGCCCGCGGTGGCGAGGGCGTCGTAGCCGCTGCCGGCGGTGGCGACGGAGGTTCCCAGCTGTGCCCAGGCGCTGAGACGGCCGGGGTCGGCCGGGCTGAGCAGGCTGTCGATGTCGGCGCTGTAGGCCTGTGTGAGCGACATGATTTCTGTTTCCTCCACTTGATCTCTGTGATCCACGAACCTTTGGATCCTGTGTGGATGGACGGGTGTGTCGGCCCGTTCCGGTGGGGCGCGCTCGGGTGGCGTCCGCATCCGGAGACGGGGTCAAGCCGGCGTTTTTCCGGCTTGACCCCGTCTCCGGGGCGGGCGCACCGTGCGAGCGCCCGACGGAGAACGGGGAGCACCGGTCACTGTCTTTCGTGCTGGTGCTGCCGTTCGTGGGCATCGGCGTAGGGGCGTCACCGGACGACGGTGTCGACGGGACGCGCTCTCGGTACCGGGCAGGCCAGCGTCCGCGTCGGGGTTCCCGCCCGTCGGGCGTTCGCCGTTTGCGCCGGAAGGCCGCAACCCTGGCTGTGTGAGAGGTCTGGCGCGGGATCAACCGTGCTGTGAGACCAGGCCGCTGGACGAGGTCGGTGTCTCCGGGAGACGCAGTCTGCCGACGATGTCGCGGCCTTCCACGGTCTCGCTGTCTTTGAACTCCAGATCCTCCGCGACCCCGGTCAGGTATCGCTCGAGGGAGTCAGCCGGGTCCATCAGCAGTTGGTTGAGCTCATCGACGGGCACCGCGACGGAAGTCTTTCCCGACCACGCAATGGTTTCGGTGGCTTCATACCTCACCGGAACCTCGATTTCCTTCGAGCCGGAGGGGGTGGTGGCAGTGACCTGCAGTCCGGCCCCCAAGGTGGACTCTGTTCCGGCCAGGGCCCGATAGGGGCTGTCGGCCAGTTGCGGGAACGGGTGGTCGGCGCTGGGAACCGGGTCGTTCAGCAGATGCCCGGTGTAGTGGTGCAGCGTGGCGGGGCCGACCTTGTCCAGTGTCTTGGGAGAGGCGCAGGTTCCCAGGTAGATCACCAGTTCACAGACCCGCGTCGGCGACAGCTCGGCGAACGCGGCCGCGTGCGCCGGCTCGGTGTCCGGGCTGGTGAACCACCTGATCAAAACGATGGCGATCTCGCGGATACGCCTCGGGACGAGAGGCACATCGGGGCAGATGTGGCGGATGCGGTCGCGGCGCGCGAGTGCTGCGAGCGTGACATGCGAGGGTGTTCCGCTGTAGGTGACGCCGTAGTCGTCGGTGAAGCTGAATTTCTGAGCGTCGGGAGTGATTTCGATAGCGGCGGCGATGTCGGCGGGGAGAAGGACCCTGTCGAGGGTGGCGGGCATAGCGGGACCTTTCGGGCAGGAGAAGGCGGTCCGCCGGTGCGTGGGGATGCGCCCGGCGGACCGCGTGCGAAAACCGGGTCGGGGATCAGAGCTCGGCCGCGAACTCGGGGTGGACCAGGTGGGCGATCTGGTCTCGGTACTCGTCGTACACGGCGACGGTGGTGTCGCTTCCCAGCTCCCAGATCAGCGAGGCCAGGTATGGCCGGATGCGCTCCAGTGCCGCGGCGTGGTCGGTGCGGATGTAGAGGGCGAGCGAGGCTTCGTCGACCATGGGTGTGGTCAGCAGGCGGGCCAGCCACGCCGGCACCTTCAGCGACTTGGCAGCGACGGCTTCGTCGGCATCGACGTCGACGCCGAACTCGCTGAACCAACGACTCAACGCGTCGACGACCTCGCTACCCCGCCAGCCGCCGTCGCTCTCCTCGAGAGCTTTCATACGGCCAAACAGATCCAGTACGGTCACGGGTGGCATCAGGTCGTTCGCAGCAGGCTGCTCCGGCACCGCGGTGCCGGCCCTGCCGTCCGAATCGGGCGGTGAATCGGGGGACGCGCGGGCGACCTGGTCGTAGATCGGGGTGCCGGGGTCACGGTCCGGCGGGGCAGGGTTCGGTGTCATCGGGGATTCTCCGCTCACATTCACAGGGGCGGAGCGGATCGCGCGGTGCCGGGACAGTTCAATCCAGGGCGCCGCGGCCCGCTTCGGGGATTAGGCGGGGGTGCTGCTCGTGGCGAGTGCCAGCGGGATGCCGGGGCCGATCTCGGTGACCAGGCCGCGGGCGCGGGCGGCGTCGCAGAGCAGCTCGTCCAGTTCGGTGGGGACGCCGTGCTTGCGGACGGTGCGGGACCCGAAGCCGTGGCTGAAGTGCGGAAGGCCGTTGGAGAAGTGCGCGTCCTGGAGCCACCAGGACTCCTCGGCCAGCCGGGACAGGAACAGGGTGTCCGGGTTGGTGTCTCCCGGAAACAGGACTTGCAGGTGGGCCTCCAGGCCGGTCATGGGGCCGAAGACGCCGGCTTCGGAGCGGCGGTCGACGCTCAAGACCGTGGCGGTGACGGTGATCGGCGCACCTTCGGGCAGGGTTACCTCGCGGGCGGGAAGGACGGGTTCGGTGTGGGTGGGCATGGCGTGTTCTCCATTTGGGATATCGGGGCCCGCCAGTGGTGCCCGATATTCCGGGCGGGCAGGCGCGGGAATCGGAGAAGGTCAAGCGGCCAGCGCGGCCAGCAAGGGCGGGATCGCGGCGCGTGCCTCGGCGAGCGCTTCGTCGAGCAGCCCGTCGTCGTCGTTGGCGTGAGCTATGACGACCTCGAGGTCGTCGGCGCGGTCGGCGGTGGCGAAGGCGTCTGCGCAGCCGAGCGACACACCGGCTTTGCGACCGTGGTCACGGACGACGTGCCTGCGCTGGACAGGTGGGCGTGCACCGCGGAGTGTTGCTGCGGCGCAGCCGGTCGTCGGCGCCCGGTGTCGCCGGGTGCCCGGGCATGGCGGTGTCCTTTCTGGAATGTCAATGTGGCAGCGGGGAGCGGGCGAGATGCGGGGCAATCCGGGCCGGATCGGAAAATGAGCCCTGCCGCGGTAGGTCAGGACTGCGGGCGTGGCCGGTGGTCGGCCAGCGGCCACTGCTCGGCCGGGATGCAGCCGGGTTCGTGATGCAGGACCTGGGAGCCTTCGTCCTCGCCGGGGCGGGCGGTGGCGTAGCAGACCTCGCACCACACCTCGTCCCAGTCCCAGCCGTTTCCGATGAAATAGCGGCCGTACTGGTCGGGTGAGATCCGGATGGGATCGGCGTCTTCCCAGCCGGGTTCGTACAGGAGGATGTCGTCGCCGTCCCACAGCGCGGCGGCGGCGGCGCCGTGGAACGCCTTACGCAGCCGGTTGGTCCAGTCCACGACGCGTTCGGCGGTCGCGCGGCTGACCATCGGGATGACGGGCGGGGCGTCCTTCGGGTTCGGGGATACCCAGGCGGGGAAGACTTCGTCGCGGTCGTCACCGTATGCGCAGATCCATACCATCGTGTTGTCGTGACCGGGTAGTGCGTGGTCCGCGTCGGGCTCCTGACGGGGCTGGCCGGCGGTGGGTGTCCAGGTTCGAGTCGCGATGGTGTCGCCGCGGCGTTCGAGGACGGTTCCCGGGCGCAGGCCTGAGATGAGGTGTTCGAGCTCGGTGGCGGTCCGCTCGGCGAGGCCGTCGATGTCCAGGCCGGTGAGGTCGCCCCACGCCCCGGAGGTTCGGTAGCCGAATCGCAGCAGGGTTCGGTACTGGTCGGGTGTGAGGTCCCGGTCGGCGACTGCGGCGGTGGTGACCGGCCGGCCGCTGCGGATGCTGATGAAGGCCCGGGCGCAGCCGCAAGCACCATCCGGATCGTCGCCGTCCCGGCCACAGATCGGGGCGAGCAGGACCGGTTCGGTGCGAAAGACGAAGTTGAAGTCGCTGGAACGATGTCCTTGCGTGGCCATAGTGGCGACAAGCAGACGCATCGAAGCTCCCTTCGGGCACGCAGAGGCGGCCCACGACAGGAAGCGGGGGCCGCGGGGGGTGTGCGCGGCCCGCGCTACGGCAGGGTTCAGGTGACGGTCTTGAGCTCAGAAAGGGGCGATCCACATCCGGGCGCCGGGGTAGTGCTCGTCGAGGGAGGAGCGGGACAGCTCGATGACACGCTCGGCTTGGGCGTGGGTGAGGATTGCGGCGTGAATTTTCAGACGGGTGGTGCCGCCCTTTTGGAGTTACTCGGCGGGCGGTCTTCTCGTCCGGGAATCGGACGAACACGGTGTAGCGGCGGTCGTCGGCTTCTTCGGGGGGAGTATGGCCGGGCATCAGAGTCCTCGTCGTGAGCGGTCGCCGTGCGGCTGATTGTTTGGTGATTGGCGGTCAGGTGTGGCAGTCGACGGTGGCCAGCCAGAAGTCGCCGGGCAGGTTGTCGAGGTAGGTGTTGACGTGCTCGAGGTAGGCCGGAACCAGCTCGCTGGGTTGGCCGGGAGTGCCACGGTGGTCCGGGCGGCCCTCGAGCCACTGACCGCCGTGGGTGACGGTGGCGAAGCCCGGTATGGCTCTGGCGCGCTGAAGCTGGGCGTAGTCCTCGCGGTTGAGGTGGTCGAAGACGTACTCCGGCCAGACTTCGGCGCCCTGATATGGCCGGTGCCCGCGGAGCGCGGCGATGCGGGGCTGCGCGGCATAGTCGGCGTGGGCTTGATCGACGGTGTAGGCGTTGTCGTCCCACGCCGCGTCGAGGGCTTCGAGCTCCGCGCGCGCACTGCCGTAACTCACGGGGCGCACCGCGGGATCTGGCGCGGTCAGCTGCAGCAGTCGACCGCCCCCTCCCAGAAGTGGGTCACCAATCCATCGCTTGAGGGTCGTCCGGTCCAGGCCGGCGCTCTTCCATCGTCGGACATCCGCCGCGGCGGTGGCGCGGTCGAGGAACTGCGCCAAGGGCTGAGGTTTCGGGGTGCCGTCCACTACCGTCTGGTACTCGTCCCAGTCACGGACCGCCTGGGCGGCCGCGGCGCCGCGCATGCCGGCGAGGTCCAAGGCCCGGATCCGGCTCAGGTCACACACACCGGGCGTGACCGGCTCGGTCATCCAGAAACCGGTGGCCGGTGTCGTAGTCCTGCCGGTGAGCGTCTGCCCGCAGCCTCAGCTGGCCGGAGTTGCGGCCGCCGACCATGTACCAGCGCCAGGTGCCGTCCGGGTTGCCCAACCAGGTGGCTCGACCGTCGGTACACGGCGCGATCCGCAGGCTTTCGTCGAACGGGGCGAGCGCGATGTTGATGTTGCCCAGTGCTTCGTCGACGTCACCGCCTTCGACGACGACGGAAACGGGGAAGTGCGGCATGGCGAAAGAGGCTCCGTTCGTTGGATGTCGGCTGTCCGCGATGCCAGCGCGGCGTTGGCGTGTGTGGTCTGGCCGCTGAGCGTGGCTAGCGGCTCAGCAGGGCGAGCTGCCCCTGCCGCTCGGCGGAGGAGGCGGTGCTGGCGCGTTCGGTGAAGTCGGCCCGGACGATCTCCGTCAGCTGGGAGACGCCGTGCCAGGCGTGGCGGTACAGGAACGTGTTGACGCCGCAACTGGGCTTCAGCTCGATGCCGGTCTTCGCCACGAACTTGCGGTACTCCGCGTCAGCGTCGCAGCGCAGGTGAGGACGTTGGCCGGAGTACTGAAACGGGGCGGCCTGCTGGGGGATCAGGAATACGCCTTTCCTGGCGACCGTCGCGGCGAGGGCGATGGCGTGGTACTCGAACCGGCGGCCGCGGTAGCCGCCGGTCTCGGCGACCATGCGGGGCAGCGCCCCGTAGGGCGGATTGGAGACGCAACAGTCGAAGTCGCCGAGGTCGTCGCGCATGGCCGGGAGGGACATGATGTCCGCGCAGATCCAGCGGGCGTGGGGCATCACCCGGCGCCCGACCCGGACGTATTCGGGGTTGCGTTCGATGCACACGAATTCGGGGTCGCCGTGTGGCCAGCGGCCGCCGCGGTTGCGACAGTGGAAGGCGAGACGGCCGATGCCGGCGGCGAGGTCGATGATCCGGTCGCCGTCGACGTGCAGCGCCATGTCGCCCGCCAGCCCGGCAGGGGTGAAATGCGCCCGGTCGGAGGCGCTGCGGGCGGTCGAAGACGCCCGCCAGTGGTCGAGAACGAACGCGCGTTCCTCTTCGGTCAGATCACGAGCAAGGTTGACCAGCTGGCACGCCTGGGCGTGCCGGCGTTCCTGCTCGTGGGTCAGCTTGGCCACGATGGGCTCCCATCTGCGGGCTCGGTGGTGGAAGGCCGGGCGGGCGGGCGATCAGCACTGCCGGGCCATCACGGCGCGGCGCGGCGCGGCCGGTACGTGTCTGGCCGACGTGGCCAGGGCTTCAAATTCGGGTGTTCCTATGAGGTGCGGCCGCGATCGCGGGGGCCCCGGCGACCCGCAGGACCGTCTCGGTCACGTGGATCCGTGGCCAGCCGCGCTCGCGTCAACTCATCTCGCCGGACCCAGGACCCCCAGACCCCCTGGCGGTCCCGCGCGGGGACCGTTGACGTAACTACGGGCGCTTTAGCGAAGACCGGTTTTGCAGTTTCCGTCGCATTCGTCCGGCACCGGCTTCTGGCAACACGCACAGCGCCACGGTTCGGTTCCGGTCGGTTCAAGGAATTGATCGTCGTACTCGTCCATTACATCTCCTCGGGTAGTAACGTCGCCGCCGAGCGCCGACAACTTCGGCGACCGCGGCGTTGATGAATTTGCGCGTCGGGGCGTGAATACGTTGTCCCGCGTTCGAGCTCGCACTTCGGTCCGTGCTCCCGCCCGTGCCGCGCAAACGTGGCAGAATTGCGCATGGGCTGCGCTTCGTCGATTTCTGGCACTACCGCTGCTGATCGACGAATCGCGCGGGCGGCAGTGCCAATGCCACAGGGCAGGCGCTGCCTCGAAATGACGCGGTGGACCTGTAACGGGGCGGCTACTTCGCGCCTTTGGCGGGAATCGACACTGGTTGTTCGTTTCGCTCCTGCCTGCCCGCGTCGGCGGGATGCGCATGCCAGCCACCCACGGCCCCGGTGCATGCTGCGGCATCCCAGTCGTTCGCGGGCAGGCAGAAACGAAGGCGATCGTCTCTGCGGCAGGGCTCATGGTCGTGGTCGTCTGCACCCCAGTGATCCAGCATCGGCGCCGTTGTCGTTGAAGCGGTTGACGCCGAGCGGGGCGCTTCTATTGGGCACGAGCTGGACCACTGGCGAAGGTCAGCGGTGCGTACGAGCTGAGCAGACTTGCGAAAGCCTTCCAGGGTAGGGAAAGCGACTGAAGGGGCGATACACTGACCGGTCACCCGTTCCGGGACGATCACCCTGTTTTCCGAACACCGGGGTTCGGCCCGTCAGGGAGGGCCGGCCCGCGGTAGCGGGTTGTTGTTGCTCAGACCGGGGCGAATCGGAGTGCGTCGGGGCCCGGGATGCGGATGTCGGCCAGAGCCCGCAGAGTGTGCTCGTGCTCGTCGTACAGGGCGAGGTCCAGTTCGGGCACGGCTTGGATCAGCGAGTCGCGGTTCGCTCGCGCAGTGTCGGCCAGAGCGCGCAGCATCGCGGGAAGGTCTGGGTCGCCGCCGTCGGGATGGCGGTGGGTCTTGATCGGCGTATACAGCCAGCGGTTGCGGGCTTTCCAGTACGGCAGTCCTGTGCCGGGCGCTGGCCGTGGCATACCTGCCCATTCCGCTCGTTCGGTGTCGCTGGCGTACGTCCATTCGTAGTGGTGGAGGACCTTGGCGAGTTTGAGCAGCGCGTTGTTGATCTGCTGGGGCCGATGCTGTTGTGCCAGGAAGTGCGGCGAGGACCGGTCGAACATGTGCGGGCGCGCGGATTCGGCTTTCATGCGCCGGTAGAGGTAGCCGAGGTAGGCGTTGCTGAAGCCGTGCAGAGTGGATTCGGTGAAGTGTGGGAGGGCGCCGCGGGGGAAGTCCACCGTCGAGCCGTGGACCGCCTTGGATACCCAAGGGAGGACCTCGACGGTAGCGGAGATGATCAGCCACCGCTGGTCGCCGGGAGCGGACGACGAGGTGCCGGACCACAGACGCGCGAGCCCGCCCGGTGTGTGCAGGACCCACGCCTCGGTATGACGGTCTCGACTGATTTCGTCGCTGGACGGGCCGAGCCGGTCGCGCAGATGCCGGGTGCTGGCCGTGATGTACCCGTGCCCGGTTGTCCCGGCCGGGAGCTGGGTGTCGGTGTGAGAGGTGGGGTGCAGGGTCAGGTCGGGGTCCAGGGTGGCCATGGTGGTCCTTTCGATGGTGCACCGTGCGGGACCGCGCGGCGGCGGACCGCGTTGGGTGACGGCCCGGCGCGGGAGTGGCGTCGCTCAAAGTCCTGAGGCGCGCGGGAATGTCTCGCCGGGCGGCGAGGCGGTGTGCTCGTTCGAGTTGGTGCTCGTGTCACAGCCGGTGTTCCAGAGAGCGGAGTGTCTCGGGTGCGAGGTCGCCAGGGAGGAGGGCGCGGGCGCCGGGAGGGTGGACCTGCGACATATCCAGCAGCGTCGGCTGGGGGTTCAGCTCCGGTCGAACTGGAGGATGTCGAGCCCGGGAATGGGAAGGTCGGCCAAGGCACGCAACGTCCGTTCGTGCTCGTCGTGCAACTCGACGTCCATGTCGGGCACTGCTTCGCGTAGAGCGTCGCGCTTCTCGCGGGCGGCATCGGCGAGGGCACGCAGCATCGCGGGCAGGTCGGGATCGCCTCCCTGCGGGTGGAGTGCGGTCTTGATTGGCCTGTACAGCCAGCGATTGCGGGACTTCCAGTTCTGCAGTCCTTCGCCGGGAGTCGGGCGCTGCATGCGGGACCATTCGGCACGTTCGGTCTCGTCGGCACGGGACCACGCGTAGTGGTTGAGGACGTCGGCGAGCGTGATCAGCATCGTGTTGAGCTGCTTGGGTCGCCGGAACTGCGTGCGGAAGTTCTGTGCGGTGCGGTCGAGGTCGGGTCGCCGAGTCTTCTCGGCTTCCATACGCTGGTAGAGATAGCCGAGGTATGCGGTGCCGAAGCCGTACGCGGTGGCTTCGGTGAAGTAGGGAAGTGCCCCGCTACTCGGGAAGTCGTCCGTGAATCCGTGGACCGCCTTGTAGATCCAGGGCAGGACGTCGTCGGCGGGGGCGAGGATCAGCCACTGCCGCTCAAGGTCGAGACTTTCATCGGAGTCGGCGTCGCCGGGCCGGGTGGCGGCCCAGAGATACGCGGGTCCGGCGGGGGTACGCAGTACCCAGACTTCGGTCGTGGGGTTCAGGGGGAAGTTCGGATGCGGCGGGCCGAGCAGGTCGCGTAGCCGCCGCACATTGGTGGTGATGAAGCTGCGGCGGATCATGGTGGGGTCGTGCGGCAGCTGATCGGGTTGTTCGGTGGTGTCGAGGGACAGGTCGGGATGCAGGACGGCCATGATGATCCCTTCGTGGGTTGCGAAGGACGGTGGGAACGGAGTGAGCGATTCCCGGCCGCGGTGGTGATCACGCGGCCGGGCCCGTGGTGCTCGCCATACCTCACGAGGCGTAGTGGACGGCGTCTCGCGGAACGAACGATCGAGGTGGCGATCAGGCAGGTACGGCAAGCGCTTCTTCCAGCTCCTCGAAACCCCAGGGAATGCGATCCCAGGCGGGGAGAGTGCGGTACCGCCTGGTCATGCCGTAGGAGACCGTTACCTTTTCGTCGAGTTCGGGGTGTTGTTCGCGGACAGCTGCGTGCAGCGTTTGCATGAGCGCACAAGCGTCGCTGGCAAACCATTCGGGATGCTCACAGGACTGCTGGGTGTAGCAGTCCACTGCGGACAGCACCGCGAGCGGATCAAGCGTGGCCTCGGTGGTGCGCAGCGCGTAATGCGGGGTTTCGACGTTCCCGCCGCCGCAGGCGTTGAACGAGACGAAGTTCTCGTGCCACAGATTCTCGCCCAAGGCGCGGAGGCTCTCGACATCGAGGTCGGGGGCGACGATCCCGTACTGGGACAGGGCGTGTATCAAAACATCGATGTGGCCAGGCGACACAACGAATACGGACACAGCTGATGCCTTCCACTCTCGAAATCGAGGTAAGGCGCACAGGCGGGTTCATAGGAACTGTCACTTGGAACAGCTCCTATGAATCCACCGGAGTGCGCCTGCCCCGTTCGGCCGGGGCGAGCTCGGTTCGCGCCCGCACCGGGGAAAGGGGGCAAGCCGGCGTTTTCCCGGCTTGACTCCGGCCCGGAGCGGGCGCACCGTGCGCGCGCCGCGGCCGGACGGGCAGGCGTCGCACTTCCCGCCGACCTCGATACCCGTCGGCAGGTCGGACGGAGCTGTCTCGTCGCGAACGTAGAGTGGGCCGGTCAGACGCCGTTGCGTCCGACCGGCGACGCGCTCTCATCGGTAGTCGGTCGCGGGTGAGGCGCGGCGAAACGGTCGGGGCGCAGGCGTGCGTCTCGTAACGTTGTCGAGCCCCAGGAAAGATTGTTCCGGGGAGCGCAGTCTGGCCGGGGACGCGGGACACGTCGTGCCTCGTCCATCCGCCCGGGCCACGTGGCTATCTCGATCTGAGCGGCGCTCGCGGGCATGTGTCGCGCCCCGGTGGACGACGTGGCGGCAGGACTTCGGTGTCGTCGGGCTAGTCGTCGTCGACGGCGAGGGATTCGGCGGTCTGCGCCGCCCAGGTGCGGATCAGGTCGGCGGCGGCGGGTGACGCGGTCGCCGCGATGGCATTTTGCCGATCCAGCCACGGGTCGGTTCCGGTGTAGCGCAGCATCGGGTCGTCCGGGTCGATTTCGTAGCGAACCACCTGCGCCACCTCGACACCGTCGACGAACAGCACCTCACGCGGACCTCCGTCACCGTCGTAGGCGATGACGCACTCAACCAGCACGGTGATCACCCACTGCGCCCAGCACGGGCTCGGACCCGGAGACCAGGACGTGCGCGAGGGCGGGGATGAGCACCCGCACCACTGTCGCCGGGTCGTCGTGCCAGATCGTTTCCGCGACGGAGATCTGGCACGTGTGGTGGTCGATGACGGTGGTGGTGGCGGGGGTGACCCGGTAGGCGTGGTTGCCGAGTTGGTCGATCAGGTTCCCGGCGAGATCGGCCGGGTCGCCGGCGGGTGCGGGGGTGGTCTGGGGTGGGATACCGCCGTCGGCGGGCTTGGTCTGGGCGAAGTCCCAGCGGTAGGAGACGCGGAATTCGCTGGGGCCGCGCCGTCCCGGCTTGTCGTGGGGGCGCACGACCCGCAGGCCCTGCGGGGTGGTGACGCGCCCGCGGCGTGCCCACCCGGCCTCGGTGTCCACGTCGCGTAGCAAGATTTGCTGCTCTCCGGCCTGAACGAGCAGGGTGACCTGGTTGTGCAGGCTCAGCTTCTGCACACTGGGCGCCGCGGCCAGCAACTCGTCAGCGACGACGTTGGCCGGGTCGGACTCGGCGAGCGCGGCGAGCGCGAGCCAGGCACGGTCAGCGAGCAGCCGCGCCTGATGGTGCCGCCGGGCACGGTCACGCGCCGCGGGGCTTGTTCGTGGAGACATGGGGATCCGTTCACTCGGTTCCGGCGGGTTGGTGCCGTGGCCGGCAGATGAAGCACGCAGAGGCACACGGTCGACGTGCTGTGCCGCCCCACGCACGGATGGGTCATGGGCTGCTGGGCGGTGGTGCGTCCTGCGTCGGTGGCCGGTGCATCGACGGGCTACCGGTGATCGCATCGCGCGGAGTCCCACGTGGATTGACGATGCCGGGGACATCCCGGGCGGTCGTGGATGGCGTAATGCTCGACCCCGCAGAGCGTCGAACCCAACGAGCCGTCGACCGGGTCGAAGGTGGTGAGTTGGACATCCCATTTGACACGCGGCAAGTAATCCTTGAAATCGCTCATCTCAACTCGCATTGCTTGCTGTGTAACGGAAAGAAGCCGCATGGGGGAGCCTCAGGCGGGCGGCGATATCGCGCGGGCGCTCATGAGGTGGCTGGGAACCCGGTAGGTCCGGCGAGGAGTTCGATGATGCGCTCGGCCACAATCTGGTTGTCCCGGCGCTGTGGGGCGTCGACGTGGCTGAAGGCGGCGAGGACGCCAGGCGCCATCGCGGCCGCAGCGATAGCTGCGAACACGACGGCGAGGCCTGTGGTTGCTCGCCTGCCGCGAAACTTCTCGCACTGGCGGTCGGCATGGTCGGTGTCAGGCATAGCGGTGGGTGAGGTTGGGGACAAGTCGGGAGGACAGGGGTGTCCGGCGGGTCATGTCCCAGCCGGACACCCGCGCGTGGTTCAGGCGAGCCCGCGCCTCCTCATCTCGTGAAGGAACCTGTCCATCCAGTCGCGGAAGTTCTCGTTCAGCGGTGCGGGGCCACCGTCCTCTGCTACGCCGGTGATCACGCACTGGCCGTGGATGTCCGGAGCCTGTTCGGGGGAGCTCAGCTGTGTGCGGACGTGGTCGCGATCGTGTTCGTCGGCGGCGTAGTTGCCGTCGCGGACATCGCTGAGCAGCCGGTGCATGAAGTAGGTCGAATCGTCGCTATGCGGTGCGGTGGCGCGGCTGTTGTGTCCGACCCAGACCTGGACGCCGTGAAGGAGCCACCGCCGGGCGACGAGAGGATCGCCGATCAGTGCTGCGATGTCCGACACGGGTTCCGCGGAGCTGAGCTGGCGCCACCGTCCGCCTGTCTCGTGCAGCATGACGGCGACGATGTGCCCGTCGTCGGCCTGTGGCCACCGGGGGCCGGAGGTATCGGAGCTAGCACTCCAACTGCCGTCGGTTGTCATGGTGGTGATGAAGTTGTCGATTTCCGCGATGAGATCGCGTTCGGGTTGCTCGGTCATCTGCTGTCCTTACGTGTGATCCCGGGCCATACGGGATCGGCTGGATCTGGTGTGCCCCAGGAAGACCGGAGTGGTGTCGCGCCCAGGCGGAGTGCTGGCGTGCGGTTGCTCCGCCCGGTGCGCAGCACCAACGGCATCTCGCTCCCGCTCGGAACTCCCGTTGTCGGGAGGGCTACAAGGGTCGCAGAGGTGGTGGGTGTGTCGATCTAGGGCTTCTTTCTTCGGGTTACACGCGATCGCGAGGGATCGACTTCCAGGGCTGGGCGAAGGGTGTTGGTGAACCACCGCTCGCCTTCGCCGATGTTGGTCACGCCCGCATCGCTCATTTCGGCGAGCAAGGAGCACAGATTCCACGGGCTGAGCTGGCCCATATACCAGGTGATCAGCCCGGCCAGCCGTCCAGCTTCGATGTGCGCGCGGTAGGAGCAGCAGGCACCCCACAGCGGGTGCAACGGCGATTTGGCGACGTAGACGACGTCGTTCTCGATCGCTTCGAGGATGTCCTCGTGCCGGTCGGACGGCCCGGGTTGCGAGGTGCTGCGAAACCGCCGCGTGCGGGTCCCGATGTGCAGGAGTCGACGCAGCTCCTGAGCCGCTCGTTGGCCCGGGGTCATGCGCGCGCGAGCCGCCTCGGCGCGCTGCACCCGCCTGGTCGCGGCGGCAAGCTCGTCGAGCGCGGCCTGCGGGCTGTCGCCGATTTCCACCCGCGTGCCGTCTGGGCTGATGGCCCGCCACCAGCCCGGCAGTATGCCAAGTACCAAGGTCGCGACGAACACGTCCGCCACGCTGACCCGCCACGTGCGATCGCTGGTCGCCGCGACCGTGGCAAGGCTGCCGTCGTAGAGCACTGCGCCGGGCTCTCTCGAAGATTGAGTGGTCATGATGGTGCCATTTCCCGAATAGACGGACAGTTCGGCCAGTCCAACCTCGCGATCTCGAGGTTGGGCTGGGTTGCGTGGAGAGACGCCAGATGCTTTTGGCCAGGGAGCTGGTGATCTGCGTGTCGAACTTCAGGCCGTGGCCCAGGGGCGTGGTCTGATCGGCTTCGCGCAGATCACCAGCACTTGCAGACCGCCGGGGTCCGCCATGACCAACGCAGCTCGCCGCCGCGTGCGGCACGGTCAGACGTCCAGGACCGCACAGCGAACTGGATGATCGTTGGCGATGCGTCAGCTGCTCTCGGCGTGCGGTGACGAGTAGGCGCACACGTACAGGTAGCCGTCGGAGGCCTTGGTGTTGCCTTTGACGGTGATGTCCCGGTCGGCGACGAGAATGAACTCCCCGGCCCGCTTCCTGGACATTTCCCCCGTGGACAGCAGGCTGGTCGCGCGGTCGATCCACCGGGCGTTGATGTCGAGATTGAGGTTCGCCAGCAGTTCGTCGACGTCGCGCGTCGGCCCGAACGCCGTTTGCCGATCAGGGAGCAGGTCGATGCCGCCGGTTTCGGTGATGATGGCGCGGGCGCCCCATGCAGCTCGGACCAGATGCCGCTCTTCTGGGAGTCCGGCGTCATAGCCGTAGCGAAGAGATCGTTCGGCCAGCACTTCGTTGGCTATACGACGACCGGCGTTCACCCCGTATACCCACATCCACGAACTGCCGCCGACGTACATCCGAAGCACACCCTGCCGGAGCACATCGACGGGCAGTCCCGGCATCAGGACTTCGACGTCACGTGGCGCGACGCCCCCGCCTGAGGTGAGGGTCAGGACATAGCCGAACCGGCCGTTCTCATCCAGGTGCGATGCGCGCCGCACCCGCGCCTGCTCCCGCGGAGCTTCGCCGACAACTTCCTTGAAATAGGCGCGCATCGCCTCGCCGGCGTATTCCTCAAGGGCGTCGGGGATCGCTCCGCTGCCGGGATTGATGATCAGCCGGGGCGGGAACGTCTCGTCCCCGGGCTGGCCTTCGTGGGGCGGCATTCCAGGTGTCTCCTTCGTATGTCGGGGCTGCTGTGGTGCAGATCGGGACGTCAGCGGCGCCGGCGACGAGCGAGGAATGCGTGGGCACGGAAACGTCGGGTGGTCATCTCGTCTTCGGTCGGGCTTTCCTCGTTGCCGTGGACGGGATACCAGGCGCCGTGGGGGATGAGGGCGTAGCGGCCGTCGTCGTCGGGCCGGAATTGGTCGGGGGTGTAGTCGGGGAAGTCCGCATAGACGTTGGGCTCGATGACGGTGATGGTGTCGCCGTCGCGGTAGGCGAGCGCCATCTCGTGGTTGGTGCGGTAGCCGCGGTTGATGATCGCGATGACGATGTCGGCGATCTCGGTCCGGAACCGGGGGCCGTCCCGATAGGTGAACCAGGCGGGCAGCGGCTGGTCGTCGGAGCCTTCGAGCCAGATCAGGACTTCGCGGAAGTCGGCGGTGCGGCGCTCGGGGTGCTTCAGCAGGTTGGCTTCGGTCTCCGCGCGTCCCGCGATCAGGTCGCGGGCGCGGAGGAACTCTTCGGCCTGATCCTGGCTGGCGAAGTCATGCAGGAACGGGTCGGCCGGATCGTCGTGAACCGAGCGCGTGAACCAGGCGGTGTCACGTCCGCCGCGGGGGATGTAGGGGCGCGCCCATGGCCCGGGCCAGGCGTGTCCGATGAGGGTGCCGGTGTCGGTCGTGACGGGGTGGTGATCGGCGGGAAGATCCATGGTGTCCTCCAGGGATGCTGGCTTTTCGCTCGGTTTCGGCAGGTGGCGCCGTGGCTGGGTCTCGTGCGTTCGGAAATCCCCCGGCGCAGCGGGCTGCGAGCACGTGGACGGCGCGATCGACCGACCCGAGCCGTAGTTGGCTGGTCTGGTGGCCGAAGGGGGTGGGTGGAGGCGCTTGCTGCCCGAATGTCGCTGAACGACGGCATCTACAGGCGGCTATCGCATCTCGCCGAGTCGCGGGTGGATTGACGATGCCGCGCACATCCCGGGCGGCCAGGGCTGGGGTAATGCTGCGCCTCCGTAGGTGATCGTGCCCATGGACCCGTCGACAGGGTCGAACGTGACGGGCTGGGCATTGCACTTGACGCGCAGCACAAGGCTTTCCGCTCTGTTCATTGAGCTTTTCCTGTTCTGTTGCTGCGCGGGGGAAGTTGATGCCGGAGGCACCGGCTCCACGTGGCGTGTCTTGCGCTGCGGCATGAGGACCCGGCCGGTGTCCCGGCAGCATGGTCATCTGGTGGTCGAGGGACCGCAGTTCCCGACGAGGCGATCCACAAGGTGATCGACAACAACCTGGGTTTCCCGGCGCAGCGGCTCACCGAAGTGATTGATGGCGGTGAGCAGAACGAACGTCATCGCGGTTGCTGCGATGACGACGAACACCACGGCGAGGCGCCTGATGGTTCGCCTCCGGCGTGTGTCCTCGCTCGGGAGATCGGTGTCGGACATAACGCCCTCCTGGCGTGGGTGAAAGGTGTGGGAAGAAGATGGGTGTCCGGCGGGATCTTGTTCCTGGCGGACACCCTCTCTGGTGGTTCAGCCCATGCGGACGACCACCACGTTCTCGAGCGGAACCCCGCGTTCGCGCGCGACGGCCTCGGCTAGCAGACGCATCTGCGATTCGTCCATCTTGTTGAGGAACGCGTCCATCCAGTCGCGGAAGTTATCGTCAAACGGCGCCGCGCCACCGTGCTCGGCCACGCCGGTGATCAGGCACGGGCCATGGACCACAGGAGCGCGGTCGGGGGCGCTCAACCGCGCACGGGCGTGGTCCCGGTCGTGGTCGCTGGCGACGTAGTTGCCGTCACTGACATCGCTGAGCAGACGGTGCAGGAACGCGGTCGCTGCGTCGTTGCGCGGAAGGGCGTTGCGGCAGTTGTCCCCGACCCAGACCTGCACGCCGTGCAGGAGTCGATCGCGGGCAACAGCGGGATCGCCGATCAGCTGCGCGATGTCCGAGATCGCTTCCGTGGAGCTGATCCCGCACCAGCCGCCGCCCTTCGCGCCGAGCAGGACGGCGGTCATCAGCCCATCGGCGACCTCCGGCCACAATGAATCGGCCTTGCCTGGGGTGGCGCTCCAGCTGGCGGCGTCGCCGGTGGTGAGGTTGTCGATCTCCGCGATGAGATCGCATTCGGGTTGCCCTGTCATGTGCTGTCCCTCCTATGAGATCCCGGACCAGCTGGGATCGGCCGAATCTGGTGTACCTCCCGCGAATTCCGGAGTGGGTGTTGCGCTCCGGGCGGGGCGCGTCCCGCTTGGCCGGCGGTGGGGGAGGTGTCAACCGCGCCGGGACGGGCCGCTCCGACCGGAGGGAGGTGCGGCGGCCCGTCCCGGCGCGGTTGACACGGACGCCGAGGTCGGTCAGCGTGCGCCCGCGCCGCCCGGTGCGCGACACCACCGGCACCCACGCCAATGGCCGCCAGTTCTGTTGTCACACGACGCGATGCTCTGAGCTGCGCAGGGGAAGGGAGACGGCAGCATGAGGTGTTGCCGCGTCGCGCGTCGGTTTCAGAGACGATGTGGACGGGCAGGACAACTCCGCCCGCCCACGTCACGTGAGGGTTAGAACGGCGGCCTGGCGCCGCTGAACCCGCCAGAGAGAGGCGTGATGGCGCCCCAGGGACTGAGTACCGGCACGCGTGCCGCCAGCCGGGCCAGGACCTCTCCGTGGCAGGTGAGCGGAGCGCACCAGCATCCGAGTGTCCGCTCGGTCAGTTCGCCGAGCGCGGCCATGAGATGTGGCTGGCTAGGCAGCCACTCTTCGTAGAGGTCGATGACTTCCTCGCGGGTGCCGTCGACGCCGATCCTGAACGGGTTGCCCCACTTCGAATCCCGCCCGCGTCCGATGTAGACATCGAAGCGAGCGCGCTTGCAGTGGACTACCAGCGGATGTGCCAAATTCCATGCTCCTCACCGGTGTCTCGACTTCTCCTCTGCCCCGCGAAATGTCGCGTGGCGGGTTCGGCCGAGGGTTGTTGATCTGCGTGCCGGGCATCAGGCCGTGGCCGTGCCCGAAGGGTCGGCGGCGGTCTGATTGGCTTCACGCAGATCAACAACCCGGGCGTGACCGCACGGCGGCCATACTTTCCACGGTCACGACCAGCTGAGCTGTCTGGGAACCCTGCTGCTAGTGACGCCGGCCGGACACGATCCGCCACGCCACGTTCGCCATACGCAGGATCGGGAGCATCGCGAACTTCTCCCGAAACTCGGGCTTGGCGCGTGCTGCGGCCGAGTCGTACACGGCGAGGATCGCGTTCGCCGTCTGCGGGTCGACGACCACTCCCTCGATCTTGCGCATCGAGAACTTGCCCGTCACTTCACGCAGGATGGTGATCTTGTCCGGCTCGGACTCGGTGGACTCGGGCAGACTGTCCACCAGGTCGGCCATATCCGCGTACGACAGCCAGTCCTCGGTATCCCGGCACGGCCAGCAGGTGACGGCCCGGGGATCGCCGGTCAGCATCGGCTCGGCGTTTCTGCTTGCGCAGGCGGTATTTCCGGGGTTGACAGGGGAATCGAAGTGGATCCTGACTCCGGTGGCGAAGTTCGCTTCGGTCCATCCTTGCTGGAAGTGGTAGAAGATGTCCTCCGCTCCTGTGCCGACTTCCATATCCTTGATCGCCTTACGCACGGTCGCGTTGAGCGAGGCCATGCTGGGCTCGCCCGCGAGGAAGGCCTTCCGGCCCACCTCCACGAAATCCGTGGGAGCGTCGGTCATTCCGTCACCTCCTGTCGAGGATGAACTTCCAGTAGGGCCAGCAGGGCGGCGAAGAGGGTGAGCGCTTCGTCGGCGTCCTCGGTGGCCATCCACTGCGAGCACTCGATGTGCTCCGTGCGGACCTCGGCGCCGATCGGGTTGTCGCCGGCCGGGGCGATCGAGAGGGCCGCTGTTCCCCAGCGGGCGCGGAAATAGAACGGACGCTCGTCATCCAGTTCTCCCTCGATCTGGAGTGGCGCGGCGTCGCAGGTGACCCGCGCGCTGGCGATCCGCGGGTCGCTGGTGAGCCGGTTGACGAGTACGCCGAGGGTGCCCGGTCCGTACATCCAGTGGTCGTCACGGTCCTCGGTGGTCATGGTGACGGGAGCCTCCTTTCTGAGGCATCGCGATGGTGGTCGGCGCGTTGAGGGCCGGGATAGGCGGTCACACCGTGGCGTGGTGGTTTTCGTCGACCGCCTGTCCGTGGTGAGAAGCGGGCAATCGGTGACGCGCCGGCCGCGGACGTGGGCGGGCGCGGTTCAGCTCATCAGGCGGCCACAAACGAGGAAGCTGCGGCAATGGCCGAGGACAACGGGTGCGGAAAATCGCGTGGTGGCAGGTCTTCCGTGCAGGACTAGGCAGGGATCGCGCAGGAACGCAACGGTGACGATCCGGGCCCCCTGCGGGAGAACATTGCGACCGAGGCGGCCGCAGCCGGCGCCCCACCCGGCGCAGCTACACCAAGGAGTGCGTGAATCCCGGCGGATACAGTCAGCGTTCGGCCCGCTGGGCGGTGGCGCTACGTTGGGGCCCCTGTGGCATTCGACGCCGCGCGCACCGCAACTGCCGAAGTGGCTTGCCGCGGCTGAGACGAGGCCGACGTTCAGCGTCCTGGCTGCCATGAGGTTACGTCGCAGTGCGATGGCGCGCAGCGAGCATCGCCGCGGCGGCCGTTACCAGCGCCGCCCCGTATCAGGGAGCAGCGAATCGAGGGAGGCGACGTTTGCCTCAGCTGAAGCTCTTCCACGCGGTGCCGTCGTGTTCGCGGTCGAGTTGCATCGCTTCCTCCCAGGTGAGCGCGAACTGGTGATAGATCTTGTCCGGTTCGCCTGCCGCGACGTGCTCCAGCGCTCTCGTGGCCTGTTCGCGGGCGCTCTTCGCTGCTTGCTCGGCGAACCACTCGACGATCTTGTCAGCGTCGGCGTCGTACATGATGATGCAGCCGACATCGGACGTGGACGAAAAGATTGCGAACTTGCCGTCGGGCTGCCGAATGATCTGCTGTCCCATCTTTTCCTCCTGAAACTCGTGATACCGAGTTGGGTGAGGGCCTGCTGAGGCTCGATGCCGTGTGTTTAGCAGGTGGAGCGGCTGAGCTGGGTGAGCAGCGCGTCTGTGCGGTGATGGTCTGGGACCGCACCGGCACTGCCCGCGGGGTATCGGGGTGACGTCCATGATCGGGTCGTGATGACCTGGGTGCCGCGCGCGGTGAGGCTGTGCCAGGTGTGGATTTCCGGCCGGGTACGAACGGCGGACACGCTGGAGACTCCTCGATCAAGGTCCGTCGTGGATACCGGGCAGGTCACAGGTGGTGCTGCTCCAGCAGAGCGCTGATGACGTCCAGAGCGTCGTCGCTGGTCTCGGTGGTGAGCCCGAACGCGCACGGGATGCGTTTGGTGAGCGCGCTGGAGTCGACCTGGTTCTTTCCGGCGGCGGCGATCGATAGGGACGCTTCTCCCCAGTGGGCCCGGAAGTAGTACGGGCGCCTGTCGTGCAGGGTGCCTTCGATCCGCAGCGGTGCGACGTCGGAGGTGATCCGCGCGGTGGTGATTTGCGGGAGGGTGATCAGGCGGTCGATGAGCGCGGCACGAGCCGCGGGTGTGGTGTTGCCGTACAGTCGGCCGGCGTGGGCCTTGGCGGTCATGGTGGCGGGATTCTCCTTTCGTGTCACGGAGGACGGCGGTGAAGACGACCTGCGGTGAGGACACACCGTGACGTGCGGACACAGCCCATTCGGAGGCCAATGTTGGGCTCGCCGGGCGTCACGGGTCTGTGCGGCCCGGATCGCTTACAAGCGCTGGGTTGTTCTCGACGTTGTCGTCCTCGCGGGGCGGGCGTCACTAGCAATCCCCCAGGGGTTCGCTGAGGTCGGCTTGGGTGTTGTCACCGCCGGTGACGTGCCGGACGGCGGCGGCGGGGGGCGGGGTAGCAGGAGGCGCGCTGGTGTGGAGGAATGTCGGAGTTTTTCCAGCAGCGGCGGCACATTCGGCAGGGCTCGATGCCGATTTCGTGCAGGAGGGACATCATCGAGTCGGCGTCGGACGCAGCGCGGTTGGATACCGCGATCACGTGCTCGATCCGTAGCTTCCAGCCGTTGCTGATCAGGCCGCAACTGGGCATGGGTGGCGCGGCGAGTGTGGCGCGATGGATGCCGGGGTGCGGGCCGGGAGCGGTGATGCCGAGGATCGTGTGGCCGGGACCGAAGTGCGCGGTGACCAAACGGCGCACCGCGGTGTCGTCGGCGTCTGCGGGCAGTGTCAACGGTTCGGGGGCATTGGGCATAGCGCTCCTTCGAGGGATGTCACGCAGGTTGGGTCGTCGAGTGGACGACGGCAGCGGGTTGCTGTTCGGCGATAGCCGGGCATGGCGAGCAGCTGGGGGACGCCACGATCGGCACGCAAGACGCGATGCACGGGTACGCGACGCCGCCGTGGTCGGCGCTTCGACACACGGTGGCGGGTCGCGGAGCGAGTGAGGGGCCGGTCCGCCGAGGGGACGGTGAGGTCTCCTCAGGCGACCGTGGTGGTGCGCTGATTCAGAAGCTGAGGGGGCGATTCTGCTGGAGCGCGATAGCGAGGGAGGCAGCCGCCTTCAGGTCGCCCTTCTCCATCTTCGTGAATTCACTGCGGCGATCTTCAATCCGGAAGTCGCCGGCGCGGAAGACGAAACCTTGCTCGGTCAACTTCGCGTTGCCGAGGCAGAACAGCAGCTTCAGGTCCTCGTTGTAGTCGTGGATCGACTGGTCGGTCGTCTTGTCGAACAGGTCGACGGAGCCAGAGATGACGGTGGTCTTGCCGTCCTCCCAGGTGATGGTCGCCCGGGTGGTGGTGCCCCTGGGGTTATGCTTGATGTTGAGCTCCGGGACCACGTTGTAGAACTCCCCCCCCAAGGTTCAGCTCGAGAGCTATGGCCCTGAGATGGTCGAAGTTCAAGGCGAACTTCCGGGAGAAATCGACGACCTCGGCGACCTGGTCGTCTGTGATCGCGGCGACCTGGTCGTGCAGGTAGGCGGCGACCGTCTCGGGCTCGGGGTAGGTGAACTCCATGTGGTAGTGCAAGCGGCCGGGCCGGTTGAGCAGGAATTCGTTGACCTTGCTCAAGTCGTTGACCGACAGGAGGTACAGCCGCTTGGCCGTGCTCAGTCCGTCGAAGAGCGACAGGAACTGGGTCTGTGAGTCCTCATCGTCGTCCTTAGCGAACACTTTTTCGAACTCGTCGAAGATGACCGCGACCTCACCCAGTTCGTCCAGAAAGGACGCCAGTCCCGGAGTGGCGTACTGGACGAGGACCGTCGGCAGCCCGAGTTGCTCGCGGAGCCGCGCGGCGAGCATGCGGAGCATGAGCGACTTTCCCATTCCTTTGTCGCCGGAGAGGATCGCGCCCAGGGACCGGTCCATCTTCTGGTAGCGGTCCACGATGAGGTCCACCCGCTCGGCGTGAGAACCGTAGATCTTCTCCTCGCCGGGGGAGAGGGGAACGACTTCGTGGACGCTGTAGCCGCCGGACAATGGGTTGAAATCGATGGCGTAGGTCGCCACGGGCAAATGGTCGTGGGTGCGCACGGAGGCGCCGTAGAAGCGGAACTGGCCGTTGGACTCGACGATGGTGGAGGCAGGCATGGACGCTCGCTTTCACGGGTCTGCGTGGGGTGGATTGCGCAACTGCGGGACCACCGGCGAACCCGGGGCTTGCCTCGCCTAAGCCGATAGTCGCCGGGCGGTTCGGCCGGGGGCCGGTGGTCTGCGTGCCGGACATCAGGCCGTGGCCGGGGGCGCATCCGAGGTTCGGCCCGCGCTTTTCGGGCCAGAACCTCGGATGCGCCCCCGGCTGAGGTCTGATCGGCTTCGCGCAGATCACCGGCCCCCGGCGGACGACGCCAGGGCTTCCCATCCCCAGAACCCGCTCCTGGCAGGTGTTTGGGAGGCCGAAAGTCCAGCGGCCTCCCAGGATCTGCGTGATCGTGCCCGGAAGGTCAGCTGTGCCCGGCGCGCGGGCCGGGTAGGCGCACACGAATAGGAAGAAGTCGGGAGCCCTGGTAAGTGCCTTGGACGGTCCTGTGTCTTGGCGCTGGATGGCCTACGGCGACGGCGCCGCGCTGAATGGTCTCGACGGAAGCCAGAGAACTGTGAATCGTCCCGCCGGCCGGGTGGCGGGTTAGGTGCCCGTCCTCCCGGCTCCGGCGGGTCCGGTGGCGAAGCGAACCTGGACGTTGTCGCCGTCGACGGCTGTGGACTCGTCGAAGGTGCCGGTGCGCAGGTCGATCGCGATGGTGGTGCTCTCTCCCTGGGCGCCGTAGAGGACGTACATCCCGTCGTGGACGTCGTCGCCGAAGTCGATCTCTTCGGTGGTGGCGTCACTGAAGAGGACTTCGCCGACGCGATGCACGTAGTAGCCCTGGTCGGTGTTCTCGGTGACGAACACGACCCCGATCGCGGGCTGGCCGGGGGCGTCCTCGTCGAGGATTCTCCGAATGTGGTGCAGAACGCTGGCGCGGTGACGTCCTTCGCTGAACGCGGTCAGGGCGGCGGTGAGTCGTTCGCGGGCGTGCTCGTCGAGCGCGGCGATGCTGTCGCTCGTGGTCTCCTCAGTGCTCAGGTCGACTGTGCCTCCACTGCCGGTGGGTACGTGGCTGTCCGGGGAGTGTGCCTGGTAGTACTCCGGGACTCGGCTGGCGATGCCGTTGTCACGTTGCGGTTCCCAGTCCAGGAGGTCCAGGGAAGAACCGGTGCCGAGTACGGTGACCTCCCCGGCGGCAAGCTTCTCGCGGGCCCGCGTTTCGAGGGCGTTGCGGAGCGGGCCAAGGTCGTTGGCGTCGTGTGCGATGTCGAGATCGCTGTGGGGGACGTTGACGTGATACAGGGTGGTCGTCTCGCGTTCGAACAGGACGGTCCAGTGGGTGCCGGCGGGCACGGGACTGAAGGTGATCTTCACGGTGCTGTCCTTTCGAGCACTGGCACAGGGGACCATGGCGGGCGTTAGTGGTGCCATCGCTCGGGTGGCGTGACTCCGGCACACATCGCGATATCGAGCGCCCGCCACGCTTTCGCGAAACCGGTGGCGAGCTTGGCGGGGTCTTCCGCACTGGAGGTGGCGTCGTCGGCCAGCCAGCGGAGCTTCCGCAGCGCCTCGTCGGGTGTCATCGTGAGATCGGTGGCGTTGAGGCGTTCGTAGATGGTCTGGGCGGGAGTGCTGTCGCCGTCGAACTTGCTGGTGCGCAGGTCGACCGCGACGGTGAAGTCCTTGTCCTGGAAGCCGTAGAGGGCGTGTAGCGCGTCGGCGGTCTCGTCTCCGAAGTCGGTCGGGTCGATGGTGCCGTTGTCGAACAGGACTTCGGCTTCGCGGTGGATGCGGTAGCCCTCGTCGTTCGGGTTGTAGGTGGAGAACAGGACGCCGATCGCGCTGTCGTTCTCGATGTCGAGGTGGTCGTACATCTCGATATTCGCGCCGATGATCTCGCGCAGTGTGGTCAGGACCAGGGCCCGGTTGTTGTCATTGGCGACGGTAGCGAGAGCGATCGCGATCCGGTCGCGGGTGGAATCGTCGAGGCCGGCGAGCGCGGCGACCGCGGTCTCGTCGGTGCCGAACACGGCACCGAGACCGGGCGCCGTTTCCACATCGATCTCGAACTCGTGGGTGTCGAAGATGACGCGGTCGGTGTGCCTGCGGTGTTCGCGGTAGGCGTCGATCACCTCGTCACGGGTCAAGCTGAAGAGGGGGCGCTGCGCGCCTGTGCACCAGTCGATCGCGCATTGGGCGCCGTCCGGGCAGTGGATCGCGTCCCACTCGAGGGCGATTCGTGCGTACAGGGCGCCGCGGGCGGCGTCCTCGTCGGCATGGATGGTGATGCTGCGGTCGTTGGGGCGCTCGTGGAACAAGGTGGAGACGGTGAACCTCACGGGCGTGACTCCTCGGGAATCGGGGGACGGGAATGGGTGGGTGGCGCTGGCAGCCCGTGTCCCAGCCGTCAGCGCGACGCGGCTATCCATGCCCCGGCCCGCCCTCGCCGTCGCGGTCGGCGCCGAGGCCGGGCAGGTGGATGATCTCCGCGTCGTTCGGGACCACGCGCAGCGGCACCGGCATAGAGAGCAGGACCGGGGTGGGCGGGTCGAACGCGCCTGGGATCTCGTGCCAGCCGGTGACGGTGAGCGGGTCGCTGTCCTCGCGGGGGCTGGTGGTGGGGCGAATGCCGATGGCGCCGGTGCGCAGGTCGATCCGCACAGCGGGTTCTCCCTGCACGCTCAGGATCACGACTCCGTGTTCGGTGGTGGGCACCGGGCCGGTGGTGACGGGGCTGGCGACGCTGATATGCCACGTCAGTGGCCCCTCCGGGAGCCTCGGCGGGCGGCCCCAGTTTTTCTTGCGGGTGTTCCAGCAGTTCTCGTGCAGGTAGTCCGGGTCGGCGTTTATCCCGAGGGTCTTCACGGCCGTGATCCGCTTGTTCCCTGGCCCGAACGCCTCGCCGCAGTCCCAGCAGTGGGCCATGTGAGTCAGGTCGTCGTAGTCGAGGATCTCGACTACGTAGACGCCGTCGTAGACCTCCGACAGCGCACCCTCGGGCGCCTCGGCACCACCGGTGGGATAAAGGACAGGCGGGACTCGCAGCAGCGCTTCCTCGGGCACGTAGCCGTAGACGAACGTGGCGAGGCGCTTGTCCTGCCGGAGGGTGTGCTCGGCCAGCCGGACACCGGGCCACCTCATCGCCCGGGCCGTGGCGGCGGCGTGGCGGTGCGCGACCTGGTCGAATTGGGAGTGCGCGTGTCCGGCGACATGAACGATGATCACCCGCCCGAGGATGGGGTGCTGGGCGATGACGCTGTCGGCCACGTAGGCGGCGCGCCCCGGTTCCGGCATGGCCGTGACCGGGTCGAACGTGGTGGTGTCCATTCTGGAGACTCCACTTCTGTCGTGGTGACGGAAATTTGGTGTTGCGCAGGCCGGGCCGCGTGTCCTGTCTGGACGGCGGGTGGCTACCTGTTCGGCTGGCGGTACCGGGCGTGGGACGCGATGGGCTCTACTTGGTCTTGCTCGCCGCGGTGCCGGTCTTGGCCGCGGTGGCGGTCTTGGTGGTCGGGAGCGGCTGCTTGACCGTGCTGAGCGCGGTGCGTCCAGCGGGCGGCGTCGTGGGCCTGGCGGGCCGGGTGATCGTGACCCGCTTGCGGTCGGCATCGGGTTCCTGCCAGTACTCGCCCGTGCGTAGCGGCCCGTCCGGACACGGCTGGCCCTCGGTGTGGTCGGCCGCCTGCTCGGGGCTCAACCACACCTCCTTCTCGTGCTGCTCGTCGGCCGGGTCCTCGCAGGTGACGTAGAAACGGCCGTTGTCGACGAGCAGGTCGTCGGTCAGCCACGGACGCGAGCCGCCGCACCCGGCGACGAGGATTGCCGTGGCCGCGATGGCGAGGACAGCGGGCGCGGTGCGGCTCGGAATGGTGACCCTGCAGGAATTAGTGTCCATTGTGGATCGGCGTCCTTCTCGTGCTGTGGACTGGATAGGGGTTACTGGGCTGTGTTCGGTGATCGAGTTGCCGAGCCTCACCGGGCCAGGTTGGGTCGAGAGGCTGCCGGTCCGCGTACCGGACGACGGTCGTCGATGTGACCGAAAAGGACGTCGACCGTCGGTTTTCGCGCAGGTCGACAGTCCTTTCAGCAACGCATCGGTTTCTCTCTCGGAGGGGGATCGCGGCGACCGGTGACTCAGGTCTCGGGGGCGAGTTGTGCGGCTGGGCCGTAGCGGCAGGCGACCTCGACGGCGTCATGCAGTCCGCGGCAGGTGATCTCGCCCAGGCGGCGATCGGGCATCGCGAGTTTGCGGCGGGCGAGGGCCTCGTGGTCGTCGATGAGGGACTTCTCCAACGCTTCGTGGTGTCGTCCGGCGTCGGCGAACTCCTCGAGTTCGGGGAGGCCGGCACGCTGCCACATCCGCAGGTACAAGCCGGTGGCGGCGGAGGTGAGCGGGGACAGCAGACTGGTGTTGCGCATGGCGCAACAGACCTCGGCCGCGGTGCCGGGCCGGGTATCCGCGCCGGCGGCGACGCGATCGAGGATCTCGGGGCAGTGCGCCCGGTAGACGATCTCGAATCCCATGCATTCCAGCGAGAGATTCGGTGTCAGCAAAGAAGAGCTGTGATGGAGCAGGTCTTTGTGCTGCGGGTGGCGGCTGCGCGCTTTGGAGATCTCATCCTCGGCGAGGTCGATGAGGTCGAAAGCCTCCGCGATAGCCTCAAAAAGGTTGGTGAAGTGGTTGTCACTCTCGCCGACTACGGCGTCGACGGCGGTGCCCAGTTTGCTGAGCGAGTGGCGGCTGGTGTCCAGTTCGGCGGCCAAGCGGGGAACAGGGTCGATGGATGTCATCACAGGTCCTCGGGTTCGGAAGTGGTGGTCCCGCCACCTGGTCTGGCCTGCACCGTGTTCTCCGGGCGGCGGGGTGCGCTCGCCTGGCGCCGGGCCCGGTGGTGGGGTCAAGCCCGCTTTTGGCTTGACCCCACCACCGAGCCCGGCGCAAAGTGCCGCTCCCCGTCGCCCGGGATCCGGTGTCGGGCGCTCCCTCGGCTACGGGGCCCTGATTCGCCGGGTTAACCCAGGGTTAACCCAGGAGCCCGGCCTGGTCGTCGTGCTCGTCGCGGTGCAGCCATGCCGTGAGCAAGGAACCGAGGGGATAGGCGATCGCCCGGTCGATTTGGGCGAGCGGCGCCACGGTGCGGCGCTCGCGTTCGTGATGAACCCACGCGGTGAGCACGCCGGACAAGGCGACGGCCAGCGCGCGGGTGGGTGCCCCGGGGGGTGGGTGCCCCGGGGGGGAGCAATGCCACTTACTTAGCTGGCCGCTGGCTCTGGCTGTGTTGGTGTTGTTGCTGATTGTAACAGGGCGTGGGGTAGCGTTCCGTTGTGGGTGTGACGCGCGATTTGCGGGCGATGGTTAGTGATCACGAGCGTTTGACGGACGCCATTGGCATTGGTG
>NZ_JBVHDI010000035.1:0-50000 GCF_055563465.1 Amycolatopsis sp. NPDC000009
GTTTGGGGCAGTTTTTGGCGGAGATCGAGAATCGGGGCCCCAAAGACTTGTATGGGTATGGTCGTACGGATAAGTGGTTCGCGGATATGGCGGGGTTGTCGGTGGGTGAGGCGCGTGCGGTGGTGAACCGTGCCCTCGCGTTGAACCCGACGCGGGCTTTGGATGGCACGGAGGTTCCGCCGATCGCTCCCGCGACGGCTGCGGTCGCCGCCGAGGGGTTGGTCGGGGATGAGCGGATCGATCAGATCCTGGAGATCTTGAAAAGACTCCCCGCCGACACCTCCGCCGAAGACAAGGCGGTCGCGGAGAAGATCCTCGCGAACCTTGCCCGGGAGGCGGGTCCGCAGCAGTTGGTGGACGCCGAGGCGAACCTGCTGGGCTGGCTGGACCCCGACGGCAAGGAACCGAAAGACCCCGAGCCGAAGGAACCGCGCCGCGAGATCACGCTGGAGCGCCGCAGGGACGGGTTCTGGAAGCTGACGGGTCTGCTCGATGACGAGACCGGGGCCCGGACGGCGGCGGCGTTGGAGGCGTATGCCCAACCGCGCCCGGTGGACGAGTTCGGGCAGGCGGATCTGCGGATGAAGTGTGAACGCATGGGCGATGCCTGGGTCGACCTCCTCGATCTGGCGATCGCCTGCCCCGACCAGCCGGGCACCAGCGGCTACCGCACCCTCGTGCACGTGACCATCGGCCTGGAGGAACTCAAATCCGGCCTCGGGACCGCGTGCCTGGACTTCGTCGGGACGATGACCGCTCGGGAAGCCCGGCTCGCCGCCTGCGACTGCCTGATGCTCCCCGTCGTCATGAGCGCCTCGGGTGAACCGTTGGACATGGGACGCCTGAGACGGTTCGTCACACCGGGCCAGAGACGGGCACTCAACATCCGCGACGGCGGCTGCGCGTTCCCCGGATGTCATCGGAAGCCGAAGAACTGTCACGCTCATCATATTGAGCACTGGGCAGACGGCGGGCCGACGGATCTTCGGAATCTGGTGCTGCTGTGCGGTTTCCACCATCGGTTGATTCATCACGGTGACTGGGAAGTACGGATGGCGGCCGACGGGTTACCGGAGTTCATCCCACCTCAGTACCGGGATCCGCTCCGACAACCCCGGCGCAACACCCTGCACCACCGCTGAACCCCCGAGGAGCCCGCCAGCCACCCGGCGACGGGCCCTTCGGCATGCCCACGGGCAGAACGGCATGCGTCTTCCAACCCGAATCGCTGAGGATGCTGGCGATCATCGATGCTGTGAAGCTCCCGCCTGGTCGGAGCGGCGGCCGGCCGCGGCCAAACCCAGAAGCAACCTCAGTCGGCCACCAAACCCACGAACTCCGACCTACGCCGCGGAATCCCACCAGTTCAGCACCCGAGTGCCGTACAGCGTCAGCCACTTCGAAGGCTCACCCGCCGCGACGTCGACCTCGAACCACACCTCTCCGGCGTGCCGGTGGGCCTGGAGCCAAGTCCCGTCCGGCTGCCGTGCGGCACGGAGGCGTTCGACGGCTTCGGCCATTCGCGGATCCGGTGCGGTGCCGTCGTACAGCGACGCCTCGCGGAAGTAGTCGGCCGCGTTCAGCACGTCGTAGAACCAGCGGAACGGATACGCGAAGACGGTGATCCACGGCGCGATCTCCGCACCGGTCGACAGCCGCCGGAACAGGCCTCGCTCCAGCAGATACTCCTCACCCGAGCGCCGCGCGGCCCGCGAAGCCGGGGTGCCACCGGTTGCGGTCTCGAAGGAGAGCAGGCCCTTGAGCGAGTTCAGCGTCGAGTGCACCGATGAGCGCCGGGAACCCGAGACCCACTCGCAGTTCCAGCCACCGTCGGGTTGCTGATGCTCCGAGAACCACGAGACGAGCGGGGCGACGTCGGCGCCGAGCCACAGGCCGTTCGCGAGGGTCCACGCGTTGATGCAGCAGTCGACCTCGCCACCCCAGTACGGGAGATCGTCGTACTCCCACCGGCTGTTCCGAGCGAGGAGTTCGGCCGTCCCGGAGAGGACCTCGGCGTCCATACCCCACTCGCGCAGGGTGTTCAGCGACCACGTCGTCGCGGTCCAGGGCTGCTCGCCTTCCGCACCGGTGAACCCTGTGGGAAAGAACGCTCCGCCCGCCCACTGGCCGTCCGGGTCCTGGTGGGCGAGCAGACGCGCTCCGAAACCTTCGGTCGCGATCCGCGCCCGCGTCGCCTCCCAGACCTCGGGCGGCTCGTGCGCGAGGTCGCGCTCCACCTGCCAGCGCAGAGCGGGGTCGGAGTCGAGTAGCCACTGGAGCATGCCAAGACCTTAAGCCTGATGCCGCCGCGCGAGCGCCTCCGAGCCTTGTACGAGGAGGGTGACATCGGCGCCGACCAGCACGAAGGAAGCGCCGGCGTCGAGATAGCGCTGAGCCTGCGCAGGGTCGAACGCGTTGACGCCGACAGGTTTTCCCCGAGAACGGACCGCCTCGAAGGTGCTCAAGACGGCCGCGGTGACGTCGGGGTGCGTCTGCTTGCCGAGCAGCCCCATCGAGGCCGCCAGATCGGACGGTCCGACGAACACCCCGTCGACGCCGTCGACAGCAGCTATTTCGGCCGCCGCCGAGACTCCCGCCGTCGACTCGATCTGGACGAACAGCGACGTGAACTCCTCGGCCTTCGCGAGGTAGTCCTCGACCCGGTTCCAGCGCGCCGACCGCGACAGGGCGCTGCCGACACCGCGCACGCCGCGCGGCGGATAGCGGACGGCCCGCACCACGGCTTCCGCCTCCTCCGCGCTGTCGACCATGGGCACCAGCAGGTTCTGCGCGCCCAGGTCGAGCAACTGCTTCAACGCGACCGCGTCGCCGGACGGAGCGCGCACCATCGGCGTGATGGGATACGCGGCGATCGTCTGCAGCAACGACTGCACCGTTTCGAGCCCGGCGGGGGAGTGCTCGGTGTCGACGAGCAGCCAGTCGAGCCCGGAGCCCGCGCAGATCTCGGCGACGACGGGGCTGCCCGACGTGACCCACATGCCGATCCGCGGCCGCTCGCCCAGCTGATCCCGGAACGGCGGATCTAGACGAAGCGGCATGTGATCGCCCCCAGATCCCGGTAGTCGGCGGTCACGGTGTCGCCGGCGTGCACCCACATCGGCCGGGTGAACGATCCGGCCAGCACGATGTCGCCCGGGTCGAGCTTGTCACCGTGCTGGGCGAGTTTGTTCGCCAGCCAGGCGACGCCGTTCGCGGGATGGTTCAGCACCGCGGCGGCGACGCCGGATTCCTCGATGGTCTCGTTGCGGTACAACAGCGCCGAAACCCACCGCAGATCCACGGCGTCCACGGCGACCGGGTTGCCGCCGTAGACCATCCCGCCCATGGCCGCGTTGTCGCTGATCGTGTCGACGATGGTCCGGCCCGCCATCTCGATCCGCGACGACAGGATCTCCAGCGCGGGCACCACGTACTCGGTCGCCCGCAGCACGTCGAACACCGTGGCGTCCGGCCCCGAGAGGGAGTCACGAAGGACGAAGGCCAGCTCGACTTCGATGCGTACGTTCGAGAACCGGCTGTGCTCGATCACGGAACCGTTCTCGAACACCATGTCCGCGAAGATGGCGCCGTAGTCGGGTTCGGTGATCCCGGTCGCGGCCTGCATGACCTTCGAGGTGAGCCCGATCTTTCGGCCGACCGGACGTCGTCCCGCCGCGATTCCCCGGCGCCGCCATTCGTTCTGCACGGCGTACGAGTCCTCGACGGTCATGTCCGGATAGCGGGTCGTCAGCAGCGGGATCGTCTCCCGTGCCTCCTCAGCGGCCGCCAGTTCGTCGGCGATCGCGGTGATCGTTTCCTGTTCGAGCATGTCCCCGCCCTATCGTCTGCTGGTGACCCGTCACTGCGATCGAGCGGGTTCACGCGTTCGGTCGCCTTTCAGATACATCCGCAGCTCCGCCAACCGGCACTCAGAGCTGGTTGCCGAGTTTGTACTCGCCCTGTTTCCACGCCGGCAGTTCGCCTTCGTCGTCACCCTTGCGGGTGTAGGAGAAGCCGTCGGCGCCGATGGTGACCTCCAGTTCGCTGTCCTCGGTTCTCGCGGCCACCGGCTGCGGCTTGCCGTCGAGGTCGAGCACGAGCGAGGCGTCGGTGTACCAGGACGGGACCACCGGCGTGCCCCACCAGTCGCGGCGCTGGTTGTCGTGCACGTCCCAGGTCACGACCGGGTTGTCCGGGTCGCCGGTGTAGTAGTCCTGCGTGTAGATCTCGACGCGGTGCCCGTCCGGGTCACGCAGGTACAGGTAGAACGCGTTCGAGACGCCATGCCTGCCGGGGCCGCGTTCGATGTGGTCCGACATCCGCAGCGAGCCGAGTTTGTCGCAAATGGACAGGATGTTGTGTTTCTCGTGCGTGGCGAAGGCGACGTGGTGCATCCGCGGCCCGTCGCCGCCGGTCATCGCGGTGTCGTGCACGGTCGGCTTGCGGCGCATCCAGGCCGCGTACGTGACGCCCTGGTCGTCCTGGATGTCTTCGGTGACCCGGAAGTTGAGGTCTTCCATGTGCTTGACCGCGAGCGGGACGTCCGGCGTGACCTGGTTGAAGTGGTCGAGCCGGACCAGCGCGCCCGGGACGTGCAGGTCGTAGCGCCAGCTGAGCCTGTCGACGTGCTGGACGTCGTGGAAGAACTCGAGCGGGAAGCCGAGGGGATCCTGCACGCGCACCGAGTCGCCGATGCCCTTGGTGTAGCCGTCCGCACGGCGTTCGACGCGGCAGCCCAGCTCCGTGTAGAACGCGACGGCCTTGTCCAGATCCTCCGGTGACCGCACCCGGTACGAGAACGCCGCGACCGCCGCGACCGGCCCCTGGCGCAGCACGAGGTTGTGGTGGATGAACTCGTCGATCGTGCGGAGACTGACCGTGGTCTCGTCCTCCTCGGTCACCGTCAGGCCGAGGACGTCGGCGTAGAACGCGCGCGAACGCGCCAGATCGGTGACGACGAGTTCCATGTACGCGCAACGCAGGACGTCCGGCGGCGGCGATTTCGGGGTGGGGATCGGCTTCATTGCGTCATCCTTCGTGGACGGTGGAGTGAGGGTCAGCCCTTGCCGAAGGCGGGGTTGTGCACCTCGCCGAGATTGATGTGCACCGCCTGCTGGTCGGTGTAGAAATCGATCGAGCGGTAGCCGCCCTCGTGCCCCAGCCCGGACGCCTTCACCCCACCGAAGGGCGTGCGCAGATCGCGGACGTTGTTCGAGTTGAGCCAGACCATGCCCGCCTCGACGGACTGCGCGAAGTTGTGCGCCCGCTTGAGATCGTTGGTCCAGACGTAGGCCGCGAGGCCGTACTTCGTGTTGTTCGCGAGTTCGAGCGCCTCTTCTTCGCTGTCGAACGGCGTGATCGCTACGACCGGGCCGAAGATCTCCTCCTGGAAGATCCGGGCGTCCGGTTTGACGTCGGCGAATACCGTCGGTGCCACGTAGTTCCCGGTCGGGAAGCCGTCCGGGCGGCCGCCGCCGGCGACCAGCGTGGCCTCGGTCTTGCCGATCTCGATGTACTTCATGACCTTGTCGTAGTGCTCGGGGTGCACCAGGGCGCCGACCTCGGTCGCGGGGTCGCTCGGGTCACCCACCTTGACCCGCTTGGCCTGCGCGGCGTAACGCTCGACGAACTCGTCGTAGATCGCGCGCTCGACCAGGATCCGACTGCCCGCCGTGCAGCGTTCGCCGTTGAGGGAGAACACGCCGAAGATCGTCGCGTCGATCGCGGTCTCCAGATCGGCGTCGGCGAAGACGATGGCGGGCGACTTGCCGCCCAGTTCCATCGACAGTCCTTTGAGGAACGGCGCGGCGTTGCCGAAGATCAGGCTCCCGGTGCCGCTCTCGCCGGTGAACGAGATCAGCGGGACGTCCGGATGCTTCACCAGCGCGTCGCCGGCGTCCTCACCGAAGCCGTTGACGAGGTTGAACACGCCCGGCGGCAGCCCGGCCTCCTCGAAGATCTCCGCCCACAGCGAAGCGGAAAGCGGGGTGAACTCCGCGGGCTTGAGGACGACGGTGTTGCCGGTCGCGAGCGCGGGCGCGAGCTTCCACGACTCCAGCATGAACGGCGTGTTCCACGGCGTGATCAGGCCGGCGACGCCGATCGGCTTGCGGTTGACGTAATTGATCTGGCGGCCCGGCACCTTGTACGTGTCGTCGGCCTGCGCGACGATCAGGTCGGCGAAGAACCGGAAGTTCTCCGCCGCCCGGCGCGCCTGGCCCAGCGCCTGCGAGATCGGCAGACCCGAGTCGAAGCTCTCCAGCGCGGCCAGCCGCTTGTCCCGCGACTCGACGAGATCGGCGATGCGGTTCAGCACGCGCGAGCGCTCGCGCGGCAGCAGCTTCGGCCAAGGCCCCTCGGTGAACGCCTTGCGCGCGGCGGCGACGGCGCGGTCGATGTCGGCCTTCTTCCCCGCGGCGGCCTGGACGTAGACCTCGTTGGTGACCGGGTCGAGCACGTCGAAGACGGCGCCGTCGGCCGAATCGGCGAGTTCGCCGCCGATGTAGTGCCGGATCCGCTCCGGGACACCGTCCGGGATCGGCCGGGGAGTCGTGCTGGTCAAGATTCCTCCTCAGTCAGCGGTTCGCGCGCTCTCGAGCGTCCAAAAAGGCCTGCATGGTGGCCCAGCGGTGATTGCGCGCGGCGAATTCGATGTCGAGCGGGTCGGCCTTCTCGATGATCAGCCGGAGGATCTCTTCGTGTTCCTCGACCGACCGGTGCGCGCGGTCGGGGACGAACGCGAACGTGGAGTCGCGCAGTCCGGACAGCCGGGTCCAGCCCTGGTGCACGAGATCGAGGATCTGCGGATTCGGGCAGCATGCGAAGAGCAGCGAGTGGAACTGCTGGTTCAGCGCGGTGAACTCGTGCGCGTCGAAGTGGTCCAGCAGCGCGATCATGCGCTCGTTCACCCGTCGTGCCCGCGCGATGTTCTCTTCGGACAGTTGCGGCGCGGACAGCGCGGTGGCGACACCTTCGACGACGCCGAGGGTCTGCATCGCGTGGACGTACTCGTTCTGGTCCACCATCGCCACGCGCGCGCCGACGTTGCGCTCGAAGGTCACCAGCCGTTCGGCCTCCAGCCGCCGGATCGCCTCGCGCACCGGGACGACGCTCATGTCGAGCGCGCCGGCGATCTCGGCGAGCACCAGCCGGTAGCCGGGTCCGTACTCGTGCCGGGCGATCCGCTCACGCAGCCACTCGTAGGCGAGTTCGGATTTGCTGGTCGTCTTCACTGCTTCTTCTGCCATGCCTCATACCTTTCCCGCCACAACGGGTTCAGCGGGAAGAGCCCCTCGATCGGGCGGCCCTGTCCGACCTGCTCGGCGATCCAAGCGTCTTCGTCCTCCTGGACGAGCGCCGCGTCGACGATCTCTTCGGCCAGCGACGGCGGGATGACGACCACGCCGTCGTCGTCACCGACGATGATGTCGCCGGGCAGCACGGTGGCCCCGCCGCAGGCGACCGCGACGTCGGTGTCCCACGGGACGTGCTTGCGCCCGAGGACCGCCGGATGGGGGCCTTGCGAGAACACCGGGAGACCGGTCGCGGCGACGGCCTCGAAGTCGCGGACCCCGCCGTCGGTGATCACGCCTGCCGCGCCGAGGTAACGCGCCCGCAAGGCCAGGATGTCGCCGAGCGTGCCGGAACCCTTGTCACCGCGGGCTTCGATGACGATCACCTCGCCGGCGCCGACCGAGTCGAAGAGGCGCTTCTGCGCGTTGTAACCGCCGCCGTGGGACTTGAACAGATCCTCGCGGTTCGGGACGAAGCGCAAGGTCCTCGCCGTGCCGACGACCTTCGAACCGGGCAGATTGGGGCGCACGCCGTCGATCGCGACGTTGTTCAGCCCGCGTTTGCGCAGCTGGGCGGACAAGCCCGCGACCGGTGCGCGCAGCAGCTTGGCGCGAAGTCCTTCACTGAGTGCGGGAGTGTCCGCTTCGACCTGTTCGACGGGCGTGCCCCAGGCCTCGGCGCGCTGCTTGTCGTCGGCTTCCGGCAGGCTGCCGATGTCCGAAAAGGACCGGATGCCCTGGGTGACGGTGGTGTGGAGCCGCCCGCTGCTGAGGGAGGTGCCGGCGACGTCCACTTCGACCACGACGACGTCACCGGGGGAGACCACCGTCGAGCCGGCGGGAGTGCCGGTGAGGATGACGTCGCCCGGTTCGAGGGTGAAGTGCTGGGAGAGGTCGGAAACGAACTGCCGCAACGGGAACAGCAGCCCGGCCGTGGTGTCCTCCTGCACCAGGTCGCCGTTCACCCAGGTGCGGACGCGCAACGACGAGGGGTCGACGTCGCGCGCGTCGATGAGGCCGGGGCCGAGCGGGGTGTAGCCGTCGCCGCCCTTGGACCGGACGTTGGAGCCCTTGTCCGCGGCGCGCAGGTCGTAGAGGCCGAAGTCGTTGGCGGCGGTGACCGCGGCGACGTGGGCCCACGCCTGGTCCGGTTTCACCCACCGGGCCGCGGTGCCGATGACCAGCGCGATCTCGCCTTCGAAGGCCAGCAGTTCAGTGCCTGCCGGACGTTCGACCGTGCCGCCAGACTGGCCGATCGAGCTCGACGGTTTGAAGAAGTACGACGGGTTCGCCGGACGCCGCCCGCGCTGCGCCGCGCGGGACGCGTAGCTGAGATGGACGGCGATGATCTTGCCCGGCCGGGTGTCCAGCGGACCGGACGCGCGGCCGGAAGGCGATGCTGCCTCGTAAGTGCCCATGTTCCCCTGAATCCTCGACCCTTGCTTCGTATCTAATAACGTATATGATTCCGTGCCACAGTGGCAAGGCGGTCACCGAGTGGCCTTCGCCTCGCCCGGGGATCCCTGCGGGCCGCCACTCGCGTCAGGCCTATGTCAAAGGAGTCAAGGTGTCGAATCCAGCGCAGGATGCACGCACGCCCGGCCGGTCCGCTCCACCGTCTTCCGATCGGCGCCGGGTCGCGTTCGCGACCGTCGTCGGAACCACGGTCGAGTGGTACGACTTCTTCGTTTACGCGTCCGCCGCCGGTCTCGTCTTCGGCAAGCTGTTCTTCTCCGGCCTCGGTGCCAACAGCACGCTCGTCTCCTTCGCCACGGTGGGCGTGAGCTTCCTGTTCCGCCCGCTCGGGGCGTTCCTCGCCGGACATTTCGGCGACAAGTACGGCCGTCGGGTGGTCCTGGTGCTCACCCTGATCCTGATGGGCGCCGCGACCACGCTGATCGGCGTGCTCCCGACGTTCGATCAGATCGGTGTCCTCGCGCCGGTGCTGCTGATCCTGCTGCGGATCCTGCAGGGCGTTTCGGCTGGTGGTGAATGGGGCGGCGCAGTCCTGATGGCCGTCGAGCACGCGCCGTCGAAGCGCAGGGGACTCTTCGGCGCCTCGCCGCAGATCGGTGTCCCGCTCGGGCTGTTGCTGGCCTCCGGAGTCCTGGCGCTGACCAGCCTGCTCGTCCCCGGCCAGGCGTTCCTGGACTGGGGCTGGCGGATCCCGTTCCTGCTCAGCGTCGGGCTGATCCTCGTCGGCCACTACGTGCGGCGCAGGGTCGAGGAGAGCCCGGTCTTCCGCGAGATCGCCGAACGCCGCGAGCAGACCCGGACCCCGATCGTCCAGCTGTTCCGCAAGCACGCCGTGCTCGTTCTGGTGGCCGCGCTGGTGTTCGCGGGCAACAACGCCGTCGGCTACATGACCACCGGGGGCTACATCCAGAACTACGCGACCAACCCGAAGGGCCCGCTCGGCCTCGAACGGGGCCCGGTGCTGTGGGCGGTGACGGCGTCGGCGGCGACCTGGCTGCTCTCGACGTGGGCCGCGGGCGCGGTGTCCGACCGGATCGGCAGGCGGCGCACCTACGTGGTCGGCTGGATCGCGCAGCTCGCCGGCGTCGCGCTGCTCTTTCCCTTGGTGGAAACCGGGAATATCGTGTTGCTGGCGCTGGGGCTGATCATCCTCAGCGTCGGGCTCGGGTTCACCTACGGCCCGCAGGCGGCGTTCTACGCGGAGCTGTTCCCCGCGTCGATCCGCTTCTCCGGCGTTTCGATCTCGTACGCGCTCGGCGCGATTCTCGGTGGCGCGTTCGCGCCGACGATCGCCACCGCGCTGGTCGACGCGACGGGGACTTCGGTGTCCGTGGCCGTCTATCTGGGCGGGATGACCGTCATCGGCCTCATCGCCACCTTGCTGCTGCGGGACCGGTCGGGAATCCCGCTCGGGCCGGACCACGAGGCCGAGCAGGCGGTCAGCCCGCTGCGCTTCACGAAGTGATCCCGCCGTCCGTGAAGGCCTCCTTGCCTACCCTGAGAGTAGGGAAGGGGCCCTTCACTCCGGTGTGATCCCTGGTGACACCGAGACAGTCGTGCCGTCCGCGGCCGGCCGTGAAGTCCGTGAAGGCCTCCTTGAGGGACTCTGGGTCCCTCAAGGAGGCCTTCACGGACAGACCAAATCAGGTAACAAGTAGCGCGGGTTGTCCGCGACGCTCACCCGCCGAGAGCGTCACGGACGGCCTTCGCCGCCGCCTTGAGCCGCTCCGCGAGCTCGGCGGGGGTGCGCGTGCTGGACAGGTAGACGACCGCGAGCGCGGCGGGATCGTGCCCGCGCAGGGGGAGCGGAACGGCCACCGAGCTGAGGTTCTCGATCACCTCGCCGTGGCTGTCCGCGTAACCGCGTTCGGTGACTTCCTTGATCCCCTCCGGCCAGTCCTCCTCCGGTAGCTGGGAAAGAATCGCGCGGCCGGGAGCGCCCGCGGTGAACGGATGCCTGGACCCCGGGCGCTGCGCGACGGACGCGACGGCGTGCCGGGGTTCCACGCTGACCAGGGTCACGCATTCCTCACGGTCCATCACCGCCACGAAACACGTCATGCCGAGTTCGTTCGCGACCGCGGTCAGTTCGGGCAAGGCCGCCGCCTGCAAGTCGTGTTTGATCCCCGCCGCGAGTGCGGCCAGCCGTGCGCCGAGTTCGTATTTCCCGGCGGGTTCCCGGGTGAGGAGACCGTGCTCTTCGAGGGTGCGGATGAGCCGGTACGCGATCGACCGGTGCACGCCGAGTCGTTCGGCGATCCGGTCGACACTGAGCGGTTCCTGGGCGTCGGCAAGGACTTCGAGGACACGGATGCCGCGGCTGAGCGTCTGGGACGTGCTCGCGGTCTTGCGGGACTCCGAAATCATCGTATACGATCCATTTCGATAGTTGAACTGGCTGTTCGATTATAGAACAGAGGCAGACGATGATGTCACGTGAGACCAGTTTTCCGCCGGGTTCGAGCCTGTACCGGCCACCCGCGCAGTTCTTCCGAGGCTGTCTCGGCCGATTCGCGACAGGAGTGGCCGTCGTGACCTTCGACGCCGCCACGAAACGGCACGGCCTGACGGTGAACTCCTTCACCGCGGTCTCGATGGATCCGCCGCTCGTGCTCGTCTCGATCCAGCGCACCGTGAAAAGCCACGACCTGCTCGCCGGCCGCCCGTTCGCGGTCAACGTCCTCGGCGCCGAGCAGGAGGCACTGGCGATGAACTTCGCCGGCCGCCCGACTCCCGAAGGAGCGCCGACGTGGGTCGAAGGCGGGCACGCGCCGCGGCTCGGCGGCGTCCTGAGCTGGTTCGACTGCACGCCATGGGCCGCCTACGACGGTGGCGACCACACCCTGTTCCTCGGCGAGGTGCGGGAGTTCGACTACCGCTCGGGTGACGCGCTCGGCTTCGTCGACGGGCAGTTCTCGACCATCCACGAATCCGCGCAAGGCCACGAATCCCTGTTCTGACAACGACGTCCACCCCGAGAAGGAGTACGACATGGGAGCCCGCACCGGACAGCAGTACCTCGACAAGCTCAACGCGATGACGCCGGAGTTGTACGTCGACGGCGAGAAGGTGACCTCGAAGGTCGCCGAGCACCCGGCTTTCCGCAACAACGCGTTGACCTATGCGAAGCTGTTCGACCTCCAGCACGATCCGGCGCACCGTGACGTCCTGACCTACGAATCGCCGACCACGGGGGAGCGGGTCGGAACGTCGTTCCTGGTGCCGCGCAGCGAGGAAGACCTCAAGCGCCGTCGTGCCGCCTTCTCCGTGTGGGCCCAGTACTCCAACGGTTTCCTCGGTCGCACCGGCGATTACATGAATTCGTCGCTCACCGCGCTCTCGACCGCGAAGAAGTTCTTTTCCCAGGCCGATCCCGTCTACGGCGAGCGCATCGCGAAGTACTACGAGATGGCGCGCGAGAACGACCTCCTCGCGACGCACACCCTGATTCCGCCGCAGGTCAACCGTTCGGTGTCGGGCAGCCAGCAGGGCGGCGGCAACCTGTCGGCGAAGGTGGTCGAGGAACGGGAAGACGGGATCGTCGTCCGCGGCGCCCGGATGCTCGCCACCATCGCGCCGATCGCGGACGAACTCCTGGTGTTCCCGTCGACGGTCCTGCGCGGCACTCCCGAGGACGCGCCGTACTCGTACGCTTTCGCCGTCCCGAACGACGCGCCCGGCCTCAAGTACTTCTGTCGGGCCGGGCTCGACCACGGTCGCTCGCGTTTCGACGAACCGCTCGCCTCCCGGTTCGAGGAAATGGACGCGGTCGTGGTGTTCGACGACGTGTTCGTCCCGAACGAGCGGGTCTTCCTGCTGGGACACCCGGAGCTGTGCAACGCCTGGTACTCCGAGACCGGCGCCGGCGCGCTCATGACCCACCAGGTCGTCACGCGCACGCTGGCCAAGACGGAGTTCTACCTCGGCCTCGCCAGTGAGATCGCCGCCGCGATCGGCATCGGCGGCTTCCAGCACATCCAGCAGGACCTGTCCGAGCTGATCTCCTACGTCGAGATCGAGAAGGCCGTGCTGCGCGCGGCGGAGGCCGACGGGAAACCGAGCGAGGACGGCGTCTTCCTGCCCAAGTGGGAAGTCCTCAACGCCGCCCGGAACTGGTACCCCACGAAGGTGTCGCCGCGGCTGACCGAGATCATCCGCAAGTTCTCCGCCTCCGGGCTCATGGCCCTGCCGGGCGAAGCGGACTTCGAGGCCGAAGGACGTCCCGACATCGACACGTACCTCCAGTCGGCCACGCTGCCCGCCAAGGACCGTGCGCGGCTGTTCAAGCTGGCGTTCGACGCGTCGGTCTCGAGCTTCGCCGGGCGGGAGTCGCTGTACGAGTACTTCTTCTTCGGCGACCCGGTGCGGATGGCGGGCGCCCAGGTGAACGCGTACCCGCGGGAGGCACTGCAGGAACGGGTCCGGGAGCTGCTGGCGCGCGACGAGTGACCCGGTCTCCTCGTGAGTGGCAAGGACGGTTAGAACCGTCCTTGCCACTCACGAGGCCGTCGTGGGCGGGGACACGCCCGGGATCCAAGAACTTGATTCATTCCAGAAAATGGGCCAGACTGCGGCCGTGCCCACGACCCCGGACTTCGAGCGGATGCTGCGCGGGGCCTCCCTGCGCGTGACGCGTCCCAGGGTGGCCGTGCTGACAGCGGTACGCGACCACCCGCACGCCGACACCGACTCGATCATCGGTGCCGTGCGTACGGAACTCGGCGAGGTCTCTCACCAGGCCATCTACGACGTGTTGCGGGCACTGACCGCCGCGGGTCTCGTGCGGCGGATCCAGCCGTCGGGGTCCGTGGCACGGTACGAGTCCCGGGTAGGGGACAACCACCACCACGTCGTGTGCCGGACCTGTGGTGCCATCGCCGACGTCGACTGCGCCGTCGGTCCCGCACCCTGTTTGACCGCGTCGAACGACCAAGGCTTCGTGATCGAAGAGGCCGAGGTCATCTACTGGGGCCTGTGTCCCGACTGTGCCAATGAACCCCGTTCCTGAGCCCTGCAGTTCTGATTCCCGGAAGGATTCCCGTGTCTGACAGCCCGGACGCCGTCATCGGCGAAATGAACGAAGAGAGCGCGGGCGGCTGCCCCGTCTCGTCGGGCCGCCGCAATCACCCCACCGAAGGCGCGGGCAACCGCGACTGGTGGCCGAACCAGCTCAACCTGAAGATCCTCCGGAAGCACTCGGCCGCTTCCGACCCGATGGACGCCGGGTTCGACTACGCCGCCGAGTTCAAGACCGTCGACCTCACCGAGCTCGCCAAGGACGTCGACGCGGTTCTCACGACGTCGCAGGACTGGTGGCCCGCGGACTTCGGCCACTACGGCGGCTTCATGATCCGCATGGCGTGGCACAGCGCGGGCACCTACCGCATCGAGGACGGCCGCGGCGGCGCGGGCGCGGGCATGCAGCGGTTCGCCCCGCTCAACAGCTGGCCGGACAACGGCAACCTGGACAAGGCCCGCCGCCTGCTCTGGCCGGTCAAGAAGAAGTACGGCCGCAAGATCTCGTGGGCCGACCTGATGATCTTCACCGGCAACCGCGCCCTGGAGACCATGGGTTTCAAGACCTTCGGCTTCGCCGGTGGCCGCGCGGACGTCTGGGAGCCGGACGAGGACGTGTACTGGGGTCCCGAGCGCACGTGGCTCGGCGACGAGCGCTACACCGGTGACCGTGAGCTGGAGAACCCGCTCGCCGCCGTGCAGATGGGTCTCATCTACGTGAACCCGGAAGGCCCGAACGGCAACCCGGACCCGCTGGCCGCGGCACGCGACATCCGCGAGACCTTCGGCCGGATGGCGATGAACGACGAGGAGACCGTCGCGCTGATCGCCGGTGGCCACAGCTTCGGCAAGACGCACGGCGCGGCCGACCCGGACAAGTACGTCGGCCCCGAGCCCGAAGGCGCCTCGATCGAGGAGCAGGGCCTGGGCTGGAAGAACACCTTCGGCAGCGGCAAGGGCCGCGACGCGATCACCAGTGGTCTCGAGGTCACCTGGACGCCGACCCCGACCCAGTGGAGCAACTGGTTCTTCCACAACCTCTTCGAGTACGAGTGGGAGCTGACCAAGAGCCCGGCGGGCGCCCACCAGTGGACTCCGAAGGACGGCAAGGCGAAGAACACCGTGCCGGACCCCGAGGACGGCAAGCTCAACCGCGCGCCCGGCATGCTCACCACCGACCTGGCGCTGCGTTTCGACCCGGTCTACGAGCAGATCTCGCGCCGGTTCTACGAGAACCCGGACCAGTTCGCGGACGCCTTCGCCCGCGCCTGGTTCAAGCTGACCCACCGTGACATGGGCCCGATCCAGCGCTACCTCGGCCCGCTGGTGCCGCAGGAGACGCTGATCTGGCAGGACCCGGTGCCCGCCGTCGACCACGAGCTGATCGACGACGCGGACATCGCCTCCCTCAAGGAGAAGCTGCTCGCTTCGGGCCTTTCGGTCTCGCAGCTGGTCTCCACCGCTTGGGCGTCGGCCTCGACCTTCCGCGGCAGCGACAAGCGCGGTGGCGCGAACGGTGCCCGCATCCGCCTCGAGCCGCAGCGCGACTGGGAGGTCAACGACCCGCAGACGCTGTCCCAGGTGTTGCGGACCCTCGAGGGTGTCCAGGAGGCGTTCAACGGCGCGCAGACCGGTGGCAAGAAGGTCTCGCTCGCCGATCTGATCGTGCTGGGCGGCGTCGCCGCCGTCGAGCAGGCCGCGAAGGAAGGCGGCTTCGAGGTCACCGTGCCGTTCACCCCGGGCCGCACCGACGCGACGGAGGAGCAGACCGACGCCGAGTCGTTCGCCCCGCTGGAGCCGACCGTCGACGGGTTCCGCAACTACCGTGGCAAGGGACACCGTCTCCCGACGGAGTACCTGCTCCTCGACCGCGCGAACCTGCTGAACCTGAGCGCGCCCGAGATGACCGTCCTCGTCGGCGGTCTGCGTGTCCTTGGCGCCAACGCCCAGCAGTCCAAGCACGGCGTGTTCACCGAGAAGCCGGGGTCGCTGACCAACGACTTCTTCGTGAACCTGCTCGACATGGGGGTCCAGTGGACCGCCACGTCGGAGGACGCGGAGACCTTCGAGGGCCGCGATTCCGCGACCGGCGAGGTGAAGTGGACCGGTACCCGTGCCGACCTCGTGTTCGGGTCCAACTCCGAGCTTCGCGCGGTGGCGGAGGTCTACGCCAGCGACGACGCCAAGGAGAAGTTCGTCCGTGACTTCGTCTCCGCGTGGGACAAGGTCATGAACCTCGACCGGTTCGACCTGGTCTGAAGCTGATTCGGACGTCCGGGTCCGTCGCGACCGCGGCGGGCCCGGACGTTTTCACCGGTGCCGCATGCCTGGTTCCGGGATGAGCCTCGGCCGGCGTCGGTTCAGGCCTCGCCGGACGCCAGGAGGGTCAGCAGTTCGGCGTGCCCGGCCTGGGTGATCAGGCTGGCGGCGTCGAAGTAGATGCGCTCGTTGGTGATCCTGTCCTCGTCGAAGAAGAAGACCGCGATGATCGGCACCCGGAATGCCTTGCCGGTGGGCGGGCGGCCGTAGAACTCGCCGAGATTGGTGCCGAGCAGGTCGAATTCGACGATGACCGACTCGTCGGCGAAGTGGTACCGCACGTTGTCGTGCCGCTGGTCCGGGAACGCCGTCCGGGTCATGCGGTAGTACGCCATGACCTCTTCGTCGCCGTCGAAGATCTGCCCGGTCGCCATGATCTCGTAGCGCGGATGGCCGTTGAAGGTGCCCAGCGTGCGGTCGAACTCGTGGGCCACCTCGGTGTCCATGTGCTCTTCGATGATCTTGAGGCGGCGTTCGCGCAGGTCTTCGCTGATCACTGGCCCTCCGGTTCGTTCCTGGTCGCGATCCGGAGGCTACCGCCCGCGGCCTCGTCGTCGGTTCCGTAGAGCAGGCTGCCGCAGGAGCGTGACAGGCAGGTCATGGCCTCGATCTTGTGGCCGGGGAAGTCGCCGATCTTCACCGGGACGGGGAAGAGGGCGATCGAACCGTCGGAACGGAGGGCGCCCGCCTCGTACACGGCCGAATCGAAGGGTCCTTCGTCGCCGGGATCGGAGGCGGCCGACACCAGGACGCGGTCGTCCGCGGTGATCTCGACGTCCGAGGTGTGCCGGACGTGGGTGGCCGGGTACGTGACCCGGAACGGGACCGACTTCGGCTTCTTGAAGGAGAGCTTCGAGACCGAGAACTCCGCGGAGTAGAGCGTGGCCGGACGGGCGTCCTGGCCGCGGTCCGCCCAGACCGCGAACAAGCGGTCATTCACCTTTTTCAGCGCGAAACCCTCGTAATTGTCGTCCGGGTCGCCTTTCGGCACCTGGAAAGTGCCGAGGACTTTCAGGCGCCGGTCCTTCAGTGTGAAGTGGAAGCCTTTGCCGTCGCTGGACAGTGCGATGAATTCGCCTTTCTTCCCCGGCACGGGTTCCGCCGCTTCGAGATCGACCGGGAGCTCGCCCGGCCAGTCGACGGAGTCCACCTTGGACACCTTGCCGTGGTCGACGCGGACCCGGACCGCCCGATTCTCTCCGGGCTTCTTGTTGTCCCGTAGGACAAGTGCGTCGATCCGGTCGTCGTCCCGGTCGAGGACGGCGATGCCGCTGGCGCCGGACGTCATACCGGCGCCGATGGACTGCCAGCCGTCGTCCGCCAGTGCGGCGGACGGCAGGAGCAGGGGAATGGTCAATGCGGGAAGAATCGCGAAGTAGGCGAATTTCATGCCGACAAGCTAGTTGAAGAAGCAGGCGGGAGAAAGGCTGGAATCGGTGCACTCCATTCCGGCACGGATTCGCGCCGGAATGGAGTACCGGTTCAGCCGCAGGACAGGGTGCCGGCACGGAGCGCGTGGCCGTCTTCGTTGCCGTCGTCGGCCCAGACGACCTGCTTGCTCCCGGAGGCGCACGTCGCCGAAATCGCGAACCCTTCGTTGTTGTAGTCCGGCATTCCGGCCGGACGGTCGTAGGTGGCCGTGACGGCGAACTTGCCCTGCGCGCCGACGGTCAGTGTCGTCGAGTCACCGCCACAGGTGTCGTCGCAGACCGCCCACAGCTTGCCGGTCGAAGCCTCGTATTCGAGTTCCATGATCGAGCCGAGCCCGCTCGCGAAACTGGCGACCCGGGTGTACTTCCCGCCCGCCTGGTCGAGCGCGTACGCGTAGATCATCCCGTTGCTTTCGAGGCCGACGAGGTAGAGGCCGGTTCCGTGGCCGGGATAGCTGCTCGGGTTGTACGGCGCCTTCGTGCGCTGGTCCACGAACCCCTTGGCGGTGAGGGCGCTGTCCGGGATCCACGAGACGGCTTCGAGGCCGTCGTTCGCCGAAACCTTCGGCAGGTCCGCCGTCAGGTTCCATTCGGCCTTGGCGCTGAGGGTCTTGGCCGAACCGGAGACGTCGTACCGGAGCACTTTGAGGGCGCTCGTCTTGCTGTTGTCGCCGTCGCGTTCGGTGGCCGCGACCACGCCGTCCGGGGTGGCGACGACGGCTTCGGCGTCGGGGTCGCCCTTGCCGTCGCGGTAGCGCAACTGCTTGCCCGACGACCAGCCGTTGGCGGTGTCCGGCTGCCACTTCGAGCCGTTGCGCACGAGGCGGTACAGCGTGCCGGGGCCGTTCTTGACCGCCCAGAGGACGTCCGGGCCACCGAACGAAAGGCCGCTCATGTTGCCGCCGAGGACGTCCGAGCCGTCGGCGTTCGCGACGGCCGAAGCGCCCGGCCAAGGGCTGTTCGCCACCGTGCTCGCGGCGGCGGTCGTGGCGGGCAGGACCAGCAGGGCGGTGGCGACGGTGGCCGCGGCGGCGGGCCGGATCCGGCGGGGTGTTCGGGGCATTCGCGCTCCTTCGGGGCGGACGAAGTGGGTCGCGGCGTGTGGACACAAGTTAAGTAAGTTTCCTTACGAATACAAGATATCGCCAGATTCTCACGAAATGAAGCAACACGGGATTTACAAATAGTGTCCACTTGTCAAACCCGGTGTACATCACCTACAGTTTTGTAAACCCAGCCAACGGAGGAGGGTGCGATGAGCGAGATGACGGGCACGATCCCGGCGGGCTCGACCGAACGGTGGACCGACCGCAAGCGGTATCTCTGGCTGATCGGACTGGTGGTCCCCTCGCTCGCCTTCCTGGCCATCGGGCTGCACGCGGCCACCGGATGGGGGGTGTGGTTCTGGATCGGGCCGATCGTGATCCTGGTGATCGTGCCGCTGATCGACCTGCTCGCCGGGCTGGACCGCAGCAATCCGCCGGACGACGTGATCGAACGGCTGGAGCAGGACCGCTACTACCGGTGGATCACCTTCGCCTTCCTGCCCATCCAGTACGCGGGTTTCGTGGTCGCGTTCTGGCTCATCGCCCGCGGCGATCTTTCGGTGGCGGACAAGATCGGGCTGGCCATCTCGATCGGCTGCATCGGCGGTATCGGCATCAACACCGCGCACGAACTCGGGCACAAGAAGGAGAGCCACGAGCGCTGGCTGTCGAAGATCGCGCTGGCGCAGAGCTTCTACGGCCACTTCTACATCGAACACAACCGTGGCCACCACGTCCGGGTGGCGACTCCGGAGGATCCGGCCAGCAGCCGCGTGGGGGAGAGCTTCTACCGGTTCTGGCCGCGCACGGTCTTCGGCTCGCTGAAATCGGCGTGGGGCCTGGAGCGCAAGCGGTACGCCCGCCGCGACCGGCATCCGTTCCGCATCGGCAACGACGTGCTCAACGCCTGGCTGATGTCGGCGGTGCTGTGGGCCGCGATGACAGTGTGGCTGGGGCCGGGGATCCTGCCGTATCTGGTGATCCAGGCCGTGATCGGCTTCTCGCTGCTGGAGGTCGTGAACTACATGGAGCACTACGGCATGCGGCGGCAGAAGGTCGGCCCGCCGAACCGGCGCCGCTACGAACGGGTGGATCCCAGCCACAGCTGGAACTCCAACAACATCGCCACCAACGTGCTGCTCTACCACCTGCAACGGCACAGTGATCACCACGCCAACCCGACCCGCCGCTACCAGACGCTGCGTGATTTCGCGGAATCGCCGGTTCTGCCGACGGGCTACGCCGGGATGATCGTGCTGGCACTGTTCCCGCCGGTGTGGCGCCGCGTGATGGATCCGCGGGTCCTCGCGCATTTCGACGGCGACATCTCGCGCGCCAACATCCAGCCGTCGAAGCGGGCCAAGGTCCTGGCGCGCTACGGAACGCGCGTCACCACGCACTCCCGGGTCGTCGCCGACACGCACGGCGACGCGACCGAAGGCGGGATGTGCCCGGGCTGCGGCTACGTCTACGACGAGGAACTCGGCGACCCGCGGGAGGGCTTCCCTGCCGGAACCCCGTGGTCGGCGATCCCGGATTCGTGGTGCTGTCCGGACTGCGGGGTGCGGGAGAAGGTCGATTTCGTGGCACCGGGAAGGGTCGGAGCATGATGAAGATCGAGGCGGACCGCGCGAAATGCGACGGGCTCGGCATGTGCGAGGCGATGGCGCCCGACTTCTTCGAGGTGGGCGACGACGGGACGGTCGTCGTACTCGACGAGCGGCCCGGTGAGGAATACCGCCAGGACCTGTCGGCCGCCGTCGACGCCTGCCCGGTCCTCGCCCTGAAGCTGCGGGACTGACCATGACACTGGTCGTCGTGGGAGCGTCGCTGGCCGGTCTGCGGGCGGTCGAGGCCGCGCGCCGGAACGGGTACCGGGGACGGATCGTGCTGATCGGCGCGGAGGAGCACCCGCCCTACGACCGGCTCCCGCTGTCGAAGTCCTTCCTGGCCGCAGACGGTCCCGGGCGGGTCGACCCCTTCCACACCGAGGCCGCGCTGCGCGAGGAGTTCGGCGTCGAGCTGTTGCTGGGCGCGCCGGCGGACGGCCTCGACACCGCCACCCGCGAGGTGTCGGTCGGCGGGAGGACGGTTCCCTACGACGCACTGGTGATCGCGACCGGCGCCACCGCGCGGCGGCTCCCCGGCAGCGACGGGATCGCCGGGGTTCACCCGCTGCGGACCGCCGAGGACGCCCTCGCCGTCCGTGCCGCACTCGACGACGGCGCGCGCACGGTCGTTGTCGGGGCGGGTTTCATCGGCTCGGAGGTCGCCGCCGCGGCCCGGAAACGCGGGCTGTCGTCGACGATCGTCGAGGCGCTCGACGTCCCGCTCGTCCGTGCCGTCGGGGCCGAGGCGGGTGCGGTGTGCGCTTCACTGCACCGCGACGCGGGTACGGAACTGCGGTTGTCCACGACGGTCACCGGCCTGGAATCGGACGGCCGTGCGGTGACCGGCGTCCGGCTCTCGACCGGTGAGGTGCTGCCCGCGGATCTGGTGGTCACCGGCATCGGCGTCGTTCCGGCCACCGGCTGGCTGGCGGGGAGCGGCGTCCCGCTGCACGAGCACGACGGTGGTGTGGTGTGCGATGCGACGCTTTGGACCGGGATCCCCGGTGTGTACGCCGCCGGGGACGTCGCGCACGCCTCGAATCCGTTGTTCGACGGCGAGCTGATGCGGCTGGAACACTGGACGAACGCCGCGGAGCAGGGTGCCGCGGCCGCTCGTCACGCGCTCGACCCGGAGTCGGCCCGCGCGCTGGCGCCGGTGCCGTATTTCTGGTCGGACTGGTACGACCACCGGATCCAATTCGTCGGCACCCCGCGGGCGGACGAGGTGGTGGCCGCCGTCCCGGAGGCCGGCGGATTCACCGCGCTGTACCGGCGCGGGGACCGGGTCGTCGGGGCACTGACGATCGACCGGCCGCGCGAGATCATGAAGTACCGCCGCCATATCGCGGGACGGGCGCCGTGGCCCGAGGCGCTGGCGTTCGCAGCGGGAACGGCCGCCTAGAATGACGATCATGAGTGAGGCGCCGGTCACGGGAGGTCCGTACCGTCAACCGATCGTCGCGGCGGCGATCGAGCTGACCGTGCGTTCCGGCTGGTCCTCGGTGACGATGAGCAAACTCGCGGAGATCGTCGGCGTCAGCCGTCAGACGGTCTACAACGAACTCGGCTCGAAGAGCCGGCTGGCCGAAGCGATGATCTCGCACGAGCTCGCCCGGTTCCTCTCGGTGGTCCGTGATGCGTTCGAGCGGCACCCCGACGACCTCGTCGAGGCGATCCACGACGCCGTCCGCGGCGTCCTCGAACTCGCCGACGACAACCTCCTCCTGCGCGCCATCGTTTCGGCGACACACGGCGCCGACACCGAGTTGCTGCCGCTGCTGACGTCGCGGGCCGGGAGCCTTCTGAGCGAAGCGACGGTCATGCTGCGTGGCCGTGTCCGCGCCTACTGCCCACCGCTGGACGCAGAGCAGCTCGATGTGGCGATCGACGTCGTCGTCCGGACCGTGCTGAGCCACGTCATGCAGCCGTCGGACACTCCGGCGCGCACGGCCGACGCGCTGGCGTGGATGGCTTCGCGTCTGCTGGGCGCAACGAAGGCTCGCTCACTGAGGCATCCTTCGCAGGATTAGGGCCCGCCGGTTGGCGTTGATGAAGGAATTGGGACGTCGAGTGCCCCAATTCCTTCAGCGACGGCCGGTATCCGAAGTCCGGTAATGGTCGTTCTAACCCTCTTTGCCACTCACGACTCAAGTGCAAGATCGTACAAAGTGGGCAAATCGGGCGCTGCAACCACGTCTGCTGTCTCTTGTGGACAGGCACAGGGGTCACGGCGCGGGAATTGTCGGACCCGTGTGCGAGGCTCCACCGATGATCGTCGTGTTCGATGCCGAGCTCTGGGTCTGGGACGCCCGCCGCGGGGAGACCTGGACCTTCGTCAGCCTGCCCCAGGACATCTCCGAGGAGATCCGCGAGATCACCGACGGACCGCGCCGGGGGTTCGGCGCGGTCCGGGTGCAGGTCGGTATCGGTGGCAGCAAATGGAAGACGTCGATCTTCCCGGACGCCAAACGAGGCGCGTACGTGCTGCCGGTGAAGAAAGCGGTCCGTAAAGCCGAGGGGATCGAGGAGGGTGATGTGGCGAAGGTGACCGTCGAGCTGATCGACCTCTGACCCGTCAGAGCAGGCGTTCACCGAGCGGTGTCGTGAGATAGAGAACGCTGCGGCCGGAGCGTTCCCGTGCGACCAGGCCGCTGTCCCGCAGGACCTTGAGGTGCTGGGAAACGGCGCTCGGTGTCACGCCGAGCGCCCGGGCCAGATCGGTCGTGGTCGCGGGGGAGGACAGCGCCGAGAGGAGGTCGGCCCGCGTCCGGCCCAGCAGCCGGACCGTGGCGGATCCGGGCGACCGGGTTCCGGCGGTCCACAGGGTGCCGGTTCCTCGCGCCGGATAGCGGATCGTGGTCTGGGTCGAGGTGTTCTCCTTGATCAGGACATACGCCGACCCGAGGACGACCGGTATCAGCACGAGACCACCCGGCCCGCGCGCGACGACACGATGCTGATCGCGCCACCGCTCGCCGGCCAGAATCACCCGGTCGTCGTGCCAGCGCAGATCCGGATGCAGGTCCGCGAACAGCCGCTCGGCACCGCCCGCGGTCAGCGCACGGGCGTGGTACCCGACATCGGCGTCCAGTACCGCCCGGATCCGCGGCCAATGCGGTGCGACGAGGCGGTCGTGCGCTTCCCGTAGTTCGTCGGCGATCTCTCGCAGACCGGACGTGGGGTCGTCGGCGAGTGCCGCGACGTTGTTGGGAAGCCTTGCCCCGAAGATCCGGCCGAGACTCGCTCGCACCCGAGCTTCGGGGGTCCGCCGTAGCGCGTCCAGGTCGTTGTCGAGGGAGGCTCCTGAGTCACGGGGAGCGGGGACGAGGAACTCCGGCCAGCCGAGCCTGCCGGTCACGAGCAACGGCCAGGTCCGCGAAAGGTCGAGTGGCTCGCGATCGAGTTCTTCGCGCGCCCACCGAAGCCACGGCAGGTTGACCGCGTTCCGGTCGATCCCGGCGAGCTGCTGCACGCCGGCCACGGTTTCGGACAGCGGCGAGATCGCGAACCGGGTCGCGGCCAGTTCGGCCACCCCGAGTTCGAGGGTCATCGGCATCGTCCGAGTATGTAGGCACGAGCTAAATGGTGTCTCGGGAACGCCGGACGACGCCACGATCCGATCATGCCCAAGCTGCCCCGCGCCTACCGGCGACTCTGGTGGGCCACCGGGATCGACAGTCTCGGAAACGGTGTCTTCACCGCGGCGCTGCCCATGCTGACCGTGACGGTGAGCCATGACGCGAGGGACATGGCCCTGGTCTCCGCCGCGACGTACCTGCCGTGGCTTCTGCTGTCCCTCACCGCCGGCTCCGTCGTCGACAGGGTCGACCGGACCACCCTCATGTGGCGAACACAGGTGCTCCAAGCCGTGATCGTCGGCGTGCTCACCGCGCTCGTCGCGGCCGACGCCGTCACCGTGCCGGTGCTTGTCGTACTCGCGTTCGCTCTGGGGTCGTGCGACGTCTTCTACGACAACGCGGCCCAGACGGCGCTCCCTTACCTCGTCCCGGAAAGCCTGCTGCACCAGGCGAACGGCAGCCAGCAGGTGGCGCTGGTCGTCGGCAGGCAGTTCGTGGGCCCGCCTCTGGGGAGCCTGTTCTTCGCGCTCGCCTGGACGCTCCCGTTCGCCGTCGACGCCGCGTCCTTCGTCCTCGCCGCCCTGCTTCTTGCTGGGCTGCCCAAACGGCGACCTGCGCCCTCGGAACGAGTGAAGGTTCTCGACGGACTTCGCTGGCTGAGCAAACACCGCTTACTTCGTACTCTTGCTTTGTTGCTGGGTGTCAATACGTTCTGCGGTCAGTTCGGGAACGCGACTCTAGTGTTGTTCGTGACCGACGTGCTGCATCTCGGCGCGGGGGTGTTCGGACTGCTGCTCGCCGGCGCGGCGGTCGGCGGAGTCGCGGGAGGGCTGCTGATCGCGCGGCTGGTCGCTCGGCTCGGCGAGCTTCGCGCGCTCCTCGTCTCGCTCGCTCTGAACGCCGTCATCTTCGTCGGTATGGGGTTCAGCCCGAACGTCACCGTGCTCGGCGGGCTCCTGGCGATGAGCGGTTTCGTGACGACGATCTGGAACGTAGTCACGGTCAGCGTCCGGCAGCGAGTGGTACCCGCGTCGCTGCTCGGCCGTGTCAACAGCGTGTACCGGCTGCTCGGCTGGGGGCTGATGCCGCTCGGCGCGCTGACCGGCGGACTGCTCGCGCACAGGTTCGGGCTTCGCGTTCCCTATCCCGTCGCGGGAGTCGTGCGAGGCCTCGCGCTCTTGGCCGCGCTTCCGGTGCTGATTCCGGCGAGCCGGATGGCCGGAGGCGGGTCGAAGGGGCAGCTCGCCGCCCTGGCGGCGGGAAACGACGGTGTGGCGGTCAGGGCTTTCCTCCAACGAGAGCCCCGGTGAGTACTGGACGGCGCAGGCGGGCATATTTGGGCATGTTCCAGCCGAGGACACCGGTCACCGAACCCTCCACAAGGGACACTTCGGCGTCCGAGCACAGGGTGCCGTGGACGTGGATCTTGGTGACGAACTGGTCGGTCCAGAAGCAGGGGACCGGGTTGCAGGGCCGCTCGTCGCCGTGCCCGAGCAGGAACTCGGTGTCCAAGGTGGACAAACGTTCGGTGGGACGGAGCTGGGTTCGAGCAGGTTCCCACTGTCCGGAAAGGACCTTTTTGGACAGTGAGGGCCGGTCATAGGGGAGATGCGCGCTCCGCGCCCAGCACTGTGATCGCGGCGCCGGGGCAGACACCGGCGGCCTCGCGGACGATGTCATGGGAGCCGGGGCCGGGAGTTTCCTGGAGAAGGAGCACGATGCCGTCCTCCTCCCGCTGGTCGAACACGTCGGGAGCGAGCAGCACGCAGGTTCCGGCGCCGCAGCACCTGTCCTGGTCGACGGTGATCTTCATGGTCCCTTTCCTTCGTCCGGGCCGGGGGTGACCGGTGCGAGCCAGATCCCGGCGAGTGCGTCGATGAGCCCGGTCGCGGCGTCGTGCCAGGTGGACCGGGGAGTGGGGGTGCCCTCGGCGAGGGCGCGTTCGCGTTCGGCGACCATGTGGACCAGCAGCTGGCGGGCCATGTCGCCGCGTTCGGCGCGGACTTCGGCCGGCAGATCGGGCAGGCACCGGTGGAGCCCTTCGACGATTCGCACCAGCGACGGCGAGGTCAGCGATTCCTCGACCATGATCGGGCGGAGCGCGGGGTCGGTCATCACCTGCGCGCCGAACCTCGCGAACCAGGTCGGGCTCCCGAGCGTGGCCAGATGCTCGGCCACCGGCGTGACCAGGCAACCGATCCAGTCCCGCAGCTCCGGGCTCTCGCCGATATCGGCGAGCATCCGGCGGCGGATCTGTTCGATCTGCCCCGAATGCCGCCGGGCGATGGCGCGCACCAGATCGGCCTTGGTGCCGAAGTGGTAGCCGACCGCGGTGTTGTTGCCCTGCCCCGCCGCTTCGCTGACCTGGCGGTTGGACACCGCGAACACGCCGTGTTCGGCGAACAGCCGCTCCGCCGCGGTCAGGATCAGTTCCCGCGTCGCGTGCGCCCGTTCGGCGCGGGCACCGGTGATCTCACTCGTCATGGGCATCACCATCGCACGGGCAGTTCCCGCAGTCCGCCGACGGCGAGCCCTTCGACCTTGCGCAGGTCCGCCGCCGCCACGGCGAGTTCCAGCGTGGGCAGTTTCTCCAGCAGGACACCGAGGACGACCTGAAGTTCGGTACGGGCGAGTGGCTGTCCCAAGCACGCGTGCGCTCCGGCGCCGAACGCCAGATGCGGGTTCGGGCTGCGGTCGAGCGTCATGTCGGCGGCGCCCTCGAACGCGCTCTCGTCGCGATTCGCCGCGGCCATGCTGCACATCGCGGTGGTGCCCGGCGGCAGGATCGTCCCGCCGACCTCGAAATCCTCGGTGAGGTAGCGCGACATGCCGATACCCGCGTTGGCGTCCATGCGCAGGGATTCCTCGACGGCGGTGCGGATCAGCGACCGGTCCGCGAGCAGCGCTTCCCAGCGGCTCCGGTCCTCCAGCAGCATCGCCACCATCTTCGCGATCATGTTCGCGGTGGTCTCGTGCCCGGCGATGAGCAGGCCGATCCCGGTCGCGACGAGCAGCGCGTCCGACCAGTGCTCGCCGTCGACGTCGGTGTCGGTGATGAGCGCGCTCAGGATGTCTTCGCCCGGCTCCGCCCGCTTGGCCGCGATGTGCCCGCCCATGTACCGGCCGAACTCCGCCTGCGCGACGTCGAATTCGGCCTGGGTGTAGCGGGTCATGCTGAGCATGACGTCGGACCAGTGGGCGAATCGTTCCCGGTCGGTGTCCGGGACGCCGAGCATGTCGCAGATGACCCAGACCGGAAGCGGGAAGGCCAGCCCGGCCTTGAGGTCCGCGGGCCCGCCCTTCGCGACCATCTCGTCGATCAGCTGGACTGCCATCGCCTCCATCCCCGGCCGCAGGGCGTTCATCCGCTTGGCGGTGAACCATTTCCCGAGCATCCGGCGCCATTTCAGGTGCGCTTCGCCGTGTTGCGGGATCACGCCCGCCATCTCGCTGTTGAAGACCCCGCCCGATTCGGTGTCCGCGACCCGCGCCGCCTTGTCGGCGGGAGTCGGCCTGGTGAACCGGGGGTCGGAAAGGACACGTTTGACGTCGTCGTAGCGGGTGATCAGCGTCGCCTCGTCACCGCTCGCGAGAGAGACCTTGGCGACCGGGCACTTCGCGCGGAATTCGGCCCATTCGGCGGGCGGTGCCAGGGCGGCCTCGGTCGGGAACGGGAAGCTCGGCGGACGCTCCGTCATCGAAGGCTCCTTCATCGTGGCGGGGTTCGGTGATTCACACAGTGCCCGGCTCGTTGGCATAAGTCAATCGACTGACTTAAGTTCTGGCACTGGTCATCCCGCTGATCTCGCGGAGCCGGGCTTCGCCAGCTTCGACGGCCACCAGATCTTCCGTCCGACGTCCACCGCCAGAGCAGGTACCAGCAGTGAGCGCACCAGGAGCGTGTCGAGCAGGACGCCGAACGCGACGATGAACGCCAGCTGAGCCAGGAAGAGAATCGGCAGGACGGCCAGTGCGGCGAAGGTGGCGGCGAGCACGACTCCCGCGGACGTGATCACGCCGCCGGTGACGCGGAGGCCGCGCAGCGTCCCGTCCCGCGTGCCGATCCCGCCCGCCTCTTCGCGGACCCTGGTCATCAGGAAGATGTTGTAGTCGATCCCCAGTGCGACAAGGAAGACGAAGCCGAACAGCGGGACGACCGGATCGGCGCCGGGGAAGTCGAAGACGTGGTTGAACACCAGCGCCGAGACGCCCATCGTCGCGGCGAAGGACAGCACCACCGTGCCGATCAGCAGCAGCGGTGCGAGAAGCGACCGCAGCAGGAGGGCGAGCACGAGGAAGATCACGACCAGGACGATCGGGATGATCAGCAACCGGTCGTGCTCGGAGGTCTCCCTCGTGTCGAGCAGGGTGGCGGTGGGGCCGCCGACCTTCGTGCCGTCGACGGTGTGCACGGCTTCGCGGATCCGCTGGACCGTCGCGACGGCCGCGTCGGAGTCCGGGGGATCCGCGAGGACCGCGTCGATCTTCGCGAGTCCGCCCGCATCGCCGCTGTGACGGATGTCCGAAACGCCGGGGACGCGCGCCAACGCGGTGACCGCTGGGGCCTGGCCGGCCGGGGTGATGATCACCGTGGGTGAACCGGAGCCGCCGGGGTAGTACCGCGAGAGGACTTCCTGTCCCGCCACGGAATCGACCGGCGTGAGGAAGACGTCGGACTGCGCGGTTCCGGAGGCCTTGAGCTGAGGGAGGAACGCGCCGCCCGCGAGCAGGACGACCGTGGTGACGATCCAGATCGTGCGCGGAGCCCTGGCGACCCAGCTCGACACACGTGCCCAAATCCCGCCGGTCTCTTCGCGCGGCCGGGTCACCGTCGGCCGGAAGGGCCAGAAGGCGTTGCGGCCGCACAAGGCCAGCACCGCGGGAAGGAACGTGATCGTCGTGAGGAAGGCGGCGCCGATGCCGATGGCGGCGACCGGGCCGAGTCCCTTGTTGGAGTTCAGATCGCTGAACAGCAGGCAGAGCACGCCGAGGATCACGGTCCCGGCCGACGCCGCGATCGGTTCGATGGTCGAGCGCCAGGCCGTGCGGAGCGCGAGGCGCGCGTCGTCGGTCGTCCTGAGTTCTTCGCGATACCGCGAGACCATCAGGAGCGCGTAGTCGGTGGCGGCGCCGAAGACGAGGATGAACAGGATGCCCTGGCTCTGTCCGTTCAGCGCCAGCACGTCGTGATCCGCGAGCAGGTACACCGCGAGACTCGCCGTTCCCAGCGCGAAGACGGCCGACAGCAGGACGAGCAGGGGAAGCAGCGGGCTCCGGTAGACGACGACCAGGATGACCGCGACCACCGCGCCCGCGACCAGGAGCAGCAGGCCGTCGATCCCGCCGAACGCCTCCTTCAGATCGGCGACCTGTGCGGCAGGGCCGGTGACGAGCACTTTCAACCCGTCCGGGGTGTCACGGGCGAGCGCCTCTCGGAGCGCCTCGACGCCGTCCCCGGGGTCACCCGTGGCGTCCAGGAGCACGACGACCTGCGCGCCCGCGTCGCTCCGCGGAGCCGGGACGAGCCGGGCGTTCGAGGTCCGGTCGGCGAGGAACCGCTTGTCGCCCTCGGTCAGGCCGGAGGGTCGTTCGGCGACGACGATCGCCGGGATGACGGCGCCGCTGGAGAACCGCTTCTGGAGTTCAGCGACCTCGGTCGCCTCGGCGGACGCCGGCAGGAAACTGCTGCTGTCGTTCTCCGTGACTTGGCTCAGCTTGCCCGCGTACGGGCCGCTGAACGCGCCGAAGATCAGCCATGCGACCGCGATCAGGGCGGGGAGCAGCCACCGCAGACGTGACCGCGTGCGGGCGGGGCGTTCGACTTCCGAGATCATGGACGGATGGCTCCCGTGACAGCGCTACTTCGACGAGTGAATAGTTTGACCATCGAAATAGTAGAGTGGTCATCCGGACGGGGCAGCGTGAGGGGAGGTTCCGGGCGTGGCTGAGGACACGGAGCCCGTCACGGACGACTTGCTCGTTCTCCTGCTGCGACAGCTGACGGTCGAGTCGGACCGGTTCGCGGAGATGTTCGGCGAGGCACACGGCCTGCACCGGACCGACCTCAACGCGCTCGCGGTGATCATGGACGCCGCCCGCATGGGGGACCCGATGAGCCCGAGCAGACTCGCGAACGCCCTGCACCTCAGCGCGTCGGCGACGACGGCGGTGCTGGACCGGCTGGAGCGGGCCGGGCATCTCTACCGGGACCGGAGCGCGACCGACCGGCGCAAGGTCGAACTGCGGATGCACGAGAAGGCGCGGGAGATCGGCTCCGAATTCTTCCAGCCCCTCGGGCGGCGCTACGCCGAAGCGTGGCGGGACATGGGAGAGGAAGAGCGGCGGACGGTCGCCCGGTTTCTCCGGGGCAGTATCGCCGCGACCGTCGAAGTGCGCGGTCGCCTGGCACCGTGAACACTCGGGGACATGAGATGTGTGGTGCTGGGAGCGACGGGGTATGTCGGCGGACGGCTGGTACCGCAACTGCTGGACGCGGGGCACGAGGTGCGCGTGGTGGCGCGCTCGCCGGAGAAGGTCGCCGAGGAGCCGTGGCGTGACCGCGTCGAGGTCGAACGCGGCGATGTCACCGATCCGGCCTCCATCAAAACGGCGCTGACCGACTGTGAGGTCGTCTATTACCTGGTGCATTCGTTGGCGCGCAAGGACTTCGTCGACGTAGACCGGGAAGGGGCGCGGACGGTCGCCGAGGCGGCCAAGGCGGCGGGCGCGCGGCGGCTGGTGTACCTGGGCGGCATCGTGCCGGATGACGAGGAGTTGTCGCCGCACCTGGCGTCCCGTGCCGAAGTGGGCCGGGTCCTGCTGGAGTCCGGGGTGCCCGCCGTCGTCCTGCAGGCCGCGGTGATCATCGGTTCGGGTTCGGCGAGCTTCGAGATGCTGCGCTACCTGACCGAGCGGCTCCCGGCGATGGTGACCCCGCGCTGGGTGCGCAACCGCATCCAGCCGATCGCGATCCGGGACGTGCTGCACTATCTCGTGCACGCGGCCGATCTGCCGTCCGAGGTGAACGGCGCCTTCGACATCGGCGGGCCCGATGTGCTGACCTATTTGGACATGATGCGCCGGTACGCCGTCGTCGCCGGTCTGCCGAGGCGCGCCGTCGTACCGGTTCCGGTGCTCACTCCGTGGCTGTCCGCGCAATGGGTCAACCTGGTCACACCCGTGCCGAAGTCGATCGCCGTACCGTTGATCGAATCGCTGGTGCACGAGGTGGTCTGCCACGACCACTCGATCGCCGAGCACATCCCCGACCCCGACGCAGGCCTGACGCACTACGAGCACGCCGTCGAACTGGCGCTGACCCGGATCCGCAACGCCGACGTGCCGACCCGCTGGTCGGACGCGTCGAGCGCCGCGGCGCCTTCGGACCCGCTGCCGAGTGATCCGGAGTGGGCGGGCGGGACCGTCTACGAGGACGAGCGGGCGCAGCGGACCGACGCCTCGCCGGAAGCGCTGTGGGATGTCATCGAATCCATCGGCGGGGAACACGGGTGGTACTCGTTCCCGCTGGCCTGGTCGGTCCGCGGCTGGGCCGACCGGCTCGTCGGCGGCGTCGGGTTGCGGCGCGGACGGCGGGACCCGCGGCGGCTGCATCTCGGCGAGGCACTGGACTGGTGGCGCGTCGAACATCTCGACCGGCCGCGCCTCCTGCGGCTGCGGGCGGAGATGAAACTGCCGGGACGCGCCTGGCTCGAACTCGGCGTCGAGTCCGATGAGGACGGCCGGACCGTGTACCGGCAGCGGGCGGTGTTCGAGCCGCACGGGCTGGCGGGGCACGCGTACTGGAAGGGGATCGCGCCGTTCCACGGTGTCGTCTTCGGTGGCATGGTCCGCAACATCACCGGTGCTGCGCAAGGAGAAGCTTCGTGAGTGGTAAGGACGGTTAGAACCGTCCTTACCACTCACGAGACCGACGACCTACAGAGCCGGGTAAGCGTTCTTCAGCAACTCCTGGAACTGGGCGGAGAACCAGTGCCCGGAGAGCGGCGCGTCGGGCAGCGCGCCGGACATGTTGTTCTGGTTCCGCGGGTTGCCGGTGTACGTCGGGTCGCACATCCGGTCGAATCCCTTGCCCTCGGTGTTCGGGATCTCCTTGCTGGCGCCGTCGGATTCCCCCGGCGGCTTGATCCAGACGTAGGCGTCGATCCCGGCTTCCGGCGCCGCCTTGGGGCGTTCGCCGAGTCCCGCGCCCGCCTGGTTGCACCAGTTCCCGAGATGGATGCGGCGATCCGTCCTGCTCCCGTTCACGTAGGCGTCGACCGTGGTGGACGGCCCGGGCCCGGCCGGCCGCGCGGTGCCGCCCCAGCCGTTGCGGGAGGTGTCGATGAGCATGCCGACGCCGGCCGGGAAGCCCGCCCGGACGGCCTCCTGCCGGAACGCCTGCGCGTAGGACAGTTCGTCGACGTAGCGGTTCCAGTCCACCCACTTCGACGTCCGCACCGAAGTGCCGCCGACACTGTCGTTCACGGTGAAGTACGGCTCCTTGAGCGCCCCGTAGTTCGCGGTGTTCGCGATGAAGCCGTGCACATTGGCCAGTGTGCTGCCGGAACTCTTCGCGGCCTGCGCGAACAGCGCGGCGGACGGGCCGAGGTTGTCGTCCCAGCCGAGCCAGCCGTGGTGCCCGGCGTCGATGTAGTTGTACACGTTGGGGATCGCGCCGAGCTTCGCCAGCGCGTAGCCGACACCGGCGACGTAGTTCCCGTTGGCCTTCATGACGTCGCATTGGGGTGTGGCCGTCGGCCGGGGTGTCACGTTGGTGACGAGGTTCGGCAGGGAGTCGATCTCGATCACGGTCACCACCCGTAGCGCGGCGTACTTCGGATCGGCGAGGATCGTGGCGATCGGGTCGATGTACTCGGCTTGGTAGCGCGGGAGTTCGTCCGCCTTGAGCTCGCCGTTCGACGCGAGGGCGGCACAGTCACGGCCGGGCAGGTTGTAGATCACCAGCTGGACGACCAGCGGTTTCCCGGCGGCCTGCTGGAGCGCTCCGTCGAGATGGGCGCGCAGCCCGCGGCTCGTGCCCGTGCCCTCGATGGCGGCGATCCGGTCGAGCCAGACGCCGGTCGGCTGGTTCGCGATCCGGGCGCCGCCCGGTTCGGCCGCGGCCTTCGCCGACCATTCCGGGTTCACGTACACCCCGGCGCCGGCGTAGGGGTTGTCCGCCTTGGGGCCGCCGGGGCCGGGTGTCGTTGTGGTGGTCGGCGTGGTGGTCGTGGGGACGGTGGAACCGGTGCAGGTGGTGCCGTTCAAGGTGAAGACGGTGGGTTCGGCGTTGGTGCCGGAGTAGCTGCCGTTGAAGCCGGGGGAAGCGGTGGCGCCGGTGCCGAGCGAGCCGTTCCATCCCGCGTCTCGCACCGTCACCCGGGTGCCCTGTTGGCCGAAGGTGCCGTTCCAGCCCTGTTGCACCTGCTGGTTTCCTGGAAAGTCCCAGCTCAGCGTCCAGCCGCCGCTGATCGGGTCGCCGAGGTTGGTGACGGTGACGGTGGCCCCGAAACCGGTGTCCCATTGGTTGGTGATCGTGTAGTCGACCTTGCAGCCCGGCGCCGCTTCGGCGCTCGAGCCCAGCACCACCGGCACCGCCACCATCGCGAGTACCGCGCAGACGGCCGATGGTGCCGAAACACCCTTTCTGCGGAATCTCATACGTCGCCTCCTTGCGACCGGAATCCGATTTATGGGAGCGCTCCCATCGAGGACCGTAAAGGGGCGGCCGGGTCGTGACAAGGCCGGGCGATCCGAAACCCTGGATCGCTCCCGGAATACGTCCTGACGGCGGCGAAGCCTTCACCCGGACAGCGGTCGGGCGGTGACCGGATGTGGCCGGGCCGTATGGGATCGTGAGCGGATGAGGATCTTGCTCGTGGAGGACGAGCGACGGCTGGCCGAATCGCTGCGCGCCGGCCTGAGTGCCGAGGGCTACGCCGTGGACGTCGCGCACAACGGCCGCGACGCCTTGTGGTACGCCGCCGAACACCCCTACTCCGCGATGATCCTCGACATCATGCTGCCGGGGCTCAACGGCTACCGCGTTTGCCGGAGGCTGCGCGAACGGGGCGACACCACGCCGATCCTCATGCTGACCGCGAAGGACGGCGAGGACGACGAGATCGAGGCGCTGGACACCGGCGCCGACGACTTCCTCCCGAAGCCGTTCTCCTACGGCGTCCTGCTCTCCCGGCTCCGGGCGCTGATCCGGCGCGGGGGAGCGACCCGGCCGGGCACGCTGCGGCTCGGTGACCTCGAACTCGACCAGGCGAGCCGCGTCTGCCGTCGCGGCACGGCCGAGATCCCGTTGACCACCAAGGAGTTCGCTCTGCTGGCGTATCTGGTGAAACGGCAGGGCGAGGTGGTCACCAAGGCCGAACTGCTGGAGAACCTCTGGGATTTCGCCGCGTCGGCGACCGTGAACCTCGTCGAGGTCCACGTGAGCGCGCTGCGGCGCAAGATCGATCTGCCGTTCGGGGTCGAGACGATCCGCACGGTGCGCGGCGCCGGCTATCACGTGGTGGGCTCCGGTGCGTGAGTTCCTGCGGACGACCCGTTTCCGGGTCGCGCTGACGTCGTTCGTGACGTCACTCCTCGCGCTCGGCGTCGTTTCCGCCTGGCTCGTGGTCGACGCCGAGAACCGGCTGGGGCAGGGAGCGGCGCAGGTGGCCAGGGCGCGTGCGGCGGCGATCGTGCAGCTGCTGAACACCGGCGCCGCACCGGCCGATCTGCTCCTGCTCGTCCGGGATTCGGCCTACGAGGTGGTCGACCAGTCCGGCCGGCGTGTCGTCGGCTGCCCTGGTCTGCGGCACGGTCTGCTGGTCCAGGCGGACGATTATCAGCGCGGTGATTCCGTGTCGGTTCTCGATGCGGGTGCGGTCGACGAGTCGATGGCGGGATCGGTCGGCTGCCGGGGAGTGCTCGGGCGGGATGTCGAGACCACCGAGACCCGCGTGCACGTCGCGGCCGAGACGAGCGGCGACAGCAAATACCGGATCTACGGCGCCGCCGTGGTCGACGAGTCGGGACAGGCGGCGCTCGACGCGGTGCGTGTGACGCTACTGGTGGGTGTCCCGGTGATCGCGCTGCTGATCGGGGCGGTCGCGTGGCTCGCCGTACGCCGTTCGCTGCGGCCGGTCGAGGCGATCCGCTCGGAGGTCGCGGAGATCGGCGCGCACGACCTCTCCCGCCGGGTCCCGGCCCCGGACAGCGCCGACGAGATCGCGAAGCTCGCCGAAACGATGAACACGATGCTCGCCCGCCTGGACACGGCGGTCACCCGGCAAAGCCGCTTCACCTCGGACGCGTCACACGAACTGCGCACCCCGCTCGCCTCCCTGCGGACCCAGCTGGAAGTGCTGCTCGCGCATCCGGACCGGCTGGACTGGCGCGACGCCTGCCGCAACGCGCTCCTCGACATCACCCGGCTGCAGGACCTCGTCGGCGACCTCGTGCTGCTCGGCAAGCTGGACAACGCGGAACCGGAACGAGCCACACCGGTGCGGCTGTCCGAAGTGGTCGAATCCTGTCTCTCCGGGCGGCAGGGTGTCCGGGCCGGGCTCGACGAGGATCCGCTGGTCCTCGGCGACCGCGGCAGGCTGGAGCGGTTGCTGCGCAACCTGGTGGACAACGCGCAACGCCATACCCGCACCGGTGTCGAAGTGAGGGTGTCCACTGTGGATGGATTCGCCGTGCTCGCGGTGACCGACGACGGGCCGGGCATTCCCGTCGCGGACCGTGAGCGGGTGTTCGATCGCTTCGTGCGTCTCGACGACGGACGAGCGCGCGACGACGGCGGCGCGGGTCTGGGGCTGGCGATCGTCGCCGAGATCGCGCAAGCACACGGCGGCACCGTCGAAGTCGCCGACCACGTCGGCGGTGCCCGGCTCGTCGTCCGCCTGCCCTTGGCGAAACCGCGAAGCTGAAGACGTCTTCAGCTTCCTTAAGCTTCGGTTCAGCGTCCGCGCGCGAACCTCCGGGGCATGTTCGCTCTTGCACGCCGCTTCTGGTGGCGCCCGCTCGGCCACGCCGACTACCTGGCCTCGTCGTGGTTCCCCGGCCTCACCGGCGTACGCGCGCTCGCCGCCGTGGCCGTCGTGTTCTTCCACTACGGAGGCCCGGTCGTCGACCGTCTCCAAGGCTGGATCGCCGTGCAGCTGTTCTTCGTGTTGTCCGGCTTCCTCATCACGACACTGGCCCTGCGCGAGGAAGACCGTGACGGCCGGATCTCGCTGCGCGGGTTCTACCTTCGCCGGGTTTTCCGGATCATGCCGGTGTACTTCCTGCTCCTGGCGCTGACCACGGTCGCGGTCCTGCTCGGCGGGACGTACCAGAGCAGCAGGCTCGCCGACGCCATGCCTTACTACCTCGTCTTCGGCAACGAACTCGTCGACTTCAACACGCCCTATCCGACGTCGTGGTCACTGGGGGTGGAGGAGAAGTTCTACCTGGTCTGGCCCGCCCTGCTGGTGCTGACTTCGTTCGCGCGAAGCGGGAAGACGGCGCTACGCCTGCTGCTGGGCGTCTCGGCCGTCCTGGGTGTCGTGCTGTTCGCCCTGCCGCTGGCGCCCTCGCACACGTGGGCGAGCCTTTCGGTGCACTACTGCTCGCTGGTCATCGGCTGCCTGCTGGCGATGACGCTCCACCATCCGCGCGGGTTCGCCCTCGTCCGGCCGCTGACCAGCCCGGCCGTCGCCACGGCGATCGGCTGCGGGTTCGTCGTGCTGCAGTTCTCCGTCGGCCCGCTGGCGAAGGCGCTCGGCGGACACTGGCAATCCGTGGTGCCGGTCTACGCGGCGGGCTCGGCACTGCTGCTCGTGGCCGTCGTGTCGCCGGGTCCGGTTCGGACGCTGCTCTCGAGCAGGCCGCTGACCTTCGTCGGAGACCGTTCGTACGCGCTCTACCTCGCCCAGACCGGCGCGGCCGGCGTCACGGGATGGCTGCTGCCCAGCGGGCTCGCCAAGGCCGCCGCGACCACCGGCGTCGCGTTGGTGTTCGCCTGCGCGCTGCGCCGCTGGGTCGAACAGCCCGCCATCGCCTACGGCCGGAAGGTGATCGGACGACGCGCGCCCGCCGTACCTCCGGCGGAGGCGACGGCGGGCGCGAGGCGAACATCAGTGGTGCGCGGCCACCGCGCCGGTGCCGGCGCTCTTCTTGACGAAGAGCGACCCGACGAACGCGGCGAGGCCGACGCAACCGGCGACCATGAACGTCGTGCGGATACCGCCCGCGTCGGGGCTGACCGCCCCGGCCGTGGTCGTGCCGGCCGTGGCCACCGCGATGAACATGGCGGTGCCGAGCGCGCCGGCGAGCTGCTGAAGGGTGGCGAGGATCGCGCTGCCGTGTGAATAGAGGTGTTCGGGCAGCGAGCCGAGGGACTCGGTCATCAGCGGCGTCATCATGAGGCCGAGCCCGCCCATCAGCAGGACGTGGATGGCGATGACCGCGATCAGGGGTGATCCCGGGCCGAGCAGGGCGAACAGCCACAGCGAGATCGCCATCGCGGCCGCGCCGGGGATGACCAAGGGCCGGGGGCCGAAGCGGTCGTACAGCGCGCCGACCGGGCGGCCGAGCAGCCCGAGGGCCAGGCCGCCGGGAAGCACCGCGAGCCCGCTGACGAACGTGGTGGTGTGCAGGACGGTCTGCAGGTACAGCGGGAGCAGGATCGCCGCGGCGCCGAGCAGGCACATGAACAGCAGGGCCGTCAGCACCAGGGAGACGACGAAACTGCGATGGGTGAACGGACGCAGGTCCAGCAGCGCGCGGTCTTCCTTCTGGAGGCGCAACTGGCGCCAGGTGAACACCACGAGCGCCACGGCACCGACGGCGATCGGCGCCCACGGCGGCACGGGCTGATGCCCGCCGGCGGATTCGCCGGACACCGACAGGCCGTACAGCACGCCACCGAAACCGAGCGCGGACAGGACCACCGACAGCACGTCGAGCGGCACCTTGCGGGTGTCGCTGTCCAGCCGCAGTTGCAGCATGCCGACCACCAGGGCGGCGAGCGAGAGCGGCAGCACGATCCAGAACATCCAGCGCCAGCCCAGCGACGACAGCACGGCGCCGCCGATGGTCGGGCCGATCGCCGGGGCGACCGCGATGACGATGGTGATCGTGCCCATCGTGGCGCCGCGCTTCTCGACCGGGACCAGGCGCATCACCGTGGTCATCAGCAGCGGCAGCATCACCGCGGTACCGCAGGCCTGGATGACCCGGCCGGTCAGCAGGAGGGCGAAGCCCGGGGCGAGCGCGCTGACCAGGGTGCCGGTGCTGAACAGGGTGAGCGAGGCGAGGAACACCTGGCGCGGCGTGAACCGCTCGAGCAGGAACCCGGTGGTCGGGATGACGACCGCCATGGTGAGCAGGAAGCCGCTGGTCAACCACTGGACGGTGGTGGTCGGGACCTGGAGGTCGACGGTCAGGTCGCGCAGCGCGACGCTCAGGATGGTCTCGTTGAGGATCATCACGAACGCGGAAAGGACCAGGACCCCGATCAAGAGCCCGGCTTTCGCCGGTGCCTTTTGCTGGTCGTGGGTGGTTTCGGGCAGGGTCTCGGTCATCAGTGAAGGGCTCCTGGAAGGGCGCGGGTCCGCGTTGGCCGCCTTCGGTGACAGCGAAGGCGAGGCTGAGTCTTTCGTCCAGTCTGCCTGTGCTGGTCGATGTGTGTCACGTGAATTTCCGTAGTGAGTACGGTCACTGCGCTTCCTGGCAGTGCCGGACCGCACGCGAGCGGAACGGTTTCCGGTGGCAGCACGATAAAATCGGCGGGTGACCAGAGCGATCACGGCGGATCGATGGCGTTCGGTGCGGCGAGCCTATCGGGTGACGGGCGCGCGATTCGCGGAACTCGTCGCCCGCGCTCCGGATCCGGACGCGATGGTCACCGCGGAGTGGACGGTGGCCGAAACGGTCGCCCACGTCGCGATGATCGCGAAGATGTACACCTCCCTGGTCCGGCCGGACGGTGCGTCGATTTTGGACGCCCGCGGGCAGAACCAGGTCGAGAAGACCACTGTGGACACCGTTTCCGTGCTGAACACCTTGGTGTTGCGCGATTTTCCCGAACGCGACACCCAGGTGCTCGTCACCGGACTACTCGCGGACATCGAGGAAGTACTACGGGTGACCGAGGACGCGGATCCGGGCGCCCCGGTGGACTGGCTCGGAGACTCGAAGGTTCCGCTGGCCGGCGTCCTCGCGCACCTCGTCGACGAACTGCAGATCCACGGCTGGGACATCGCCAAGGCGCTGAAGCTGCCGTGGACGATCGACCCGGGTGACGCCGCGTTGTTCTTCGACCTGTTCCTGGTGGGCGTGTTGAGCTACGACGTCGGGCACCTTCTCGACACCGACGAGCCGCCGCGGGATCGGCGGATCGCCGTGGCGTTCCGGTCGGCGTACACGTCCCCGGTCGTGCTGGCGCTGCACCGGGGACGGGTGACGGTCGAGGAGCCCGGCGGGCCGGTCGACGTGCGGATCTCCTTCGACCCGCCGACGCTGAACCTGATGCTGTTCCACCGGGTCGGCAAGGTGCGTTCCGCGTTGACGCGCAAGATCGTCGTCGGCGGTCCGCGACCGTGGCTGTTGCCCGCCTTCCTGCGGGTCGTGCGTTTGCCGTAGGGCCCCGGTCCGTGAAGGCCTCCTTGAGGGACTTGAATCTGCGCTGCGGCGCGGAGCGCCCCCGTTGAGGGTGGTGGCGGGGGCATGGATGGACCGTCAAGGAGGCCTTCACGGACTTGGCGGGCAAGATCACCGGCTCTTAAAGCGTCAGCGACCAGGTGTCGAGCACTCCCGTGTCACCGGGCCCGTAGTCGGTGACACGGAGCTGCCATTTCCCGCCCGCCGGGGACGACGCGCCGGGCACCGAGAACGTCCGGGCGCCGCTCCACGCGGTGCACGCCGAACCGCCGCTGTACTTGAGCGGATACGCCTTGCCGTTCGGGTCCAGGACCGTCACGCCGAGGTCTTCGGCACAGGTGTGCCGGATCGTCACGGAAATCCCGAGCGTCGCCGCGGCCCGTCCGGTGAAGGCCGAGGTCACGGGGCTGAACACCTGCCGGTAGTCGTGGATCGCGAAGTCGGTGCCGTTGCTCAGCGTCCGGCCGCCGGTGCCGGGCTGTGTCCTGGCGGACACGACCCCGCTCGCCGGCGAGACGTTGCCCGCCGCGTCGCGGGCCTTCACGGTGAAACCGTACGAGGTGTCCGGGCTGAGGCCGGTCACGGTCACACTCGTTCCCGTCGCGGACGTCGCCAGTGTCGAACCGTTGTAGATGTCGTAACCGGCGACGCCCACGTTGTCCGTGGCCGCGTCCCAAGCCAGCGAGACACTGTCCGGCGTCGTGCCGGTGGACCGCGCGTTTCCGGGCGCGCTCGGCGCGGTGGTGTCGCCGCCGCCGGTCACCAGCGTGAGGTTCCACTTGGTCAGTGCCTCGATCACCGGCTGGAAGATGGACATTTCCCCGTCGTCGGGGTTCTCCACGCACTGCGACGGGCCGCCGTCGTGCAGGCCGACCGCCTTGGTGCCGAGCAGCCAGCCTCCGCCCGAGTCGCCGCCGAGCGAGCACGCCGTCGTCCAGGTCAGGTCCTCGATGATCAGCCCGCCGCCGTAGTCGACGGCCTTGTGCGTGTACTTCACTTCGCCGCATTTCCACTTCGAGGTGTTGCCGGAGTGACAGACCCGGTCGCCGACCATGGCCTCGGCCGCGCCGGTGACGGTGATGGCGGGCTCGCCCCACGTGTTGACGGCGGCGGAGAGCTCCCAGCCGGGCTGCGTCACCGCCACCACACCCATGTCGCCCTCGCGGGCGTTGACGCTGCGGGTCCCGCCGACGTTCGAAGTGCCGATCCGATTCTGCTGGCCTTGCGCGCCGTAGGCGGCCTGGTCCCGATCGTTCGTGCAGTGGCCGGCGGTGAGAAAGTGCTTGGCGCCGGTGGAATCCGTCGCGCCGAAACCGACCGAACAGTTGCTCTCCCCGCCCGGCCACCACGGGTTCCCGGTCTGGACCGTGCCGGCCTGCTGTCGCGGCGAGGACCCGGTTTCGGTGATCCGCACGCCGAGAGCTCTTGCCCGGGAAAGAAAACTCTCGGTCTCGGCGGTTTTGCGGGAGTTGTCGACCGAGACGCCGACCTCGTTGTTCCGGACGTCGACACCCCAGCCGAACACGCCGGGAACGCCGTCGCCGACGAGCGCGCGGACGTCGTCGGCGATCCGGTCCAGTTCCGCCTGGGACCGGGAAACCAGCCGCGGTTCCGCGCCGGCGGTCCGTGCCGCGTCGGCGTCCGCCGCGGTGGTGACGGCCAGGGCCAGCTTGCCCGTGGCAGCGTCGAACCAGTGCCCGGCGGACCGGGTGCGCAGCCCGGCGGGGAGTGACGCGGCCAGCCGGTGGGCCTCGTCCTGCGCGGCCAGCTGGGATTTCGCTTGGGACACGGTCAGACCGAACGCGGCGGCCACGCCGTTCACCTCGGCGTCGGGGTGGACGGGAGCCGGTGGTGAAGCGGCTTGTGCCACCGGGGTGAATCCCGCCGTGGCCAATGCCATGACACTGAGGCAGGAAAGCATTCTGCGATGTCGTCGCATGCGTACTCCTCGAATCGAAAAGCAGATGCGCCGACGGTAATTCCCGCGCCTCGCGGAATCGTAGGCCCGCGAGTCGTTAACAATTAAGAGTCCCAGTCCCACTCGAAGCCGAACCTGCCGGGGCCGAAACTCAACGCGACGCCGTGCACGGAGTCGCCGCAAGGCAGGACTTCCGTCCACTGGGCGGGTTGTCCGTCCTGTTCGGAACAACGGCCGCACCGGGTCGGAAGAACGCCGGGCGAGAATCGGATCTCGAGGACGTATTCCCGGGTGGGCAGCCGGAATTTGCGTTCGTAGTTCGTCGCCTGCGGGAACGGTGCGCTGTTCACCAGCGTGTGCTCGGTGATGACGGTTTCGCCCTTCGCGAGCGGCCGTTCGAAGAGCAGTTCCATCACGAGAAGGCCGTCTTCGGGCCGGTGCACGCTCCGGCCGGGGTGGCAGCCCCGCAGCGAGGTCACCTCGGGCAACGGACGGTCGTGTTCGTCGATGTGGACGATCACCACCCACCGGTCCGGGCCGTCGGCTTCGGCGCGGAGCACCTGCCGCGACCGGAACGAGAGTTCCTCCTTGCCAGGGCCGACGGAGACGACATCGTGCTGGCTGATCCTGGTCAGCCGTTCGTCCCACCGGGTGTCGACCTCACTGACGGCCGCGTCGATCGGCGTCCGGTCCGGCCAGTACCGGCCGATCTCCGGCAGCCCGTCGGCCCGGGCGGACCACCGGCCTCGTGCCCGCGGTGGGCCGAGCAGCGCGGTCAAACTGCCCGGTGCCACCTCGAGTACCTGTTCGAGGTGGCGGAGTCCGAGTACCGAATCCCGGCGTTGCGGGCGGCTTCGCCCGGACTGCCAATAGCTGAGCGTCGCCGCCGTTATCGAAACACCGCGAGCGCGCAGGTGGTCGCGCAGGCGTTCCAGGCTGAGGCCGCGTGCCCGGATCGCCTCGCGCAGCGCGTCGGCGAAGGGCCCGTCACGGAGCAACCGCTCGAGCCCGGGAGCCGCTTCGCCGGACGTCACGCGACGAGCATAGGTCCGTACCTCGGCGAAATGAACGGGGCGAAACCCTGACCAGGCCGTTAACCGTTAACAGGTGCGTCGAACCGCCGTCGCGAGTCTTCGATGTCGCCGAGGAACCGATGAGTCCAGTCGCACATCGCGTCGACGGTCGCGCGCAGGCCGTGCCCCGCCTCGGTGAGGGTGTAGTCGACGCGCGGTGGCACCGTCGGGTGCACCGTTCGCTCGATCAGGCCGTTGCGCTCCAGCATGCGCAGATTCTGGGTGAGCATCTTGTGGCTGATGCCCTCGATGTCGTTCCGCAGCTCGGTGAACCGCCGGGTGTGGTCACCGATCGTCTCGATGATCAGGAGCGCCCATTTGTTGGCGACGTCGGAGAAGATCTCCCGCGCCAGCGAGTCGGCCCGCATCACGTCGGCGTCGTCCGAACCGTCGAGCTGCTTGGTCACCATGAGGTTCCCCAGTCACGAAAAAGTGCGTTCTTCCAGGTCGTCGCACACTCTCCTACAGTTCCTGGGTAACCACAAGTGACCATGAACGAGGAGCACGGATGAGCATCACCCTGGTGAATCCCGCGGGGCTGCCGGAGATCCCCGCCTACCGGCAGGTTTCGATCGCGACCGGGTCGAAGCTGGTCTTCGTCGCGGGGCAGGTGTCCTGGGACGCCGACGGTGTCCTTGTCGGCGAGGGTGACCTCGCCGCACAGGTCGAACAGTGCTACCTGAACATCGGCACCGCGCTCGCCGAGGTCGGCGCCACCTTCGACGACGTCGCGAAGATGACCGTCTACGTCGTCGACTGGACGCCGGACAAACTCGCGCTGTTCCTCGAAGGCGTGGACCGGGCGGCCGCCAAGCTGGGCGGCACCCCGGCCCCGCCGGGAACACTGATCGGGGTCGCGGCCCTCGACGTGCCCGAGCACCTCGTCGAGGTGGAGGCGACCGCGGTCGTCGGCTGAGCGCTCACTGACCGCGCGCGGCGCGCCAGACCGGGCTGTCGACGTAGTGGTTGTCGTACTGCTTCGAGGACGCGGCGATCTCCGCCGGGTCGGCTTCACCGCGCGCGACCCGGTCGAGGAGCCGGTAGTAGTCGAAGCGGGCCATCCCCGGGGTGAAGGTGACCAGGACGTCGGCGTCCGATCCGGCGGCGGGCCCGAACGCGTGCGGCACCTTGGGCGGCACGGCGAGGAAGTCGCCCTTCTCCAGCGTGTGCAAGGTTTCCTCGACGAGGACCTGGAGTTTCCCTTCGAGCACGAAGAAGAATTCGGTCGCGCGGGTGTGGAAGTGCGCCGGGGTGCCGAAGACGCCGTCTTTCAAGGTCGCGCGGTTCGCGGTGAAGCCCCCGTCGGTGGTGTCCGAGTCGGCCAGCAGCGTGATTTCGCTGCCCGGCGCGTCGCTGACGATCTCGGCGTCGGCGGCTCGGAGCAGGATGGGGTCGAACATGGCGGCATCTCCTTGGTCCTTCGTGATCTGACAGGACCACTCTCTCCTGGCGCCAGGTCTTGATCAATGCGGAAAGCCGCACTGATCGATAATCTCCAGGTTATCGATCAGTTGTCCGTGAAGGCCTCCTTCAGGGACCCAGGGTCCCTCAAGGAGGCCTTCACGGACTTCGGTGGCGATCAGGCGGCGAAGACCTGCGAGTCGTCGGCGAAAGCCTTGAACTCCAAGGCATTGCCCGCGGGGTCCAGCAGGAACATCGTCCACTGCTCCCCGGTCTGGCCCTCGAAGCGGACGTAAGGCTCGATGACGAACGAGGTGTTCGCCGCGCGCAGCCGGTCCGCGAGCTTCCGGAACTCCGGCACGGTGAGGATCAAGCCGAAGTGGGGCACGGGGACCTCGTGCCCGTCGACGGGGTTGTGGATCTGCCGGGGCCGCTCCGGCGCGAGATGCGTGACGAACTGGTGGCCGTGGAGGTTCCAGTCGATCCACGTGCCGGAGCTGCGGCCCTGTTCGAGGCCGAGGACTTCGCCGTAGAAGGTGCGCGCGGCGGCGAGGTCGTCGACCGGCATGGCCAGATGGAAGCGGGGGATGGGGGAGTCGAGGACGGTCATGCCCAGTGGATCCTTTCCGGCGGGACTACAGTTGTCGCAATGTTAACATTAGGACAAAGTGCGGGGTCGCTAGTATCGGGCGTTCCGGTCGGAAGGATGAGGATGAGCGAACCCGGCAGGGTGGTGCCGGCACGTCGTCGCGGGCTGGCGGACGAGGTCGCCGACAGGGTCAGGGACGCCATCTTCGGCGGCGCCTATCCGCCTGGTGCGCAGTTGCGCGAGGTCGAGCTTTCGGAGGCGCTCGGCGTCAGCCGCGGCCCGGTGCGCGAAGCGCTGCTGAAACTGGAGCGGGAGGGGCTGGTCCGCAGCGAATGGCATCGCGGCGCGATCGTCACCACGCTGTCCGATGTGGACGTCGCGGAACTCGACAGCCTGCGGTCGGCGCTGGAGCAGCTGGCCGTCCGGCTCGTGGTCGCGAACGCGCCGGAAGCGGACCTGGCCGTGATCGACGAGGTCGTCGACCGGATGGACCGGGCGCGCGACGAGCACGAGATGGTCCGCTGTGACATCGACTTCCACGACGCGGTCTACGCGGCGTCCGGTCATCGGCGGCTCGTCGAGGCGTGGCAGGCGATCCGGTCGCAGGTGCACCTGTTCCTGCTGACCCGGATCGGCGTGAGCTCCGACGGCTATCTCGCGAGCATCCCGGCCGAGCATCGCCGGCTTGCGGCCGCCCTTCGTGCCCGTGACGGCGAGAAGGCGCTCGAACTGTTCGCCGTCCACCGCGGCGAGGCCTTCGCCGTTCTGACGGGGGAGTGAACGAGCCGGACGAATTGGCGTCCAAGGTCTTGACGGCAAGGTTGGCCAAGGCTTAACTCAAGCCCTGAAATAAGACGTGTCCCGGGTCACAGGCTCCGGGCGCGGCTTGGCCACTCACCCCGAGGACCATCGATGCGAATCGGAAAGATCGCTCCCGCGCTCGTCCTGGCGCTGGCGGCCGCCGCCACGACAGCGTGCGGCGGCGACACGTCGTCCAGTGCTCCCAAGGAGCTCGTGTACTGGGCATCCAACCAGGGCACCAGTCTCGACAACGACAAAGCCGTCCTGCAGCCCGAACTGGACAAGTTCGAGAAGGCCTCCGGGATCAAGGTCAAGCTCGAAGTCGTCCCGTGGACGGATCTGCTCAACCGGATCCTCGCCGCCACCACCTCCGGCAAGGGGCCGGACGTGCTCAACATCGGCAACACCTGGTCGGCCTCGTTGCAGGCGACCGGGGCGTTCCTGCCGTTCGACGACGCCGCGCTGGACAAGGTCGGCGGCAAGTCGCGCTTCCTCGGCCCGTCACTTGCGGCCACCGGGGCGAGCGGGCAGCCGCCGGTCGGCGTACCGCTCTACGGCCAGGCGTACGGCCTGTACTACAACAAGAAGCTCTTCTCGGAGGCTGGCATCACCAAGCCGCCCGCCACCTGGGAGGAACTCGTCGAGGACGGCAAGAAGCTCACGAAACCCGACAAGGGCCAGTGGGGGCTCTCGCTCCAGGCGGGTCAGGTCACCGAGAACAGCCACCACGCGGCGATCCTCGGCGCCCAGCACGGTGCGCAGTTCTTCACGTCCGAGGGCAAACCGCAGCTGGCCTCGGACCCGTCGGTCGCGGCCGTGCAGCAGTTCGTCGACCTGATGCAGAAGGACAAGATCGTCGATCCGGCCAACGCCGAGTACGCCGACACCGCCAAATCCCTCAAGGACCTGTCGGACGGCAAGGCCGCGATGTTCATGAACCAGGCCTCCGCGGGGTCGTTCAAGAACATCGGGATGGACATGGCGAACCTCGGCGTCGCGCCGATCCCGCTGCCCGCCGCCGCGCCGCCGAACGGCCGCAAGGTCACCAGCTTCGTCGCGGGCATCAACATGGCGGTCTTCAAGAACACCAAGAACCGCGACGCGGCGTTGGACTTCGTGAAGTTCATGGTCTCGGCGCCCGAGCAGGCGCTGCTCAACAAGACCTACGGCTCGCTGCCGACCGTCCAGGACGCCTACAGCGACGCGGCGTTCCAGACCGAGGACGTCAAGGTCTTCCAGAACGTGCTCGCGAATTCGGCCGAGCCGATGCCGCAGGTCCCGCAGGAGTCGCAGTTCGAGACCCTGATCGGCACCGCGATGAAGGCGATGTTCGCCGACGTCGCCGCGGGCAAGCCGGTCGACGGGGCCAAGATCCGTGACCAGCTGAACCAGGCGGACCAGCAGATCGCGGCCGGTAGTTGATGCCGACCGCTCTCGACGACGCCCCGGCCGTGAAGGCGGCCGGGGCGCCCCGGCCGCGGCGTGTCCGGCGCAAACGGCGGATGGTCGCGCTGCCGTATCTGCTCCTGCTGCCCGCGATCCTGCTCGAACTGCTCGTCCACCTGATCCCGATGCTCGCCGGGCTCGTGATGAGCTTCTTCAAGCTGACGCAGTTCTATATCCGGGACTTCTCGTCCGCCCCGGCGGCCGGGCTGGACAACTACAAGTTCGTCCTGGACTTCGATTCGGCGGCGGGGATGTCGCTGCTCGGCTCGTTCTGGATCACCGTCCTCTACACCGTTCTCTCGGTGGGGTGCTGCTGGCTCTTCGGAACGTCGGCCGCCGTGCTGATGCAGAAGAACTTCCGGGGACGCGGCCTGCTGAGGACGCTGTTCCTGGTGCCGTACGCGCTGCCGATGTACGCCGCGGTCATCACCTGGTCGTTCATGTTCCAGAAGGACACCGGCCTGGTGAACGACCTGCTGGGCACCGATTCCTTCTGGCTCATCGGGGACAACAGCTTCTGGTCGCTGGTGGTGGTCTCGGTCTGGCGGAACTGGCCGTTCGCGTTCCTGATCGTGATGGCCGGGCTGCAGAACATCCCCGGCGAACTGTACGAAGCGGCGGCCATCGACGGCGCGGGCTGGTGGCGGCAGTTCCAGGCGATCACCCAGCCGATGCTGCGGCCGGTCAACCAGGTGCTGCTGCTGGTGCTGTTCCTGTGGACCTTCAACGATTTCAACACGCCGTATGTCCTTTTCGGAGCGTCCGCGCCGAAGGAGGCGTCGCTGATCTCGATCCACATCTACCAGAGTTCCTTCGTGACCTGGAACTTCGGCCTCGGCTCGGCGATGTCGGTGCTGTTGCTGCTGTTCCTGCTCATCGTCAGCACCGTCTACTTGGGACTGACCGCGCGGAGGAGGAACGCCGTTGTCTGAGCCCCGCTGGGTCCCGTGGGCCCGCCGATTCGTCCTCGGCTTCCTCGCCCTGTTCACGCTGGTGCCGTTGTACGCGATGGTTTCGTCGTCGTTGAAGCCGCTCGGGGACGTGCAGGGCACCTGGGAATGGATACCGACGACACTGACCATCCAGCCGTTCTTCGACATCTGGGAGACCATCCCGCTCGCCGAATACTTCGTGAACAGCCTGGTCATCTCCGGCTCGGCGGCGATCCTCTCGGTGGTGATCGCGATCTTCGCGGCGTACGCGCTGAGCCGCTTCCGGTTCCGGGGCAAGAACTTCTTCAAGATGACCGTGCTGTCCACGCAGATGTTCCCCGGCATCCTGTTCCTGCTGCCGCTGTTCCTCATCTTCGTCAACATCGGCAACACCACCGGCATCGTCCTGTACGGCTCGCGGCTCGGGCTGATCATCACCTACCTGACCTTCTCGCTGCCATTCGCGATCTGGATGCTCGCCGGTTACATCGACTCGATCCCCAAGGAACTCGACGAGGCCGCGATGGTCGACGGCACCGGGCCGCTCGGCGCGCTGATCAGGGTGGTCATCCCCGCGGCCATGCCGGGCATCGTCGCGGTGGGGATCTACTCGTTCATGACGGCCTGGGGCGAGGTCCTGTTCGCGTCGGTGATGACCGATTCGGGCACCCGGACCCTCGCGGTCGGCCTCCAGGAGTACTCCACCCAGGTCCAGGTGTACTGGAACCAGGTCATGGCCGCGTCCCTGATCGTCTCCGTCCCGGTCGTCGCCGGATTCCTGCTGCTCCAGCGGTATCTCGTCGCCGGGCTCACCGCCGGTGCCGTGAAATGACCCGCCCGCCGCTCCGTACAGAGAGGTCCGCCTTGAATCTGCACCTGCCCGCCGATTTCCTGTGGGGTGCGGCCACCGCCGCGTACCAGGTCGAAGGCGCCGTCGACGCCGACGGCCGCCTCCCGTCCATCTGGGACGACTTCGTCCGGGTCCCGGGTGCCGTCCTGAACGGCGACACCGCCGACGTCGCGTGTGACCACTACCGGCGCTGGCCGGAGGATCTCGCCATCATGAAGCGGCTGGGCCTGGACGCCTACCGCTTTTCGGTCGCGTGGCCGCGGGTGATCCCGACCGGGCGGGGCGCGGTCAACGCGGCCGGTCTCGACTTCTACGACCGGCTGGTCGACGCGTTGCTCGAAGCCGGGATCCGGCCGTTCGCCACGCTGTTCCACTGGGACTTGCCTTCCGCGTTGAAGGGCGGCTGGCCCGAGCGTGACACGGCGTACGCCTACGCCGACTACGCCGCCGTCGTGGCGGCCCGGCTGGGGGACCGGGTGAAGGACTGGAACACGGTCAACGAACCGCTGTGCTCGGCCTGGCTCGGTTACCTCGAAGGTCGCTTCGCCCCCGGCGTCAAGGATCTCAAGCAGGCCGTCCACGCGTCACACCATCTCCTGCTCGCGCACGGCCTCGGCGTACAGGCGATCACCGCGAACGCCGTCCAGCCCGCCAACGTCGGCCTGGTGGTCAATCTCAGCGGGATCGAGCCGGCGTCGGACTCCACCGCGGACGTCGAGGCGGCGGCGCGGATGGACGGTCACGTCAACCGCTGGTGGCTCGACCCGTCGAACGGCCGCGGCTACCCCGCGGACATGATCGAGGTCTACGGCGTCGAACCGCCGGTGGTCGGGGACGACCTGGAGGTGATCTCGGCGCCGGTCGGCTTCCACGGGCTGAACTACTACTTCCGGCAGATCGTCGAGGACGATCCGGACGGTCCGGTCCCGCGTGCCCGGCAGGTGCCGGTCGAGGGGGCGGCCACCACCGCGATGGGCTGGGAGATCCACGGGCAGGGGCTGGCGGACCTGATCCACCGGCTCGCCAACGACTACGGCGCCCGCGCCATCTACGTCACCGAGAGCGGCGCCGCCTTCGACGACAAGGTCGGCGAGGACGGATCGATCCACGACGTGGACCGCATCGCCTACCTGGAAGAACATCTGGGTGCTGTGGCGGGCGCCGCCGAAGCGGGCGCTCCGGTGAAGGGCTACTTCGCCTGGTCGCTGCTCGACAACTTCGAATGGGACAGCGGGCTGAGCAAGCGGTTCGGGCTCGTGCGAGTCGACTACGAGACGCAGGTCCGCACGGTCAAGGCGAGCGGGCACCGGTACGCGGAGATCATCGCCGAGCACCGCGGTCGCTGACGCCGGTCCTTCGCGACGTGGCTCCGCGGGCCCGGACCGCCAGCGGGCTCGTGAGTGTTTAGGACGGTTCTAACCGTCCTAAACACTCACGAGACGTGCCCCACTCGGTACCGGGGTTCTGCTGGGTGCTGGGCTTGGGGCGGCGGGTTGCGAAAGCCACTTTCGCAACCTTCAACGTTGCGAAAGTGGCTTTCGCAACGTCGGCCGTGGCCGGGCCCGGCATCAGGGCGGCCGG
>NZ_JBVHDI010000036.1:0-44165 GCF_055563465.1 Amycolatopsis sp. NPDC000009
ACCCGCTACGACAAACTCGCCGTCCGCTACGAAGCCACCGCGCACATCGCCGCGATCAACGAGTGGCTCTGAACTACTTCGATACAGGCCCTAGCGTCCCTGGCCCCGAGGTCTGTCGCCGGAAAACGACCACAGGGCCCGCGTCTGGGCGGGTTGCCGGAGTCCGGCTACGGAACCAAGCATAAGGCTGACGTCAGCCACCCCTTGGACTCGCGCTTGAGGCAAGCCCTGGAACGTCGCCAGAAAACGGCGACGGCCCTCAGGTTTGGCTTCGTTGCCGGATTTCGGCCACGGTGCCGAGGTCGGTGTGCCATACGGTGGCGCCCCGTGGCCGCGCCCGCCATACAGCTACCGTCTACTGCCCCTAGCCGCCCCGAGGCCGGCCCCACGCCCGTCGCCAGAAAACGACCACGGCACCATGCCTGGGTTCCTTACCGGATTTCGGCCACGGAGTCAGGGCCGGTGCAACATGCGGTGGCTGTGCCCGTCATACAGCTAACAACCGCCACCCCAAACCCCACCGTCGCCGAAAAACGGCCACGGCACCCAGGTTTAGATTCGGCGACGGAGCCGGGCCTGTGTGCCATGCGGTGACGCTCCGAGGCCGCATCCGTCATACAGCTACCATCCACTGCCCCTAGCCGCCCCGAGGTCGACCCCACGCCGTCGCCAGAAAACGGCCACGGCACCCATGCCTGGATTCGTTGCCGCAATCCGGCCACAGCCCAAAAACCGCGCACCACACGGCAGCGCCTCACACCTCATAGCCGCCCCCACCACAACCAACCTCCACCACCCCAAGCCACGCGCCCGAGGGGCCGTCGCCAGAAAACGGCCACGACACCATGCCTGGGTTCCTTACCGGATTTCGGCCACGGAGTCAGGCGCCGGTGCACCATGCGGTGGCTGTGCCCGTCATACAGCTAACAACCGCCACCCCAAACCCCACCGTCGCCGAAAAACGACCACGGCACCCACGCCTAGAGATTCGGCGACGGAGCCGGGTCAGGTGTGCCATGCGGTGGCGTCTCGCAGCTGCGGCCGCCATACAACTACCGTCCACCACCCCAAGCCACGCGCCCGAGGGGCCATCGCCAGAAAACGACCACGACACCCACACAGCCAACAGCCCAACCCCCAACCGTCGCCGAAAAACGACCACGACCCGCGAGGGCAACGCCACCCGTTGCCGCAAAACGGCCACAACCAGATCGAGGGCGTCACCCACCTGCCGGCGAGCTGCCCGGAATCACCACACCCGACACTCGCCGACACCCCACCGCGACATCCCCAGACCACAGCGACGACCAACGCCGCCACCCGGCAGCCGCCACCCAGCCCAGATCCGTCGCCGGGAAACAGCTACGGCATCATGCCGCCACGGCACCGCCGCTCGCCGAAAACCGGCCACGACGCCCCAGGGCAACAGCCACACCCGCCAGCCACGACATGCCCGATGAAACCGGCGTGAACACCGGATGACACCTCGCGAACCCGGCTACCAACCCCGACCCCCAGTTGTCCACTTCATCACGTCATCAGCCCCCTCCACTAGGTGTTCCAGGACACTTTTTGGCGGGTTCCTACAACACCCGGCCCTCGGCATGCGCCACCGACGACATTCTCGTACCGGCCGGTAAGAGGCAGGCTGTTGGACAGGAACAGAAGACTGTCCCGCCCGTGATCCGGCGGGGCGGTGTCGCGCACTTGGGAGGCTCAGTCGGTGTTCAGTCGTGTCGCCATCGTCAACCGCGGAGAAGCCGCGATGCGGCTCATCCACGCCGTCCGCGAGCTTTCGGCGGAGACCGGACGGCGGATCGAGACCGTCGCGCTCTTCACGGACGCGGACCGGTCGGCGACGTTCGTGCGGGAAGCCGACATCAGCTACAACCTCGGCCCCGCGTCGGCGCGTCCGTATCTGGATTTCGCCGTGCTGGAGCGGGCGTTGACCGAGACCGGGGCCGACGCGGCCTGGGTCGGATGGGGGTTCGTGGCCGAGGATCCGGCCTTCGCCGAGTTGTGTGAACGGCTGGGCGTCACCTTCATCGGCCCGAGCGCGGACGCCATGCGCAAGCTCGGCGACAAGATCGGCGCGAAGCTGATCGCCGAAGAGGTCGGCGTCCCGGTCGCCCCGTGGAGCCGCGGCGCCGTCGCGGATCTCGACGCCGCCATCAAGGCCGCCGGCGAGATCGGCTACCCGCTGATGCTCAAGGCGACCGCGGGCGGCGGCGGCCGCGGTATCCGCGTCATCACCTCCCCCGACGAGCTCGAGGACGCCTACGAGCGCACCAGTCTGGAGGCCGAGCGCGCCTTCGGCAGCGGCGTCGTCTTCCTGGAGCGCCTGGTCACCGGCGCCCGGCACGTCGAGGTCCAGGTCATCGCCGACGGCCAGGGCACCGCGTGGGCGCTCGGCGTCCGCGACTGTTCGGTGCAGCGCCGCAACCAGAAGATCATCGAGGAGTCCGCCTCCCCGGTGCTGGCGCCCGAGCAGGCCGACGAGCTCAAGCGGTCGGCCGAGCGGCTCGCGCTCGCGGTCGATTACCGCGGCGCCGGCACGGTCGAGTTCCTCTACCACCCCGGCGACAAGCTGTTCGCGTTCCTCGAGGTCAACACCCGCCTGCAGGTCGAGCACCCGATCACCGAGCTGACCACCGGCATGGACCTGGTCAAGGCCCAGCTGCACGTCGCTTCCGGCGGCAAGCTCGAAGGCGTCCAGCCCGCCGAATTCGGTCACGCCGTCGAGGCGCGGCTCAACGCCGAGGACCCGGACCGCGACTTCGCACCGTCGCCCGGCCGCATCGCGCGCCTGGACCTGCCCGCCGGCCCCGGCATCCGGGTCGACACCGGGGTCAGCGAAGGCGACACGATCCCGGCCGACTTCGACTCGATGATCGCGAAGATCATCGCCTACGGCCGCGACCGTGACGAGGCGCTCGGCCGTCTGCGCCGCGCGATGGCCCAGACCACGGTCATCATCGAGGGCGGCGCGACCAACAAGAGTTTCGTCCTCGACCTGCTCGACCAGCCCGAGGTGATCGACGGCAGCGCGGACACCGGCTGGATCGACCGCGTCCGCGGCGAAGGCAAGCTGGTCACGCACCGCCATTCGGCGATCGCGCTCGCGGCCGCCGCGATCGAGGCATACGAGGACGAGGAAGCCGTTGAGCGCCAACGGCTTCTCTCCACCGCGCACGGCGGCCGCCCGCAGGTCCAGCACGAGAGCGGCCGTCCGCTCGATCTCAAGCTGCGCGGCGCCGCGTACCGCGTGAGCGTCGCCCGGATCGGCCACCGCCGGTTCCGCGTCGGTGTCTCGGCGGGCGGCGGCGACATCCACCCCGCCGACGTCGAGGTCGACCGGTTCGACGAGCACACCGGCCAGATCACCGTCAACGGCACCCGGTTCCGCCTGGTCACCGGCACGCACGGGCCGATCCACCTGGTCGAGGTCGACGGCGTCACCCACCGCGTCAGCCGGGACGAGGGCGGCGTCGTCCGCTCCCCCGCGCCGGCGCTCGTCGTCGCGACCCCGTTGGAGGTCGGCGCGGAGGTCGAGGCCGGCGCGCCCGTGCTGGTACTGGAAAGCATGAAGATGGAGACGGTGCTCCGCGCGCCCTTCCGCGCGAAGCTGCGTGAGTGCGTCGTCTCGGTGGGCAGTCAGGTCGAGACCGGTGCTCCCCTGTTGCGGCTCGAGCCGCTGGCGGAGGAAGGGGCGGAGGTCGCCGAGGACACGGGCAGTGTCGAGATCGAACTGCCCGCGGAGCCGGACGACACCTCGGCCGCGCAGCGGATCACCCGTGGCCAGCAGGATCTGCGCAGTCTCCTGCTCGGCTTCGACGTGGACCCGCACGACGAGCGCCGCACGCTCAGCACGTACCTCGCCGCCCGTGCCGAACTGGAGGGCAACGGCGACCGCCCGCTGGAGGGCGAGGTCGAGCTGCTGACCGTGTTCGCGGACCTCTCCGAGCTGATGCGCAACAAGCCGGCGCGCGAAGACGCCAAGACGGACACCCGGGTGCACAGCTCCCGCGAGTTCTTCCACGCCTATCTGCAGAGCCTCGACGTCGAACGCGCCGGGCTGTCGGAGTCGTTCCAGAACAAGCTCAAGAAGGTGCTGTCGCACTACGGCATCGAGGACCTGGAGCGCACGCCGGAACTGGAAGAGGCGGTCTTCCGCATCTTCCTCGCCCAGCAGCGGACCTCGTCCGACGTCGCGGTCGTCACCGCGTTGCTGCGGCAGTGGCTCACCGAGCCGCAGCCGTTCGAGTCGATGCGCGAGCCGGCGGGCAAGGCGCTGGAGGCGCTGATCGCCGCCACCCAGCTCCGTTTCCCGGTGGTCGGCGACCTGGCGCGCAGCGTGGTGTTCCGCTGGTTCGCCCAGCCGCTGCTCCGCCGCACCCGCGCCGAGGTGTACAGCGAGGTCCGCAAGCATCTGCGTCACCTCGACCTGCACCCGGATTCGCCGGACCGCGCCGAGCGGATCGCGAGCATGCTGGCCAGCGCGCAGCCGCTGGTCCGCCTGCTCGGGCAGCGGATCGGCCGCCCCGGCACCGATCACACCCCGCTGCTGGAAGTGCTGAGCCGCCGCTACTACGGCAACCGCGCGCTCACCGGTGTCCAGCAGGTCACCGTCGGTGGCTGCACCTTCGTCACCGGTGACTACACCGACGACGACGAGCGGTTCCACATGGCCACCACCGCCCTCGACCGCGCCGGGCTCCCCGGGGCGATCAAGGCGGTCGCCGATCTCGCCGCGAAGCTGCCCGCCGACACCGACGTCGAGGCGGACCTCTACCTGACCTGGGACGACGAGTCCGCCGACGACGACACGATGGCCGCCGGGCTGCGCGAGGTCCTCATGGCCGGGTCGCTGCCGAGCCGGATCCGCCGGATCACCACCACCGTCGCCGGGCACGGCGGCGCGGTGATGCACCACCACTTCACCTTCCGCCCGTCCTCGACCGGGTTCAGCGAAGAGCGGCTGATCCGCGGCCTCCACCCGCTGATCGCCCAGCGGATGCAGTTGCAGCGGCTGGCGAACTTCGACCTGACGCGCCTGCCATCGGGCGACGAGGACGTCTACCTGTTCAAGTGCGTCTCGCCGATGAACCCGTCGGACCAGCGGCTGGTCGCGCTCGCCCAGGTCCGCGACCTGACGCCGTTGCGGGACAACGACGGCAAGCTGCTGGCCCTGCCCGCGGTCGAAGGGACGCTGGCGGGCTGCCTCGACGCGATCCGCGAGGTGCAGGCGAAGCTTCCGCCGAGGAAACGCTTCGACACCAACCGGATCATGCTGTACGTCTGGCCGACCAGCGAGCTCACCGGCGAGGAGCTGGACACGGTCGCGCAGCGTGTACAGCCGTCGACGGCGGGCGCGGGTCTCGAAGAGGTCCAGTTCCTCGGCAGGCAGCGCGACCGCGCGACCGGCGAGGTCAAAGAGGTCGCCGTGCGGATCGGCTACGACGTCAGCGGCGGCGTGCAGATGTCGCTGTCCGAGCCCACCACCGAGCCGATCCTGCCGCTCGACGACTACCGCCAGAACGTTCTGCGCGCCCGTCGCCGCGACACGGTGTACCCGTACGAGCTGACCGAGATGCTCGGTTCGTTCACCGAGTACGACATGGACGACACGAACACCCTCGTCCCGGTCGACCGGAAGAAGGGCCGCAACAAGGCGGCGATCGTCGCCGGTGTGGTCACCACGCCGACCGAACGGCACCCGGAAGGCGTCAAGCGCGTGGTGCTGCTCGGCGACCCGACGAAGGCGCTCGGCGCGCTGTCGGAGCCGGAATGCTCGCGGGTGATCGCGGCGCTGGACCTCGCCGAGCGGCTGCGGGTCCCGCTGGAGTGGTACGCGCTCTCGGCGGGCGCCCGGATCTCGATGGAGTCCGGCACCGAGAACATGGACTGGGTCGCGGCCGCCCTCAAGCGGATCGTGCACTTCACCCAGAACGGCGGCGAGATCAACATCGTCGTCGCCGGGATCAACGTCGGCGCCCAGCCGTACTGGAACGCCGAAGCGACGATGCTCATGCACACCAAGGGAATCCTGGTGATGACGCCGGATTCCGCGATGGTGCTGACCGGCAAGCAGTCGCTCGACTTCTCCGGTGGCGTGTCGGCGGAGGACAACTTCGGCATCGGCGGCTACGACCGCGTGATGGGCCCGAACGGCCAGGCGCAGTACTGGGCGCCGAACCTCGCCGCGGCGCGTGACGTGCTGATGTCGCACTACGACCACACCTACGTGGCGCCGGGCGAGCCCGGTCCCCGCAAGGCGGTCACGAACGACCCGATCGACCGGGACATCTCGTCGTTCCCGCACGCGGCGGTCGACAGCGACTTCACCACGGTGGGCCAGATCTTCTCGCGGGAGGCCAACCCCGACCGCAAGAAGCCGTTCGACATCCGCACCGTGATGCGCGCGCTGTCGGACCAGGACCACCCGGTACTGGAGCGCTGGCCGGGCATGGCGGACGCGGAGACCGCGGCCGTGCAGGACGTGCACCTCGGCGGGCGGCCGGTGTGCCTGCTCGGGATCGAGTCCCGTTCGGTGCCGCGCCGCGGTTTCCCGCCCACCGACGGCCCGGACACCTACACCGCGGGCACGCTGTTCCCGCGGTCGTCGAAGAAGGCGGCGCGGGCGATCAACGCGGCCAGCGGCAACCGGCCGCTGGTGGTGCTGGCGAACCTGTCCGGCTTCGACGGCTCGCCGGAGTCGATGCGGAAGCTCCAGCTGGAGTACGGCGCGGAGATCGGCCGGGCGATCGTCAACTTCGAAGGCCCGATCGTGTTCACCGTGATCTCGCGGTACCACGGCGGCGCGTTCGTGGTCTTCTCGAAGGCGCTGAACCCGAACATGACGGTGCTGGCGCTGGAAGGCTCGTTCGCCTCGGTGCTCGGCGGCGCGCCCGCCGCGGCGGTCGTGTTCGCCGGTGAGGTCAACGCGCGGACGGCGGCGGATCAGCGGGTGCGGTCGCTCAACGAGAAGCTCAGCGGGGCGACCGGTGCCGAACGCGCCGCGCTCGCGGCGGAACTGGCCGAGGTCCAGGCGTCGGTGCGGGCCGAGAAGCTGGGCGCGGTCGCGGCGGAGTTCGACGGCGTGCACAGCATCGAGCGTGCGGTGAAGGTCGGTTCGGTGGACGCGATCATCAGCGCCGCCGAGATGCGGCCGCGCATCATCGAGGCGATCGAGCAGGGCCTGGCGAAGCACGCCAACTGAGCCGAAGGGGGCCTTTCAGCGCGAATTTCGCGCCGAAGGGCCCCTTCGGCTCACTGGTCGGGCGGAGGTTCCCCGAAATCCTCCGGCGCGATCTTGTCCAGCGCCTCCCGGAACTCCTCGACCGCCCGTTCCTGCGCGACCGGGTCCGACGGCACCGCGGGCAGTTCCGCGTCCGGGCCGGCACCGACGATCTCGACCCGCACGGAAGCGACCTCCAGCACCGCATCGGCCACCTCGATCCCGACCCCGGCGCGCAACCCGATCGCGACCGCGTCGCTCGGCCGCGCCGAGACGCGGATACCGGAATCGAGCACCAGGTCGGCGAAGAAGATGCCGTCCCGCAGCGCGGTGACCTGGACCCCGGTGACCCGGTGCCCGAACGACTCGACCACCTGGCCGATCAGTTCGATCGTGCCCGGCCGCGGCAGCCGGATCCGCTCCTGCGCGAGCGCCACCGCGCTCGCCTCGGGGCCGCCGATCGTGATCGCCAGCCAGCGTCGTTCGCCCTGCCGCTCCCGCAGCAACATCACCGGGGCCGCTTCCGGAGCCAGGACTGCCATCCCTTCGACATCCATGGGGATCATGCGCGGTACCTCATTCCCTCTCCTCAGGCCGTGTCGTCGTCCTTCAGTGCCTTGTCCGCCACCACTTCCGACGGGGTGGCCTGGTCTCGACGCTGGAACGGGGTCGTATGCCCCTCGGCGCGCAGCCTGGGGATCATGTGGGGGTAGTGGAGTTCGAACGCCGGGCGTTCGGACCGGATCCTCGGGAGATCGAGGAAGTTGTGCCGGGGTGGCGGACAGGTCGTCGCCCATTCCAGGGAATTCCCGTGTCCCCACGGATCGTCCACTTCCACGACCTCCCCGAACCGGTAGCTGCGGACGACGTTCCACAGGAACGGCAGCACCGAAGCGCCGAGCAGGAAGGCACCGATCGTGGAAATGGTGTGCAGCAGGGTGAATCCGTCGGTGCTCAGGTAGTCGGCGTAGCGGCGCGGCATTCCTTCGTTGCCGAGCCAGTGCTGCACGAGGAACGTCGTGTGGAAGCCGATGAACGTGGTCCAGAAATGGAGCTTCGCGAGCCGCTCGTCGAGCATCCGCCCGGTCATCTTGGGGAACCAGAAGTAGATCCCGGCGAACGTGGCGAACACGATGGTGCCGAACAGCACGTAGTGGAAGTGCGCCACCACGAAATAGGTGTCGTGGATGTGGAAGTCCAGCGGCGGCGCGGCCAGGATGATCCCGGTCAGCCCGCCGAGCAGGAACGTCACCATGAACCCGATCGACCACAGCATCGGTGATTCGAAGGTGAGCTGCCCCTTCCACATCGTGCCGATCCAGTTGAAGAACTTGATCCCGGTCGGCACCGCGATGAGGAAGGTCATGATGGAGAAGAACGGCAACAGCACCGCGCCGGTGGCGAACATGTGGTGCGCCCACACGGCGAAGGACAGCGCGGTGATCGCGATCGTCGCGAACACCATGAGCTTGTAGCCGAAGAGCGGTTTCCGGCTGAACACCGGCACGATCTCGGTGATGATGCCGAAGTACGGCAACGCGACGATGTAGACCTCGGGATGGCCGAAGAACCAGAACAGGTGCTGGAACAGGATCGCCCCGCCGTTGGCCGGATCGAACACGTGCGCGCCCAGCCGCCGGTCGGCCATCAGCCCGAACAGGGCCGCGGTGAGGATCGGGAAGACCGCCAGGATCAGGATCGTGGTGAACAGGATGTTCCAGGTGAACAGCGGTAACCGCCACATGGTCATCCCCGGCGCGCGCAGGCAGAGGATCGTGGTGACCATGTTGACCGCGCCCAGGATCGTCCCGAGCCCGGAGACGATCAGGCCCATGATCACCAGATCGGCGCCGACGCCCGGGGTGTGTGCGGCGTTGGACAGCGGCGTGTACATCGTCCACCCGAAGTCGGGCGCCCCGCTCGGCGTGAGGAACGCGCTGAGCGTCATCAGCCCGCCGAAGAGATACAACCAGTAGGAGAACGCGTTCAGCCGCGGGAAGGCGACGTCCGGGGACCCGATCTGCAGCGGCAGGATGTAGTTGGCGAACGCGAAGAGGTTCGGTGTCGCGTACAGCAGCAGCATGATGAGGCCGTGCATGGTGAACAGCTGGTTGTACTGCTCCTGGGAGAGGAACTGCATCCCCGGCCTGCCCAGTTCGCCGCGCATCAGCAGTGCCATGAAGCCACCGACGAGGAAGAACGCGAACGAGGTGCTCAGGTAGAGCACGCCGATGGTCTTGTGGTCGGTGGTGCGGACGATCTTGAGGAACACGCTGCCCTTGGGCGCCCGGCGCCGCCCGCCGAAACGGACGGCCTCCGGGCGGGGCGAGGTCTTCACCGCGGTCATGGCGACTCCCAGCACGAGGACGCACCTTCTGAAGGCTGGTACCCCTCCAGGAGAGTCCCTACACGCGAGCTTTTCAAGAGGCCGAAGGGGACCATGCCCGCGTCTGATGAGGTGAACGCGCCCTTCACCGCGTGCGATGCGGGGAAAGGCCCCTTCAGCCGCTCAGGAGAGCTTCCCCGCGTCGACCGCGAGTGGCACTCCGTGCCACAGACTTTCGCGGACGGCGGCGGCCACGTGTGCCAGGAGCGCCATCCGGGGCACGTGGGGCACCACGAGCCCCTTGTCCCCACCGGCCCCACGGTGCCGGAGGTGACGAACACGGTCGACACCGCCGGGTCGAGCCGGCGAGCCACCGGACGACCTCCGGGCACCCAGGTTCAAGCGGTCATTCTTCGTTCTCCGTCCAAGCCACGACGTAATCCTTCTCCGGAGTGGTGATCGTGGTGTGCCATACCGGATACCGGGCACCGTTCGCCGCGACGGTGAGCCGCCCGTCGTCCACGCCGACGACGGTGAAACCGTGCGGGCCGGTGCGGAGCCGTTTCGCGACGGCTTCCTTGGCGGCCCGGAATCTGGTGAACCACAAGGTTTCCGGTTCACCGAACAGGGCACGTTCCGCCGCGCCGAGGACCGCGGCGACCGTGCTCTCCGGCCGGTCTTCGACAGCTTCGACGTCGATTCCGCACGGTCCCGGGCGGGCGATGGCGACGCCGAGCGCGTCCCGGTGGGCGATCGAGACGGTGAGGTCCGGCAGCGTCCTTCCGTAGGCGCCCGAGACCTTCGGCGCCCCCGAGGAGTCGCTCCCGACGCGGAGCTCGGCGGGGAAGACGTCCCCCTCACCGTTTGTCCACAATAGACGACGGATGGCGTCCTTCGCCGCGATACGGCCGAGCAGCCAGGCCCGCTTCCGGCGCGTCGGCTGGTCGGCGTACGCCTGTCTTTCCTCACCGGCCAGCACGTTCCGCATGATCAGATCTCGGGTCGCCGGATCCGCCCACTGCTCACGGACCAGCGCCCAGCCGCCGGGCCGTTCTTCCGACAGCGTGGCGCGTTCGGGCCGCCGGTCCATCGCCCGGATCACCGGATTGCTGTCGAAGCGGCGATCGCGCCAGCCCTCGACCTCGGCCCAGACCCGGTCGCCGCGGATCAGCTGGACGTCCGCCTCGAGTTCCGCGTCGGTCACCGACACGATGCGGACGACGCAGCCGACCCGGTCCCCCGGTAACGGATGCTCGCCGTAGAACCGGATCCGCCGCATCCCCACCGGGAACACCGTGGTGCGGGCGGGCAGCCGCGACATGATCCAGTATCCGAGCAGCTGTCCGGCGTTGTCCAGCAGCGCCCCCGGCGCCTCCGGGGTCCGCAGCACGCCGCGCACGTGCCGGTCCCCCACCGCGACCAGTTCCTCGACGCCCTGGAACTTCGGCCCGTGGAACATCCACCGATCGGAGTACAGCTGCTCGGCGCGCAGATCCGGGATCCGTTCCCGTTCGGCCGGGAAGGACCAGGGGCCGGGCGGATCGGCGGGGAACCCGGCGTCCAGGTCGATGACGGCCCTGGAATAGTCGCCGAGAGACACGCCGACCCGGGAAGCGCCTTGCGGCACCACGGTCACCGGGACGTCCAGCGCGGGGATCGCGGCCATCCACTGGTTCAGCCGGACATCCTCCAGCGCGACCGCGCGCCTGCCCGGCGCGGCCTGTTCGGCGAAGTCCAGCAGGTGCCCGATCACCGTCGTGGCGGGCACGACCGGCCACGAGTCGGCGGGATCCGCGCCGGGAGGCTGTTTGAAGAGACAGTGGTCGAGCAGATACGGCATCGTCTCGACGGAGACGCGGAGTTCGGTGCGCAACGGCCGCGCCCGGGGAGCCTGAGGGTTCCGTTCCCCGATACGGTCCAAAGTGGACTTCTTCGCCCCGGAGGACCTGAAGCCGCGCCGGACACCCTCGTCGAGCGACACCAGGGCGCCGCCGAGGTCGAGCCGGATCGTCCGGCCGCGGTTCACGCCGCCTTGGCCCGGCAGGCGCTCGAACGCCGGATCGGCACCGTCGGCCCACAACCCGGTCACCACCCGCGACAGCTGCGGGAGCCCGGGCCGCTGCGCGGCGACGACGAGGTGTTCGCGATCGTGCAGGGTGTTCCCGATCAGCGAGCCGAGCTGTCCCGCGCCCGCCTGCACGAACGCGCGGAAGCCCGCCGCGTACATGTTCTCGACGAGGGCGCGGAACCGCACCGGCTCCAGCAGCTGCCGCACGAACAGTTCCCGCAGTCCGGCGTCCGGCGACGGGTAGCGCCGTCCCGTCGTGGCCGACCAAACGGGTAGTTCCGCCGGCCGCGGCGGGCAGCGCTCGGCGGCGTGGCGGATCGGGCCGAGATACGGCGTGAGCATCGGCGTGTGGAACCCGGACCGGGACGGCAGCACCTGGGAGATCACGCCGTCGGCGCGGAATCCACGCACGAAATCCTCGACGGCCTCCGCCGGCCCGCAGATCATCGACCGGTTCGGCGCGTCGTCGTGGGAAAGGACCACTTCGGACTGTCCTTTGAGGACTTCGAGAACCGACGACGCCGGCGCGCCGATCACCGCGAGGGCCAGCCCCGGCACCTCGAGCGCGCCGGGATCGATGCCAGCCAGGAACGAGTCGACCTCCGGGTCGGAGTGGATCCCGGCGACGGCCATGGCGGTCCACTCCCCCAGGCTGTACCCGGCGAGCGCGTCCGGGGTCACGCGCAGGCCGCGTAACGCCTTGTCGAGGAGCCTGCTCAGCTGGAACACGCCCTTGCCGTGCCGGGCGACGTCCTCTGCGTGTGGCTCGAATTCGTTCTCCAGCCCGGGAAAGACGAACGCGAGTTTGCCGCCGCCCGCGCCGAGCAGCGGTTCCGGAACGAACCAGAGGTCGTTGCGGCCGCGCCAGGGGCTGCCCTTCGCGACCACCTTCCTGGCCAGGTTCAGCCGTTTGGGCGTCGGGTCGACGAGACCGAGCCGCACCCGGCCACGGCCGGGGTCGCCACCGCTCAGGACGTCGTCGCGGTCGAGCAGGCAGCCCATCTCCGCGACGGTCGGCGCCGAGAGCCGCAGGACGCGTTCGGGTTCGGAGACCTCGGCGCCCGCCCGGGTCGCGGTCTGTTCCAGCACGACGTGGGCGTTGATCCCGCCGAAGCCGAAGGCGTTGACCCCGGCCCGCCGCACCGGCCGCCGGTCGTCGGTCTCCCAGACCTTCGCGGCACCGAGCGTCTCGAACCGGGTCGCCGCCAGCGCCGGATGTGGGTCCTCGCAGTGCAAGGTGGGCGGGAGAACCCCGTGGTACACGGCCAAAGCGGCTTTGACCAGCCCGGCGACACCCGCCGACGGCATGGTGTGCCCGATCATCGACTTGACCGAGCCCAGCACCGCCGTCGGCTCGTCCGCCCGCCCGAAGACCTCCGCGATCGTCGCGAGTTCGGCCGCGTCGCCCGCCGGGGTCGCGGTCCCGTGCGCTTCGAGCAACCCGATCGTGGCGGGATCGGCACCCGCCGCGGTCCACGCCTGCCGGACCGCGCGGACCTGCCCGGCGGTGTCCGGATGGCACAGTCCGGCGGTCCGCCCGTCGCTGGCCACACCGGTTCCGGTGACGACGGCGTAGACCCGGTCCCCGTCCCGTTCGGCGTCCGCGAGCCGCTTCAGCACGACGACCCCGGTGCCCTCACCGATCAGCACCCCGTCCGCGTCCCGGTGGAACGGCCGGATCCGCTGACTGCGTGACAACGCGCCCAGCTGCGAGAACACACTCCAGAAGGTGACGTCGTGACAATGGTGGACGCCACCGGCCAGCACGACGTCGCATCGCCCGGTCGCCAGTTCGCGGACGGCGTGGTCGACGGCGACGAGCGAGGAGGCGCAGGCCGCGTCCACCGTGTACGCGGGTCCCCGCAGGTCCAGCCGGTTCGCCAGCCGGGAGGCGGCCAGGTTGGGCACGAGCCCGATCGCCGCTTCCGGGGCTTCGGGGCCGAGCCGGTCGGTGAAGGCCTGCCGAACCTCCTCCAGCCGCTCACCCCCGAGATCGGGCATCAGTTCGCCGAGGGTGCGGACGAGCTGGGTGGCCGTGCGGACCCGCTGGTCGAGCCGTACCAGGCCGGGAGTGAGGTAGCCGCCGCGGCCGAGGATGACACCGGTCCGCTGCCGGTCGGTGGGCAGCCGGTGCTCGCCGCCCGCGTCCGCGATGGCCTGCGCGGCCACCCGCAACGCGATCAGCTGGTCAGGTTCGGTCCCCGGGATCGACGACGGCAGCACCCCGGAACCGGTGACGTCCACCTCGACCGGCTCACCGACGAAACCGCCGCGACGGCAGTAGATCCGGTCCGCCCGCGGTGGCGCGTCGGGCTGGTAGAAGCCCGGATCCCAGCGGTCCGGCGGGACTTCGGTGATGGCGTCGACGCCGTCGACGATGTTGCGCCAGTAGGTGTCCAGATCGGGGGCGCCGGGGAACAGCACCGACATCCCGACGATCGCGATCGGGGGCGTTCCGGCCACCGGTCACCACCCCGACGCGGCGTAGGTGACGGCCGTGAGGCCCTCGTCGCCCCATGCCAGTTCGCGCAGCAGGCTCAACGTGCCTTCCTCGGGGTCGATCAGCTCGATCCCGCGCCTGGCGTAGTCCCGCATCAGGTCCGGGGCGGCCATCGGGTCGCCTGCCCCGGTGGGCGCCCATGGTCCCCAGTGGACGGTGAGTCCGCGCCGTCCGTACACAGTGGACCATCGATGCCCCAGGGCCTCCAGCGCGTCGTTCGCCGCCGCGTAGCCGGACTGGCCACGGTTCCCCAGTGTCGCGGCGATACTGCCGAACAGGACGGCGAACTTCGGTGCCTCCGGCAGTTCACCCACCGCCGCGAGCAAGGTGCTCGCCCCTTCGACCTTGGTGACGAAGACACGGTCGAACGACGCCGGGTCCTTCGCCGCGATCAGCTCGTCCTCGACGGCGCCCGCCGCGTAGACGATTCCGTCGATCCGCCCGTGTTCGGCGTGGATCTCCTTGACCGCGCGGTGCACGGCTTCCGCGTCGAGTACGTCCACCGAGTGGTAGCGCACCGGGCTGCCGAGGTCGCCGATCCGCCGCAGCGTCCCGCGGACCTCCCGTTCGGCCTCGACGATCCGGAGGACCCGTTCGACCTCGGCCGGTTCGGTCAGCCCGCCGCCGATCAGAGCCGCGCGCAGTTCTTCCGTCGTCGTGGCGGTGGCGATCCCCGGTTCCTCGCCGTCGATGGGCACGGCGGTGCGGCCGAACAGTTCGACGCGGCAGCGCGACGCCGAGGCCAGCGTGGTGGCCAGCCGGGCGGTGATGCCTCTGGCGCCGCCGACGAGGAGGACGACCGAATCGGAGTCCAGGCCCAGCGCCTCGGCTTCGGCCGTCCCGTCACCCGCCGGACCCGCGTCCGTGCCGCCGAGCGGGTCGAGGCCTTCCTCCGTCAGCCGCAGGCCGCGCCGCGCGCCGTCGCGGCGGACGACGACCGGCTCCCAGTCCCCGGCGGACAACTCCGCGAGCAGAGCCTCCACCTGATCGTCCACAGTGGATTCAGGAGGTTGTTCGACCACCCGGGCGACCGTGTCCGGATACTCCCTCGCCACCGTCCGGAAGAAGCCGCGGGCACCGTCGGCGGGTCCGTTCGCGATGAGCCAGCGCGGCCCTCCCGCCAGAACCGCCTGATACAACGCGAAGTCGTCGGGGAACGACGGGGACAGGTGGAACACGCCGTCCGCGCCTTGCCGCGGTGCGCCCTGGACCAGTTCGGTTTCGGCGCCGTACCCGGCGAGCCGGGCGGTGAGCAGGTCGGCGACCTGGCCTTCACCGACGACGGCGAAGCGGAGCCCGGCCAGTTCCTCGTCGACGGGGACGGAGTCGGCGAGGTCGAATTCCCGCATCAGGTAGCGCTTCGGTGCCGCTACGACGACGTCGGGCTCCTCGGCGGGCTCGGCGGGCACCGGTTCGGGCGCGGCCGGAACGGCACCGAGGTAGCCGAGCAGGACGTCCCGTTGCGCGGCGATCATCTCACGGCTGGTGCGAAGGAACTCCGAGATGAGCGCCTCGCCGCCATCGGTGCCGGGCCGGGAAGTCACGATCGCCTCCGTGGGATTCGCTGGTCGGGTGCAGGGCAGTGACGGGAAGCCGCCGGCACACGGAAGAGTTACTTGGTTACCGGGCGTACTTAAACGCAGGCGGGGCCTCACGTCAATACTCGACAGTAGGGTTTCCGGTCACAGGAACCGGATGGCGGAACGCCGACCCGCGAAACGCGAATAACGCGGCGAAGAATTCAGTGTTCCGCGTGCACCGATGTCCCGGTTTTCCCGCGGTGGCAAGGAAGAAACGGTCGACCCAGCGTCCGGTACGCCATCCGGCCCTGTTACCCGGAGTCCACCATTCCGCTTTCATCGGACCACCGGGAATGGTGGTCCGCACCTATTTCCGGAAATCGACGGCGATTCGCCCTATCGTCGGTATCGCGCCGATGGCGGATTCGGTATCACGAAGGGGAACGTGAGAAGACTCATCGGGCTTTCGCATTCCGGACCGCGATACTCAGCAGCTCCGCGGCCGGACCGGCGAGCCGCCGCCCGGCGGGCCATACCGCGCGCAGTTCCCGGCCGAAGTCGACGCCTTCCACCGCGACCGGGACGAGCCTGCGGTCGGCGACGTCGCGGGCGATGGCGAGTTCGCTGATCACCGCCGGTCCGGCGCCCGCGATCACGGCGTTGCGGACGGCGGAGGCGGAACCCAGCTCCAGCAACGGTTTCGCCGGTCCGACCCCGGCCTTGCGCAACGCCTCGTCGACGGTCTCCCTGGTCCCTGAACCCGGTTCGCGGACCACGAGCGGCGTGATCGCCAATTCGGCCGCCGTCAGCGGACGGCGTTTGCGCGCCCACGGATGGCTCGCGGGTACGACGAGGACCAGGCGGTCGGTGGCCACCCGCCGGGACGAGAGGCCTGGCAGCGAACCGGGCGACTCGACGAACCCGAGGTCGACCTTGCCCTCTCGCGCCATTTCGGCGGCCTGGTCGGAGTTGGTGACCTCCAGCCCGAGGTACAGCCCGGGGTCACCCCGTTTGAGCTCGCCGATCCAGCCGGGCACCAGATACTCGGCCAGTGTCATGCTCGCGGCGACCCGCAGATGCGCCTCGTGCTGGGTGCGCAACGCTTCGGCGCCGTCGAGCAGACCGTCGAGTTCGGACAGCACGCGGTGCGCCCAGCCGGCGATGACCCGGCCGTCGGGGGTGAGCGCGGAACCGCGCCGCGTGCGGTCGACCAGCACCAGCCCCAGCCTTCGTTCGACTGTGGACAGTCGTTTGCTCGCCGACGGCTGCGCGATCCCGAGACTGGCCGCGGCCTGCCCTATACTGCCGAGCTCGTCCACGAGCACCAGCAGGCGCAGGGAGTCCAGATCGGGTGTGGTCATAGCCCAAGTGTATGACCTACCCCTCTCATTCCCCGCTACCGAGGTCACCCCGCCCGGGCGAAGCTCGAACCATGAGCACCACGCACGCGAGACCGACGAAGCCCTACCTGACCGCCTTCGCGATCACCGGCGCCGGAGTGGCCGCCGCGTACCTGGTCGGCACCGCTTTCCCGGTCATCAGCGCGCTCACCATCGCCGTCGTGCTCGGCATCGTCACCGGATCACTGCCCTCGCTGTCCGACGGGACCCGGAAGGCCATCGCCGGGATCACCAAGAAGCTGCTTCGCGCCGGTGTCGTCCTGCTCGGTCTGCAACTGTCGCTCCCGGCCGTCCTGGCGCTGGGCCCCGGGACCCTGGTCGCCGTCGTGCTCACCGTCGGGATCACGTTCCTCGGCACGGTCGGTCTCGGCAGGCTCCTCGGCGTGCCCCGTGGCCTGGGGATCCTGGTCGCGACCGGGTTCTCGATCTGCGGCGCCTCCGCCATCGCCGCCATGGAAGGCGTCGTGAAACGCGAGGACTCGGACGTCGCGACCGCGGTCGCCCTGGTCACCTTCTACGGCGGGCTCGCCATCGCCGCGGTCCCGCTGATCGGCGGCTGGCTGCGGCTCGACGCGGCCCGGATCGGCGAGTGGGCGGGCCTCAGCGTGCACGAGGTCGCACAGGTCGTCGCCGCGGCCACCCCGGCCGGAAGCGCCGCCATCGCGGTCGCGATCGTGATCAAGCTCAGCCGGGTGGTCCTGCTGGCCCCGATGGTCGCCGCGGTCGGCGTGCACGAGCGGCACCGGCCGGTCGACGGCAAGCGGCCGCCACTGGTCCCGTTGTTCGTCCTCGGTTTCCTGGCCATGGCCGCCCTGCGCAGCACCGGGATCGTGCCGGGTTTCGCGCTCGACGTCGCGAAGGTCGCCTGCACCCTGCTGCTGGCCGGGGCGCTGTTCGGGCTGGGCTGCGCGGTCCGGATCGGCAAACTCGTCCGCACCGGGGGCCGCGCCCTGCTGCTCGGCCTGCTCTCGACGCTGCTGGTCGGCACCACCGCGCTGGTCACGCTGACCGTACTCGGCTGAGGACGGCGGCCGCGAGCAGCGCGACCACGCCTCCGGTGACCATCACGGCCGGGACGGAGACCGCGTCGACGACCAGCCCGCCGAGCAAGGCGCCCGCCGACAAGGTCGCTTGGAACGACGAGGTGAACAGCACCGACGCCGCTTCGGGCGCGTGCGGCGCCGCCCTCGCGAACCACGTTCCCGAGCAGACCGGGACCGCACCGTAGGCGAAGCCCCAGAGCACCAGCAGAGCGAGCGCGCCCGTTTTCGTGTCGCCGAGAAACGGCAACGCGCAGGTCACGACGCCGATCGAACCCGCCGCGGCGAGGAAGGTCCGCCGGAGATCGCGGGCGATCGCCGCCCCGGCCAGGAAATTGCCGGCGATCCCGGCGGTGCCGTAGACGAACAGGAAGACGGTGATCTGTTCCGGGCTCACCTGTGTCAGCTGGCGCAGGAGCGGCGTGACATAGGTGTAGGTCCCGAAGTGGGCGAGCACGACCAGCACCGTGACGAGCAGGCCGAGCCGCGTCGCCCGCTCGCGGGTCATCCCGCGGAGGACGCCGAGCCGGGTCGCGCCTGCCGACGGCAGTGGAGGCAACGCCCACGCCAGCGCGGCGAGGACGCCAACCGTGAAGACCGCCATCACGGCGAAAGCCGCCCGCCAGCCGAAGAGTTCGCCGAGGAACGTTCCCGCCGGCACCCCGAGCACCGAGCCGAGCGGGACGGCGGAGAAGATCACCGCGGTCGCCCTGCCCGCACGGTCCGGACCGACGAGCCGTTCGGCGAGGCCGGAGCCGATCGCCCAGAAGGCGCCGATCACCAGCCCGACCAGGACTCGCGAGACCAGCAACGCCCAGTACGCCGGCGCGGTCGCCGCGAGGACGTCGGCCGAGGCCAGCACCGCCATCAGCGCGCACAGCAGGATCCGGCGGTCGAGCCGTCCGGCGGCGACGGTGACGGCCGGGGCCGCGAGCGCGGCGAGGAAGCCGGGGAGGGTCATGGTCAGGCCCGCCGTCCCCGGCGTGATCCGGAAGTCCTCGCCGATCGGGGTCAGGAGGCCGATCGGCAGGATCTCCGTGGTGACGAGGGAAAAGATCCCGAGCGTCACCGCGAGGACGGCGAGCCATCCCTTCAGCGGGGTCCGCGCGGAGGTGTCGAGGGTCGAAGCGGTCATGTGCTTCAGCCCATCACCGCGCGGGCACCGCGGTCTGGCGGATTCGCGACGTCGATCTAGGTCCGGGACCGCTGGGTCACCACGATGCAGGCGACGACGATCAGCGCGGTCACCGGCGCGGCGGCCGGGAGATGCTCGCCGAGCAGCAGCACCGCCCAGACCAGGGTCAGCAGCGGCTGGGCGAGCTGCAACTGACTCGCCCGCGCGACACCGATCTCGGCCATTCCCCGGTACCAGGCGAAAAACCCGCCGAACTGCGAGATGAGCGCGACGTACAGCAGGCCGGCGATCCCCTCGCCGGTGATGTGCAGCGGTTCGGTCGCGAGCCCGAAGACGGCGAACGCTCCGGTGACCGGCAGCGCCATCACCAGCGCCCAGGCGATCACGTGCCAGCCCGCCATCTCCCTGGCCAGCCTGCCGCCCTCGGCGTACCCGAACGCGCACAACACGAGCGCGCCGAACAGGAACAGGTCCGCTGTGGACAGTCCGCCGCCGCTCTGCGCCACGGTGAACACGACGACGGCGCTCGCGCCGACCGCCGCCGCGAGCCAGAACCGGCGGGACGGCCGGTTCCCGGTCAGCTTCGAGGAGATGACGGCGGTGGCCAGCGGCAGCAGCCCGATCACCACCGCGGAATGCGCGGTCGACGAGGTCGTCAGCGCGAGCGTGGTGAGGATCGGGAACGCGAGGACGCAGCCGAGGGAGACCACGGCCAGGCCCCGCCACTGGTCGCGCCTCGGCAGCGGGACCCGGAAGACACGAAGACAGGTGCCGGCGACCAGCGCGGCCAGGACGCTGCGCAGCCCGGTGGCGGTCCACGGGTCGAAACCCTTGAGCGCCCACACGGTGGCGGGGAACGTGAACGAGAAGGCGAGGACACCCAACGCCGCCAACGCGGTCCCGGAGCGGACCGCTACTGCCCGGTCCGCGATAGCGCTATCATCCAGTCTCATGTCCGATGGTAGCAGCGTCACCAGCCTGGTCATACAGCTGCGGTCCACTCTGGAGCGCTATCCGATCGATGGAAAGCTCCCGTCCAGCCGGGAGCTGGTCCGCGAGCTGAAGGTGAGCCCGGTGACGGTGTCGCGCGCCATCGCCGCACTGGCCGCCGAAGGACTGGTGATCACCCGCCCTGGCGCCGGTGTCTTCCGCGCGCCGCCACCTCGTGAAGCGGCGGTGTCCGGTGACGTGTCGTGGCAGGAGGTGGCGCTGAGCTCGCAGTCCGGTACCCGCGCGATCGACGCGACCGGCGTGCTCACGGCGCTGAGCGATCCGCCTTCGGGCGTCATCGACCTCAACGGCGGCTACACGCATCCGAGCCTCCAGCCGGAACGCGAACTCGCGGCGGCGTCGGCCCGCGCCGGACGCCGCCCCGGCGCGTGGACACGGCCCCCGATCTGCGGCCTGCCCGAACTGCGGGCCTGGTTCGCCCGCGACATCGGCAGCCCCGTGAACGTCGAGAACGTGCTGGTCACCTCGGGCGGGCAGAGCGCGCTGACCACGGCCCTGCGCGCGCTCGGCGCTCCCGGCGCGCCGGTGCTGGTGGAATCCCCGACGTATCCGGGGATGCTCGCCATCGCGCGGGCGTCGGGGCTGCGGCCGGTCCCGGTGCCGATCGACCGCGACGGCGTCCGGCCCGAGCTGCTCGCGGACGCCTTCCGTGACACCGGCGCCCGGTTGTTCGTCTGCCAGCCCGCGTTCCAGAACCCGACCGGCGCGGTGCTGTGCGCCGAACGCCGCGCCGAGGTCCTGCGGATCGCCCGTGACGCGGGCGCTTTCGTCATCGAGGACGATTTCGCCCGGCTGATGGCGCATCCCGGCAGCCCCGCTCCCCCGCCGCCGCTCGTGGCGGACGACCCCGACGGCGTCGTGGTGCACGTCCGCTCGCTCACGAAGCCGGCGTCACCGAGCCTGCGGATCAGCGCGCTGGCCGCGCGTGGCCCGGCACTGGAACGCCTACGCGGGCTCCACGCCGTCGAGAGCTTCTTCGTGCCGCGCCCGCTGCAGGAAACCGCCCTCGAACTGGTGAGTTCTCCCGCCTGGGGCCGCCACCTGCGGAGCCTCGCGGCCTCATTGCGGGAGCGCCGCGACGTCGCCGTCTCGGCGCTGCGCGAGTTCCTGCCCACCTGGACCGCCGTCCCGGTCCCGACCGGCGGTTACCACCTGTGGCAGCCGCTCCCCGGCTTCGTCGACGAGGTGGCGCTGACCAGCGCCGCTTTCCGCGCCGGAGTAGCGGTCACCCCCGGCAGGATGTACTTCGCGGCCGAGGCCCCGGGGCCGTATCTGCGCCTGAGCTACGTCAGCGCCGCGACCGGCACGCAGCTGCGCGAAGGAGTCCAGCGCCTTTCCCAGGCGTACCAGGAGATCCCCGGCTGACATCTCGTACGATCGCGCACGGAGGCGACGAAAAGGGATGACACAGCCGGCGGCGGCGCCGCACGATCCACCCGGCAGGCTCTGGGAGCTGCTCGACGACGGCCAGCGCAAGGCGCTGCGTGCCGAGGCCGAACTGCGCCGGTATCCGGCGGGCACGGTGATCATCCGCGAGGGTGACCGGTCGGACTGGGTGCTGATCCTGATGACCGGCCGGGTCAAGATCACGTCGGTGTCCACCGGTGGTTACGACGCCGTGCTGGCCGTCCGGGATCCGGGCGACATCATCGGCGAGATGGCGTCGATGGACGGCAGCCTGCGCTCGGCCACCGCGATCGCCGTCGAGCCCGTCACCGGCCTTTGGCTGTCCTCGCGCGCGTTCAACGCCGTGCTCCGCGAGCATCCCGGCATCTCGGTGGTCCTGCTCCGCATCATCACCTCCCGCCTGCGCTACGCCAACTCGCGCCGCACCGAATTCGGGGACAGCACCGCGGCCGAACGGATCGCCGCGATCCTCGTCGACCTCGCCGAGCGGTACGGCGTGCCCGTCGCCGACGGCACCCTGATCGCCCTGCGGATCAGCCAGCGCGACCTGGCCGGGCTCGCGTCCGCGTCGCGGGAAGCCGTCGCGAGGACGCTGCGGACCCTGCGTGCCGACGGGTTGCTCAGCACCGGCCGCCAGCGGCTGGTGGTGCGGAGCGTGAACGATCTCAGGCAGCTCGCGCCCGACGACCACTGAGCCGCCACGGCAGACCGAAGTGCCGTTCCACGCGCGCTCCGGTGGACAGGAACAATTTCCGCACCCGCGGCTCGTTCTCCGGATCGAAGTCCGGTGTGGTCTCGATCAGCGTCGCGAGTTCGCGGACGAGCCCGGCTACGGACTTCCCGGGCACCAGCAGCACCCGCACCGGCGCGAGGCTGCGCACCGCGGGCGGTGGCGCGATGAGGTCGACCCGGGCACGGACCACGCCGGTCAGCCTCAGGAGCCGGAGAACGGCGCCCGTCATCGTCCAGGCCACCAGTTCCGCCAGGAGGACGGGCGACAGGATCAGCGCCACCCCGGCGGCCTGCCCGACGGCGATTCCCAGCATCAGCCAGTCCTCGAAGCCCAGGCGTTCTTCCCCCGCGGACCTGCCGCGGTGCCGGGTGAACGACACTTCGCGGTAGCGCTCGCTTTCGGTGACGATCGCGAGCGGGCGGATCCGGCGCAGCCAGGGCGCGAACCGGCGCACGATCAACCACTCCCCGCCCTCGGCGTCGGTCACTCGCATCGCGTTTCCCCTCATCGGTGTGCAGCTCTCCGACGAAGCGGCGGCCGATGCCGTTCCCCCCGGCCGGCAACCGCCGGTGGGTCCCGCCCCTGGCCGGACCCACCGGCGCCACGACGCGAACCGGTGACCGACCGCCCCTCACCCGCTCCGGATCGATCACCGTCATCGGCCCTCCCTTCCGATCTCGCGCCGTGTCCGGCGGGAACGAGCCTGGCAGGGATCACCTCGTCGTTCTGTGTCACCTGACACAAAGCGCGAAACCGGGTTGTACGCGTCTTGTACGAGCCGGAAGGACTCTCATGTCCCGTCACCTGAACCGAATCCAGGACGGAGTCACTCCCGTGAAGATCTCCCGCGTCGCACAGGGCCTGTTCGCGGCCCTCGTCGCCACCGCGGCGGTCGGCGCAGCGCCGGCCACCTCCCTCGCCGCGCCGGCCACCGGCGACCAGTTCTCGGCCGCCGCGGTCGGGAACACGTTGGTGTACAAACAGAAAACAGAAGGTTACGACTGTTTCAGAATCCCCGCCATCGTCAAGGCGAACAACGGTGAACTGCTCGCGTTCGCCGAAGGCCGCAACGGCGGCGCCAGCTTCTGCAACGACCGCGGCGACATCGACCTCGTCGTGAAACGCTCCGCCGACAACGGCAAAACCTGGAGCGCCCCGAAGATCGTCATCGAAGGTTTCGGTGACACCAAAGGAAACCCGACACCGATCGTGATCCCGTCCACCGGGCGGATCGTGCTGCTCTCGGTGATGGAATGCGTCAAGAACCCCGACTGCAACCGGATTCCGCGCGTGTCGATCAGTGACGACCACGGCAAGACCTGGACCGCGCCCAAGGTGCTCACCACGCAGCTCGGGTTCGGCACCGCGCCCGGCTGGCTCGCGACCGGGCCGTCGCACGGCATCGTGCTGACCCGTGGCGCGCACGCGGGCCGCCTCGTCGCCGGGATGAGTTACACCATCGACGGCAAGAACAGCGGCGCGCTCGTCTACAGCGACGACCAAGGTGTCACGTGGAAGCGTGGCGCCACCGACACCCCGGCGGCGTCGGCCGGGCTGAACCCGCAGGAGATCAGCGTCACCGAACTGCTCGACGGCCGGGTCTACGCCGCGGCGCGCAACCAGGCCAACAACGACGACAAATGTCTCAGCGGTGGCGCCAAGAACCGTGCCTACGCCATCAGCTCCGACGGCGGGGCGAGCTTCTCCACCAGATTCACCTTCGAGGAGGATCTGATCACCCCCGTGGTGCAGGCCTCGACCGCACGGATGACCGCGACCGACAAGGCGGGCAAGTACAACCGGATCCTGTTCGCCGCGCCGTCGGTCTGCGACCGCCGCAAGGAACTCGTCGTGCGATCGTCGTTCGACGAGGGCGCGAACTGGCAGGGCAAGCCCGCCGGAACGCTGGTGTGGAGCGGTGACGCCGCGTACTCCGACATGGTCCAGCTGTCCTCGGGCTCGGTCGGCGTGCTGTACGAAGCGGGCCCGGCGGGGAACGCCAACGAGACCATCCGCTTCTCGACCGTCACCGAGACGACCCTCGGCGCCCCGGTGTGCGGCGGCGGATACGGCGTGATCGACTCGGCCCCGCTCGGGACGGCGGGCACGGTTTACCTGTCCTACAACGCTTCCAATGGGCAGAACTGTGTCAGCACGATGAAGAGCGAGTCCGTGGGCACCGCGACCGCGACGTCGGCCTACCTCGAGGTGGCGGGGTCGTCCCGGATCACCGACTCCGGGTCGTTCTCGTGGTTCGCCGGCCCGGTGCGGGCGGCCGCGGCGGGCAAATGCGTGAAGTGGGGCGGTTCCGCGGGCGGGAAGTCGTACAACAGCCCGTCGGAACACTGCGGCTGAGCGCTGGGCTCGTGAGTGGTAAGGACGGTTAGAACCGTCCTTACCACTCACGAGACCCAACCGGACGACACACGTGACCGACCGGACGACACGACCGCGCGGATGGGGCTCCGCCGCGTGTCGTCCGTCCAATCACGTGTGTCGTCCGTCCAATCACGTGTGTCGTCCGGTCAGTCACACGAAACCGCCGCCCGCACACCGTCACCGGCGGCGCGTCACCCACCAGAGCCTCGCGCCCAGCACCGCGGCGATCGCCGCCGCGGCGGTGAGCCACCAGAACGTCGCCCGGAAGGCCGCGTCCGCGCCCGCGGGCAACAGGTTGGCCAGCACGACGGCGAACAGGGCCGTCCCGGCCGCGCCGCCGACGCGGCTGACGATGTTGATCTGCGCGGCGGCGTCGGGCAACTGTTCCTTGGTGACGGCCGCGTACCCGGCCGTCGTCGCGGGCATCAGCAGGAACGCCACGGCGATTCCCCTGGCCACCAACAGGATCTGCACGACGACGCCGTCGGGCGGGAACCCGCCGATGGCGAAGGGGACGGTGGTGGCGAGCGTCGCGACGCTCCCCCAGGCGGCGATCAGGCCCGCGCCGTAGCGGTCGGTGAGCTTTCCGGAGATCGGCAACGCGATCGCCGTGCCGACCCCGAGCCCCATCAGCAGCAGCCCCGTTTCGACGACCCCGCTCCCACCCAGTACCTGGAAGTACAGCGGCAGCAGGAAAAGCGCACCGAACAACGCGGGCGCCGCGAAGAAGGACAACGCGACCGCCGCGGTGTAGACGCGGCTCCGGAGCAACGTCAGGTCCATGACCGGGTTCTCCCTGCCCCACGACCGCCGGACGAACAGCGCCAGCAGCACGACCCCCGCGACGAGCGGCACCAGCACCCCGGCACCGAACTCTTCACCGCCTTCACCCCAGGTGGTGAGCCCGTACAACAGGGCCGGGATTCCCGCGCTCACCAGGACGAAGCCGAACCAGTCCGGCCGGGTCGCCGCACCCTTCTCGCCACGAGGCACCAAACGCAGCCCGAGTACCAGCGCGATCACGCCGACCGGGATGTTGATCAGGAACAGCCACTCCCACGAGAGACCGCGCAGCAGGACACCGCCGAGGACCGGGCCGAACGTCGGGCCGACGCTCATCACGATGCCCAGCGTCCCCATGACGCGGCCGAGCCGGGCGGGCCCGACCGCCTGGCCGAGCACCGTCTGCCCGGCGGGCAGGAGCAGTCCGGCGGCGAGGCCCTGCAGCACCCGCAGCCCGATCAGCCAGCCCACGTTCCCGGCGAGCGCGCACAGCGCCGAAGCCACGGTGAAGGCCGCCAGCGACGCCAGCCAGACCCGGCCCGAGCCAAACCGGCGGCTGAGCCAGCCGCACAACGGCAACGCGACCGCCAGCGCGACCAGGTACGCGGTGAAAACCCATTGCACGGAAGCGATTCCGGCGCCGAGTTCACGGGTGAGCGTCTCGGCTCCGACCGCGAGGACCGTGGTGTCCAACATGGTCATGAAGGCGCCGAGCACGATCACCCAGGCCATCCGCCAGGCCTCGGCCGGAACCTTGTCCGGCGGCGGGACCGCTTTCGCCCGCCGTTCCAGCGAAACAGCCATCGAAGTGTTCTCCTCACGTGCCCCAGGGATCTAGACCTGGCTCACGCTAAGACCTCGACTTAACTCAAGGTCAAGAGAAGATCACTTCGGCGGGCGCTGCCGGGGGGAGAGCTTGGTGAGCGCCAGCTTCTCCAGCCCGCTCGAGATCTCCGCGATCCCCGCGTCGAACCGGTCCAGGTCCACTCCCTTGGCGGCCAGGTCTTCGCGGACGTGCTTCTCGACCTTCGCCCAGTCGTTGCGGTACTCGGTGGCGAGTTCCTTCCACGGCACACCGGCCAGCCCGGCGGTGAGACCGCTGTCGTAGGCGAGCACGCCGCACTCCATCAGGTACGCGATGCCCGGGTACCCGAGATAGCCCTGCCAGTAGGACCCGTTGTCGTTGGCCGTGATCGATCCTGCCGCCGGATCGTGGCGGACGTCGTACGTCTTCGCCCTGTCCGACGACGCGACCCGCGCGGTGTCACCGTCGACCTCGACCCGGCCGTCGGCGACCGCGCCGAGTGCCTCGTAGATCTTGATGACCGGGGACGGCTTCCAGCCCGCGGCCACTCAGCCCTCCAGCCGTTCGAGCAGGACGACCTCCACCGTGTCGCCCTCCTCCTTGCCGATCGCCTTGCGCACGTCGGCCTTCACCGGGAGCTTGTGGGTGCCGTCGCCCAGCGCCATGAACGAGCTCCGGAACGGGTGCCCGTCGACGGTGCCGCGGACCTTCACCAGCCCCTTGGTGCCGAAGAATTCGGCCGAGCCGGGCATGACCACGTACGTCCAGCCGCCCTTCTCCGGGCTCTTGACCAGCGTCGCAGTGAACCGTTTGTCCATGGGGGCACCTTACGGCAGGGCACCGACAAAACGGTCCTTCAGAGTGCGACGCGGGTGCGGACGCGGCGGCCGACGTCGCGGGCCCAGGCCCGGATCGACGGCCAGTCCCGGAAGTCGCCCGCCCACGGGCCCGCGGCCATGATCTTCCAGAACAGGCCGCTGGCGGTGGCCGGGACGAGCCTGCCGCCGAAGGTGGCCGTGCGCTCGGCGTCGATCCGCGCGGCCTGCAGGGCGACACCCGCCGGGAGACTCACCCGTTTGCCCGCGGCGAGTGGCCCGCACGGCCCGCTGTGGAACAACCAGACCGGCCGGCTCCGGAGCGCTTCCTCGTGCTCGGTGAGCAGGCGCACCGCCTCCGGGCGCCAGCGCCGGTGGTACAGCGCGCTTCCGACGATCACCGCGCCGTACGGCTCGACGTCCTCGACTTCGGCCGCGTCCAGCAGATCGGCCGTCAGCCCGCCCTCCCGCAGCTCGGCGGCGATCACCTCGGCGATCTCCCTTGTCCCGCCGGATCTGCCGGCGTGGGCGACGAGCACTGCGGTCATGCCGCCATTGTCCGCGCGGCCGCCCGCCGCGCCACCGTCCGGCCCGTCGACACGCCGCATTCGGCTCACCCCTTCACCCGTCGGAGCGCTACCCGGGAGGCAGGAACGCCGGTCTCGCCGCCGGATCGGGTTCGTCGTAGTAGCGATGGAACACGGCGGTCTGGCCGCCGGACAGCGGCGGGACTATCCAGCTCCACTCGGCCTGGCAACGGCGTCCCGCGCGCTCCTCCTTGGCGATATGCGCGAGGAACCGCCGCGATTCGGTGTGGTGGTCGGCGACGGTCACGCCCGCCGCGTCGAAGGAGTGCTGGACGGCCAGCGTCAGTTCGACGAGCGCGCGGTCGCGCCACAGGGTGCGTTCCGACTTCGTCGACAGGCCCATCAGGTCCGCGATCACCGGCAGCAGGTCGTAGCGGTCGGCGTCGGCCAGGTTGCGCGCGCCGATCTCGGTGCCGAGATACCAGCCGTTGAACGGTGCGGCCGGATAGGTGATCCCGCCGATGACCAGCCGCATGTCGCTGATCGCCGGTACCGCGTGCCAGCGCAGTCCGAGCCCGGCGAACCAGCGGTGGTCGGGATGCGACAACGGGACCTCCAGCACGGCGTCCGGCGGCAGCCGGAACAGGCGCCGCTCCCCCGGCTTGGATTCGATGAGCAACGGGAGGACGTCGAAGGACCCCTTGCGCTCGGGCGGGCGCCAGCCGTGCTCCTGGACGGTCTCGGTGAAGCCGGCGTAGCGCGGATCGCCCAGCACCGAGCCGTCGCTCAGCCGGTAGCCGGCGTACCGGACGAGCTGGTCGTTGTGGATCTTCGGACCGGGCCCCGCCGGACCGTCCGGCGCGAACACGGTGATGGTCGGGCGGATCCGGCCGCCCCTGGTCGCCTCCCGCAAATGGGCGACGCACTCCTCGGCGATGGCGGCGGCTCCGACGACGTCACGCCGGTCCCGCACCCGCAGCCCCTGCCAGTACAGCCTGCCGATGCACCGGGCGGAGTTCCGCCAGGCCACCCGCGCGCCGAACTCGACCTCGGCCGTCGTGTGCCGGTACGTGCCGGTCTCACCGATCTCGGTGCGGACCCGGTCGAGCCGCTCGCGCGGTCGCGTGGGCCCACCGTCCGTTTCGGCGTGGAAGAGCCGGAAGAAGTCCTCCGCCTCGGCCACGTCGACGCTCCGTTCCCGCGGCGCCGTCTCCGGGGGCAAGCGAGGGATATCCGTCACCCGCATGGAGGCCGTCGCCACCTCGGCTTCCCACTCTCCGAATTCGACACCGGCACCGGCGGCGGGAACGATCACCATTCCTCCTGCACTCGGAAATGCCCGGAGAGATCATGCCTGATCGGCGAGACGGCCGGGTCCTGACCAGACGAAAGACGATACCCCACGAAAAGACGGCCGCGATCCTCCAAATGGCAGAAGCCGCCCGCTCGCTGACATTTTCGCAGGCAGAAAGCTTGCGGACGACAATATTTGGAATTGCGTAAGACTTCGCGGGATATTCACCGAAATGGATCGCGCGAAATGATCACACGCGGCCAAGATCACTTTATGATCGCCCCATAATCACTCTTTCGAGCGTATTCGACGGCGAACCCTTCTGCTCTTTCCCCGTGCCGGTGTATTGGCCCGCTCCCGCCGTCGCTAGAGTGCGGGGAGCTCCCGGCGGAAAGGAAAATCGTGGTCGACAGGCGGATTCCGGTCATCCTGATCGCGGGCTTCCTCGGCTCCGGCAAGACCACCCTGCTCAACCACCTGCTGGCCAACCGGCAGGGCGCGCGGATCGGGGTCGTGGTCAACGACTTCGGCAGCATCGCGGTCGACGCGATGGCCGTCTCCGGCCAGGTCGACACCATGATGTCGTTCGGCAACGGCTGCCTGTGCTGCGCCGTCGACGCGAGCGGGCTCGACGCCATGCTCGCGAAGCTCTCCGAGGCCGAGGCCGGGATCGACGTCATCGTGATCGAAGCCAGCGGGCTCGCCGAACCGCGTGACCTCATCCGTCTGATGATCGCCAGCGAGAACCCCGCCATCGCCTACGGCGGCCTGGTCGAGCTCGTCGACGCCGCCGAGTTCGAGTCGACCAGGAAACGGCACCCGGAGCTGGACGAGCACCTCGGGTTCGCCGACCTGGTCGTGCTCAACAAGACCGACCGCGCCGACGGGGACACCCTGGCCAAACTGCGCGGCACGATCGACGAGATCGCGCCCGGCACGCCGGTGATCGCGACCTCCCACGGCCGGATCGACCCCACCCTGTTCTTCGACGCCCGGCCGCGCGAACGGGTGGGCCAGCTGTCGTTCGACGACCTCCGCGAGGAGGAGCACGACCACGAGCACCACTTCCACACCGCGTACGACAGCGTCGCCTTCACCACCGAACGGCCGCTGGACCCGCGACGGCTGATGGACTTCCTCGAACAGCGTCCCGGCGGCCTGTACCGGATCAAGGGTTTCCTCGACTTCGGCCCGAACGGCCCGCGGTCCCGGTTCGGCCTGCACACCGTCGGCTCCTTCATCCAGCTGGAGCGCTCGGCGTGGCCCGCCGGCCTGCCGCGCCGGAGCGAACTGGTGCTGATCGGTTCGGGGATCGACACCGAGGCCGTCACCGCGCGCCTCGAAGAATGCGTCGCGGACGATCCCGAAGTCGTCGACGACCGGGGCATGTTGCGCGTGCTGCGGTTCATTCAGGACTGACGCGCCGCTCAAGAACCGATCTCGCGTGTCCAGACCTACTTTGACACGCCGAACGGCCGAAATACCGGGAATCGCGGCGTGTCTCGCCGACACTGGCCTGCGGAAGGAATCTCGAGCTGGACCACCTGTATCGGGAGGACAGTTCCATGACGAACACCGCCGGACGCTGGTACCTGGTCGGCGCGCTGCCGGAGGACTCCCCCGCCGCGCATCTGATGACCCGCTCCGAAGACCTCCGCTACCGGCGTTCCGCCTGCGGGGACAAGGAAGCCCGGCTGTGGACGCCGGTGGATCTCACCACCACCGACGTCGCGCCCTGCCCCCGTTGCGCCGCGACCCTCCCCGGACACCGGTCCACCCGCAAGGCCGAACCCGCCGTGAACACGCAACTCGCTTTCGACCTGCCGCTCTGACTCCCCGCATTTAGTCCTCTGAATGCGGTAGTTGCGCGGGCAAGGACCGCATTCAGAGGACTAAATGCCTTCTTTCTTGGCGCGGCTCGGCGCGACCCGGGGCGGCTCGTTCGGCATCTTCGGGTAGACGGGCGGCCAGGGCGCGTCCATCAGCCCGTTCGCCATGTCCTTTCTGGACATTTCGAGCAGCGGCTCGATGGACTGGGGTTCCGTTCCCTCCCAAGGGTCCCCGCGTTCGGCGAGCAGAGCGGGCACAGTGGACAGGGTGAGCTTGTCCGGCTCGACGGTCTCCAGTTCGTCCCACCCGATCGGCGTCGACACCTGCCCGCCGACCCGCGGCCGCACACACCACGCGCCGAACACCGTCCGGTGCGGCGCGTTCTGGTTGAAGTCGACGAACACGCGGGAGCCGCGTTCTTCCTTCCACCACTGTGCCGTCATCTCGTCCGGGTGGCGGCGTTCGAGCTCGCGGGCGAGCGCGACGGCGGCCGCGCGGACCTCGTAGCCGTCCCACTTCGGTTCCAGCGGCACGTAGAGATGCAGGCCTCGCGAGCCCGAGGTCTTCAGCTGCGCGGTGATGCCCAGCTCTTCGAGCAACGCCTTCGACAGGACGGCGCCGTGCCGCAACTCGGGGAACCCGATCCCCGGCGACGGATCGAGGTCGATGCGGAGCTGGTCGCTGATGTCCAGCGCGTCGGCCCGGTTCGGCCAGACGTGGAAACCGAGGCAGCCCTGGTTCACCGCCCAGATGATGTGCGCGAGGTCCTTCGCCACGAGCGCGTCCGAGGTGGTGCCGTTCGGGGTGGAGACCACCGTGGTGGTCAGCCAGGCGGGCGCGTTCTTCGGGACCCGCTTCTGGAACCACGACTTCCCTCCCGCGCCGTCGGGATAGCGTTCCAGCAACAGGGGTCTGCCGCCGAGTTGCGCCAGCAGCGGGACCGAGACGGCGCGGTAGTACTCGACGAGGTCCAGCTTTGTCTCGCCGTTCTCCGGGAAGTAGACCTTGCCCGGATTGGACACCGTGAACTCGACGCCGTCGAGGTCCAGAGTGACCGGCTCTGCCTTCATGTTTCCCCCAGCTCGGTGAACAAGGTGGCCAGCTCGGCGGGCGGAACCTCTTCGAGCTGCGCGTACGTGCACGATGCGGGTTCGCGGTCGGGGCGGAAGCGCACCAGCCTGCCGCCGTGGCGGAACCTCGTGCCCTCGACATGCTCATAGCGGACTTCGGCGACCCATTCGACGCGGAGCGGCTCCCAGCTCAGGTCCTTCTGCGGCGCCCATCGGCTTCCCGCGCCCGGCATGCGCCCGCCCGCCTCCTCGTGGGTCTCGGCCCACTCGCGCCACGGATGGTTCTCCAGCGCGTTCTCCCGCAGCGGCGCGAGCTCGTCCACCAGCTCCCGCCGCCGCGCGGCGGTGAAACTGCTGGCCACGCCGACACTGTGCAGGACGCCTTCTTCGTTGTAGAGCCCGAGCAGCAGCGACCCGACCCCGGCACCGTCCTTGTGCCACCGGAATCCGGCGACGACGCAGTCCGCCGTCCGCTGGTGCTTGACCTTCCACATCACCCGCTTGTCCTGTTCGTACGGGGCGTCGGCGGGTTTGGCCATCACACCGTCGAAACCCGCGCCCTCGAACCGGGTGAACCAGTCCTGGGCGACGTCGGGATCCTCGGACAGCGGGGTGAGGTGGACCCGGGCGAGCTTCGTGTCGACGACGCCTTCGAGCAGCTTCCGCCGCTCCGCGAACGGCTCGGGCGTCAGATCCCGGTCGTCCAGCGCGAGCAGGTCGAACACCACGAAACTGGCGGGCGTCTCCGCGGCCAGCTTGTTCACCCGGGACGCCGCCGGGTGCAGGCGCAGCTGGAGTGTCTCGAAGTCGAGCCCGCCCTCGGTGACCAGCACGATCTCGCCGTCGACGACACAACGCTCGGGCAGCGCGTCCTTCAGCAGCTCGACCAGCTCGGGGAAGTACCTCGTGAGCGGCCTGTCGTTGCGCGAGCCCAGCACGACCTCGTCGCCGTCGCGGAAGACCACGCACCGGAAGCCGTCCCATTTCGGCTCGTACAACAGCCCGGGCGTGCGGGGCAGTTCGTGCACGGCCTTGGCCAGCATCGGCTTGACGGGTGGCATCACGGGCAGTTCCACGACGCCGATCCTAGGCCGCGGCACCGACAAAAGCGCGACGTCAAAGCTCGGCCAGCAGGAGCCCGCTCCGCGGTTTCGGCGTGAAATAGGTGGCCTTCCTCGGCATCCTCGACCCGGCCGCGTGCACGGCGAGTACTTCCGCGTACGGGACCGGGGCCAGCAGCACTACCGCGTCCGCGTCCTCGGGCACCGGCGTGCCCGGCAGCAAGGGACGCACGTTCGGCCCTTCCGGATCGACGCCGAGCGCCCCGCGAAGCAGCTCCTGCTCCACCACCGCGTGGTCGCCACCCGCCTTGCCGAGCGGCACCCGGAACGCCGACTCACCCGCCAGCACGGTCACCTCGCCCGGCTCGGCGGGCGGTCCCGGCGGGCCGGGGTGGACGTCGAACCCCGCCTCCGTCCAGCGCCGGAGCAGGGTGGCCGGGGCGAGACCGGTGCCGGCGAGCACCCGGTGGATGGGCCCGATCCGCAGCCCCGGCCCGCCCGTGACCAGCGCGAGCAACCCGCCGCGTCCCGAAGCCGCGGCGGCCGCGACCCGGTGGTTGCCGTCCGCGACCAGGAGATCCAGCCCGTCCAGGGTCGTCAGCAGTTCGTCCTGGTTCCCGCCGGGACCGACGAGCCACAGTTCGTGCTTGCGCCCCACGCCGTCCACTGTGGACAGGCTGGGTACCTGCCCCCGGCAGATCCGTTCGATCAGCGCGGTCAGCTCCCGGCCGCCGGTCGCGGGGACCAGCATCGCGGCACTCGTCGCGACACCGAGCCCGGCCAGCATCGCCGCCCGCTCCGCGACGACGTCCGGATAGACGTCCTCGGTGTGCCGCACCCGGGTCACCCCGTCGTCCCGGACCGCGGCCGGATCGACCAGGCACAGCACACCCAGCGCGACCCCGTCCGGCCCGTCGATGCGATACGGCGCGACGACGTCGGCGACCGGGCGGTAGTGCCGCTCCCGGATCCGCTCGAAAGTGGCCCTGGCCTGTGGTAACGCCGCCTCGATCGAGAGGCCGCCCGCGAGCGCGGCCGGGGTTCTCGCCGGATGCTGGACCGCCAGCAGGCTGTCGCCGTGCGCTCCGGCGAGCGCGGCCTCGACGCGGCCCGGGTCGGCGAACTCGTCGACGTCGGGCCCCGGGACGTTGTCGCGGACGGCCCAGCCACGGCCGATCGGGCGGATCCAGGTGCTCATCCGATCCATTTTGCGGGATAGCTCACGGAAAAAATCGGTCCCATGACCGGGTGTCTCCGTGGAATGCTTACCCATGCGAAGTAGTTGACGTCGTTCATGAGCCTGAGGAGACCGCCACAGATGACGACCCCGGCCCCGGTCACCGCGAAGGAAGGGGTCGGTTTCCGGTCCGAACGCGGCCCCGTCCTGATCGCCGTGATGCTGTGTTCCGGCCTGATCGCGCTGGACTCGACCATCATCGCCACGGCGGTGCCGTCGGTGGTCGCCGATCTGGGCGGGTTCTCACAGTTCCCGTGGCTGTTCTCGATCTATCTGCTGACCCAGGCGGTCACCGTCCCGCTGTACGGCAAGTTCGCCGACGTCCTCGGCAGGCGGCCGGTGATGTTCTTCGGGATCGCGGCGTTCCTGCTGGGCTCGGTGCTCTGCGGCGCGGCCTGGAGCATGCCGGTGCTGATCGCCGCCCGCGCGGTGCAGGGCATCGGGGCGGGCGCCATCCAGCCGATCGCGCTGACCATGGTCGGCGACATGTACACGGTCGAGGAACGCGCCAGGGTGCAGGGCTACCTCGCCAGCGTGTGGGCCATCTCGTCGGTGGTCGGGCCGACGCTGGGCGGTGTGTTCGCCGAGTACCTCGACTGGCGCTGGATCTTCTTCATCAACCTGCCGCTCGGCGCGCTGGCGGCGTGGATGCTGGTCCGGAACTTCCGCGAACGCGTCGAACGCCGCTCGCACCGCATCGACTACCTCGGCGCCACGCTGCTCACCCTCGGCTGTTCGCTGCTGATCCTCGGCCTCCTGGAGGGCGGGGTCGCCTGGGGCTGGGCGTCCGCGCCGAGCCTGGCGATCTTCGGCGGCGCGGTGGTGCTGCTGGTGGCGTTCGTGTTCGTGGAGCGCAAGGCCGACGAGCCGGTGCTGCCGCTGTGGATCTTCACCAAACGGACCCTGATCGGCGGGAACCTGGTCGCCGTCGTCGTCGGCATGCTGCTGATGGGGCTTACCTCGTATCTGCCGACCTTCTCCCAAGGCGTGCTCGGCACCGGCGCACTCGTCGCCGGATTCGCGCTGGCGGCGCTGACCGTCGGCTGGCCGATCTCGGCGTCGCTGGCGGGCCGGGTCTACATGCGGATCGGGTTCCGGGACACCGCACTGATCGGCAGCGGGATCGTCATCGCGGGCGCGGCGCTCACGGTGTTCCTGACCGCGGGGTCGTCGATCTGGCTGGCCGCCTCGGCCGCGTTCGTCCTCGGGCTGGGACTGGGGCTGGCGTCGAGCCCGACGCTGATCGCCGTGCAGTCCACGATCGGGTGGGAACGCCGTGGCGTCGTCACCGCGACGAACATGTTCAGCCGGTCGCTGGGCAGCGCCGTGGGCGTGGCGATCTTCGGCGCGATCGCGAACGCCACGCTGGCGAGCCGCTTCGCCAGCCCGCCCGCCGGGGTCGCCGGGCTGCCGTCCGGGGTCGACGCGACCAGTGTCGTCCTGGAGGGCCACGGCCCGGACACCCCGACGACGACGTTCGTGCGCGGCGCCCTCGCGGACGCCACGCACCACGTCTTCCTGGCGATGCTGGTGGTCGCCGTGCTCAGCGTCGGCGCACTGTTGCTGATGCCGCGGCGCACCGAAGAGCTGAAGTTCGACTAGACCCGCTCAGTTCTGCAGCGGGACGGCGTGCTCGACGAAGTTCTCGACGAACCGCTCGATCGGCTCCGGCCCGGCCGGGTACAGCACGAACTTGCTCAGCCCGGCGTCGACGTACTCGGCGATCAGGTCGCGGGCGGCGCGCCAGCCGCCCGCGATCAGCCGGGACGGGTCCGAGCCGGACCGGGCCGCGATCGAAGCCGCGAGGGCGTCCGGGATCCCGTCCTCCGCGACGAGGATGCCGATGCCGAAATGGTCGGCCTCGATTTCCCGGCCCGCCCCGGCCGCGGCCTCCTGGATCGCCTCGCGACCGGCCCGCGCCTCCTCCGGCGTGAGGAAACTGGCCAGCCAGCCGTCCGCGAGCCTGCCGACCCGCCGCAGCGCGCCCGGCGCCTTCCCGCCGAGCCAGAGGTCGAGCCGCTTGACCGGTGGCATGCCGAGACCCGTGCCCTCGACGCGGAAGAACTCGCCCTCGAAGGTCACCTCTTCCTGTTCCAGCAACGCCCTGATCAGCCGTATCGACTCGTCGAACACCGCGGCCCGGCGGCCCGGCGGCACCGGGAACAACGGCAGTTCCGCGTCGCGCGCGGGCTTCAGCCCGAAGACCGGCAAGACCCGCTTCGGCGCCAGCGCGGCGAGGGAGGCGAGTTGTTTGGCGACCAGGACGGGGTCACGACCGGGCAGCACCATCACCCCGGTGCCGACCTTCAGTTTCGTGGTACGGGCGAGCGCGTGTGTCAGCCCGACGACCGGGTCGATCCTCGGCGAGTACACCGCCTCGGGCAGCCAGAGCGAGTCGATGCCCGCCCGCTCCAGCAGATCGACCGCGGCCCCGAACTCCCCTGGTGCCGTCCCGGTCCCCAGCCCGGCACCGATCCTGATCTTCAGGTCCTCCGCCACATTCGCTCCCTTCCCGTGCTCCCAGCGTGAACAACCCCGCACAAGCATGGACTCATTCCGCGGAACCCCCGTACATTCCAGTGTCGTGCGGGCCGTTCCCGCACGGATTGGGGGATTTTCGATGGCAGGACAGGCTCCGAGCAGCTGGACGCGTTGCTTCCACCGGGCACCGTCGGCCGGGATGCGGCTCCTCGCCTTCCCGCACGCGGGCGGATCGGCGAGCGCGTACCGCGCGTTTTCGGCGGCCCTCTCGCCCACGATCGAGGTGCACATCGCCCAGTACCCGGGACGGCAGGACCGGATGGGCGAGCCGGTCGTCGACGACGTCCACGTCCTGGCCGAGCACCTGGTGGACGTCGCCGCCGCGTTCCCGGAACCCTTCGCCCTCTTCGGGCACAGCATGGGCGCGATCGTCGGCTTCGAGGTCGCCCGGCGGCTCGAAGCACGCGGGATCGTCCCGGCGGCGCTGTTCGTCTCGGCCCGCCGTGGTCCCGATATCCAGAAGGAGAAGTCGCTCCACCTCGCCGACGACGACACCTTCCTCGACGAGGTCAGCCGTCTCGGCGGCACGGACCCCTCGATCTTCGCCGACCCGGACATCCGCGCGCTCGCGTTGCCCGCGCTGCGCGGCGACTACAAGGCCGTCGAGACCTATCGCTACCGGCCCGGCCCCGACGTGAGCTGCCCGATCGTGGCACTCGCCGGGAACGCGGATCCGGTCCTGCATTTGCCGGACGTCGAAAACTGGCGCGAACACACCACCGGCTCGTTCGAGATGGAGGTGTTCGAGGGCGGTCACTTCTTCCTCGAAGCCAACCTCGACGCCGTCGCCGCGCGCATCCTCGGCAAGCTGACCGTCAGTCCCTGAGGCCTTCCCTGCTCGCCCAAGCGACGACCTCGGTCCGGTTCGTCAGGCCCAGTTTCGCCAGGATGCTCCGGACGTGGCTTTCCACCGTGCGTTCGGAAAGCACCAGCTTCTCGGCGATCCGGCGGTTGCTCAGCGCGTCGGCGAGCAGGGCGACGATCTCGCGCTCCCGCCCGGTGAGCGGGTCGGCGGCGCGGCGTCCGGCGCGGATCCGGTCGAGCAGCGCCGCGGCCCGCGCGAGCGGTACCGGCAGGGCCAGGCGCCGGAACTCGTCGAGCGCGTCGCGCGCGATCCCTTGCGCGCGAAGGAGATCGCCCCGGGCGACCAGCGTTTCGGCGAGCAGCAACCTCGCCTGGGCGACGCCGGGCCGGGCGCCGATGCCTTCGTTGACGGCGATCGTCCGCTCGTACAACCGCACAGCCTCGTCGTGGCGGCCCAGGACGGCGTTGAGGCGGGCAGGCTGCTCCAGGGTCGAGCCGGTACAGAAGACGCCGGCGCCGCCGGACACGATCGGCCGCACTTCTTCGAGGCGTCGCAACAGGTATTCCGCCATCTCGGTGTCGTGGAAGGCTTCGACCAGCGGTACCAGGTTGGGCAGCGCGCCGGTGGTGTGCAAGGCGAATTCCGGGCTCCGCACCAGCGGGACGAGCTGCTCGTACCGGACCCGGGCCTCGTCGAGATCACCCATGAGCAGGCTCAGCAACGGACGCGAGACCAGCGTGACCGGCAGATGCGGGGCCCGCTCGAGCAGACTCGCGTAATCCCCTCGGAGGTCGCCGGGATCACCCGTGAGCAGCACCAGCTGGGTGCGGAAGGCGTAGGACATCCCTTTCGCGGAGAAGTCGTCCGCGAGTTCGGTGTCCGCCAGTTCCTCCGCCGCGAGGTCGAGCTCGCGCGCCTCGGCCAGATCTCCGCGCAACGCCAGCACCGAACTGCGCAGCCGCAGGTCGTGCCAGCGGACCAGCGGCAGCCTCGTCAGCCGTGCCAGCGCCGTCACCGCGACGAGTTCGTCGTCGACGAGCGCCATCCGCCCGTCCTCCAGTGCCGCGTCGATCCGCCATTTGTGCCCCCACAAGGAAACCAGCGGCTGCCCGGTGCGGACCCCCAGTTCGGCCGCCAGCGCTCCGAGCCGCAGCCTTTCGGGTAACGGCAGCTTTTCGGGCGCGACCTTCATCCGGGCGCGGACGGCGTCGACCAGCGCTTCGGGATCACCTGATTCCTCGGCGAGCACGAAGGCCTCGTCGGCGAGCTTCCCCGCTTCGGCGAACCGGCCGTAGTCGGCTTCCACCGACGCGCTGTGCGCCAGCAGACGCGCCCGCGTCGCCCGGTCGACGCCGTCCGCCGCGAGCGCGCGGGCGGCCAGATCGCGGATGCCGGGCAGGAGATCCGGCGCCGCGACATCGCGGACCACCAGCGCGGCGCGGGCGAGCAGCCCGGCGTCGGCGGCGCGCCGGGCGTGGTCGAGACTTCGGGCGAACCGGCCGGTCCGGTACTCGGCGACGGCGAGGTCGAGCAGCAGACCGGCACGGTCCACTTCGGACAGTCCGGCCTTCGCGCGGGCGTCCAGCGCGATCGCGAGGAAGCGCGCGGCCTCGTCGAAGGCCAGCGCCCGGTTCGCTTCCGCGGCCGCGATCGCCGCCCACTCCGCCGTCTTCCCCGGCGCGGTCGCCGAGCGCAGCCAGTGCCCCGCGACCGTCCCGGCGAGCGCGGGATCGCGCCGGGCATGCTCTTCGAGCACGGCCGCGGCGCGACCGTGCAACGCCTCCCGTTCGGCTTGCCCCAGATCCGCGTAGATCCCGTCGCGGACGACGGCGTGCGCGAACCGGCCGTCGCCCAGCACCCCGGCCTTCGTGGCTTGATCGAGCCCGGCGGCCACCTCTGCGAGCGGCAGGCCGGACACCTCCGCGAGGAGGGCCGCTTCGACGTCCTCGCCGAGCACCGCCGCGATGGCGAGCAGCCGCCGCACCTCCGGCCCGAGGGCCGCCACCGTGGCGCGCACGAGGTGGCCGAGTTCCGCCCCGCCCGCCGAACGCGCGATCGCGCCGAGATAGAGCGGATTCCCGCCGGAACGGCGATACGCCTCGCGCGCTTCCTCCTCCGCCAGTCCGGTGAGGAGCTTCCGTGCCTCGGGCTCGGCCAACGGCGGCAGGGAGATGCTCCGCGCGCCCGGACGGCGCAGGAGATCCGGCAGGGCCGCGTCCAGCGCGGGCGTGTGCCCGGTGTCCCGATGTGTCGCGATCACGGCCAGCTTCGAGCGCCGCAGCTCCCCCGCCAGATGCCGCAGCAGTCGCAGGGACGCCTCGTCGGCCCAGTGCAGATCCTCCAGGACGACGACCAGACCCGCCGGTTCGGCGGCGGCCACCAGCGCGTCCGACGCGGCCGCGACCAGCCGGAACCGGGCGGCCTGGACGTCGGCCACGCCCTCGGTCTCGGCGAACGCGGCCGTGACCGCCGAATCGACCGACGGCAGCGCCTCGACGACGCGCCGCCACGGCCACAGCGGCGGCGCTCCCGGATCGTCGGCGCACCGGCCCCACACGACCGCGGTCGCGTCGGACACGGCCTCCTCGACCAGCCGGGTCTTGCCGATCCCGGGCGGTCCCGAGACGAGCACGAGCCCACCGGAACCCGCGGCGGCGTCGGCGAGCCTGTCGCGCAGGCTCGTCAGTTCGGCCACCCGGCCCAGGAAAGGTTCCCGGTTCACGAAAGGAGTATCGCTCCGCGGGCCCGATTCCGTACCGCACTGCGTACTGGCACTGATGTCCGGCGGCGGCCGAGGGCGCAGAGTCGGCGTGTCCGACGGAAAGGAAAGCCCATGTACGCCACCGTCCACCAGTTCCGGCGTTCGCACGCCGGCGAGTCCGCGGGCTGGGGTCACGCCCTCGCCGCCGAACTCCACCCCGGCACCGGATCGCCGGGGACCTGCACCCTCGCCCAGATCGGCGGCCTGACCGGGCTCGTCGTCGCGTTGTGGCGCGACCGCGGATCCGCGCTCGCCGCCGCCGATCGCCGCACCCCCGGCACCTTCGACGCCCGCGTCTTCGAAGTCTCCGACGTCGAAAGCGGCGCGGCCGAGCCCGAAATCGCCCAGGCGACCTGGTTCGACCGGCCGCTCACCCAGGCACAGGCCGACGCCGCGCGGTTCGGCGGGCGCGAGCGGATCCGGCCCGCGGTCCGGGGACTCGACGGGCTCGGCGGCTTCTACGTCCTGACCGCCGAGGACCGGTCCATGCTCATCCTCGGCTTCACGGAGTCGATCGAGGCGATGGAAACCGTCCAGAAGACGATCATGAGCACGGAACTGCTGCCCGGCGAGGATCCCGCGCTGCTGCCCGGCCCGGACCGGATCGACGTCCACCGCGTGCTCCATACGTCCCTGCCCTCGCTCGGCCTGGTGGGTGAGCCGCGATGACCGCCGGGACGTCCGCGCGCGTCGGCACCTGGACCGTGCTCGTCGACCGGACCTCGGCCACGTTCACCGTCCGGAACTTCGGCGTCCGCGTGGTCCACGGCTCGATCCCGGTCAGCCTGGGTTCGGTGCGGGTCTCCACTGACGGTGTGGCCGCCGTCGAAGCCGCACTCGACCTCGACGGCATCGACACCGGTAACGCCAAACGCGACGCCGACCTGCGCAAACCCGGTCTGCTGGCGATCGACGCGCATCCCGTGCTGACCTTCGCGGCCGACCGCGTCGAGGGCGGCCCGGACGAGTGGTCGGTCCACGGCTCCCTCGGCGCGCGCGGCGAGTCGTGTCCCGTGACCGTGACCGGGAGCGGGCCGGCGCACAACGGCGACGGCACCTGGCGGGTGATCGCGGGCGCCGTCTTCGACCGGAGGGCGATCGGCCTCCGCGCGCCGAGGTTCCTGATCGGCAGGGAGATCACGATCGCGCTCGACGTCGTCCTCGCGCCGCCAGGGTGATCAGGCCCAGGCGGAAAGTTCCTTGGCGAGCGCGGACGGCCCGCCGGCGGTGCGCAACGTCGGCGCGCCGGGCCAGCAGTCCTGGTGGTCGCCGGTGCGGAGGGTTTCGGCGAACCTGGCGACCAGCCGCGGCTGCGACGCCACCGTCCGGCCGCCGAGATAGGCGACGACGACGTGGTGATCGTCGTCCGAATGGGTCGCCACGGCGGCCGACCAGCCGTGCTCCTCGTGCCACATCAGGTCGACGTCGCGCTCGGGGAAGCCGGGAAGACGCCAGTTGAGCCTCATCCTGGCGGTGACCGGACCGGTGAGGTCGACCGTGGACGCCTCCATCCGTATCCCCAGTGCCGCGGCCACGTCCTCCAGGTAGGCGTTCAGCCTGGTCTTGAGCTCCAGACCTGCTTCCGTGGGCGCGGGGGTCGAGGTGGTCACGGTCCCTCATCTTCCTGTCACATTGAGTTGGCGTGACGGGAATTACCCACCCCGGAGCGGCTTCACACCCTCATTTCGTCACACCACGGTTTCGGTTCGCTCAAGCCGTGGCTTCGATGACGCGGGTCAGTGCCTTGTGCAGCGCCTCCAGTTCGGAGACCTCCATGCCGAGCTTCTCCACGACGCGGTACGGGATCTTTTCCGCCTCCGCGCGCAACGCGCGACCGGATTCCGTCAGCTCGACCGTCAGCAGCCGCTCGTCCTCGGAGCTGCGCCTGCGGGTGACGTACCCGATCGTCTCCAGGCGCTTGAGCAGCGGTGACAGCGTCGCGGGCTCGGCGCGCAGAGCGACACTCAGGTCCTTGACGGCCTGCGGACCGCGCTCCCACAGCGCCAGCATGACGAGATACTGCGGGTGGGTGAGCCCGTGGGGTTCCAGCAGCGGACGGTAGATGGCGATGACACTGCGCGAAGCGACCGACAGCGCGAAACACACCTGACGCTCCAGCGCGAGCGGATCCTCGCCCAGATCGATCGCCTTCATCTCCGGCCCCTTCGAGTTCATGCCGTCGATCCTAGCCGCGACGCTAATGTTTAGCGTACTAATCGTTAGTGTACTGTGGCGACATCGACGGAAGGAGTCGCCCGATGCCCCGCAAGCGCCCGGACCTGTTCCGCTGGCTGTGGTACTCACTCGGCGGCAGGCTGCCCGAGCGCTACCACGACTGGATCCTCCACGACGCGACCACGGGAAGCTGGCGCTGGCGGCACGTCGCCCGCAGCACGGTGATGATCGCCCCGCTCTGCGCCGTGTGGCTGCTCCTGCCCGGCCCGCTCCCCCTGCGGCTGGCGATCGTGCTGATGGCGGCGCTCGTCGCGTACTTCTACTCGATGGCGTACATGGAGGAGAGCATCGAGCACCGGCTCGCGAAAAACGGCTTCCCGCCGGGTATCGGGCGCCGGACGCGCGCGGAGGCCGTCGCAGTCGCGGAAGCCGAGGTGACCGAGCGGTACCTCGCGCGGTACCGGAACCAGGCCGGTTCCTGACACCTGCCGCCACTTTGCCCTCCTTCGCCCGCCGTCCAACGTTGCGAAAGCCACTTTCGCAACGTTGAAGGTTGCGAAAGTGGCTTTCGCAACGCCCGGGACACCAGACACCACCCGGCGGAAGCCGCCCGCGACCAGGACAGACGAGCCCTCGCGGCTAGAGTGCGCGGTGATGAGACGCAAGCTCCGCCCGCCGCTCCCGCCCCGTCACGGGCTCGACCCGGCGAGGCTCAAGATGCCCGCCGAGGGACCGTGGACGACGTTGCGCGAGCACCTCGTCGAGCGGCTCCCCCGCGTCGCGCCCGAGCGGATCGAGGAGATGCTCCGGGAGGAACGCATCGTCGGCCTCGACGGACCACTGGGCGTCGATTCCCCGTTCGTGCCGGATTCGTTCATCTGGTTCCATCGCGACCTGCCCGACGAGGTCGACGTGCCGTTCGAGGTCTCGGTCGTGCACCGCGACGAGCATTTCCTGATCGCCGACAAACCGCATTTCCTCGCGACGATCCCGCGCGGTCGGCACATTCTGCAGACCGCGCTGGTCCGTCTGCGCCGCGAACTCGACCTTCCTCGGCTCAGCCCCGCCCACCGGCTCGACCGGGTCACCGCGGGGCTCGTCCTGTTCGTGATCACCCCCGAAGTCCGGGGCAAGTACCAGACGATGTTCCGGGATCGCCTGGTGCGCAAGGAATACGAGGCGATCGCCCGATACGACCCCGATGTCGTGCTGCCGCGTGAGATCAGCAGCCGCATCGTCAAGGAACGCGGGGTCATCGCCGCACAGGAGGTCGACGGGCCGCCCAACGCCGAAACGCGCGTCGAGCTGATCGAGCACCGCGACGGCCTCGGCCGGTACCGCCTGATCCCCGCGACCGGACGCACCCACCAGCTCAGGTTGCACATGAGCGGTCTCGGGTTGCCGATCCTCGGCGACGACTTCTACCCGGAGCTGACCGAAACCCCGCTCGACGACTTCACCGAACCCTTGCAACTGCTGGCGAAGGTCCTCGAGTTCACCGATCCGGTCACCGGGGAACGCCGCCGGTTCGAGAGCAGGCAGACACTACAAGCGTGGACGGACCCCGACGCGTGGCGCCGCGGGCCCCAGCCGTGAAGGCCTCCTGAGTGAAGGAGGCCTAATGGGTTGTGTTCAGGCTGGTTTGGCAGGCTTGGATGTGGTGGCTGCTGGTGGGTGAGCACTCGTGAGGCCTGGGTTGTGCGAG
>NZ_JBVHDI010000037.1:0-43227 GCF_055563465.1 Amycolatopsis sp. NPDC000009
GCCCGGTCCCATTCCGAACCCGGAAGCTAAGCCTGACAGCGCCGATGGTACTGCAACCGAAGGGTTGTGGGAGAGTAGGACACCGCCGGACTAACTTCAGGACAGGGTCCTGACCAGGGTCGAGAACCCCAACAGGTTCTCCCCGGTCAGGGCCCTGTCTCTTTTCATGTCCATGGACCGACTAGAATGGTCCGTTGGCCCACCTGGCGGTGGGCCCCAGTGTCGAAACTTTTCAATAGTGGCAGGAGGCCAGGTGTCCGAGTTCGGTCGACGTGACTCAGATGATGGCGCGTCCGGCCGGTCGGGTCGCCGGGACGACAGTCCCCGCGGAGGCCGGTCTGACGCGCAGCGAGGTGACCGGCGCGGTTCCGCCGGCGGAAGGCAGGACCGGGGCGGCCGCGATGGTGGCTACCAGGGCCGCCCGCGCAGGGACGACCGCGGTGCCCGCGGTTCCGGTAGTTACTCCGGCAAACCCTTCCGCAGCGGCGACGGTCCTCGTGACCAGCGCCCCGGTGGCAGCCGGTTCGCAGGCCAGGGGCGTGACGACAACCGCCCGCGCTACAACAACGACGACCGGTCCGGTGGCCGCGACAACGACCGTCGTGGCGGGTTCCGCTCCGACGACCGTCGCGACAGCCGCGACTACAAGGGCGGCGACCGCGGCGGTTACCGCTCGGACAGCCGTGACAGCCGTGACAGCCGTGGCGGCGATCGCGGTGGGTACCGCGGCGGTGACAATCGTGACAACCGCGGTGGAGACAGCCGGGGCGGTTACCGTTCGGACAGCCGGGGTGGCGACAACCGCGGTGGTTACCGGTCCGACAACCGTGACAGCCGTGGCGGCGACCGCGGTGGGTACCGCGGCGGCGACAACCGTGACAACCGCGGTGGAGACCAGCGGGGCAACGACAACCGTGGTGGCTACCGGTCCGAGAACCGTGGCGGCTACCGCTCGTCCGACAGCCGGCCCGAGCGTCGCTACGACAACCGCTCCGACAGCCGCTCCGACAATCGGTCGGACAGCCGTTCCGAGAGCCGGTACGAGAAGCGCTCCGACAGCCGTCCGGCCCGCTCCGGCTACGGCTCGGACAACCGCGGCCGTTCCGACGACCGTCCGTCCGGCAACCGTTACGAGGGACGTCCCCAGGGCAAGTCCTACGGTGACCGCGACAACCGTGACAGCCGGGGTGGCGACGACCGTGGTGGCTCCCGTTCCGGTGGCTACGGCGGCGACCGTCGTCCCAGTGGCGGCGGTGGCTACGAGCGCAAGTCCTACGGCGACCGCGGCGACGACAAGCGCGGTGGCTACCGGCCGTCCGGTGACCGTCCCGACCGTCGCCCTTCCGGTGACCGGCCGGAGAAGCGCTACGACGACAAGCGCGGTGGGTTCGACCGCAAACGCGACGACCGTCCCCAGCGCGACCGTTCCGAAGGCCGCAAGGACTTCCGTTCCTCTCCTCGCACCGAGGACAGGCCGGTCGACGACGAGACCTTGGCGCGTGAGCTGCTCGAGGCTCCGGAGCTGCCCGAAGGCATCGAGTTCTCCGATCTCGACGAGGAGGTCCGCCGGGAGCTGCGCACCCTGCCCAAGGCACTCGCGGAAACCGTCGGCAAGCACCTGGTCGCGGCCGGTGGCCTCGTCGACGAGGATCCCGAGGCCGCCATGGAGCACGCCAAGTACGCGAAGGCCAAGGCGTCGCGGGTTCCGATCGTCCGTGAGGCGCTCGGCCTGGTCGCCTACCACGCGGGCAACTGGTCCGAGGCGCTGTCGGAGCTGCGGGCCGTCCGCCGGATGACCCGGACCGACGACCACATCGCGATCATCGCCGACGCCGAGCGCGCCATCGGCCGCCCGGAGCGGGCGCTCGACCTCGCGAAGGAGGTCGACAAGGAGCGCCTGGCCAAGGCGACCCAGATCGAGCTCGCGATCGTCGCCGCCGGCGCGCGGCGCGACCTCGGTCAGCTGGACGCCGCGGTCGTCTCCCTCCAGGGCGACGACCTCAAGGCGGAGAAGCGCGACCCGTGGAGCGCCCGGCTGTTCTACGCCTACGCGGACAACCTCGCCGCCGCCGATCGCAAGGACGAGGCGATCCGCTGGTTCCTGAACGCGGCAGAGGCCGACGAGGAGGACGAGACCGACGCCGCCGAGCGCGCCGCGGAGCTCACGAATGGCTGACGCCCTCTCGGCCGGGTACGACGCGGTCCTGTTCGACCTCGACGGCACGGTCTATCACGGCAGCACAGTGGTCCCGGGCGCACCGGAAGCGCTTCGGGCGCTTCGGGACCACGGCACGGCCGTCCGTTGGGTGACCAACAACGCCTCCAAGGCACCCGCGGAGGTCTCCGCGCACCTGGAGGCACTCGGACTGCCCGCCACCCCTGACGAGGTCCACACGAGCTCTCAGGCCGCCGCCACCCTGCTGGGTGAGCGGTTGCCTCGGGGCGCGGTGGTCCTCGTCGTGGGCACGGACTCGCTGGCCGCCCAGGTCGAGTCCGTCGGCCTGAAGGCGGCCCGGGAAGCCGGTCCGGACGTGGCCGCGGTGGTGCAAGGGCACTCGCCGCAGAACACCTGGGCCGCTCTCGCGGAGGCGTGTCTCGCCATCCGCGCGGGCGCGCTCTGGGTGGCGACCAACGTCGACGCGACCCTGCCGAGCGAACGCGGCCTGCTGCCGGGCAACGGGTCGATGGTGGCCGCGTTGCGCACCGCCACCGGCGTCGAACCGCTGGTGGCGGGCAAACCGGCGCCGGGGCTGTTCACGACGGCGGCGCGGGACGCGGGCGCGGAGCGGGCCCTCGTCGTGGGCGACCGGCTGGACACCGACATCGAGGGCGCGGTCGCGGCCGGCATCGACGCGCTCTGCGTCCTGACCGGCGTCGCCGACGCGGCGTCCTTGATCTCGGCGAGGCCGGAGGAGCGTCCGCGCTACCTCGCGCAGGACCTGTCCGGGCTGAGCAGCCGGGCGGACCTGCTCGAGATCGGACCCAAGGACGGCTGGCGCGTCACCGCACAGGGTGACGTCCTCGAAGCCGATGGTGAAGGCGACTCCCTCGACCTGTTGCGCGCGTTGTGCGCGGCGGCCTGGGACTCGGGGATCACCGAGGTCCGTGGTGTGGGCGACACCGCCCGCGCCGCGCTCGCCGAGCTGCGCCTCGGCTGACCAGCGCTGCTAACTTGGTGGGGTGCAAGACCACTTCCACCCCGTGCCGCGACCGCCGGTGCCGGGCCCGCCGCCGGTGCCCGGGCCTCCGGCGGTTCAGGCCGAACAGTTCGCGCAGCAGGACACGGATCCCCGGGCCGGGATCGACGAAGCCGTGGCGGGTCTCGACGACCTCGCCGCGCTTCCGCTCTCGGAGCACGTCGACCGGTTCGAGGCCGTGCACACCGAGCTGACGGTGGCGCTGTCCACCATCGACAAGGTCTGACGCGTGCCCAAACGCGCCCGCCTGGACGCGGAACTCGTCCGGCGGGGACTCGCCCGTTCCCGGGAGCAGGCGTCGGCGCTGATCGCCGAAGGCAAGGTCACCGTGCGCGGCATGGTGGCCACCAAACCGGCGACCGGGGTCGAGTCCGGCGCGCCGATCGTGGTGCGCGACGGTGACGACCCCGGCTGGGCTTCGCGCGGCGCGCACAAACTGCTGGGCGCGATCGAAGCCTTCACCCCGCAAGGTCTTTCCACCGAGGGAAAACGCTGTCTCGACGCGGGCGCCTCGACCGGTGGCTTCACCGACGTCCTGCTGCGCAACGGCGCCGCCACGGTGATCGCCGCCGACGTCGGCCGCGGCCTGCTGGACTGGCGGCTGCGCACCGACGACCGCGTGGTCGTCCTCGACAAGACGAACGTCCGCAACCTGACCCCGGAAGACCTCGGCGGGCAGGTCGACCTCGTGGTCGGGGACCTCTCGTTCATCTCTCTCAAGCTCGTGCTGCCCGCGCTGGCCGCCTGCGCGCGGGACGGCGCGGATCTGGTGCCGATGGTGAAACCGCAGTTCGAGGTCGGCAAGGACCGGCTCGGCAGCGGTGGCGTCGTCCGCGACCCGGAACTGCGCGCCGAATCGGTGCTCGGTGTGCTCGCCGAGGCCGAAAAGCTGGATCTGAGCCTGCGCGGCGTCGTGGCGAGCCCCCTTCCTGGGCCGTCCGGGAACGTCGAATACTTCGTGTGGCTTACTCGCGGGGCGGGGGAGACCGTCGGCACCGACGCCGAGCGGCTCGTCCGGACCGCAGTCCTGGAGGGACCCCAATGAGCGATCGCGAGGTGCTGCTCGTCGTGCACCCGGACCGGGACGCGACCCGGGACGCGGCACGCGAGGTTTCGGCCCGTTTCGCCAAGGCGGGTGTGCGGCTCCGGGTACTCGACGAGGACGTCCGGGAGATGCTGGAAGCCGATGGCGGGATCGGCGCCCCCTGCACGGTCATGGCGCCGGAGCAGGACCCGGCCGCCGGGACCGAGCTGGTGTTCGTGCTCGGCGGCGACGGCACGTTGCTGCGAGCCGCCGAGCTGGCCCGGCCCAACGGAGTTCCGGTCCTCGGTGTGAACCTCGGCCGGGTCGGCTTCCTGGCGGAGGCCGATTCGGACAAGCTCGCCGACACCGTCCAGCGCGCCGTCGACGGCGACTATCAGGTCGAAGAGCGGATGACCGTCGACGTCGTCGTGACCGTCGACGGCGAGGAGACCGTCAACACGTGGGCGCTCAACGAGGCCAGTGTCGAGAAGAGCTCGCGTGAGCGCGTGCTGGACGCGCTCATCGAGGTCGACGGAAGGCCCGTGTCGTCCTTCGGCTGCGACGGCGTCCTGTGTGCCACTCCGACCGGTTCGACGGCGTACGCGTTCTCCGCGGGCGGGCCGATCATCTGGCCGGACGTCCAGGCCCTGCTGGTGGTCCCGAGCAACGCGCACGCGATGTTCTCCCGGCCGCTGGTCGTCTCGCGGGACTCGGAGATCACCGTCGCCATCGATCCGGACGGTTCGCCCGCCGTCCTGACCTGCGACGGATCGCGGACCTTCGATCTTCCCGCCGGCGCGGCCGTGCGGGTCACCTGCGGCCGGGTGCCGGTGCGCCTGGTCCGGTTGTGGGAAGGCCCGTTCACCGACCGGCTGGTGCACAAGTTCTCGTTGCCGATCAAGGGCTGGCGGGAGCGACACGCCCGCTGACGGATGTCGTGAAAGGGCCGTTGAGGACAACTTTCGTCGTCAAGGCCCCTTTCATGACGTGCCGGGTGCGGGAATGGTCGGGGTGGGCCGCTACGGTGGGCGTCGTGCTGGCCGAGATGCGCATCCAGGGCCTCGGAGTCATCGAGGACGCCCTGCTGGAACTGCACGCGGGCTTCACCGTCGTCACCGGTGAGACGGGTGCGGGCAAGACCATGGTCGTCAGCGGGTTGCACCTGCTCTCCGGCGGCCGAGCCGAAGTGTCCAAGGTGCGGACCGGAATGCTGAAGGCCTTCGTGGAAGGCCGCTTCGAGCTGGGTGGTGCCGAGGGCGCCACCCGGATCGTCACCGACGCCGGGGCGGAGGTCGACGAGGACGGCAGCGTCATCGCGCTGCGCGCGGTCTCGGTCGACGGCCGGTCCCGTGCCCACCTCGGCGGCCGTTCGGTGCCGGTCGGGGTGCTGGCCGATCTGTCCGAGCAGCTGATCGCCGTCCACGGGCAGAACGATCAGCTGCGGCTGCTGCGGCCCGCCGAGCAGCGCGCGGTGATCGACCGGTTCGCCGGTGAGGCAGTCACCGAACCGCTCGAGCGCTACCGCGCGGTCCGGGACGAGTGGCTGGCCGTCGTCGCCGAACTGACCGAGCGCTCCACCCGCTCCCGCGAGATGGCGCAGCAGGCCGACCTGTTGCGCCACGGCCTCGCCGAGATCGACGCCGTCGCGCCGGAACCGGGCGAGGACACCGAGCTCACCGAGCAGATCAAACGGCTCGCCGCGGTCGACGAACTGCGGGCGGCGGCCAGCGCGGCGCACGCCGCCGTCGCCGGTTCGGCGGACGGGGATCCGGACGCGCCCGGCGCGCTGGGGCTGATCGGGGAGGCGAGCCGCCACCTGACCGGTTCCGAGGACGCCGTGCTGCGTGAACTCGGGCCCCGGCTGGACGAGGCTTCGGTGCTGCTGTCCGAAGTGGGCACCGAGCTGGGCAGCTATCTCGAAACGCTCGACGCCGACCCTGCGCTCCTGGAGAAGGTGCTCGCGCGCCAGGCGGACCTGAAGCGGCTCACGCGCAAATACGCGGCGGACGTGGACGGCGTACTGGCGTGGGCCGACGACGCCCGCCGCCGGATGTCCACGATGGACACCTCCGAAGAGGCGCTGTCGGAGCTGGCCAAGCGCCGCGACGAACTCGCCGTCACGCTGGCGGAACACGCGCTCGCGCTGTCGGAGGCGCGTGTCGAGGCCGCCGCCGAACTGGCCGAGGCGATCACCGCCGAGATGTCCGGGCTCGCCATGGGGCAGGCCGAGATCGAGATCACCGTCGAGCGGCGCACGGTGGACGAGAACGACGCGCACGCGGTGAAGGTCGAAGGCAGGCTCGTGCACGCCGGGCCCGATGGCGTCGACGATGTCGAGCTGCTGCTGAGGGCGCACAACGGCGCGCCGCCGCTTCCGGTGCACAAGGCCGCTTCCGGTGGTGAGCTTTCCCGCGTGATGCTGGCGATCGAGGTCGTCCTCGCGCACGCGGACACCGTGCAGACACTGGTGTTCGACGAGGTCGACGCCGGGGTCGGCGGCCGGGCGGCGGTCGAGATCGGCAGGCGGCTCGCGCGGCTGGCGCGGAGCCACCAGGTCCTGGTGGTCACGCATCTGCCGCAGGTGGCCGCGTTCGCCGACCAGCATCTGGTGGTGGACAAGGGCACCAGCGGCGGGGTGACGCGCAGTGGTGTGCGCGTGCTCGAACAATCCGAGCGTGTCGTCGAGCTCGCCCGCATGCTCGCCGGAATGGAAAGCACCGAGACCGGCCGGGCGCACGCGGAGGAATTGCTCGCCGTCGCCGAGGCCGACAAGAGCGCGCCGGACAAGCCCAAAGCCCGCCGCGGCGGAAAGCGAAAGAAGGCGAAGTAAGCTCCGCCTGCGTGAGTCCGTGAAGGCCTCCTTCCCTACCTTCAGCGTGGTGAAGGAGGTCTTCACTACTTCTCACGCTCTGGCCGGGTCGAGGTACTCAGGTGAGGGTTGCGAACGCCACTTTCGCAACGCTGAAGGTTGCGAAAGTGGCTTTCGCAACGTTCGCCGCGAGAGGCCGTGGCCGAACCGGTGTGGGTTAATCGGCGTGTTTCCATCGGCGTGGCGGACACGGAAGGCCGCGCGGATTTGTCACTATCGGTCGCATGAAGCTCACCGGCTTGCTCTCGCGTAACCAAGAGACCCTCCCCGGGATCACCGGCGTCGCCAGGGTCGACAGGCGTACGCGCGAGCTGCTCCGCCGGCTGAGCCCTGGCGACATCGTCGTCCTCGACCAGCTCGACCTCGACCGGTCGACGGCCGATGCGTTGGTGGAGGCCGAAGTCGCGGCGGTGGTGAACGCCTCGCCGTCGATCTCCGGCCGTTTCCCCAACCTGGGCCCGGAGATCCTGCTCGAAGCCGGGATCCCGCTGGTCGATTCGGTCGGCGGCGAACTGCTGCGCAAGGTCAAGGACGGCACGAAACTCCGCCTGCACGAAGGCGTCGTCTACATCGGAGAGCGGCAGCTCGGCTCGGGTGTCCAGCAGACGCGGGAAAGCGTCGCGGACCAGATGATCGAGGCCAAGGCCGGGATGTCCACCCAGCTCGAGGCGTTCTCCGCGAACACGATCGAATTCCTCCGCCGGGAACGCAGCCTCATCCTCGACGGTGTCGGGGTCCCGGAGATCCGGGTCCCGCTCAAGGACCGGCACGCCCTCGTGGTCGCGGGTGGCAACGGGCACGCCGAAGACCTCAAGAAGCTGAAGAAGTACATCGCCGAGCACCGGCCGGTGCTGATCGGCGTCGACGCCGGGGCCGACACGCTGCGCGCGCAGGGATATCAGCCGGACGTCATCGTCGGCGACCCGCACGGGATCGGCGCGGAGACGTTGCGCAGCGGCGGTGAGGTCGTGGTCCCGGCGCAACCGGACGGGCACGCGCCAGGTGTCGAACGCATCCAGGACCTCGGGATCGGCGCGGTCACCTTCCCCGCGACGGGCAACGCCGAGGACCTGGCGCTGCTGCTGGCCGACGCGCACGAGGCGAGCCTGGTGGTCACCGTCGGATTCCAGGCGACGCTGCGGGAGTTCCTCGACCACGGCCGGTCCGGCTCGAACCCGTCGACGTTCCTCACCAGGCTCAAGCTCGGCACGAAACTGGTCGACGGCAAGGCGGTCGCGACCCTGCACCGCAGCCGGGTGTCCATCGGCGCCATCGTCCTGCTGGTCGTCGCGACCCTGGTGGCCGTCGCGGCCGCGCTGCTGGTGTCCGACGTGGGTTCGGTCTACCTCGACTGGATCCGCGACACCTGGAACTCGTTCATCGCCTGGGGCAAGGGACTCTTCACGTGATTTCACTGCGGTACCACATCGTTTCCATCGCAGCCTGCTTCCTGGCGCTCGCCCTCGGGGTGGTGCTCGGGTCCACGGCGCTGAACGGTGCCCTGCTTTCCGGTCTCGCCGGTCAGAAGGAGGATCTGGGTTCCCAGGTCGCGGATCTGGAGGCGCAGCGCAATACGCTCAACGCCAGGCTCGGCGACGCGGACGCGTTCGCCGGCGCGATGGGGCCGAAGGTCGTCGCCGGGCAGCTGGACAAGCGTTCGGTGGTGCTGGTGACCACAGAGGACGCGAAGCCCGCCGACCGCGACGCGCTGAAGCAGCTCGTCGGTCAGTCGGGCGCCGCCGTCACCGGCGAGATCCAGCTGACCGAGGCGTTCTCCGACCCGATGCGCTCCGATCAGCTGCGTGACGTCGTCTCGCGGCTCCAGCCCGCCGGTGTCCAGTTCCCGACCGCGGGCGACCCGGGCACCCTCGCGGGGGCGCTGATCGGCTCGGTCGCGTTGCTGAACAAGGACAACGCGCAGCCGCAGTCCACGCCGGTGGAGCTGGCGGCCGCGCTCGGCGGGCTCACCGACGGCGGTTTCCTCAAGACCGGCGGGGACGTGAAGCCCGCGCAGCTCGCGATCGTGCTCACCGGTTCCAAATACACCGGGGACGGCGCCGGTGACCGTGCGTCGACCATCGCCCGGTTCGCCGCGCAGCTGGATCGTTCCGGCGCGGGCACCGTCCTGGCGGGCGACGCGGGTTCCGCCGACGGCACCGGCGCGATCGGTGTCGTTCGCGCCGACACCTCGTCGACCTCGATCCTGTCCACTGTGGACAACGCGGAGACCGCGGCGGGCCGGGTCACCACGATCTTGGCGCTGCGCGAGCAGCTCGAAGGCGGCGCGGGCCGCTACGGCATCGCGGGCAACGCCCAGGCTCCGGCCCCCGGTATCGCCGCGGCCGGCAACTAGCCCCCTTTCGCATTTCGTCCTCTGAATGCGGTACTTGCGTGTGCAACTACCGCATTCAGAGGACTAAATGCGGGGCCAGAGGCGGGTTTTCGGGAGTGGGCGGGCGTAGGAACCGGCTCGGCTGGTCTTGAGGTCGAGAGCGACAAGGGATTCGGCGAGGCGGACGGCGGCGGCGACGCCGTCGATCACCGGGATGTCCAGCATCGCCGAGATCCGGCGATCGAGGCCTGTCATCCCCGCGCAGCCGAGGACGAGGACCTCCGCCCCCGCGTCGCGGGCGCGCCGTCCGGCGGTCAGCAGCGCGGATTCCGTCCGGCGTTCGTCGGTCAGTTCGAGGACGCCGAGCCCGGCACCGAGGACGCCGACGCAGTTCCGCGCGACGCCCGCGGTGTGCAGGCTGTCTTCGATCAGTCCGCACGTACGGTCCAATGTGGTCACGACGCCGTAGCGTCTTCCCAGCAGACAGGCCAGATGCGCGGCGGCCTCGGTGATGTCGACGACCGGGACGTCGAGCAGCTCCCGGGCACCTTCCCGGCCGTGCTCACCGAAACCGGCCATCACGAGCGCGTCGAACGGCTCGTCCAGCCCGTTGAGAAGGTCGAGGACGGCCGCGGCGCTGAGGAAGCTGTCCAGCCAGCCTTCGGCGGACTCCGGCCCCCACAACGGGGTTCTGGCCAGGATTTCGGTGCCGGGGCTCGCGGCGGCGCGGGCGCCTGCCTCGATCTCCTTGGTCATCGCCTCGGTGGTGTTGCAGTTGGTGACCAGGATCCGCATCACGCGACCCGCTGTTTCCGCGCCACGGCGAAGTACAGTGCCGCCGCGGAAGCGGTGCCGATGAACCACGAGTACGGCGCGGCGGGGGCGAAGAACGGAACCAGCGCGATGATGGCGGACAGCGCCGCGGTGGGCAGGAAGGTGACCATCGCACGCGGGTTGAACCCGCGTTTGTAGTGGTACGGCGAACCGGGTCCGGCCACGAACAGCTTGTCCACGTCGATCCGGCCGCGTTTCACCAGGTAGTAGTCGACGATCATGATGCCGAACAGCGGGCCGAGGAAGGCGCCGAGGCCGCCGAGGAAGTAGTTGACCACCGCGGGGGAGGAGTACAGCTTCCACGGCAGCACGCACAGCGCCGCGACCGCGCTGATCATCCCGCCGATGGTGAAGGTGATCCGTTTCGGCCAGATGTTGGCCAGATCGTAGGCAGGGGAGACGAAGTTCGCGACGATGTTCACGCCCATGGTGGCGATCGCGAAGGTCAGCGCCCCGATGATCAGCACGGGGGTGTTGTCGATACGGGCCAGCAGTTCGGCGGGGTCGGTGATGGCCTCGCCGAACACCTGGAGGCTGCCCGCGGTCACCAGCACCGACAGCAGCGCGAACGCCGTCGAGTTGATCGGCAGACCCCAGAAATTCCCGCGCCGCACCGTTTTCTGGTTCGGGGCGAACCGCGAGAAGTCGCAGAAGTTGAGCATCAGGGTGCCGTAGATGGACAGGATCAGGCCGACCGCGCCGAACCACTGCCGTACTTGCTCCCCTGTGGACAGTGCCTTCGGGTTGCTGGTCAAGGAGATGTTCCAGTCGGCGGCGGCCAGGATCCACACGGCGAGCGCGATCATCACGACCCAGATGCCGGGACCACACCAGTCCTGGAACTTGCGCACGGCCTCCATGCCACGGGTGAGCACGAGCGCCTGCGCGAGCCACAGCGCGATGAAACAGATCCAGCCGAGCGCGTGCAGGCCGAGGAAACCCACCTCGGTCAACGGTTTCAGCCCCGGATCGATCGCGAGCACGAGCAGCGTGATGGCGACGGAGGCGAGGTAGGTCTGGATGCCGTACCAGAAGATCGCGATGATCGCGCGGATCAGCGCGGGCAGGTTCGCGCCGAAGGTGCCGAAACTGATGCGGGCGACCACGGGGAACGGCACGCCGGTCTTCTGCCCGATCCGGCCCATCAGGTTCATGCCGAAGTAGATGAGCACGAAGCCGGTCAGCAGCGCGGTGAACACCTGCCAGGCCGAGAGCCCGAGGACGAACAGGCCCGCCGCGAAGGTGTAGTTGCCGAGGTTGTGCACGTCCGACATCCACAGCGCGAAGATGTCGTAGACCTTCCAGCGGCGTTCTTTCGCCGGGGCGAGGTCCTCGTTCCAGAGCCGGGGATCGGCGTTCTCGGTGGTAGGCGCTTCGGACCGGGTTGCTGGGGCGGCGGTCATGCGGGCCTCCGATCGACGGGGACGTCCGGTCGATTTGGTATCCCAAAATTTGGCATCCCAAATATCACCCCGCGGTGGCCCGCCGTCAAGGTTTCAGCCGATAAACTCGGGTTACGAGCTGTTACGGCGGTGTTGAAGAGGGGGACGGGTGGCCGAGGAAGGACCGCGTCAGCCGCTGGCCGCGACCCGGCAGCGGGTCCGCGACGAGCTGCGCGAACGTATCCTCGCCGGACGGCTGAAGCCGGGGGACAGGCTGGTCGAGCGCGAGCTCGCCGAAGACCTCGGAGTCTCGCGGGTCCCGGTGCGCGAGGCCATCCGCAGCCTGGAGGCCGAAGGTTTCCTCGCCGTCCAGTCGCCGCGGCGTATCGTCGTACGCCAGCTGGCCAAGGCCGACGTCGAGGAGCTGTTCGACGTCCGCGAGGCACTCGAAGGGCTCGCCGCCGGACTGGCCGCCGAGCGGGCGGGCAAGGCGGAACTCCGCGCGCTCGAACGGCTGCTCACCGACGCCGCCCGCGCGACCGAGAGCGGCGACCCGGCCAGGATCACCCTGCTCAACACCCGCTTCCACGACCAGATCGTCGCGCTCGCCGGCAACGGGCTGCTGCACGAGATCCTCCGTCCGCTCGAGGGCAGGCTGCGCTGGCTGACGAGCCAGAACGAGCACTGGGGCGAGCTGCTCGACGAGCACCGCCGCCTCTACGACGCGATCGCTTCGGGCGACGCCGACCGCGCGCGGACCCACGCCGTCGAGCATGTGCGGGTGAACCGGGGAGTGACGTTGAAGACGCTGTTCCCCGAGGATGACGGAGAACGCTCCGCCGGGTGAACCGGACATGTCAGACTCGCGGGCATGATCACCGACGAACAACGGGCCGCCCGCACCGCGCGGGCGGTGGCCGCCGCGGTCTCCGCGGGACGCGACCTCGGCATCACCGTCACCGAACCCGAGGTCCTGTACGACGTTTTCTCCGTCATCGTGCGGCTGGCGCCTTCGCCGGTCGTCGTGCGCGTGCCGACCGTGCTGCCGCGCACGACCACGCTGGAGACGCAGCTGACCGACCAGCGGCGTGAGCTGGCCGTCGCCACCTGGCTCGGCGAGAAGGGGCTCCCGGTCGTGAAGCCGAGCTCGCTGGTTCCGGCGGAACCGGTGCGGCGCGACGGTTTCTCGATGACCTTCTGGGAGCTGATCGAGTTCGTCGAGGACGCGAACCTCGCCGTGGAGCACTCGGCCAAGCTCGTCGCGAAGCTGCACGCCACGCTCCGGGACTATCCCGGCGAGCTGGCGTTCCTGAACGGGCTCGATCCGTTCATCCCCGACGGTCTCGCCCAGCTCGAAGGGCGGACGGATCTGCTCGACCCCGCCGACCTCGACCGCGCCCGCCGCGAATGGGAGATCTTCCGGCCGCTGGTGGAATCGGAAGAGGCCTTCGCCAAGGCGTTCCCCGGCGTCACGGTGCAGCCGGTCCACGGTGACGCGCCGGGCTACAACCTGATCGTCACCACCGAGGGCGAGCTGTACTCCGACTTCGAACTGGTCAACCGCGGCCCGATCGAACGCGACCTCGCCTTCAATGGTCCCGAAGGCATCGCGGCCTACAACGCCGCCGCAGTCGAACTCGGCCTGCGCGAGGTCCACGAAGGCGTGCTGCGCACCTTCGAAGCGCTGGGCCTGCTTCAGGTGGTCGCGTGCCTGTCGATGGCGCCCGATCTGCCGATGCTGGTGGACGGCATGAAACCGATGATCGACCAGTGGCGGGCCACTCCGTTCGCCGGAGGCCTCGCCTAGCCGGCGAGCATCGAGGTCCAGGCCTCGGCGAATCCGGGGAAGGTCTTCCCGACCGTCCCCGGGTTCTCCACCTCGACCCCCCCGACCTTCAAACCGAGCACGGCCGCGGCCATCACCAGCCGGTGGTCGTCGTAGGTGTGGAACTTCCCGCCGTGCAGCGGCGCCGGCGTGATCCGCAGCCCGTCCTCGGTCTCGCGGACGTCGCCGCCCAGCGACGACAGTTCGGTGGCGAGCGCGGTCAGCCGGTCGGTCTCGTGGCCGCGAAGATGCGCCACCCCGGAGATGACCGACGGCCCCTCGGCGAAGCACAGCAGCGCCGCGATCACCGGCGTCAGCTCGCCGACGTCGTGCAGGTCCAGCTCGACGCCGGGAATCGTGCCGCCGCCGGTGACCGTCAGGCCCGCCGCGTCGAGTTCGGCGGTGGCGCCCAGAACGGGCGCCAGGCTGCGCAGCCAGTCCCCGGGTTGCGTCGTCCGCTGCGGCCAGCCCGCGATGCGCACGGTGCCACCGGTCGCGATCGCGGCGGCGACGAACGGCGCCGCCGTCGAGAGATCCGGCTCGACGACGTACTCGGGGCAGGAAAGCCGCGTCGGCGCGACGTGGAACTCGGCGCCCTCGCGGTCCACAGTGGCCCCGAACCGGCGGAGCATCTCGACGGTCATCGCGATATGCGGCTCGCTCGGCACCTGGCCGCCCACGAGGCGCACGGTGACACCCTGCTGGAACGACGGCCCGGCGAGCAGCAGCGCGGACAGGAACTGGCTCGACGCCGAGGCGTCCAGGTCGACCCTGCCGCCCCGAAGGCCACCTTCGCCGTGGACGGTGAAGGGTGGCGCGTCGCGGCGGTCGTCGTCGATGCGGGCGCCGAGGTCGCGCAGCGCCTTCAGCAGCGGCCCGATGGGGCGGCGGCGGATGGCCTCGTCGCCGTCGAACAGTGCCGGACCGGTCCCCAGCGCGGCGAGCGCGGGGGTGAACCGGGCGACCGTGCCCGCGTTGCCGAGTTCCACCCGGACGGTGTCGTTCGGATGCACGCGTCCGGGGCCGAGCGGGTGCACGAGGTAACCGGAGATGCTTTCCTGCGAATGGGCGCCGAGCGTGTAGAGGGCGCCGAGCATGAGGCGCGCGTCCCGGGAGTCGAGCGGGGTCCGCACCCGTGTCGGCGCGCTGGCGAGCGCGGCGAGGACGTAGGCCCGGTTGGTGATCGACTTCGAACCGGGGACACGGATGTCCGCGTCGAGCGGGCCTTCCGCGACCGGTGCGGTCCAGGTGTCGTGCGCGTCTGTCACGCCGCGAGGGTAGCGGTTTTCCACTCCATCGGACGCTTGCGGCGTGGCCGGTGAGCGCCCCGGCGGGCGTGCGATAAGGTGGAAGCCCGTGGGACTTCAGTCGCGGGCTACCAAGTATGTCTTTGTCACCGGAGGCGTTGCCTCCTCTCTGGGTAAGGGACTCACGGCTTCCAGCCTGGGTCAGCTCCTTACCGCACGTGGGCTCCGGGTCACGATGCAGAAGCTGGATCCGTACCTCAACGTCGATCCGGGCACGATGAACCCGTTCCAGCACGGTGAGGTGTTCGTCACCGACGACGGCGCCGAGACCGATCTGGACATCGGGCACTACGAGCGTTTTCTCGACCGGGCTCTCGACGGCAAGGCGAACGTCACCACCGGGCAGGTGTACTCCGAGGTCATCGCCAAGGAGCGCCGCGGTGAGTACCTCGGCGACACCGTGCAGGTCATCCCGCACATCACCGACGAGATCAAGGCGCGGATCACCGCCGCGGCGGGCGCCGACGACGACGGGAACAGCCCGGACGTCGTGATCACCGAGGTCGGTGGCACCGTCGGCGACATCGAGTCGCTGCCGTTCCTGGAGGCCTGCCGTCAGGTCCGCCACGACGTCGGCCGCGACCAGTGCTTCTTCCTCCACGTCTCGCTGGTCCCGTACCTCGCCCCGTCGGGTGAGCTCAAGACCAAGCCGACCCAGCACTCGGTCGCCGCGCTGCGCAACATCGGTATCCAGCCCGACGCGCTCGTCTGCCGCGCCGACCGCGAGCTGCCGGAGGATCTCAAGCGCAAGATCGGCCTGATGTGCGACGTCGACACCGAGGCCGTCATCGCCTGCCCCGACGCGCCGTCGATCTACGACATCCCGAAGGTGCTGCACCGTGAGGCGCTCGACGCCTACGTGGTGCGCCGCCTCGGGCTGCCGTTCCGCGACGTCGACTGGACCGTGTGGGGCGACCTGCTCGACCGCGTGCACAACCCGTCGGAGACGGTGCGGGTCGCGCTCGTCGGCAAGTACATCGACCTGCCGGACGCGTACCTGTCGGTCACCGAGGCGCTGCGCGCGGGCGGGTTCGCCCACCGCGCCAAGGTCCAGATCGAGTGGGTCCCCTCGGACTCCTGCGAGACCCCGGCCGGTGCGGCCGCGGCGCTGTCCGATGTGGACGGTGTGCTGGTGCCGGGCGGCTTCGGCGTCCGCGGTATCGAGGGCAAGGTCGGCGCCATCGCCTACGCCCGCACCCACGGACTGCCGCTGCTGGGTCTGTGCCTCGGCCTGCAGTGCATGGTGATCGACGCGGCGCGGAACCTGGCGGGGATCAAGGACGCGAACTCGGCCGAGTTCGAGGACGGCCCGAACCCGGTCATCTCCACGATGGCCGACCAGCGTGACGTCGTCGCGGGCGAGCGCGACATGGGCGGCACGATGCGGCTCGGCGCGTACGTCGCCAAGCTCAAGCCGGGCTCGCAGGTCGCGAAGGCGTACGGCAGCACCGAGGTCTCCGAGCGGCACCGTCACCGCTACGAGGTCAACAACGCCTACCGCAAGCGCCTTTCCGACGCCGGTCTGGTGTTCTCGGGTACCTCGCCCGACGACCACCTGGTCGAGTTCGTGGAGCTGCCCGCCGACAAGCACCCGTTCTTCGTCGGCACCCAGGCGCACCCGGAGCTCAAGAGCCGCCCGACCCGCCCGCACCCGCTGTTCAGCGCGTTCGTGAAGGCCGTCGTCGACCGCAAGGTCGCCGAGCGGCTGCCGGTCGAGCTGCCCGAGGCCGCTCAGACGGCGGCCCGGTGAGCGAGCCCGGTAAGCACGAGTTCACCGTGGCGTCCACAAAGGACGTCCACATCGGACGTGTCGTGGGGCTGCGGGTGGACGAGGTCGTGATGCCCGGCGGCGGCACCGCCCGCCGTGAGGTCGTCGAGCACCTCGGCGCGGTCGCCGTCGTCGCACTCGACTCGGACGGCATGGTGACGCTGATCCACCAGTACCGCCACCCGATCGGGCGGCGGCTGTGGGAACTGCCCGCCGGGCTGATCGACAAGGCGGGGGAGGACCCCGTCGGCGCGGCCAAACGCGAGCTGGTCGAAGAGGTCGGGCTCAGCGCTGAGCGCTGGGAGACGCTGGTCGACGTCGCGGCGTCGCCCGGCTTCACCGACGAGGTCGTCCGCGTCTATCTCGCCCGCGAGCTGTCCGAAGTGGACAGGGAGGTCCTCGGCGACGAGGAGGCGGACCTCGTCATGCGGAAGTTCCCGCTCGCCGAGGCGGTCCGGATGGCGCTGGCCGGTGAGCTGGTGAACGGGTCGACCGTCGGTGGCGTGCTCGCCGCGCACGCGGTGCTTTCGGGGGCGGCTTCGTCGCGGCCCGCCGACGCACCTTGGGAGGACAGGCCGACGAAGTTCGCTTCGCGCGGCCTCTGAGGCCCTTCGCGCGCCATGAACGGTCCGTTCCTTGCAAATTTCGCAAGGAACGGACCGTTCATTGCATTCGGGAGGCGGTCGGTGCCGTGCCGGGTCTTGCTTCGAGCCGCGATGTGTTGCGAAAGCCACTTTCGCAACCTGGGGCGGCGGCGCACGTCGATGGACGTCACGCGTGATTGGAAGGCGATCTCGCGTGATTGGAAGGCGAACACTCGTGATGGGGGAGCGATCTCGCTTGCTCACGGACCGGGGCAGGGGGTCAGTCGCGGAGGCGGCGACCCTGCGCGTCGGTGCCGCCGTTCGCCAGCAGCACGATCCCGTCGACCATCGGCCAGACCGCCCCGACGCCGCAGGTGACCAGCACGACCGCCAGCTGGCCGAGGGCGAGACCGACGTGGCCGGTGTAGAACCGCCCGATCCCGAACGGCAGCACGATCTGCAGCACCCCGGCGGCGATCTTCGACTTCGGCGAGTACGGCAGCACCGCGGCCGGCTGCTGGTAGACGGGCACGAACGGCGGCGGGTCGAACCGCGGCGCCAGGGACTTCGGGTGTGGCGCGGGCAGGTCCTGGAACAACGGCCGGAGTTCGCCGAGCGTCACGGCCTCGTACGCGGCGAGGACGCGGCCCTCGTACTCGTCGGGCGTGATCCTTCCCTGGCTGTAGTGATCGGCGAGCAGCCGTGCCGCCTCCTCGCGCTCGGCGGTGCCGGCGCGCATCTCGTCCGGGTCCGGTTGCTGGGACATGCTCCCAAGGTAGCCCGTTTCACACCCACGACGCGGTACGCGCGGCGTACCCCCGAACGGGTCGCGATCGTCCTAGAGTGTCCGTGTGTCACGGGCCGGCGGTACCGGAGTCGCCCAGGTGGTCGCCGCTTACCTCGACCATCTGGTGGTCGAGCGCGGAACCGCGAGGAACACCCTCGACAGCTACTCCCGCGACCTGCGCCGGTACACCGCGTACCTCGGCGACGCCGATGTCGAGTGCTTCGGTGATGTCACCTCGGCGCACATCACCTCGTTCGGCGCGGCGCTGCGCGAAGGCGACGAAGAGCATCGCCCGCTCGCCGCGTCCTCGGCGGCCCGCGCGCTGGTCGCGGTGCGGGGGCTGCACAAGTTCGCGCACGCCGACGGCATCACCGAGAACGATCCGGCCAGAGAGGTCCGCCCGCCCGCCGCGGCCAAACGCCTGCCCAAGGCGCTGCCGGTGGGCGACGTGCTGAAACTGCTGGAAACCCCACCGCCCGAGGGCGAACGCCCGCTGCGGGACCGGGCGCTGCTGGAACTGCTCTACTCCACCGGCGCGCGGATCTCCGAGGCCGTCGGGCTCGACGTCGACGACATCGACGACGCCGAACGCACCGTGCTGCTCGACGGCAAGGGCGGCAAACAGCGCATCGTGCCGATCGGCCGTCCCGCGCTGGAAGCGGTGCACGCGTACCTCGTCCGCGCGCGGCCGGCGCTCGCCACCCACGGCCGGGGGACGCCGGCGATGTTCCTGAACGCCCGCGGCTCCCGGCTTTCCCGGCAGAGCGCGTGGCAGGTTCTCAAGGACACCGCGGAATCCGCGGGGATCACGGCGGGCGTTTCCCCGCACACGTTGCGCCATTCGTTCGCCACGCATCTGCTCGAAGGCGGCGCCGACGTCCGCGTCGTGCAGGAACTGCTCGGCCACGCTTCGGTGACCACCACCCAGGTGTACACGCTGGTCACGGTCAACACGCTCCGCGAGGTTTACGCGACAGCGCATCCCCGCGCGCTCGGTTAAACACCCCGGTCGGTCCCGGCGTGCCTCGTTGGCTCGACTCCCGGATCGCGCATAGGCTGCCGAGGATCCTGCCGAAGAGGAGCTTTCGCGTTATGTCGACACCGAACGAGCCGGCGAAGCCGTCCGCGTCCGCCGGTTCGGCTGCCGCGAGCCTCAGCCAGGTGACCATCGCAACCCCCGCCGAACACGACGGCGACGAACCGTCGGAGGACACGATCTCTTCCCGCGGCCGCAAGGCCAAGCGCGCCAAAGAAACCAAGCAGCAAGAACTCGAGAGGGACGGTATCGGCCCCACGGGCCGTCCGTACCGCGAGATCCCCGAACCGCCGCCGCTGGACCGGCACGGTCCCGCACTGGTGATGGCCATGTGCAACCAGAAGGGCGGGGTCGGCAAGACCACCTCGACCATCAACCTCGGCGCGGCGCTGGCCGAATGCGGCCGCCGGGTGCTGCTGGTCGACTTCGACCCCCAGGGCGCGCTCTCGGTCGGCCTCGGCATTCAGCCGCACGAGCTGGACCAGACGGTCTACAACGTCATCATGGAGCGCTCGGTCGCCATCACCGACGTCATCCGGAAGACCCGGGTGGACGGCGTCGACCTGCTGCCGAGCAACATCGACCTGTCCGCGGCCGAGGTCCAGTTGGTCGCAGAGGTAGGGCGCGAACACACTTTGTTACGGGTCCTTCGTCCGGTCATGAACGACTACGACTATGTTCTTGTCGACTGCCAGCCCTCGCTAGGCCTGCTGACGGTGAACGCACTGACCGCCGCGGACGGTGTGATCATCCCGCTGGAGTGCGAGTTCTTCAGTCTGCGAGGCGTAGCGCTCCTGATCGACACCATCGAGAAGGTGCAGGAACGCCTCAACCCCAAACTGGACATCACCGGGATTCTCGCCACCATGTACGACCCGAGAACCCTGCACTCGAAGGAGGTCATGGCGAGAGTGGTGGAGGCATTCGGCGACACCGTGTTCGACACGGTGATCAACCGCACCGTGCGGTTCCCCGAGACGACGGTCGCGGGCGAGCCGATCACGACCTGGGCTCCCAAATCAGCCGGCGCGGCGGCCTATCGCGCGTTGGCACGCGAGGTGATCGCTCGGTGAGCAGGCGAGCTTCCCTGCCCGGAGCGTCCGAACTCTTCAGGATCACCTCCAGCCCCGCGCTCGATCTCCCGCCCGCCCCCGAACAGCCCGCCCCCTCGAAGGGGAACGGCAACGGGAACGGTTCCGGGAACGAGACGCACAAGGAACAGCTGACCCGGGCCGCGCGCAGCGGGTCCGGGCGGACCAAACACGACGCGAAGATCACCGTCTACGTCTCCGGCGACGAACTGCTGGCGATGGAGCAGGCCAGGCTGAACCTCCGGGCGAAGCACGGCCTTGTCCTCGATCGCGGCAGGCTGGTCCGCGAGGCGGTGGCCGTGCTGCTGGCCGACTTCGACGCGGCGGGCGAGGACTCGGTCCTCGTCCAGCGCCTGCGGGCGGGCAGCGAGGACGGGAAAGAGACCGAGAGCTGATGGACGACCCGGCCGCGGCTGCTCCCAGCGGCTCAGAGCCGGTCGAGCGGACAGAAGCAGACGAGACCCCCGCCGTGCACGAGACCGTGCACGGCGGGATGGTCCCGGAAGGACTGGCCAGTGAAGAGCTGAGCACGTCCAAGTTCAAGGTGAACCTGTCGAACTTCCAGGGCCCCTTCGATCTGCTGCTCCAGCTGATCTCGCAGCACCAGCTCGACGTCACCGAAGTCGCGCTGCACCGGGTCACGGACGATTTCATCGCCTACACCCGCGCGCTCGGCACGGAGTGGAACCTCGACGAGACGACCGAGTTCCTGGTCATCGCGGCGACCCTGCTCGACCTCAAGGCGGCGCGGCTGCTGCCCGCCGCCGAAGTGGAGAGCGAAGACGACCTCGCCCTGCTCGAAGCACGGGACCTGCTGTTCGCGCGTGTGCTGCAGTACCGCGCGTACAAGCAGGTCGCGGCCCTGTTCGGGGAGCTGGAGGCCGGTGCGCTGCGGCGGTACCCCCGGTCGGTCGCGCTCGAAGACCGGTTCATGGGACTGCTGCCCGAGGTGATGCTCGGTGTCGACCCGGCGAAGTTCGCCGAGATCGCGGTCGCGGTCTTCAAGCCGAAGCCGCCGCCGCAGGTGTCGATCGCGCATATCCACATGGGCCGGGTCTCGGTGCGCGAGCACGCGGCCCTGCTGCGGCTCAAGCTGGCGGAACGGGGCGAAGCGACCTTCGGTGAGCTGGTCGAGGACTGCGAGCACACCGTCGAGATCGTGGCGCGGTTCCTCGCGCTGCTGGAGCTGTACCGGGAGGCCACGGTCCAGTTCGAGCAGCTGGAGGCGCTCGCCGAACTGCATGTGCGCTGGACCGGCGGGTCCGTGGAGGAGGCGTCGGTGGCGGCCGAGCACGATCGCGCCGTCGCTGAGGACGAGGAGTACGGGTGAGCCCGGAGAACACCGAAGAGACCGAAGCGAGCGAAGCCCCCGAGACCAAGGATGGGCTGAAAGCTCCCATCACCGAGTCCGACGAGGTGACGGACGCTTTCAGCCCGCCGGAGGCCGAAGCGGAGGCAGGGGAGGCGGAGCCGCCCGCCGACGAAGGGCTCGTCGCGGCCGGCGATGGCGACTACCCCGACGTGACCTCCGACGAGGCGCTCGAAGCGGCTCTGGAGGCGTTGCTCCTGGTCGTCGACTCGCCGATCAACGAGGAATCCCTCGCCGACACGGTCGGCCAGCCCGTGTCGCGGGTGACAGTGGCGCTGCGCACGATGGCCCAGAAGTTCACCGAGCGGACCAGCGGAATCGACCTGCGCCGAGTCGGCGAAGGGTGGCGGTTCTACACTAGGGACGTCTATGCCCCGTTCGTGGAGAAGCTTCTGCTCGACGGCCAGCGTTCCAAGCTGACGCGAGCCGCGCTGGAGAGCCTCGCCGTGATCGCCTATCGGCAGCCGGTGACCAGGGCCAGGGTCGCCGCCGTCCGAGGGGTGAACGTGGACGGGGTGATCAGGACGCTGCTGGCGCGCGGCCTGATCGAGGAGATGGGGACCGACCCCGAAACCACAGGCACGCTGTACGTGACGACCGAGCTGTTCCTGGAGCGACTGGGCCTCTCGTCCCTGGCCGACCTTCCGCCCATCGCTCCGTTGCTACCCGAAGTGGACACCATCGATGACATCTGACCCGCATCCCGACGGCATTCGGCTGCAGAAGGTCCTTTCGCAGGCAGGCGTCGCCTCGCGGCGCGCGGCCGAGGACCTGATCGTGCGCGGTCGCGTGAGCGTGGACGGCAAGGTGGTCACCGAACTCGGCCGCCGGGTCGATCCGGACAACTCCGTGATCCACGTCGACGGCACCCGCGTCCAGGTCCGCGAGGACCTCGTCTACCTCCTGCTGAACAAGCCCAAGGGCGTGCACAGCACGATGAGCGACGACCGCGGCCGTCCGTGCGTCGGCGACTACCTGCGCGGCCGGTACGAGGAGACGCCCGGAATCGTGCACGTCGGCAGGCTCGACGAGAACACCGAAGGACTCCTCCTGCTCACCAACGACGGCGACCTCGGCCACCGGCTGATGCACCCGTCGTTCCGCGTGCTGAAGACCTATTTCGCCGAGGTCGAGGGAATCGTCCCGCGTGGGCTCGGCAAGGAACTGCGCGCGGGTTTCGAGCTGCCGGACGGCATCGTCAAGGTCGACCAGTTCCGCGTCAAGGACATGCTGGCCGGACGCACCCAGATCGAGCTGGTCATCCACGAGGGCCGGAAGCACATCGTGCGGCGGCTGATGGCGGCCACCGGGCACCCGGTGCGCAAACTGGTCCGGACCGCGCTCGGCGACGTCCAGCTCGGCGCCCAGCGCTCGGGCTCGATCCGGCGGCTGAACCGTGGCGAGGTCGGCTCGCTGTACCGCGCCGTCGATCTGTAACCAAGACTTTCCGCTCTACTGCACAGGTGATCATCGCGTTTAGCTCTCCCTGACGGGCTTTCAGCCGACGGGGAAGGGCTCAACCGTGAAAACAGTTGTGCTGGCAGGGATCTTGGCGGTCGCCGCGGCCGTGGTCGCGGCGCCGCAGGCCGCGGCGAAACCGCGGGGCAGCGAACCGGTCTACGACTTCGCCAAGGCCGTCCGCGAGACGGCTTGGGTGGACATCGGGCTCGACGGGGACGGCGACGGCCGTTCGGACCGCGTCGCCGCGGACATCATCAGGCCGAAGGAGCCGGCGGCGCGGGGCGAGAAGGTCCCGGTCATCATGGACGCGAGCCCGTACTACTCGTGCTGCGGGCGGGGCAACGAGAGCGAGCTCAAGACCTACGACTCGGCGGGCAGGCCGGTCGGCTTCCCGCTCTATTACGACAACTTCTTCGTCCCGCGCGGGTATGCCGTGGTCCTGGTGGATCTGGCCGGTACCAACAAGTCCCGCGGCTGCACCGACGTCGGCGGCCCCTCGGACGTCAACTCGGCGCGCAAGGTCGTCGACTGGCTGAACGGCCGCGCGAAGGGTTACACGACGGCGACCGGTCCGGCGAGGACGAACGCGACCTGGTCGACGGGCGCGGTCGGCATGATCGGGAAGTCCTACGACGGCACGGTGGCCAACGGTGTCGCCGCGACCGGCGTCGACGGGCTCAAGACCATCGTGCCGATCGGCGCCATCAGCTCCTGGTACGACTACTACCGTTCCGACGGCGCGAACCTGCGCCAGGGGAGCCCGGCGGGGCTCGCGCAGACCGTCTCGCGGCGAAACGGCGGGCAGGACTGCAGCGCCGCGAACCAGAAGCTCATCGCGGGCGCGACCGCCAACGGCGACTACAACGCGTTCTGGCTCGACCGGGACCACGTGCAGAGCGCCTCGAAGGTGAAGGCCAGCGTGCTCGCTTCGCACGGCCTCGGCGACCTCAACGTCAAGACGATCAACTTCGGGCAGTGGTGGGAAGCGCTGAACGTCGAGCGCAAGATCTGGCTGACGCAGGCGGGCCACGTCGATCCGTTCGACTACCGGCGGTCGGAGTGGGTCGACACCCTGCACAAGTGGTTCGACCACTACCTGCTCGGCGTGGACAACGGTATCGAGAAGACACCGGGCGCGAGTGTGGAACGCGAGCCCGATGTCTGGGTGGACCAGCCGGCCTGGCCCGCGGGCAGCGCCGTCACCCTGCGCCCCGCGGCCGGGAGCACACCGGGTGTCGGCACGCTGGGCACGACCGCGGGGACGGGTACGGTCTCGTTCACGGACTCGTCGGGCCAGTCTTCGAACAGCTGGGCCGCGAGGCCGACGGAGACCGCGAGCGGACGCGTGCTGTTCAGCACCGGCGCGCTCGCGAAGGACTTGCACGTCTCAGGGACGGCGAAGGTGACCGTGACCGCGACGCCGTCGACGTCCACGGCGCGACTCTCGGCGGTCCTGGTCGACTACGGCCCGGCGACGATCCGGAACTACACCGGACCGAAGGAAGGCATCAAGAACGAGCTGACCCAGTCGTGCTGGGGCGCGAGCTCGCCCGGTAACGACGCCTGCTACCTGAACACGAGCACCGACGCCGTCTCGGTGGGGCTGAACATCATCAGCCGCGGGTGGGCGGATCTGGCCAACCACCGTTCGCTGAGCCAGGAATCGCCGCTGACGCCGGGGCAGCCGTACACGATGACGTTCCGGCTGGCGAGTACGGACCACGTCGTCCCGGCGGGGCATCAGCTCGCGCTGATCATCGGCGGCACGGACGGCTCGTTCATCTCCGGTCCGTCGCAGTATCCGAAGATCACGGTGGATCTGGGCAAGACTTCGTTGGCGCTGCCTGTCTCGGGTGCGGGTCCGTCGGCGGTGCCGGCTCCGCTTCCGGTGGCTCCGGCGCAGATCGCTCCTGCCACCGTTTCGGGGCTCGAGCGCGGCTAGGACTTGCCGCTTAACCCTTGTGTCGTCCGTCTGATCACGCGAGTTACGCCTCCAATCACGTGAGTTACGCCTTCGATCACGCGAGTTCCGCGCCCGGTCACGCGGGCTTGGCGTGCGGGAACGGCGAACTCGCGTGATCAGGCGCGTAACTCGCGTGATCAGAGGCGTAACTCGCGCACCAGGCGGGTCAGCCGGTCTGCGAAGCCGGGCTCTTCGAGCCGAACGGCTTGCGCTGCAGTGCGCGGGCCACCGGTTCGACGATCCGCGCGGCCGTCGGGCCGAGGATCGCCATCAGGAGCACGTACGCCGTCGCGAGTGCGGCGAGTTCGCCGGTCACGGCGCCCGCCGCCACCGCCAGCCCGGCGATGACGATCGAGAACTCGCCTCGCGCGACCAGTGCGGCCCCGGCCCGGGCCCGGCCCATCTTCCCGATGCCCTGTCTGCGCGCGGCCCACCAGCCGGTGCCGACCTTCGTGAGCGTGGTCGCGACCGCCAGGACGACCGCCCAGCCGAGCACGGGCGGGATCGACGCGGGGTTCGTGTTGAGCCCGAACACGACGAAGAACACCGCGGCGAAGAGATCCCGCAGCGGTTCGAGCATGTGCGTCGCGTTCTCCGCCGTCGAACCCGAGATCGCGATACCGAGCAGGAACGCGCCGACCGCGGCCGAAACCTGCATCGCCGAGGCCAGGCCGGCGACCAGCAGCGCCGCGCCGAGGACCTTGAGGAGGAACACCTCGCGGTCCGGGCTGTCCACCGCCGCGGAGACGTACCGGCCGAACTTCAGCGCGATCACCAGGACGACGGTGATGACCATCAGCGAGATCCCGACCGCCTTCATGCCGCCGAGGAAGCTCACCCCGCCGAGCACCGCGGTGAGGATCGGCAGGTACAGCGCCATCACCAGGTCCTCGAACACCAGGATCGACAGCACCACCGGGGTTTCGCGGTTACCGAGCCGCCCGAGGTCGCCGAGCACCTTCGCGATGATCCCGGACGACGAGATGTAGGTGACGCCCGCCATGACGATCGCGCCGATCGGCCCCCAGCCGAGGATGAGCGCGACGATCGCGCCCGGCGCGGCGTTGAGCACGATGTCCACGAGGCCCGCCACCCACGAGCGTTTCAGCCCGGTGAACAGTTCGGCCGCCGAGTACTCCAGCCCCAGCAGGAGCAGCAGGAGGACGACGCCGATCTCGCTGGCGAGGTGGGTGAAGTCGCCGATGTCGCCGAGCGGGATCAGACCGCCCTGCCCGAAGCACAGGCCACCGATCAGGTACAGCGGGATCGGGGACATCCCGATCTTCCCGGCGAGGCGGCCCAACGCGCCCAGCCCGAAGAAGACCGCCCCGAGTTCGATCAAGGACAGTGCGGTGTGATCCATCCGCGATCAGCCGTACTTCAAGATCTTCACGGCGGCCTCGAGACCTTCCGAGGTGCCGACGGCCACGAGGACGTCGCCCGCGGTGAGGTTGAAGTCCGGCGTGGGGGAGGGGTGGACCTGCCCGGCCCGCATCACCGCGACGACCGAGACGCTCGTGCGCGACCGCATGGCCGTGTCACCCAGCGTCCGGCCGTCGAACGGCGACGACGCCTTGATCGGCAGCTGCTTGGTGTTGATGCCGGGCAGGTCCCGGTGCTCTTCGGTGAGCTGGGCGACCAGCTGGGGCGCGCCGAGCAGGTTGCCCAGCGCGCCCGCTTCGTCGGTGGTGAGCGGAAGTGAGGCAAGGCAGGCATCGGGATCGTCCGTTTTGGACACGATCAGCTCGACGTGTCCGTCGCGATGGGTCACCACGCCGACGCGGCGGCCGTTGCGGGTGGCGAAGTCCTTGCGGACGCCTATTCCGGGGAGCGGGGTCACTTCGACGTTCACGACGTCAACAGTAACTCACTGTCCGTTTCGCGCGGGGCGGATCAGGAACAACGCCGAGATCCCGAGCATCAGGGCACACGTCGCGCCGTGGATGCCGAGCGCTGCGCCCACGGATCCGTTGTGGGTCACCACGATCAGCATGTCACCGAACGGGATGAACGCCATCGCGAGCAGCGCCCAGCCCAGCGCGCGGGCGTTCCGGAACAGGATCAGCGCGAGCACCACGAGCGCCGTGCCGATGTCGCGGACCCCCTTGACGGCGAGGATCGGGTCGCCCTCGGACGGCATCACCGGAAGCCCGAATCCGCCCGTCTGGGTCGCCGGGAAGAAGACGTATCCGCTCCCGAAGTAGAGGACGAAGAGCGCGAGGGCGGCGGACAGGATGTAAGCGATCTTGATTCTGGTCATGGTCTCCGACTCCAAAAGCTAGCAGCGCTAGGAACGAGACGGACACTAGCGCTAGCGCTGCTAGCTTGTCTAGCAGTGCTAGCATATTCGTATGGTCACCCATCCCCGGCGTGAGCGGGACCGCTCGCAACGCGAACAGCTGATCGTCACCACCGCCCGCGAGATAGCCGAGGAGGAGGGCTGGGACGCGGTCACCACGCGGCGGCTGGCGGCGAAGATCGAGTACAGCCAGCCCGTGCTCTACAGCCATTTCTCCGGCAAAGGGGCGATCTTGGCCGCCGCGGCGCTCGAGGGATGCACCGAAATGGCCGTCCACATGCGGCGAGGGGCCGGGACGGCGGAGGGCTCGCGGGACGCGTTGCTGCGGCTGGCCGAGAACTACTTCGACTTCGCCGACCGCAAACCCGCGCTCTACGACGCGATCTTCACCCTCGCCAGTGAACTGAGCTTCGCCAGTCCGGACAGTCCGGCGCCGTTGAAGGACGCGTTCGGCGCGCTGCTCGAAGTCGTGGGCCAGGTCGCCGGCGGATACGACCCCGCCCTCTACACCGAGACGTTCTGGGCCGCCCTGCACGGCCTGGTCACTCTCGAGCGCAGCCGGCGGCTTCCCGCGCCCGCGCGCGCGGAACGGATCGGCATGCTCGTCGACCGGTTCGCCGTGGGCGGCTGAGGCGTGTCGCGCGCCACCAGGCAGAATGGTCGTCGATCAGGTGAGCGACGAATGAGCTGAGGAGAGTTTCGGTGACGGGAGCCCTGCGTGGTGTGGTCGCGATGGACGGCCCGTCCGGAACCGGGAAATCCACGGTTTCGCGGAAGCTCGCGACGAAGCTCGGCGCCGGCTACCTCGACACGGGCGCGATGTACCGCATGGTCACCCTCGCCGTCCTGCGCGCCGGGGTCGACCCGGCCGACGCGGACGCGGTCGCCGGCGTCGCCGTGAAGGCCGAACTCGGCATCGGGACCAGCCCCGGCGAGGCGACCGTGACCCTGGCGGGCGAGGACGTCGCCGCCGAGATCCGCGGCGCGGACGTCACCACCGCCGTCTCGCCGGTTTCGGCCGTCCCCGCGGTCCGCGAACTGCTGGTCACCCGGCAGCGCGAGATCATCGCCGAGGTGCTCGGCCGGGTCGGCGGCATCGTGGTCGAAGGCCGCGACATCGGCACCGTCGTCTCGCCGGACGCCCCGCTCAAGATCTTCCTCACCGCTTCGGCCGAGGTCCGCGCCGCGCGCCGCAGCGCGCAGGACTCCGCGGCCGGTCGCGAGTCGACCGTGGACGTCGCCAAAGCGGCGGTGGAACGGCGTGACCGTCTGGACTCCACGCGGGCGGCGTCGCCCCTGCGTGCGGCCGAAGACGCCGTCGAGGTGGACACTTCGGCGCTCAACATCGACCAGGTGATCGTCGCGCTGGCGGAATTGGCCTTGCACCGCGGCCTTCTCGAAGGCTGCCCCGCCGAGGCCACGCGGTGAGCGCGAAAGGATTGCCCGAGGGCGCGATCGACTCGTTCCACACCTTCGGCAGGGGGATCTCGAAGTTCATCGTCCGGCCCGCTTTCCGGGTCCGGGTCCATGGTGGCGAGCGGGTGCCGTCGTCGGGTCCGGTGGTGTTCATCGCCAACCACAGCTCGATGGTGGAACCGCAGCTGCTGTTCGGAATGTTGTCGCGCCGCACGGCGTTCCTGGTCAAGGAGGAACTCTTCCGGGGGTTCGTCGGCTGGTTCTTCCCGAAGCTGGGCCAGATCCCGGTGAAACGGGGTGCGGTGGACCGCAAACCGCTGATGATGGCGGTCAAGGTGCTCGAGGACGGCGGTGCCGTGGGGATCTTCCCCGAAGGCACCCGCGGCCTCGGTGACGCCGAAAACTTCGAGCGCGGCGCGGCCTTCCTGGTCCGCGCCGGGAACGCGACCGTGGTTCCGGTCGCCACTCGGGGGACGTACAAACCCGCCGGCGCCAAGAGGCGTTGGCGGCCACGCGTCGACATCATGGTCGGCGAACCTTTCACTCCCGCGATCGGGAAGGGAAGGACAGGGCTGGAGGAGGGAACCGAGCGGCTTCGCATCGCGCTCGCGGACCTCGTGAAGGCTCTGGACGAATGGCGCTTGGAGCACGGGCTCCAAGACACGCGACAGGATTGAGTACATGACAGAGCTAGACGGAGTCGGCGAGATCGACGGCTCCTGGTCCGACGAGTCCGAATTCACCGCGCTCGACGCGCAGATCGCCGCGGGCGAGGCCGAGGAGGAGGCGCAGCTCGCGCAGCCGGTCCTCGCCGTCGTCGGCAGGCCGAACGTGGGCAAGTCGACCCTGGTCAACCGCATCCTCGGTCGCCGCGAGGCGGTCGTGCAGGACGTCCCCGGTGTCACCCGGGACCGCGTCGCCTACGACGCCTTCTGGGCGGGCCGCCGGTTCACGCTGGTGGACACGGGCGGCTGGGAGCCGGACGCGACCGGGCTGCAGGCCTCCGTCGCCGCGCAGGCCGAGATGGCGATGGCCACCGCCGACGCGGTGCTGCTGGTCATCGACGCCAGCGTCGGCGCGACGGCCACCGACGAGGCCGTCTCCAAGGTCTTGCGCCGCTCGAAGAAGCCGGTGCTGCTCGCCGCCAACAAGGTCGACGACGATCGTCTGCTCGCCGACACCGCGTCGCTGTGGTCGCTCGGCCTCGGCGAGCCGTACCCGGTCAGCGCGTTGCACGGGCGCAGCTCGGGCGACCTGCTCGACGCCATCGTCAAGGCGCTGCCGTCGATGCCGCGTGACGGCGACCGTGCCACCACCGGCCCGCGCCGCGTCGCGCTGGTCGGCAAGCCGAACGTGGGCAAGTCCAGCCTGCTGAACAAGCTCTCCGGCGAGGAGCGGTCCGTCGTGGACTCGGTCGCCGGCACCACCGTCGACCCGGTCGACTCGCTGGTCGAGCTGGACGGCGAGACCTGGCGGTTCGTCGACACGGCGGGTCTGCGCAAGCGGGTCAACTCGGCCAACGGCGCGGAGTACTACGCGTCGCTGCGGACCAAGACCGCGATAGACGCGGCCGAGGTCGCGATCGTGCTGCTGGACGCGGCCGAGCCGCTTTCGGAGCAGGACCTGCGGGTGCTGACCATGGTCGTCGAGGCGGGCCGCGCCTGCGTGCTCGCCTTCAACAAGTGGGACCTCGTCGACGAGGACCGCCGCCACGCCATGGTCCGTGAGCTGGACCGCGGCCTGGTGCGGGTGCCGTGGGCGGACAAGGTCAACATCTCGGCGCTCACCGGCCGGTCGGTGCGCAAGCTCGCGCCCGCGCTGCGGACCGCGTTGAAGTCCTGGGACCAGCGTGTGCCCACCGGTCAGCTGAACGGCTGGCTCGCCGACCTCATCGCCGCGACCCCGCCGCCGGTGCGCGGCGGCAAGCAGCCGAAGGTGTTGTTCGCGACGCAGGCCGGTATCCGGCCGCCGACGCTGGTCCTGTTCACCACCGGCTTCCTCGAGGCGGGCTACCGGCGGTTCATCGAACGCAAGTTCCGTGAGCGGTTCGGCTTCGAAGGCACACCCGTCCGGGTGAATGTCCGGGTGCGGGAAAAGAAGCAGCGGCCCAAGGCAGGCGGAAAAGCGGCCGGAAAATCCGCGGGTAAACCGAAAGCCCGTTGATTCTCACGATGTAGGTGAATATTTCACTGGGTGGACACGCCGATGACCTCGGGTTTCGGCGTGTCCGCCGGTGAGGTTCGACACTCTGCCGAGACCCTCCCGAGATATGTCGTTCACCTGCGGTAAAGTCATTGGTCTGCTAGCGGGCGCCTCATTCGGAGAGCGAGCCCGAATGACGCACTTCGCGAAAGGTGTGTGATGGGCTTGCGCGCCCATGCTTCAGCCGTGCCCGTGGTGACCGCCCGATGACACTGACCGCCGATTCCCGTCCGATCGCCTGTGTCGCCGACGTCACCGTCGCTCCCTCGCCCGCCCCCGTCGCCGACCGTGCCTTGTTCTGGTCCGGACTCGGCGCCGGTGAGCGCACCCTGCTCGACATCCTCGCCGAGACCGCCGCCCGCCATCCCAACGCGGGCGCGATCGACGACGGCGAGACCACGCTGTCCTACCGCAAGCTCGTCGAGGAGATCGACGCCTACGGCCGCAAGCTGACCGCCAACGGGGTCGGCGTCGGCGACCGGGTCGGCGTCCGGATCTCCTCCGGCACCGCGGAGCTCTATGTCGCGATCCTCGCCATCCTGTCCGTCGGCGCCGCCTACGTGCCGGTCGACGCGGACGACCCGGACGAGCGCGCCGAGCTGGTCTTCGGCGAGGCCGACGTCGCCGCCGTCGTCACCGATGGCGGCGCGATCACCGTCCTCGGCTCGCCGGGCGGCATCGAGGGCTCGCCCGCGCCGGCCGACGACGCCTGGATCATCTTCACCTCCGGCTCGACCGGTAAGCCGAAGGGTGTCGCGGTCTCGCACGCCTCGGCCGCCGCGTTCGTCGACGCCGAAGCGCAGCTGTTCCTCACCGAGGAGCCGATCGGCCCCGGCGACCGCGTGCTCGCCGGCCTGTCCGTCGCGTTCGACGCGTCGTGCGAAGAGATGTGGCTCGCCTGGCGTCACGGCGCCTGCCTGGTCCCGGCGCCGCGTTCGCTCGTGCGCACCGGCGTCGACCTCGGCCCGTGGCTGGTCGCCCAGGGCATCACCGTGGTCTCGACCGTGCCGACGCTGGCCGCGCTGTGGCCCGCCGACGCGCTGGAAGACGTCCGTCTGCTGATCTTCGGCGGCGAAGCCTGCCCGCCGGAGCTGGCCGAACGCGTCGCCGTCGAAGGCCGCGAAGTCTGGAACACCTACGGTCCGACCGAGGCCACCGTCGTCGCCTGCGCCGCGCAGATGACCGGCGAAGGTCCGGTTCGCATCGGCCTGCCGCTGGTGGGCTGGCAGCTCGCCGTCGTCGACGAGGCGGGTGAGCCGGTCGCGATGGGGGAGACCGGCGAACTGGTCATCGGCGGCGTCGGCCTGGCCCGCTACCTGGACCCGGAGAAGGACGCCGAGAAGTTCGCGCCGCTGCCGTCTCTGGGGTGGCGCCGCGCGTACCGCAGCGGTGACATGGTCCGCGCCGAAGCCGAGGGGCTGCTGTTCCTCGGCCGTCTCGACGAGCAGGTCAAGCTCGGCGGCCGCCGGATCGAACTCGGCGAGGTCGACGCCGCGCTCCAGGCGCTGCCCGGAGTGCAGGGTGCCGCGGCCGCGGTCCGCCGCACCAAGGCCGGCAACCAGGTGCTCGTCGGGTACGTCGTGCCCGCCGACGGGGTCGCCTTCGACCACGACGAGGCGGCGACCCGGCTGCGCGAGCAGCTGCCCGCCGCGCTCGTCCCGCTGCTGGCGCTGATCGACGACCTGCCGACGCGCACCTCCGGCAAGGTCGACCGCAACGCGCTGCCCTGGCCGCTGTCCACTGTGGACGCCGCGAAATCCGGCCTGTCGCCGACGGAGAGCTGGCTCGCCGAAGGCTGGGCGGAGATCCTTGGCGTCTCGGTCGACAACCCGAAGGCCGACTTCTTCACCAACGGCGGCGGAAGCCTGACCGCTGCCCAGCTGATCGCGCGGATCCGCACCCGGCACCCGCAGGTGTCGGTGAGCGACATCTACGCGAACCCGAAGCTCGGCGCGCTCGCGTCGATGCTGGACGCGCTGAGCGGTGAGAAGACCGAACGCCGCGACATCGCGCCGACCCCGCGCAAGGCGGGCATCGTCCAGTCGCTGCTGATGATCCCGCTGATGGGCCTGGTCGGCCTGCGCTGGACGACCATCGCCGCGACGCTGTCGAACGTGCTGTCGCTCGCCGGTTTCGCCTGGGCGCCGACGTTGAACTGGGTGTGGATCGCCGCCGCGTGGGTCGTGCTGTTCAGCCCGGCAGGCCGGATCGCGATCTCGGCGACCGGCTCGCGCCTGCTGCTGCGCGGGGTCCGCCCCGGCACTTACCCGCGGGGCGGGAGTGTCCACTTGCGACTGTGGACGGCCGAGAAGCTCGCCGAGTTCAGCGGCGCGGACAGTGTCGCGGGCGCTTCCTGGATGACGACGTACGCCAAGGCTCTCGGCGCGCGGATCGCGAAGGACGTTGATCTGCACTCCCCGCCGCCGGTGACCGGCATGCTGAAACTCGGTCGCGGTGCCGCCATCGAACCCGAGGTCGACCTGACCGGGCACTGGGTGGACGGCGATCTCGTGCACATCGGCAAGATCCGGATCGGTGCCGACGCGCGGATCGGCGCACGCAGCACGCTGTTCCCCGGCGCCCGGATCGGCAAGGGCGCGGAGATCGCGGCCGGGTCGACCGTGCGCGGCAACGTGCCCGCCGGACAGCGCTGGGCCGGTGCCCCCGCCGCCCGCGCCACGAAGGACTCGCTGAAGTGGCCGTCGAGCCGCCCGCCGCGCTCGCGGTTCTGGGCTTCGGTCTACGGCGCGACTTCGGTCGCTCTCGGTCTTCTGCCCGCTGTCGCCGCGCTTCCGGCGGTCGCGGTGCTCGGCTACGCGATCGCGGGGACGGCTTCGCTGGGTGCCGCGCTCGGCCAGGCGCTGCTGTTCACGCCGCTCGCGACCATCGCGTACTTCCTGTCTTACGCCCTGCTCGTGCTCGCCGGCGTTCGTTCGCTGAGCATCGGCATGGTCGAGGGCTATCACCCCGTGCACGGGCGGGTCGCGTGGCAGGTCTGGGCGACCGAACGGCTGATGGGTATGGCGCGTGAAGGGCTGTTCCCCTTGTACGCCAGCCTGTTCACCCCGGTGTGGCTCCGGATGCTCGGGGCGAAGGTCGGCCGCAACGTCGAGGCGTCCACCGTTCTCGCGCTGCCGAAGATGACCCAGGTGGACAGTGGCGCGTTTCTCGCGGACGACACCATGGTCGCCACGTACGAGCTCGGCCACGGCTGGCTGCACGTCGCCCCGGCGCGGATCGGCAAGCAGGCGTTCCTCGGCAACTCGGGGATGGCCGCGCCGGGACGTTCGGTGCCGAAACGCGGTCTCGTCGGTGTGCTGTCATCGGCTCCGCTGAAGGCGAAGAAGGGCTCGTCGTACCTCGGGATGCCGCCGCTGCCGGTCCGCCGGTCGGTCGGCGAGGCCGACACGAGCCGCACCTTCACGCCCCCGCTGCGGCTGAAGGCGGCGCGTGCGCTCGTCGAACTGTGCCGCATCGTGCCGGTGATGTGCGGCGTCGCGCTGACCGTGCTGGTGGCCGCCGGGATCTTCGCGCTGGCGTCGTCCTTCGGTTTCCTGGTCGCGGTACTGCTCGGCGGCCCGCTGCTGCTCGCCGCCGGTGCCGTCGCCGCGCTGACCGCGACCGCGATGAAGTGGCTGCTGGTCGGCCGGTTCCGCGCGGTCGACCATCCGCTGTGGAGCTCGTTCGTCTGGCGCAACGAACTCGCCGACACCTTCGTCGAGGCGCTCGCCGTCCCGTGGCTGATCGGTTCGCTCGGGGGCACGCCGCTGCTGCCCGCGTGGCTGCGGACCATGGGCGTCAAGATCGGCCGCGGGGTGTGGCTGGAGACGTACTGGCTGCCAGAGTCGGATCTGGTGAGCCTCGGCGACGGCGCGACGATCAACCGCGGCTGCGTCGTGCAGACGCACCTGTTCCACGACCGGATCATGACGATGTCGCCGGTGACCCTGGACGAGGGAGCGACGCTCGGGCCGCACGGTATCGTGCTGCCTGGCGCGAGCATCGGCGCGCGGACGACCGTCGGACCGGGCTCCCTGGTGACCCGGGGCGACGCGGTTCCCGCCGACTCGCGCTGGCTGGGCAATCCCATCTCGGCCTGGACGAAGTAGGAAGCGGGGTTCTTCGCGGGTGATTTCGAAGGCCTCCGCGCAGCCCTCGCCCGGTTCGGACACCTCCGGCGACTCCTATCTGCCCCGTCACGGCAACGGCGGTTACCGGGTCCGGCACTACGATCTGGAGCTGGACTACAAGATCGGTCCCAACCGGTTGTCGGCCTCCGCGGCCATCACCGCGGAAGCGACGCAGGCGCTGTCGCGGTTCACGCTCGACTTCGGCGATTTCCGGATCAACAGGGTGCTGGTCAACGGGAAACCGGCCAAATACCTGCGGCGCGCGCACAAACTGCAGGTGAAGCCGGCGAAGTCGCTGGCGGCCGGGAGTGAGTTCCGGATCGAGGTCTACTACGTCGGCAATCCGCGGCCGCTTCCCGGGCTGTGGGGTGACATCGGCTGGGACGAACTGACCGACGGCTCGCTCGTCGCGAGTCAGCCGGTCGGGGCGCCGTCGTGGTTCCCGTGCAACGACCATCCGGCGGACAAGGCGACCTACCGTGTCGCGCTGACGACGTCGTCGCCGTATCTCGTGGCCGTCACGGGGAATCTCGTCTCTCGGTACACGCGCGCGAGCACCACCCAGTGGGTCTTCGAACGGCCGGAGCCGACACCGACGTACCTGATGAGTGTCCAAATCGGACGGTACGACGACATCGTGCTGGCGTCCGGAGGCGTTCCGCAGCGGGCCGCCGTTCCGCCGCGCCTGCGCCGGGCCTTCGCGCGCGATTTCGGGCGGCAGGGCCAGATCATGGAGTCGCTGCAGCGGATGTTCGGCCCGTACCCCTTCGGCGAGTACGTCGTCGTGGTCACCGACGACGACCTCGACGACCCGATCGAGGCGCAGGGCATGTCGATCTTCGGCGCCAACCACGTCGACGGGCGGCGCACCCACGAGCGGCTCGTCGTGCATGAGCTGGCGCATCAGTGGTTCGGCAACAGTCTGACCGTCGCCGACTGGCGGCACATCTGGCTGAACGAAGGCTTCGCGACCTACGCGGAATGGCTCTGGTCCGAGGAATCCGGGGGGCAGAGCGCGCATGAGTGGGCGAAGATCTGGCACGCGCGGATGAAGGTGAAGCCCGCGGACCTGCGGCTCGCCGACCCCGGTGTGGCGCGGATGTTCGACGAGCGTGTGTACAAACGCGGCGGCCTTCTGTTGCACGCCTTGCGTTGTACCGTCGGCGATGCGGTGTTCTTCCCGCTGGTGAAGGCTTGGGCGGTGGAGAACCGGCACGGTCTGGTGACCACCGCGGCTTTTGTGGCGCTGGCCGAACGGTTCGCTGGGCGCTCACTCGCCGCTTTCTTCGACGCCTGGCTGGACTCTCCGGCGCTGCCCCCTCTGCCCTACCCCTGATGCGCCCAATGTGGCATTGGGGACGCTCAACGTCTCCAATGCCACATTGGGCGCGTGGCTGAGTTATCCACATTGGGGCTGATGTGGTGAGTTGTCCACAGGTAGCGAAATCGGTGCTGGCGGCGGTTACCAGCGTCGCCGATGATCTTGTCTGTGCGTTCCGGTGAGTGGGCTCGCGATCACGAGGCCCTTTACAAGCTGAGTCGCGGCGGGGTGATCACCGTCGCGCGGCTCGTGACGTTCGGTGTCTCGAAGAGGACTTGCCACCGGCGTTGCCTGGCGGGAGGGCCGTGGCAACGGTTGCTCCCGGGGGTGGTGTTACTCGGTCCGGGACGGCCGACTCGACGGCAGACGATCGATGGCGCTCTTCTCTACGGTGGGCCGGAAGCGATCGTCACCGGAATTCAGGCATGTCTCCTTCAGGGCTTGAGGAGGCCTAAAAACGACACTGATCGAGTCCACCTGCTGGTGCCCGCGTCTCGCCAGGTCAGCAGCTCCGGATTCGTGGTCGTTGAGCGGACGACGCGGATGCCGCGACCAGTCGCCGTGAGCGGTGTACCAGTGGCACCGCTCGCCAGGGCCGTTCTCGACGCAAGCCGCAGGTTCACCGCGCGCGACCCGGTCGGGGCGCTGCTGACCGAAGCGGTTCAGCGAGGGCGACTGAACCCCGAGGTCCTCATCCGGGAGTTGGATGCGGGCAGTGATCGAGGTAGCGCGTTGCCCCGCGAGGTGTTGCGTGACGTCATCAGGGGAGTCCGGTCGGTCGCCGAAATCGATGCGATGAACGTATGGCGGCTCTCCGGTCTGCCCGAACCGAGCTGGAACCAGCCACTCCGAGACGAATGCGGGGAGTACATCGCGACGCCCGATGGCTACTTCAAGTGGGTCCGGCTCGCTTGGGAGATCGACTCCTACGACTTCCACTTCGCGAAGGAGGACTATGCGAAGACTTTGGACAGAAACGCCAGGTATGCCGCGGCAGGGATCGCTCTGCTTCAGACCCTGCCCAGCCGTCTCCGGACTGAGCCCGAGGAAGTCGCCGCAGAGCTTCGTGCGGCGTACCTGGCCGCCGAGGCTCTGCGGTTGAACTCGACCCAGGGTTGAGGACACTGCGGGTGAATCTACTCAACGACAGATGAATTGTCCGACGAGACATCGGATGTATGTACGGCTGCGCGAGTGAAGGGGGTGGTCAAAGCTCGGCTATTTCTGGAAACATGCCGGTCGCCAGGACTTGAGCTGCGGTAAACGTAGTATGAATCTGGAGGCGACCCATGGCCGAGCTGTCCAGACGATCGATGCTGAGGGTCGCGGCGGGGGCCGCCGCGCTCGGTGGGCTGTGGGCTCAGGGGGCTCCGCCGGCGCTCGCCGGACACGACGTCCACCGCCGGATCGTCGACGACGCGCGCATGGTCTGGCGGCGGATGCCGAAGAACTGGCAGGAGGGTCCGTTTCTCGCCAACGGTTTCCTCGGCGTGCAGTTCTACGCGGGCACGCAGCCGAACGTCCTCAAGGTGATGCTCGGCCATTCCCAGGTCCAGGATCAACGCGGGCAGTGGGAAGCGGCCATCGGGTACTCGCGGCTCCCGATCGGCTACCTCACCCTCACCTTCGAGGGCGCGATCACCGCGGTGGACTGGCACCTGGACCTGTACAACGCCGAACTCGGCGGCACGATCACCACCACCCGGGGTTCGGTGCGGTTCTCCGCGCTGGTCCACAACGACCAGGACCTCCTCCTCATCTCGCTCACCGGGGAGGCGTCCGCGGAATGGGGGTTCACACCGCTCGAATCGGCGACGACCAGGACGATCCGCAAACCGCCCGAGTACACGGCGAATCCCGATCCGACGCTCGCCAGTGCGGGCGAGGTCCGGTACTGCGAGCAGCCGCTGCACGCGGGTGGCGGGTACACGACGGCTTGGCGTGAGCGGAAGATCGGCACGCGACGGCTCTTGGCGGCGACGGTCGCGTACGCGTTTCCCGAGCCGACACACACCGCCGAGGCGATCAGGAGGGTCCACCGGGCGTCGGCGGTGCACCCGGACGGGCTCGTCGCCGGCCATCGGCGCTGGTGGAACGCCTTCTACCGCCGCAGTTTCGTGTCCGTTCCGGACAAACGGATCCAGCGGTTCTACTGGATCCAGCTGTACAAGACCGCCTGCGCCACCCGCGCGAACGGGCCGGTCGTCGCCGAATGGGGGCCGTGGTTCCCGGAGGTCGGCAACAGCTGGACGGCGGTGTGGTGGAACCTCAACGTCCAGGTCACGTACCCGATCGTCAACAGCAGCAACCATCCCGAACTCGACGCCGTCACCGCGACGTTCCGCCGCGACCACGCCAACCTCGAACTCTCGGTCCCTCCCGCCTACCGGGACGGTGACACGTACGCCCTTTCGCATCCGGGGGACTGGCGGCTACGGCCAGGCGGCACCCGTGCGGTCGGGATCCCGGGCCCCGCCACCAAGAACGACCAGACCGGCAACCTGATCTGGGGCCTGCACAACGTCTGGCTCGCGTACCGGCACAGCATGGACGTCCGCATCCTGCGCGACGTGCTGTATCCGACGCTCGCCAAGGCGCTCAACTACTACCGCCACTTCCTCGCGACCGGCCCGGACGGCGCCCTGCACCTGCCGATGACGAGATCACCCGAGTACGCCGACGCGGCCGACTGCACCTATGACCTCTCGTTGATCCGCTGGGCCGCGCGCACCCTCGTCGAAGCGGCGGCCAAGCTTCGGATCGACGACCCGCGGACACCGGCGTGGCGGGAGATCGGCGAGAAACTGGTGCCGTACCACCAGGATGCGGCCCAGGGCGTGCTGATCGGCAACGGTGTCCCGCTGGCCGACTCGCATCGGCACTTCTCGCATCTGCTCTGGCTCTATCCGCTGCGGGAGAAGCTCTGGGACCGTCCCGGCGACCGGGACATCATGCGCCGCACCTTCGCGCACTGGGCCGGCGCACAGGCGAAATGGCACGGGTACAGTTTCGCGGCGGCGTCGTCGATGAGCTCCGTGATGGACGCGCCGGAGGAAGCCCTGCGTTATCTGAAGATCTTCCTCGACGGGACCGTCGTGGCCAACACGCAGCTGACGCCGAACACGATGTACCGCGAGGGCGTGAACCTCGCGATCGAAAGCCCCATCGCCGCCGCGCAGTCCATAGTGGACATGCTGCTGCAGGGCGATCACGGAGTGCTCAAGGTCTTCCCGTCGGTCTCGTCGAGCTGGCCGGACGCGTCCTTCGAGAGCTTGCGTGCGGAGGGGGCCTTCCTCGTGGACGCTTCCCGCGCGAACGGCGCGACCGAATGGATCCGCGTCCACAGCGAGGCGGGGGAGCCGCTCACGCTGCGGCACGGTATCCGCGGTGACATCGAGGTCCGCGACGGGCGCGGACGGCGGCTTCCGTGGCGGCACGCGGGTCCCGGCACGATCTCGATCCCGCTCGGCCGCGGCGGGACGGCCGTCGTCACCCGACGCGGCACACGTCCGGTGCTGGAGCCACGGGACGTTCCGGGTGATCGTGGAACTCCGGCATGGGGGGTCTGAGGATGGACATCACTCGCAGGACGATGCTCGGCGGGGCCTTGGCGGGCGTGGCGGCGGCCGGGTTCGCGCCGTCGGCTTCGGCGGTGGAGAACGACTTCGCGCTCGGAGGTATCGACTGGCCCGGCTTCCTCGGCGCGGCCGACCTGATTTGGCGCCGCATGCCGAAAACCTGGTACGAAGGTCCCTTCCTGGGCAACGGTTTCCTCGGCTCGGGCATCTACGCCGAACCGGGCCGGAACGCCGTCCGGTTCAACGTCCAGCACAGCGAGGTGCAGGATCACCGGCCGGAGTTCGGTTCCCTGTTCGGGCTCGCGCGGCTGCCGATCGGGTACTTCACCCTCGAACCGGTCGGAGCCATCACCGGGATCGACTGGCGGATGGACCTCTGGAACGCCGAACTGAAGGGCACGATCACCACGGTCGCGGGCAGCCTCTCACTGCGCGCGATCGTCCACACTGGACATTCGATGCTGGCGGTCGAGGTCGAGCCGACCGAGGGTGAGCGCGGCTTCGAGTGGGTCTTCCATCCGGCCGAGGCGGTGAGCCCGAGAACCGATCCGAAGTTCGGGAAGCCGCCGCCCGCCGGATACGTGGCCAACCCGCCCGCGACCCTGGAAAGCAGCGGCGACACCAGGCTTTCCGTGCAGACCCTGCTGTCCGGCGGGGAACACGTCACGGCGTGGCGCGAGGTCACCCGCGGATCGAAGCGGACGCTGTACACGTCCGTGGCGTGGTCGTTTCCGAAGCGGACGGCCGCGCGAGAGGCGTTGAAGACGGTCCGCCGGGCAGAACCGTTCTCCGCGCTGACGGCCGGGCATCGCCGCTGGTGGCACGACTACTATCGGCACGGCTTTCTGTCCATTCCGGACACCCGGCTCCAGGGTTTCTACTGGATCCAGCTGTACAAGATCGCCTCCGCCGCGCGCCGGGAAGCGCCGGTGATGGCGACCTGCGGACCGTGGCTGGAGCCGACCCCGTGGCCCGCGACCTGGTGGAACCTGAACGTCCAGCTCGAATACTGGCTCATCCACGGGTCCAATCATCTCGAACTGGACGCCGTGAGCCACGCGCTCGGCAAGTTCCGGACGAACCTGACGAGCCAGGTCGCCGAGCCCTACCAGCACGATTCGGCGGGCATCCCACGCACCACCGACATGACCTTGCTCAACGGCGCGGCCGGGACGAACGCGGGGTTCCCGGTGGGGGTCCCCGGCCAGGCGACGCCGACTCCGGAGGTCGGCAATCTCACCTGGGCCCTGCACAACGTCTGGCTGTCCTATCGGCACACGATGGACCGTCGGCTCTTACGGGACACTCTGTTCCCGCTGCTGCGCAAGGCGATCAACTACTACCTCCACTTCCTGGCTCCCGGATCGGACGGGAAGCTGCACCTGCCGGCGACCTTCTCCCCGGAGTACGGCGTGAACGCGCCGGACTGCAACTACGACCTCGCGCTGATCCGCTGGGGTTGCAAGACCCTGCTGGAGTCGGCGGCGGAACTGCGCGTCGACGACCCGCTCGCGGGGCGGTGGCGGGAGGTGCTGGCCACGCTGGTCCCGTATCCGGCCGATGCCAACGGCTACATGATCGGCGCGGGTGTGCCGTTCGCGAAGTCGCATCGGCACTACTCGCATCTGTTGCAGATCTACCCGCTGTACGAGATCACCTGGGAGCGGCCGGAGCACCGGCGGATCATCGAGACCTCGCTCGACCACTGGGTGGGCTTCGAAGGCGCGGTGCAGGGCTACACGTTCACCGGCGCCGCGTCGATGTCGGCGCAGATGCTGCGCGGCGAGAAGGCGGCGTTCTACCTCGGCGAACTGCAGCGGCGCTACATCCAGCCGAACACGATGTACAAGGAATCCGGTCCGGTGATCGAGACGCCGCTGTCGGCCGCGCAATCGCTGCACGACATGCTCGTGCAGAGTTGGGGCGGGGTGATCCGGCTGTTCCCGGCCGTGCCCGCCGAATGGGCGGACGCGGCGTTGCGCGACTTCCGCACGGAGGGCGCGTTCCTGCTCAGCGCTTCCCGGCAGGCCGGGAAGACACGCTGGGTCAAGGTCACCAGCGAGGCGGGGGCGCCGTGCGTGCTGCGGACGGACATGGACGGGGAGCTGACCGTCCGCGACCGGTGGGGGCGGCCGAAACGCTGGCGGCGGTTGCCGAACGGCGACGTCCGGCTCGACCTGCGGCGTGGCGAGGAGGCCGTCGTGCACCGCGCCGGTGACCGGCCCGACCTCGAGATCCGGCCCGTCCCGGCGAACGGGAACAGTGCACCATGGGGGATGCCGTGACTTCTTGAGCGGCGATACGCGAGAGTGTTCCTGTACTTCTTCCGGACGACAGGAGCACAGATGTCCCAGCCGCCGCAGCCGGGCGAGCCCGAAGGCCAGGCGCCCGATCCCGGAGCGTCGCAGGGGCAGCATCCCCAGCCGCAGTATCAGCAGCCCTATCCGCAGCAGCCGTACCAGCAGCAAGGGTGGTACGGCGCGCCGCAACAGCCGCCGCCGTCGTCGAACAAGACGGCGCTTTGGGTTGGCCTGGGTGCGCTGGGCCTCGTCGTGATCGTCGCCGTCGTGGCGATCACGGGCTTCGTGGCACCAGGGTTCTTCCTGTCGGACTCGAAGGAAAAGAGCACGGCCGCGTCGTCGTCCTCCTCGCCGGCTCCGACGTCCAGCTCCGAGGACACCGCGACGCGGAGCCCGGTGAACATCCCTTCCAGCAGGGTTCCGATGCCGAAGCGCGGCACGCCGCCGGCGGATCCGACGGACTGCGCGTTCCCTGCGGATTCGTCCGGTCCGGTGCCGAAGAAGGTGAACCCGCCCGCGGCGGGCCCGACCCCGGCGTCCGGCACGACGGCCGTCACCCTCAGGACGACGGCGGGCGAAGTCGGATTGACGCTGGACCGCGGGCTCGCGCCGTGCACCGTGGCGAGCTTCCTCTCGCTGGCACAGCAGGGTTACTACGACGGCACGTCGTGCCACCGGCTTGGTACCTCGGGATTGCAGATGCTCCAATGCGGCGATCCGGAAGGCTCCGGGATGGGCGGGCCGGGCTACACCGTCCCTGACGAGGTGTTCCCCCAGATCAAGTACGGCCGGGGCATTCTCGCCATGGCGAAGCGGCAGGCGCCGAACTCGGGCGGCAGCCAGTTCTTCATGGTCTTCGGTGAAGCGGAACTGCCGCCGGAGTACACCGTGTTCGGGAGCATCTCGGACGCCGGTCTCCAGACCCTGGACAAGGTCGCGCGCGGTGGCGTCGACGACGAGAAGGGGCCGGGCGACGGGACCGGACCGCCGCGGATCCCGGTGACGTTCCAGTCGGTCGCGGTGGGCTGAACGCTAGGTTCCGGTGGAGCGATCGTCGAGTCCGTGAAGACATCCCTGGGTTTTGTGTGTCAAGCGGTGGTGGTGTGGTGGGCCCAGGCGGTGTTTTCGTTGTAGTGGGTGTGGGTTTTGAGG
>NZ_JBVHDI010000038.1:0-40764 GCF_055563465.1 Amycolatopsis sp. NPDC000009
CGACGAACCAACTACCGGAGACCTCCCTACTTTCCATCACCGACACGCCCACACCAGCTCAACCTGCTGAAGAAGACTTCGATACAGGCCCTAGCCGGTGCCGAAGGTCCCGGCACACCGGGCCCACGGCCACTGCCGCCCCCGTCCGCCACGCGAGACGCTGAGAGCGTCGAAAGGCAGGTGCAGCACGATGATCCTCACTCGTTCGCCGGTCGTCGCGGACGCGCTGCGCGCCGCGGTGCGCGCGCCGTCGCCGCACAACACCCAGCCGTGGATCTTCGAGCTGGCGCCGGACACGATCGACGTGGTGCTCGACGAAAGCCGGATTCTCGGCGCCTGCGATCCGCAAGCGCGCGAGGCGCGGCTGGCCTGTGGCGCGGCATTGCTGAACCTGCGGCTCGCCATCGCTGCCGCGGGCCGGGTCAGCGATGTCGAGCTGGCGCCTGAACGGGCGAGGCCTTCCTTGCTGGCGCGGGTCACGCTGGGTCCCCGACACCGTCCCACCGCGACCGAACGCCGTCTCTCCGCCGCGATTCCGCGGCGCTACAGCAACCGCCGCCCCTTCACGGACGAGCCGGTGCCTCTCCGCCTGCGGACCGCCGTGCGGGAGGCGGCCCGCGAGGACGGGGCGCGGCTGATCCTGCTCGACGAGGCCGGGCTGCTGGAGGCGACCGCGGGGCTCATCCGCCGCGCCGACCACATCCAGCACCTGGACGCGTCCTTCCAGCGAGAACTCCGGGCATGGACCAGGCAAACCAGTAAGGACGACGGTGTTCCCACCTCCGCGGGCGGGCCTCGTTCAGCGGGTGGGCTGCTCCCGGGGCGGTACGTCAACGAGGACGGTGCTCCCCGTGTCTTCGAGCAGGACCCGCTGGTCGCGGTGCTGACCATGCCGAACGACGCGCCGATCTCCCAGGTCCGCGCGGGGTGCGCGATGCAACGGGTCCTGCTCACCGCCACGGACGCCGGGCTGAGCGCCTCGTTCTATTCCCAGCCGATCGAAATCACCGCCATCCGCGACGAACTGCGGGACCTGCTCGGTGGCGCCTGTCATCCCCAGACAGTGTTCAGGCTCGGTTACGGCTCTCCGGGCGTGAAGACGCCACGGCGCTCGATCGAAGCGGTCACCCGCGACCCGAGCGGGGAGAAGCGGCCATGACGGCTTCTCTCACCGGGATCCCGGCGCATGTTTGGTCGACGGAGGAGAAGCGGATCCTCGTGGCGATCGCGCGCCAGGTACCGAAGCGATGGATCGACGACGTGTGGACGCTGTCGTTCCATGAGGACTCACTCGACTTGTACGAACGAGTCACGAACCTGCTCGGAGTACGGGACCGGCGTGGGCGTGCGCGATTGATCGTCTGCGGGGCGGTGGTGGCGAATCTCGACTGTGCGATCACAATTCTGGGCTGGTCGCCGGTCATCGACCTGACCTGTGATGTGCTCGCCCTGGACCGGGTCGCCAGGCTCAGATCGCTGCGGCGGATCCGCCCCGCGGCGGACGATTTCGCCCGTTTCGCCGCTCTGCCCGGGCGACCGACCAGGCCGGCTCCGTCTTCGGTGGCGACGTGGGGACGGGAGATCGCCAAGGCGAACGAGGGCGACGGCATCCGGGTCCGGGTGCTCACGCCTTCTCAGGTCCGTGATCTACCCAAGGTAGGCGGGCAGGTCAGGAGGAAAGCGACTCCGGAATCCTCGTGGGTCGCCTTCCTCGTCGCCACCGTGACGGAAACCCGGGAACAGCTCGTCCGGGCAGGCGTGGCCGCACAGCGGTTGTTGCTCGCGGCCACCGAGTACGGCTTGGCCGCCACCGCGTTCACCGAGCCTTTCGATGCCCCCGCGATCCGTGGGGCGCTCGTCGGCATCGACGGTGTTCCCGGCTTCCCCCAGGCGGTCGTCGTGGTCAAAGAACCTCGGAAACACTGGCACAGAAGGGAAGGACGTCATGACGGACAGTGCGACGGAGAACCGGATCGTCGTCGGCATGGACGGTTCGGCGGGTTCTGCCGCGGCGGTGCACTGGGCGGCCGATCAGGCGGTCAGGCAGGGCGCGGCCTTGCAGGTGGTCACCGTGTGGGTCCACGACGCGATGCTGGACGACGCGTCGGCCGGCCGGACCGTGGCGGAGGCGAGAGATGTCCATTTGAAGGCGCTGAAAGCCGCGACCGCCAAAGTCCTCGATGCTCACGAGGGGCTCGATGTCACCTATGACGTTCCGCAGGGAGACCCCGGTGAAACGCTCGTGGAGCGGTCGAAAGGCGCTTCGCTGCTCGTGCTGGGCAGCCATGGCACGGGCAAGCTCCGTGAACTGCTGGTCGGCTCGGTGTGCAAGACGGCGCTGCGGCACGCGACCTGCCCGGTGGTGGTGATCCCGCCGCCCGCCACGGCTCCGGAAAGCAGGCTCGGCCGGCTGCTGACCTCTGTCGCGTACGAGCCCGGCCCGATCCTCTGAGCGAACGCGGACACAGGAGAAGGCCATGAGAGCGCTGCCCGGACTCTGCTTCACGCGAAATCCGCTCGTCCGGTGGTCGGACCGACTCGAAGCCGCGCTGGTGATCGGTGCCGTCCTGCTGGCGCTGCTGGCGATCCCCTTCGCCGCGGCGGCGGGTTCCGAGGCCTACGCCGAAGGGCGGAAGCGTGTGGCGGAGGAGATGGCGAACCGTCAGGAGGCGATCGCCGTGCTGCTCGCCGACGCCCCGCCCGTCCAGGTGCGCCTCGACGGAGTGCCCACGGACGAGAAGGTCGAAGCGACCGCCCGATGGGCCGCGCCCGGTGGGCTGATCCGTGAAGGCGTGGTGACCGTCGACGCCGGGTCGGCGACCGGGAACGAAGTGCGAATCTGGCTCGACACGAGCGGGCATCCCGTCAAGGCGCCGGCCACTGACGCCGATGCCCTGAGCCGGGGCATCGGCGTCGGCGTCGGACTGTGGCTGGGCTGGCTCACGCTGGTCATGGGGGTCTTCCTGGTGTGCCGGGCGGCGCTCGCCCGCGGCCGTGCCGCCGTGTGGGCACGCGAATGGCAACGGATGGCCCAAGGTCGGCCCGCCGCCTGAGAGGAGAAAGAGATGAGAATCCTGCTCACAGAGGCCGGCTTCGACGAGTCGCGTGAGATCGCGGCCGCGTTGCGGGAACTGGGTTGCCGGGTCAGCCCGTGCCATGTCCGGTCCGGAGTGTGCCGGGCTCTCGCGTCCGGCGGGACCTGCCCGCTGGACGAGGAGGATCGGCCGGATCTCGCCGTTGACGTCCGCGGTACCGAGGCCGGTTTGACCGCACGCGAATTCGGTGTGGTGTGTGCACTCCGGGCGCGGGTCCCGGTCGTGATGACCACGACGGGCGGCGCGGGCGCCCCCGTCGTCCCACCAGGTTTCGAACACCGGGTCACGGCTTGCCCGCCGGAAGACCTTTTCGACGCGTGCGGGGCGTTCCTGCGGAACCGCGCCTGATGAAAGAACACAAGGAGGATCCGATGCGTGCTTCGGAGATCATGTCCAGTCCGGCAGTGGCGACCGCTCCCACGACACCACTTCGCGAGGCGGTGGCGGTGCTGACCGAGAAGGGCTTCGCCGGCCTTCCGGTCGTCGACGACGAAGGCCGGGTCCTCGGGACCTTCACCGAATTCGACGCGCTGCGGGGAATCCGGGCGGGCGGTGACGGGATCACGGTCGGGGCGTTGATGTCCACCCCGGTGGAGGTGATCTCCCCGTCGACCGAGGTCGCGGAGGTGGGCAGGCGGATGCTGGCCGACCGGCTGCGTTGCTTGCCGGTCGTCGAGGAGGGAGTCCTGGTCGGTGTGGTGAGCAGGCGGGATCTGCTCCGTCCGCTCGTCCGGCCGGACGACGCGATCGCCGCACAGGTGCACGGCCTGATCAGTGACTACGCCGGACATCGTCCGAAGTGGACGATCAAGGTCGACGGCGGCTACGTGAGCATCGCCGGTGAGTTCCGGGACGAAGCCGAACGGCGGGTGCTCGACGCGCTCGCCCGCACGGTGCCTGGCGTGGTCGCCGTCGTACTGGACACCCGGAATCCGGCGTCGACATGACGACCGGGACGAGTGCCCTGCTGGCGGACGGCGACATGGTCACCGTCCGCCGGTTGCGTGCGGAGGATTTCGACGCCGTCCTGAATCTGCACCAGCGGCTGGACGAGCGCGACCGCTATCTGCGCTTCTTCACCGCCCATCCGGGGAGGCTGGATCTGCTGAGCCGGTTGGCGATCGAAGGCCCGGGTATCGGAGCGTTCCGAGGGGACGAACTCATCGGGATCGCCCACTATCGCCCGGGCTCCGCGGACGACGCGGCCGAAGTCGCGCTGGTCGTCGACCACGCGGCCCAGGCACACGGGGTCGGCACCCTGCTGCTCGAACATCTCGTGTCCTTGGCCTTGGCGCAGGGCATCCACCGTTTCGTCGCCCTGGTGCTCGCGGAGAACACCCGGATGATCAAGGTGTTCTCCGACCTCGGCCTCCCGTACGTCATCGGACGGGGAGGGCCGGAGCTCGACGTCGAGATCGAACTCGGCGAGCCCGACCGGTACCTCGAGCGGATCGAGGAGCGGGAACGGCTCGCCGATGTGGCGAGCCTCCGGACGGTGCTGGCCCCGGCCTCGGTGGCCGTCGTGGGGGCGGGGAGGCGTGAAGACTCGGTGGGCAGGGCGATCCTGCGGAACCTTCTCGACGCCGGCTACCCCGGTATCGCGCACGCGGTGAACCCGAACGCCACGGAGATCCTCGGCGTCCCCTGTGTTCCTTCGGTATCTTCCCTGAACGCCGCGGTTGAACAGGCGGTGATCTGTGTCCGCGCGGAGTCGGTCCCCGACGTCGTCGAAGACTGCGGGCGCGCCGGCGTGCGATCGATCGTGCTCGTCACGGCGGGACTGACCGGGACACCGCTGGAGCACCGTGTCCGCGAACTCGTCGCCACGTACGGGATTCGCCTGGTCGGCCCCAATTGCTTCGGCGTGGCCAACACCTCTCCGTCGGCCCGTCTCGACACGACGTTCGCTCGCCGGGGCGCCCGGCGAGGCCGCGTCAGGGTGGTGACCCAGTCCGGCGGTTTCGGGATCGCGTTGATGGACGCGCTCGCGGGCCTGGGACTCGGTCTGTCCACTTTGGTCTCCACCGGCGACAAGTACGATGTGAGCGGCAATGATCTCCTGCGGTGGTGGCGCGGCGACGGGGAAACCGACATCGCCGTGCTGTACTTGGAATCCTTCGGCAACCCGAGGAAGTTCAGCAGGTTGGCGCGGGCTCTCGCCAGGGAGAAGCCGGTCGTGGCGATCCGCGGTGCCGCCACCGCGGCGGCACAGCGGGCCGCGGCGGCGCATACGGCCGCGCGAGCGGTTCCGGCCGCGACGAAACTCGCGATGTTCGGCCAGGCGGGTGTCCTCGTCGTCGACACGGTGACCGAAGTCCTCGGACTGCTCGCCGCGCTCTCGTGGCAGCCGTTGCCATCCGGTTCACGGGTGGTCGAATCGGCGGACTCAGGACGCTCTCCGGCGGCTGTTGCCCGAACACTCGAGCGTGGGCAACCCGCTCGACACGAGCGCCGCAGTGACGGCCGACGCCTTCGCCTCTTGCGTCTCCGAGGTCCTGGCTGACGAAGGTGTGGACGCGGTGATCGACGCCGGCGTACCCACCGGCGTCGGCGATCCGCTGGCCGGGCTGGTCGCGGTGCCGGAGAGCAAGACTGTCCTCGCCGTGCGGCTCGGCCAGCTCGAGTCGGTCGTCCCGCACCACGGGATTCCCTGCTACGCCGATGTCGAGGAAGCAGCGGCCGTCTTGGCGAAGTTGTCCGAGCGAACCCACTGGCTCGAGGCTGGGGAGGGTGGCAGGCCTGATCTCTCCGGTATCGATCTCGCGACGGCGACCCGGCTGGTGGGGGAGTACCTCTCCGCGCATCCGGGCGGGGGCTGGCTGTCCCGGAAGGACAGTGAGGACCTGCTCGCCTGTTTCGGGATCCGGTTGACCCGGCGCCGGTTCGGTGATCGCGAGCTGCTGATCCGCGGTCAGGTCGACGACGTGTTCGGCCCGGTCGTGGTCCTGGGACTCGGCGGTATCGATGGAGCCTTGCTCGACGACCGGTCAACCGGTCTGGGGCCGCTCAGCACGACTGACGCCGAGGCTCTGGTCGACAGCATGCACGCGAGCAAGGCGCTGTTCGGCGGGAGCAACGCTCTCGACCGTGCCGCACTCGCGGAGCTGCTCCTGCGGACGGACCGGATCATGGAGCTGGTGCCGGAAGTCGTCGACGTGGACCTCGACCCGGTACTCGTGTCGCGCGAAGGGGCCACCGCGGGCGCCGTCCGGATCCTCGTCCGGCAGCGGCCATGGACCGATCACCATCTTCGCCGGCTGTGAGCGAACGAAATCCCGGCACCGGGTCGACGGTGCCGGGACGGGTGTTCGGGGAGGTCATCGAAGCCAGTGGTTACGGTCCACGAAGGACAGCCGCCGCCACTGCTCTCCCAGCCCCCAGGTGTTCCCGGCGGCCGTCGCGGCCAGTGCGATGAGCACCAGCGCGTAGATCACGTGGTATTCGATGAGCGGGTTGGTCGACATGGTCGGCTCGCCCGCGCCGTTCGTCCGGGCGGGTGGCCACTCGGCGATCCACATCAGCAGCATCATCACGCTGCCGGTGATGGCGGAGAGCCGCAGTCCCACGCCCACGGTGACCGCGAGCCCGATGCCGAGCAGGCCGGCCATGAACAACCAGTCCGCCCACCAGGTGCCGCCCCAGGAGCGGAGGGTTTCGGCGAACGGGCCGACGTCGACCCGGCTCAAGAAGCCCTTCGTCGGCGAACCGCCGTTGATCCAGGCGTTGCCGGAAGCAGTGGCGTAACCGAGACCGAAGGTCTTGTCGAAGAACGCCCACAGGAACAGCAGGCCGGTGGAGATGCGGAGCACGGCGAGACTCGCGGCGACCCGTGACCGTCCATCATGGACTTCCGGATGTTCGACGGGAACGTTGCGTCGATGTCCGCTTTCGGTGGTGGCCATGGAACTCTCCTCTGATCGGTGTTCAAGGTCGATTCGAGTGTGTTACGACATGGCACGCGGCTCTGGGGCCGAAAGGCCCGGGTACACGAGCCCATCGTCATGCGCCGCGGCAAGACTCGCGCGGCATGCGCGGATCAGCTGACGGGTCGCCCGGGTCGGCGCCACTCGCCCACAGCCCGGGCAGGAGAAGGTGACGTCTCCGGCGAGTTCGTCGACCGCGACGGAGAGCGCGAGAGAGCAGGAGCGGCACCAACGATGGCCGGTCACGACGATGACGTGCAGCGACGAGGACACGCATTGGTGCAGCCAGCGGCGATGGGTCCGGCAGGTGATCCGCTCCAGGGGATCGCGGTCATGCTCTTCATCGAGGTCTTCACGCGACAGCGTGAGCGCGAGCCGTTGATCCTTCAGATCCGCATAGCGGGCGAGGGGAGCCGGTTCCTGGTGGTTGTTCGTGGCCGACATGGGAGGCGCCTCGCTTCCGATCCGCGGGTTTCCGACCTGTACGCCCATCGTGCTCGCCTCGTCGGAGACGCGAATGAGGCGGACGCCCCGGGCGAAGTGGCCCTTCGGTCCGCCGGGATTCCCTGGAGCACAGGCCGAAGGTCCCGCGGCTCAGCCACCGAGGGAAGCGGGCCGGATGACGTCGTCGTCCCAGACGAAGTCGAGCCGGTTCCGCACGTCGACCACGCCGGGGACCTCACCGGCGAGGACGCCGGCGCGTTCGACCGCGCCGCGGTTGTCCAGCCTGCCGAGCAGCGTCACCACCCCGTCGGCGACCGTGACTGACGCCTGCCCGGGTGCGACCCGCAGGGTGCGGGCAAGGACGTCGCGGTCGATCTCGGCGCGGATGTCCTCATCGGCACGCCGGAACCCGGACAGCAGATCCCGGCGTGACACGACACCGACGAGTCTCCCGTTCGCGACGACGAACAGCCGCCGCACGTCCTTCTCGGCGAGGCGTACCGCCGCGGCCGCGACGGAATCGCCCGCGTCGATCGTCACGACCGGTGAGGTCATCAAGTTCTCGGCGCGCAACGCCCGCGCTTTGCGCGCCTCGCCCCGGGAATGGTGACCGGCGAACAGGGCGGGCCGGGGAGCGCGGAACCGGGCCAGGAGATCCGCTTCGGACACCACGCCGACCGGTGCTCCGGCCTCGTCGACGACGGGCACCGCACTGATCCGCCGCCTTGCCAGCAAGGCGGCGATCTGTTTGTACCCGGTGTCCGGCGCGACGGTGACCGGGTCGGTGGTCATGACTTCGGAAACGGTGGTGCACATGGCGCGCTCCTTTCGTTGTCAGGAATCCGCAGTGCGGGCGATCAGCACCGGGCAGGCGGCGTGGTGGATCAGGCTTTGCGCGGTCGAACCGAGCAGGAGGCCGCGGAAGCCGCCGCGTCCTCGGTCACCGACCACGATCAACTGCGCTTTACCGCTCCAGCGCAGCAGTTCCTGGCGGGGTTCGTCGTGCACGACCACCTGGTGCACTTCGACGTCGGGATAGCTGTCGCGGAACTTCGACACCTGCTCGGTGAGCATCCGCCGAGCGGACGCCGTGAAGGCGGCCCAGCCGTAGTTGCCCGCGGGATCACCGAAGGAGCGGGAGGCCGAGACGTCCTCCCAGGCGTGCACGGCGACCAGATCGGCTCCCCGGGCGCAAGCCTCGTCGAAGGCGGCGGCGATCGCGAGCTCGGCGGCGGGGCTTCCGTCGACGCCGACCACGACGGGTTGTCTCCACGCCGTGGGCAGATCCCAAGTATGGCCCCGTACAGACACGACGGGACAGTGCGAGTGACCGGCGAGCGCGGTCGTCACCGATCCGCCGAACAGGGCGGTGAAGCGGCTGTGCTCGGTGGACCCCAGGACGATCAGCCGGGCGATGCCGGAAGCCTCGATCAGTGCTGGGGCCGCGGAGTCGTCGGAGAGGTGAGTCCGGACGACAGGGCCGTACGTGTGGCCCACGGTGTCCGCTGCTTCACGAAGAATCGCCTCTCCGCGGTTCTTGACCTTGCGCAGGAGTTCGTCCGACGGCGGAACGCTGCCGAGGTAGTAGTCCGGTATCCCGAGGGCGTGCTACAGTTCCAGGGAGGTTTCGTGCCGGTCGGCGGCCTGCACACCCCAGGTGGCGGCGGCACAGGCGCCGGTGGATCCGTCCGCGCCGACCACGATCGGCCCGGTCAGCCGGAGGGTTCGTTTCATCATCGGCTCTTTCCGCTCGCAATGGCCCTGCACGGCAACGCTAAGCGGCAGGTGGATACACGGTCCGGTGCCGTTGGTCCCGGATTCCCGGGACCTCGGGTGCGCCTCTGGTCACTGGCGCGCGGGCGCGTGGAGCCGTTCACTCGATCGATGACGATCCTCATCGCAGGCGGAGGACTCAGCGGCCTCAGCCTCGCGGCCCATCTGGTCGCGCGGCCGGAATCCCTGGGGCCGATCATCGTCGTGGACGACGGTCGCCGGCCGCTCGCGACCGCGGGCTGGGCGTCCTGGTCCGCCGCGCCAGGACTTCTCGATGAAGCGGTTTCGCGTACGTTCGACAGGTTCCACGTGCACGCGGCCGGGCGTAGCCGGGTCGTCGGCCTCGGCCGGTACAAGTACCGCTTCGTCCGTGGCGACGATCTGGCGGCGGCGGTCGGCAAGACCGCGGCGAGACGCGGTGACGTCGTCTTCCGCCGCGGCCGGATCACCGACATCCGGCAGGCGGGTCACGGCGCGGAAGCCATTGTGGACGGTGAAGCATTGAGCGCCGACTGGGTCTTCGACAGCGTTCACCGGCCGTGCGCACGGCCGAGCCGGTGTTCGACTCGGCCGTGCCGACCTTCTTCGACTTCCGTACCTCCCAGAACCGCGCCGCGAGCTTCGTCTACGTCTTGCCGCGAGGTCCGCGAGAAGCCCTGGTCGAGTACACGTCCTTCGCGCCGCCGCCACACACACGAGGGGTGGCGCGTCCCAAGGAACAACGAACCGCTTTGCGCGAGTACCTCGCCACGATTCTCGGTGTGCGGGAATACGCGGTCACCCGTGAAGAATCGGCTTCCCTGCCGCTGTCCGCTTCGGCCGTCGACCGCAGGCGCGGCTCGATCCTCGCCATCGGGACGAAAGCCGGGCTGGTCAAGGCGTCGACCGGCTATGCCTTCCAACGCATCCAGGCCGACAGCGCCGCGATCGCGGAATCCTTGGCGTGCCAAGGACATCCCTTCGACCTGCCCAAGCCCAAGGCGCGGCACCTGCTGTTCGACGCCACGCTCCTCGACGTCGTGGCGCGAGACCCGGGTCAGCTCGAACGGATCTTCGCGGCCTTGTTCGACCGATCGTCGGCCGAGCCGGTACTGCGCTTCCTCGACGAGGAAAGCTCTCTTCCGCAGGAGGGAAAGCTATTCGCGCGCTTGCCGTCTTCGTTGTACTCAGCTGTCGGCCGGAGGCATCGATGAAGATCTCCTTCGCACGCTATCAGCGCTCTTGGTTACGAGGTGACCTGCTGGCCGGAGTGACGGTCGCCGCGTATCTGGTGCCTCAGGTGATGGCCTACGCGGAGGTCGCGGGGCTGCCACCGGAGGTCGGTCTATGGGCGGTGATCGGTCCCTTGGCTGTCTATGCGGTGCTGGGATCGTCGAAACTGCTTTCCGTGGGCCCGGAATCCACGACCGCCTTGATGACGGCCGTCGCGCTCGGCCCGCTCGCCGCAGGCGATCCCGCCCGCTACGGGGTGCTCGCGGCCATGCTCGCACTCTTGGTCGGCGGCTTGTGTCTGATGGGAGGCTTGGCCCGGCTCGGCGTGCTGGCAGACCTGCTGTCGAAACCGGTACTGACCGGCTACATGGCCGGGATCGCGGCGCTGATGATCGTGAGCCGGCTGGGCAAGCTGACCGGCGTTCCCGTCACGGGCGACGGGATGATCGCGGAATTCGGCTCGTTCCTCGCGAACATCGCGCACTTGCACTGGCCAACCTTGATCCTCGGCGTCTTCGTCCTGGCCTGCCTGCTGGTGTCGCAGCACCGGCTTCCGCGCTTTCCCGGGCCGTTGACCGTCATACTGGTGGCGACCGCGGTCGTCACTGGCTTTTCCTTGACGGAGAAGGGGATCTTGGTGATCGGTCCGATCCCGGACGCACTGCCGGTGCCCGGGCTCCCCGCGGTGAGCGGTGCGGATCTGGCGAACCTGCTCCTGCCCGCGCTGGGGATCGCTCTCGTCGGCTTCTCCGACAACGTCCTGACGGCTCGCGCTTTCGCGGGCAGGCACGGAGAGCAGGTCGATTCCACTCGCGAGTTGCGGGCGCTGGCCGCGTCGAATCTGTCATCGGGACTCCTGCACGGGTTTCCGGTCAGCTCGAGTGGCAGCCGCACCGCTCTGGCATCCGCGATGGGTGCCCGGACCCAGCTGTACTCCCTTGCCGCGCTCGCGACCGTCGTGCTGACGGTTCTCTTCGCGAGACCGTTGCTGGCCGGCTTTCCCAAGGCGGCGTTGGCGGCGATAGTCGTCTACGCGGCGTTGAAGCTGATCGATCCCCGGGAATTCCGGCGCATCGCGCGGTTCCGCCGGAGCGAGTTCGTCCTGACGGTGTCGACTTTGCTCGCCGTCGTCGCGCTGGGTGTCCTGTACGGCGTGCTGGCCGCCGTCGGATTGTCCATTTTGGATCTCCTTCGCAGGTTGGCACGGCCGCACGGGGCGGTACTCGGGTTCGTTCCAGATGTTCCCGGCATGCACGATGTCGGCGACTATCCCGGCGCGACTACCGAACCAGGCCTGGTGATCTTACCGCTACGACGCGCCCTTGTGTTTCGCCAATGCCGACGACTTCCGGCGACGTGCCCTCGCCGCACTGGACGGCGGGACGAAGGTCGAGTGGTTCGTCCTCAACGCCGAAGCCAACGTCGAACTCGACATCACCGCGGCCGACGCCTTGCGCGGGCTGTGCGAGGAGTTGCGCCGACGCGGGATCACGTTCGCGCTCGCTAGAGTGAAGCAGGAGTTGCGCGAAGACCTCGAAGCCGCGGGCCTTCTCGGGCTCATCGGTACCGGCTCGCTGTACGCGACACTGCCCAGCGTCGTCGACGCGTTCCGTGAGAGGAAGCAGGCACACGCCGAACGCCCACGATGAGCGAATGTGGTCCGACGGCGAGATCGAGGTCCTGGCGCGGGCGGTCCTCCGAGCGCCGTCCGTGCACAACATCCAGCCGTGGTCGCTCGCCCTGCCCGAACTGCGCGCGGAACTGAGCGAGCGGACCGATCTCTCCCTTCCCGAGCACGACCCCCACCGGTCGCGATCGGCTCATCTCCTGCGGAGCGGCCTTGGAGAGCCTCGTGTTGGCCGTCCGGGTGCTGGGATGGGCCACCGAGGTGGAGATGTCCCCCGGAGGGGGGTCGCTGGTCGCTGTCGTCACGCCCTCCGGCCGCGAGCCACCTTCCGACAGCGAACTGCACGCGTATGCCGCCATCTCGCGCAGGCGGAGCCACCGTCGTCCGTTCGCCGACATCCCGGTCGCGCCGTCGCTGCTCGCACCGGTCATCGGAGAGCTGCCCCACGGTATCGGCTGCCGGGTTCTGCGCGCCGCCGACAAGGACCTCCTCTCGGTACTTCTCGAACAGGCCGCTAGAACGATTCAGAGCCGCGAGGGACTCCAGCGAGAACTTGAGGAGTGGACGGGCGAGTGGCGGCCCGACGGTGTCGGTGACGGTCTGGTCCGGCCCGGCTACGACAAGGCGGGCTTGCCGTGGGCGGGACTGGTCCGCTGGACCAGCCTGATCCCGGACGCCCCGACCCTCGCGCGGAGACTGGCCGCGGAGAACGTCTTGATCTTCTGGGTGAAGGAGGACGATCGTGCCGGCCACGTCGCGACGGGCGTGGCCATGCAGCGCTCGTGGCTCGCGGCCGTCGATGGAGGGCTGGCGGCGTCGGTGCTGACCCAGCTGCTGCACGAGGACGCCGTCCGGGAGCGGGTGACCGCGGAACTGAACCTGCCGGGGCACCCTCAGCTCATCATGCGGCTCGGCTATCCGGACGGGCCGGTTCGGCACGCCGCCCGCCGCCGACCCGGTGAGGTCGTGTGGCATCCGGACGATCATCGCCCGTTCTGACGGCCGCGTGGCTTGGCAGGAGTGGCCGGTGGTGAAACGCTGGAGCCGATCGAGCGACTAAGACGTGTCGCCATGCCGACCCACAAGGAGCAACCGAATGCCGCCGGATCGAGGTCCGTCCGACGAGACGCCACCGAGCGCGGCGGTCTTGACCGGGCTACGGCTCGACGAGCTGCTGCACGAGGTCCAGGAGCGGCTGTCGGAGATCGTCAAGACCCGAGACCGGCTTCAAGGCCTGCTCGACGCGGTCCTGGCCGTGGCCACCGGGCTGGAGCTCGACTCGACCCTGCAGCGCATCGTGCAGGCGGCGGTCGAGCTGGTCGATGCCCGGTACGGCGCGCTCGGCGTGCTCGGCGACGAGGACGGGCTCTCGGAGTTCGTCTACGAGGGCATCGACGCGGAGACCCGCTCCCATATGGGTCATTTGCCCGAAGGCCGGGGCCTGCTCGGGCTGCTCATCGCGGAGCCCCATCCGGTCCGGGTCCCGGATCTGACCCTGCATCCCGCCTCGGTGGGGTTCCCGGCGAACCATCCGCCGATGCACAGCTTCCTCGGTGTCCCGGTCCGCGTCCGGGACGAGGTCTTCGGCAACCTGTACCTGACGGAAAAGCGGGGCGCCGCCGAATTCACCGCCGATGACGAGGTCGTCCTGCAGGCCTTGGCCGCGGCGGCCGGTGTCGCCATCGACAACGCCCGGCTGTTCGAACGGTCACGGACGCGGGAGCGCTGGCTGGAAGCGGTCGCGGAGGTCAACGGGGAACTCCTGGGCGGAGCCTCGGTCACCGACACGCTGAACCTGATCGCCACCAGGGTTCGCGAGCTCTCCGCGGCCGACCGGGTGCTGATCCTGCTCGCCACGGAGATCGGGCAACCGCTGACGGTGAGCGTCTCCGCGGGGGAGCGGATGACCGTTCTGGAGGGTACGTCGATGGCCGGCGGGCATCCGGCCATCGACCAGGTGCTCGGTTCCGGTCAGCCCAGTCTCGTCCCCGACCTGGGCACGGTCTCGCACCAGCAGGCCGAGCCCGTTTTGGAGGGACTCGGGCCGGCCATGGTGATCCCGTTGAACAGCACTTCCGGCGTCGGAGGGGTGCTCGTCGCGGGACGGGACAAGGGTTCCCCGCAGTACAAGGCCGATCAGCTCCCGATGCTGTCGTCGTTCGCCGATCAGGCGGCGGTCGCGCTGGAGTTCGGCGAGAAACAACGCAACCAGCGGCTCCTGGACGTGCTCGCCGATCGGGACCGGATCGCCCAGGACCTGCACGACCACGTCATCCAGCGGATGTTCGCCACCGGGATGAGCCTGCAGAGCATCGTGCCCCGGATGCCGGACGCATTCGCGCGCGATCGGGTGACGCAGGCGGTGGAGCAACTGGATCGCACGGTCCGTGAGATCAGGACGTCGATCTTCGATCTGCATACCTCGGGCTCGGACGCCTCGAAGAGCTTGCGCCGGCGGCTGCTCGACGCCGTCACGGAGTTGACGACCGAGAGCACGCTCACCCCTTCGGTCCGGATCGCCGGGGCGGTCGACACGCTCGTGCCGCAGACCCTGCACGAGCATGCCGAGGCGGTGGTCCGCGAGGCGCTGAGCAACGCCGTCCGGCATTCCGGCGCCGACGAGATCACGATCAGCGTCGAGGCAGATCGCGAGCTGATCATCGAGGTCGCCGACAACGGCATCGGGATACCGCAGGCGGGACGGCGAAGTGGGCTGGCGAACCTCGCCGACCGGGCGGAGAGGTGCGGCGGTGAAGCCGAATTCGGAGACCGTGACGGTGGCGGCGCCAGAGTGCTCTGGCGTGTTCCGCTGGCCTAGCGGTCGCCGAACACCGGGGGCGTCGCGGTGCGTTTGTGTTCGGTGGCGAGGACCGCGGCCTGCGTCCGGCGCTGGATGCCGAGTTTTGACAGGATTCGGGAGACGTAGTTCTTCACGGTCTTCTCGGCGAGGAACATCCGCTCGCCGATCTCGCGGTTGGTCAGGCCTTCGCCGATCAGTTCGAAGACGGTGCGTTCCTGCTCGGAGAGGGTGGCGGTCGGATCGTTCTGGTCCCGTTCGCGCCGGATGCGGTTCATCAGCGCGGCGGTGGTCCGGCTGTCGAGCAGCGAGCCGCCGCCCGCGATGGTGCGGATCGCCGAGACGAGGTCGTTCCCGAGGACCTGCTTGAGGACGAACCCGGACGCCCCGGCCATGATGGCGGTGAAAAGGGCCTCGTCGTCGGCGTACGAGGTGAGCATCAGGCAGCGCAGGTCCGGCTCGGTGGACAGCAGATCCCGGCAGAGTTCGATGCCGGTTCCGTCGGGGAGCCGCACGTCGAGCACGGCGATGTCCGCGTCGCTTTGCGGGATGCGGGCGAGTGCTTCGGAGACGGAGGCGGCTTCGCCGGCGATTTCGATGTCGGGTTCGTTCCCGAGCAGATCCGCCAGCCCTCGCCGGACGATCTCGTGGTCGTCCACGAGGAACACCTTGGTCGCCATCTTTCGTTCCTCCTGCGGGGTCCCGGCTTCTCCACCGACGGTACCCGCGTATTCCGGCTGTGACAGCCACCTAGACGTCCCAACGAACCGGGACCTTGGGCCCTAGCGGCATCCCTCCCGGGTATTTGGTCCCGGTGATCGGTGCCGTCGGTACCTGCTGCTCCTCGCGGGACAGGGGCACCGTGGACGTCGATCGAGTGACGACTGAGGACGGGACACATGGCGAACGGGTGGACGAGGGCCGAGACCGAGGTACTGGCGAGGACGTTGCTGCGGGCGCCCTCCGTGCACAATATCCAGCCGTGGCGACTGGACCTCGACGGAGACCGGCTTCTTCTGCGTGAGCGCCGCGACCTGGCACTGCCCGAACACGACGCTCGGGGCCGTGACCGGCTCATCTCGTGCGGCGCCGCCCTCGCCAATGTGGAGCTGGCGGTCCGGGTGCTCGGCTACGACCTGGCCACCCGGATGTTCCCGGAAGCCGGTCAGCCGGACATCGTCGCCGCGATCGAGACCAAGGGACGCTCGGCGCCGTCCGACGTCGACCTGCACCGCTACTCGGCGATAGCCCGGCGAGGAAGCTATCGCCACCCCTTCTCCGGACGGCGAGTCTCGCGGGAGAAGATCGGCGACCTGATGGCCGCCGCGGCCGAGAGCGGGGTCGAAGCCAGGCCGATCCACGACGAGCTCGAACTCTCCCGAGTCGCCGACCTGCTCGAATTCGCCGCCGAGGCGTATCAGCACGATCTGGCGTACCAGCGTGAACTGGCCCTGTGGACCATCCATGACGAGCACTATCACCGCCATGGCGTCGGGCTGGCCGCGAGCACGCTACCCACCGGGTCGCTTCCCTGGGCGGGACTGGTCCGTCCAGGGACGGCGCTGCCCGATCGCCGAGTCCTTCAGCGTCGCCTCGCCGGTGAGACCTTGCTCGTCTTCCTCACCGTCGATGACGGCCGGTTCGATCACCTGCACGCGGGACACGCGCTCCAGGCCACCTGGCTCGAAGCGGTCGACGACGGCCTGGCCGGTTCAGTGCTGACTCAGCCTTTGCACCTGCCCGAAGTCCGCTCGGGATTGACCGAAGACCTGGAACTTCCCGGTTTCCCGCAGGCCGTCATGCGCTTCGGCTATCCCACCGGGTTGGTGCCGCCGAGCCCCCGCCGTGCCGTCGACGAAGTCCTCGGAAACGGATTCTGAGCTCCTCACGAGAAAGGTGGCATCGTGACCATCGCGCTGACCTTCCATGGCGGAGCCGGAACCGTTACCGGCAGCAAGTATTTGCTGGAAACGCCCGGTTCTCGCGTCCTGGTCGACTGCGGCCTCTTCCAAGGGCTCGCCGATCTGCGCCGCCGGAACTGGGCGCCGCTGCCTCGGGCCTTGACCGACGTCGACGCCGTGGTGATCACCCACGCGCATCTGGACCACTGCGGGTACCTGCCGGTCCTGGTGAGATCGGGCTGGCGCGGGCCGGTCTACGCGACACCGGGCACCGCGGCTCTCGTGCCGATCGTGCTGGAGGACAGCGCCCATCTCATGACCGAGGAGGCCGCGCACGCCAACAAGTACGGCTGGTCGAAACACCGGCCGGCCATGCCGCTCTACGACGCGGGCGACGCGCGGAAAGCCATTGGCCTTCTCGAAAAACTCGGCTACGGCAACGAAGTCACGGTGGGCAAGGACATGACGCTGCGGTTCGGGCAAGCCGGCCACATCCTCGGCTCCGCATGGGCTCACCTGCGTTCCGAGGGACGGGACGTCGTGTTCAGCGGCGATCTCGGCCGCCCGGCGCACAGTCTTCTACGGCCGCCGTCGCCGCGCCCCTCCTGCGACGCGCTGGTACTCGAATCGACCTACGGCTCCCGCGTCCACCACGACACCGATGCCATGGATCGACTAGGCGAAACCATCCGGCGGACAGCAAGGCGCGGCGGCAGTGTGCTCATCCCGGCGTTCGCCGTCGACCGGACCGAAGTGGTGCTGGCCGCACTCGCGAAACTCATGCGGTCGCGCACCATCCCCGACCTGCCGGTGTACGTGGACAGCCCGATGGCCTTGGCGGCGCTGAGGGTGTACCGCGAAGCGTTCCGCGACCACTGGCCGGAGATCCGGCCCGAACTGGCCGGGCACGATCCGCTGACCCCGCCTTCGCTGACCGAACTGCGGACCGTGGAGGAATCCATGCGGGTCAACGCGCCGAGGATGCCTTCGATCATCATCTCCGCGTCGGGGATGGCGAGCGGAGGCCGGGTACTGCATCACCTGGAGCACATGCTTCCCGATCACCGGCACACCGTGCTCATCGTCGGCTACGCCGCCCCAGGCACCCGCGCTCGCAGCCTCGCGAACGGAGCGAGGCAGATCAAGATCCACGGCCGCTACACGACGGTTCGCGCCGACGTGGCACAGCTCGACGCCTTCAGCGCCCATGCCGACGCGGACGAGCTGGTGCGGTGGGCCACCGCGGGAACACCACCGAAGACCACCTACCTCGTGCATGGTGAACCCGACGCGTCGGAGGCGGTCGCCGAACGGCTGCGCGCCGAACGGGATTGGCAGGCTGTCGTTCCTCGTGATCGGGAGCGGGTGCTGATCTGACGGCTCTGCGTGTGGCGCGGTTCGGCGGGTCGTGAGTGAATCGTTCTCTTGAGGGCAAGGCAACCGGGGCGTGTTGCGAAAGCCACTTTCGCAATGTTGAAGGTTGGGAACGTGGCTTTCGCAACGTCGGCGGCCTGCCCAGGTGGGGTGTCGCGAAAGCCACTTTCGAGGCGTGTGATGTCCCGAAAGTGGCTTTCGCGACACGAACGCCGGGGGCTTTCCCCTGCTCGGTTCGACCGCCGGGCGGGGACGAGGGACGTTGGTCCCCGGCGCCACGGCCACTTCGGCCTTGTCGCAGCGAGAGCTCGCGGCCCTACGCTGAGCCGATGGACGGACAGCCGGTGTGCCTGCGCGATGGCCGGACCGTCTTCGTGACCCGTCTGAGCCCCGCCGACTCCGAGGAACTCGGCGAGGCGCTCGCCGAGGCGGATCGGGAGACGTTGTACCGACGGTTCTGCGGGCCGCCTCCCAAGGTGACACCGCGCCTGCTGGCGCACCTGACCGAGCTCGACTTCGACCGACGTTACGCGTTGGTCGCGCGTGACGAGGCGGGGAAGGGTGTGGCGATCGCGAGGTACGAGGCGACGACCCAGCCCGGCGTCGCAGAAATCGCGGTCGTGGTGAAGCCCGCCTGGCGCCGGGCAGGGCTGGCATCGGCTTTGGTCACGAAGCTGGCGGAAGTGGCGTCGCGGCACGGGTTCAGCGACTTCACCGCCACCTATCTCGCCGACAACCGGCCGGTCGCCGACCTGCTCGACTCGGCGGGAGCCCGGCGGGTGATCACGGAAGGGCTCGCGGACGCGGTGGTGCGGCTGCCGCCTCCTCCCTCCACAGTGGACCGATAGGCCGAAGGTCCCGTCTCCTGGTTACGAACGCCGCTGCCTTCTTCGCGGTTCAGTTCCTAACGTCCAAGGCAGTTGCCGAAATCAGGATGGGGTGAACCGCTATGCCGGAGAATTCGGGGTACCGGGTCGTCGTCGGTGTCGACGGCTCGGAGTCCGCGATCGGGGCCGTCCGCTGGGCGGCGGAGCAGGCGTGCCGCCGTCACGCGGAACTGATGCTGGTGCACGCGATCGACGACGAGTCGCTGAGTCACCCGCGGCCGATGCCGACCCTGGAGGATCTCTCCGGGGTGATCAGGATGCGCGGGCATCGCCTTCTGCGGGAGGCCTGTGATGTCGCCAGGGAGATCGCTCCGGACGTCCACGTCTCGCTCGACCTGCGGCACGAGCGCCCGGTGCGAGCGCTGAAGGACGCGGCCGAGAACGCGGACCTGCTCGTGCTGGGGACCGAAGGTCTGCGTCCCTTGGGCCGGGTGCTGGTCGGATCGGTGTCCATCGCGCTGGCGGCACGTGCGGCGTGCCCCGTCGCGCTGATCCGCCCGCATGTCGCTGAGGAGGACACACCGCAGGGTGGCCCGGTCGTCGTCGGCGTCGACGGGACGAGGACCAGCGAAGCCGCTCTCGCGCTCGCCTTCGAGGAAGCTTCCTGGCGGCAAACGGAACTGGTCGCCTTGCACTGCTGGGACGACGTCTTCCTCTCGGCGGTGTTCGAGGAGACGCACTGGAGTCTGGAGCGGTCCGAGATCGAAGAGAGCGCGAACGAGGTGCTCGCCGAACGGCTCGCGGGCTGGCGGGAGAAGTACCCCGACGTGCGCGTCCACCGTGAGGTCGTGCGTGGCCGTCCGGCGGACGAACTGCTCAAGCGCGCGGACCGGGCGCAACTGCTGGTCGTGGGCAGCCGCGGCCGCGGCGGTGTCGCCGGAATGCTGCTCGGCTCGACGAGCCAAGCGGTGATGTCCTACGCGCTGTGCCCGGTGATCGTGGCTCGCGAAACCGTGGACCGGTGACCGGTTCCGTCGTGGCCCGGGAAACGGAGGGGCTCACAGCCGCCGAAGCGGCGACGATGACCTTGGCGAGGAAACCGGCGTCCGGCGCACTCGCGAAGTCCAAGGTGATCCCGAAGTTGAGCTTGTCGCGATAGGAGAACACGGCCACACCGGTCCGGAGCCGCAAGGCGACCGGGACGTACGGGTAAAGGTCTGCCACCTCGCGTCCGAGCAACCGCAGTGGTGTCCGGGGGCCGGGGACGTTGGTGACCACCGAGACCACGTTGTGCTGCGGAGCCCGGCGGCGAGCCGGACGGCCCAAGCCATGGGGGCGAACGGCGCGGAGGCCGCGACACCGGTCAAAACGGCGCCGGTTTCCGCCTCCTTGCTCGCCTTCAACGCGTCCGAACGCCGATGGACGGCGACCAGCCGTCCCACGGGGTCGGGGACGTCGACGGGGAGCAGCGTGCGGAAGGAGGTTGGGAGAGGAGACGACCCATGTCGCCCGAGGTCCCGCCACCGGCGCTCACCTCGGTCTTGGTCACCTGCCGGTCCGATGGTGTCAGACCGAACCGTGCGGTGAACACCAAGAACGTGTGCTCGGAATCGACCTGCACCCTCGGCGCCGGGTGGGCATTAGGCCGGCACTAGGCACCAGGGGCGCCGGGCCGTTCACCGGGGCGGGTCAGCGTTTCCTCAAGTCGACCACCGCACCTCTTGATGCGGTACACCCGAGAGGCCCTGTGCCTTGGAGGCTAGCCGAATCAGTCGTTCTGTATTGACAGTTATGACAGAAACGACAGATCGAATGACAGTGGTGACCAAACGGGTGGTAATAGAGGTGGACCCACTGGCGCCGCCGGTGATGTTCATGGCGAGGTTTCCGCGGATCACAGCGGCACGCGTGCTGATCATCGTGGTAGGCATGGCGCTGGCCTTCCTCGTGTACAAGTACGTCGGCCTGAACTGAAGTGGTGAACGCAAAATGACGTCTCTCACGATCACTTCGTGCCGAGAACGCCGCGCCGACGTCTGCAGAGCGACGCCGGGCCACGAGCAGTAGAGCCCAGGCGGGTGCAACGGCCGGGCCAAAGACCTCTGGCGCCGACGCGGCGGCGGGAATGCATTCTCCTCGGGAGCGCCGGTAAGCCTGGTCGGCAGTCGCTACTGTCGTCCGTGAAGGGCTCGCCGTGCTCAGTCGCCGCTGTACCGCAAGCTTTTCCTGCCTGGACAGCGACGCTCCGCCTTCCGCGGTCGCCGTGGCACTGGCGGGGCTCGGCTATGATCGCCGCGACCTAAGTACGTGAGGTGAGTCCGGCGGTCACGAGGTCGATGAGCAGGTCGAGGGTCTTCTGGTAGGTGGCGGAGTCGCCGAGACGGTCGGCGTAGAGCGGTACCAGCAGCACGGTTCGCAGAACTCCGATGATCACCTCTGGCGGGGCGTCGATGAGCTGGCCGTCGCGGTGTTTGCCGGTGACGTAGTCGACGAGTGCGGTGGCGGGTGTGTCGCTTGCGGCTGCGGCCCGCTGGCGGTCGGCCTTGCGGGCGACGGACGTCATTTCCTCGGGGTGAGTCATGAGGCGACGCCACAGAGGGTTGGTGGCGACCTCGTCGAGGGTGGCGCGCAGGAATCTACGCAGGCTGTCGCGAGTGTCGTCGGAGGCATACAAGGCGTTGTCGATGACCTTCTTCTTGATCGCGCCGGTTTCCCGCGTCATCAGCTCCAGATAGAGGGCTTCTTTGGAGTCGAAGAACTGGTAGAAGCTACTTTTCGCCATACCGGTGGAGACGACCAGTTCTTCGAGGGAGGTCTTGCGCAGACCTTGGCGGGTGAACAGCTCATAGCCGTTGTCCAACAGTTGCTGAGTGATGCGAGCCTTCTCTTCGGTCGAGAACGCGGGCGGCATGGAACTCCTCCTGATTGTGCGCCGGGTGGAGCGGTTCAAGTCGTTGCGGATTCGGTCAAGTCGAGCTCATCGGTGTGTTAAGTGTCCTGTGTGGACTTGGGCTTTCCTCGACGTAGCAAGGTGAGTGCGACGAAACTGGCCGCGATGGTCAGGGCGGTTCCAGTGAGCATGACGGTGGACATCGCGCCGACGAACGCGGTTTTCGCCGCGGTGACGATGTGGGGGTCGCCGATGGCGAGTGCGTCGGTGAGTGAGGTCCGCGCGGCGTCGGGGATGTCAGGGCCGAGGCGGTCGGGGTAGCCGGCGGCGAGCATGCTGCCGAGAGCGGCTACGCCGAGAGCGGCTACGCCGAGAGCGCTACCGGTTTGGGAGATGGTGCCGTTCATGGCCGAGCCTGCTCCGGCGTGGTCGGGTGGGACGGCGCCCATCAGGGCGGTGACCGCGGCCGGAGTGGCCAGGCCCGCACCCACGCCCATGATCGTCATCCCGGCGGCGAGCGGGAGATAGCCGTCAGACGGCTGGATAGCTCCCAGTAGGGCGAATCCGGTGGCTGTGACGAGCATGCCGGTGGTGACCATGGCGCGGTTGCTGAACTTCTTGCCCAAGGTGGCGCCGAGCCAGTTGCACAACGCGGCGGAGGCGACGAACGGCAGGAGCGCCATGCCGGCCTCGAACACGGGATAGCCGAGGAGGAGCACGGCTTGGAAGCCTCGGTCAGCGCCATCGAGCGCGTTATCTGACGCACAGGAAGGAAAGTCCATGGAACTCACCGACAAAATCGCACAGGCCTTCCGCATGGATGACGACGCGTGGCGCCGGCATGCGAATCCCTGAAGCGTATGGACCCGGTTCGCGGCGATCCTGTTGATGCCGCTCGCGATCTGGAGCCGGACCGATCGCGGCCGTTGTCCTGTGGCTGTTCGTGAATCCCTCGGCGTTCCCGCCTGTCGAACCACGAAGCTGGGCGGCACGTGGAATCTGCGGCGAACGGGCCTGGGTGAAGAACAAGGTCCCTCGTGCCGCCGGATCACCGTCAGGTGCTGCGTGTCCTCGTCGCGTGGGGCCTCGCCGGGTTCGGACTGATGGCTTGGGGGCTGGTCTGGCTCGAGCCCTGGCCGACGATCTTCGGGGCGACACTTGTCGTCATGGCTCAGCTGTGGCGCATCGACAGATTCGGCTGGCTCTGGGAGCGGGCCGGGCAAGGGCGCGTAGCTTTCAGTTCGTCAAGATCGCGTAAGCGTGGGTATGGTGTCCGCGTCGAGGCGCAGCCTCGTGGTGTGCCGGGAAGCCTGGTCGGCGAGCCGAGCCGAACCACACCAGGAGTAGCCCATGAGCACTGGCCCAGCCACCGGATCACGCACCTCGGCGTGCCATGTCTGAGAGCACGACACCTCGCGCCCGCCTTTTCGATCGCGGTTCCTGGCCTGAGGCCCAGCGCGTCGCGGAGATCCTGCGCAAGGAGACCGTCGGCGGTGTTCTGCTCCTGATCGGAGCTGTCATCGCCTTGGTGTGGGCGAATACGCCTTGGTCAGGCGCCTACGAGGCGTTGCGTGAGGTCCGGATAGGACCGGCGGCCCTGCATCTGGATCTCAGCTTGGCGACCTGGGCCGCGGACGGTCTCCTCGCGATCTTCTTCTTCGTCGCGGGCCTGGAGGTCAAACGCGAGTTCGTCGCCGGGGATCTGCGCGATCCCCGGCGGGCCGCGGTCCCGGTCGCCGCCGCCGTCGGAGGCGTCGTGGTACCGGCCTTGATCTACATCGCGATCAACCTCGGTGACTCGGCCGCGCTGAGCGGCTGGGCGATCCCGACCGCGACGGACATCGCGTTCGCCCTGGCCGTCCTGGCGGTGATCGGACACCACCTGCCGTCCGCGCTGCGCACCTTCTTGCTCACGTTGGCCGTCGTCGACGACCTGATCGCCATCGTCATCATCGCCGTTTTCTACACCCGTGAGCTCCTCGTCGGCCCGCTCTTGCTGGCCCTGATTCCCTTGGCCGTGTTCACCGTGCTGGTCCAGCGCCGGGTGCGATCCTGGTGGCTGCTGCTTCCGCTCGCGGCGACGACCTGGGCGCTGGTGCACGCTTCGGGAATCCACGCCACCGTCGCCGGCGTCCTGCTGGGGTTCGCGGTACCGGTGATCCGCAAGCACGGCGAAGGGCCAGGGCTCGCCGAGCATTTCGAGCACCGGTTCCGGCCGATCTCGGCCGCCGTGGTGGTCCCGGTGTTCGCCTTCTTCGCCGCCGGTGTCACCGTGGGAGGTCTCGGCGGTCTCGCCGATTCACTCCTCGACCCGGTGGCGCTGGGGGTCGTCCTCGCGCTGCTGCTGGGCAAGACCATCGGCATCACCGGGGCCACGTACCTCGTGTCCCGGTTCACCCGTGCCGAACTCCATGACGACCTCGCCTGGACCGACGTGATCGGGCTGGCTGCGCTGGGCGGCATCGGCTTCACCGTGTCCCTGCTCATCGGTGACCTCGCTTTCGGCGCGGGCAGCGAGAGCGACGAACACGCGAAGATCGCGATCTTGGTGGGCTCCCTGCTCGCCGGCCTCGTCGCCACGATCATCCTGCGCGTTCGCAACCGGGTGCACCGCAGAATCTGTGCCGAAGAGTCGCTCGACTCCGACCACGACGGCATCCCCGACGTGCACCAGCACGAAGGCGAAACGCGTGGCTAGACGGCTTTCCGTTCGGTCACGGTCCGCTGCGCTTCCGAGTGACGTCGGTGTTCTCGGGTTGCAGGCCCCGGCGGATCGAGCCGGGAGCCCGTTCCGGTCGGTGCCGGACCTTGGCCGATGAAGCGAGTTGCCAGGGCACGCTGGTGACCATGACGCCGGGCTGGAACAGCAGGCGTCCTTTCAGCCGCAACGCGCTCTGGTTGTGCAGGACGTTTTCCCACCAATGCCCGACGACGTACTCCGGGATGAACACGGTGACCACGTCGCGCGGGTTGTTGGTGCGTATCCGTTTGACGTAGTCGAGGACCGGTTTGGTGATCTCGCGGTAGGGCGATTCGATGACCTTGAGCGGGATGGAGAAGGGCTGTTTGGCCCACCGGCCGAGGAGTTCGTTGGTTTCCTGGTTGTCGACGTTGACGGTGATCGCCTCGAGGACGTCGGGCCGGACCGCCTTGGCGTAGGCCAGCGCCCGGCGGGTGGGCCGGTGCAGTTTCGACACCAGGACGATCGCGTGATTACGCGACGGCAGAACGATCGGCTCGTCCTCGTCGGTGTCGTGGAGCTCGTCCCCGACCCGTTGATAGTGACGGCGGATCGCGGTCATCAGCACGTAGATCGCGGCCATGGCGGCCAGCGAGATCCAGGCACCTTGGGTGAACTTGGTGACGAGGATGACCACCAGCACCAGCGCTGTCATGGAGAAACCGAAGGCGTTGATCGCCTGGGAGCGGCGCATCCGGCGGCGCGCGGCGGGGTCGGTTTCGGTGCGCAGCCGCCGGTTCCAATGCCGGATCATCCCGCTCTGACTGATCACGAACGACATGAACACGCCGACGATGTAGAGCTGGATCAGACGGGTGACCTCGGCGTCGAAGGCCACGACGAGGAGAATGGCCGCCGCGGCGAGGAAGATGATGCCGTTGGAGAACACCAACCGGTCGCCCCGGGTGTAGAGCTGCCGCGGCAGGAAACGGTCCTGGGCGAGGATCGAGCCGAGCACGGGGAATCCGTTGAACGCGGTGTTGGCCGCCAGGACCAGGATCAGACCGGTGAAGAAGATGACGAACCAGGTCGCCGGCGGGAAGCCCGTGAACACCGCGTTGCCGAGCTGGGCCACCAGCGTCTTCTGCTCGTAGCCTGCCGGTGCGCCGATCAGCTGATGTGCGGGGTCTTCCGCGACCTGCGCGCCGGTGAGGCGGGCGAGCATGATCAAGCCGAGGAACATCGTGATCGCGAGCACGCCCATCATCAGCAGCGTGGTGGCGGCGTTGCGGCCCTTCGGTTTCCGGAACGCGGGGACACCGTTGCTGATCGCCTCGACACCGGTCAGCGCCGGAGTGGTAGTCGACCTGACCGGAGTGGAGTTCTGCGACTCCAGCGGTCTCACGTGTTTACACGGTTGACCCTCGTGAGTGGATCGCCAACCGGAGCACGGTCGCCACGACGAGTCGGGCCGCCGCGACCAGCGTCCCGGTGTCGACGCGGTCCGCGGTCTCGGCCGGGGTCTGGTAGCCGGGCATTCCCATGCCGATCCCGATCGCGGGTAGCCCGGCGGAGGCGTAGCGGCGGTTGTCCGAGGGCATCGCCCCGGCCCGCAGCGGCACTCCCGTCTCCCGCCCTGCCTGGTCAAGCGCGGCCAGCAGGTCGTGCGCGGGTCCGCCCGCTTCGACCGCGGCGCTGTTGCCGAGCTGGGCGGCCCCGTCGACATTGATCACATACGTGCCGGGCCGGACGCCGGGTGCGTGGTGCGCGGACCCGCGTGCCCCGGCTTCCTCCCCGTCGAGAAGGCTCACCGCCAACCCCATGTGATCTGGCAGCAGTACCGTGAGCAGGCGCGCGGCTTCGAGCACGGCAGCGACCCCGGAGGCGTTGTCGGCGGCGGCGGGCAGCCGTCGCTCCGGGTCGTCCCCAACCCCGTCGAAGTGCGCGGTCAGCAGCACACCCGGTGACCCGGCGGCGGGTTCGCGGAGCACGCCGTGCACGTTCGATCCGGCGACCTGGACAGTTCGTAGCGGCATCGAGGCGGTCACCGTGCCTGATCCCGCCCGGGCCATCTCGTCGTGGAGACCGGTGCGGACGGCGATGACGGGAAGGGCGCCCACCGGCGGCCCGGCGATCATCTTCGGCATCCAGCCCTCGGCGTCGGTCCCGCGCGGCACCAGCAACCCCGTGGCACCCTCGGTCCGTGCCCGCGCCGCAACCCCCAGGTCCGGCGCGAGCACCCACTTGTCCCGCCACTCATCGGAATCGGCGACCACGAGCTCGCCCGTGCGGGGCGCGGGAAGGTCCGCCGAAACGAGGTGTTCGGCGAAGTCTCGGCGGTGCACTCCTCGCCGAGGCGTCAGTCCTGCGTGCCAGGAGAACTCGGGAGTGCGATACAGCTCCCGCACATCGGCCACGGGGAATTCGTCGGTGGTGACCGACGCGCCGATCGCCCGCAGCTGCCCGGCGAGCCAGCGACCGGCCGCGCGGCCGCCGGGCGTCCCCACCCGACGGCCCGCGAACCGGTCGCCGGTCAGCTCGGCGACCGTCGCCGTCAGCCGCGAGGCCTCTACCTCCGCGGTCATGAACAGCAACCAGCACCGCCGGCCACCGCGTCGGCCTTCGCGGCCGGGTCGCAGCACGATCCGGCCGCGGTCGCGGCCTCGGTGGTTCCGCAACAGGTGCTCGTGGCCGTCGTGCCGGTAGGGGCGGTGCCGCAACAGCCGCTCGAGGCCGGCGGGGTGAAAGCCTCCGCCGGGTTTCCGGCGAAGCCGCCGGTCGTGTTGATGCTCATCACGGAACTCCTTGTGGTGTCGAGGGATTCAGAAGCGCGACGACAGCCGCAGTGCCCGGTCGCGGGCGGTGTCGAGCAGAGTGTCGGCGCGGCATTGGCCGGTGCACACCTGCGCGCACGAGTCGCAGAAGTCGACGGTCGAAGGTCGGTTGAACAGGCGGCGGAGGAGTTTGATCATCAGAATCCCTATCTAGACGGTTGTCGAAACAGTGGAGTCAGCTTGCTCCCTGGTTCGATGAATGTCAATATAGAAGAGTGTCGAAATCAGGATCAGGTGTGGAACTGCTGCCGGTGATCGAGCAGGGCTGCTGCGCGCCGCTGGTAGCCGAACCGCTGACGGCGGAGCAGTCGGTGGATCTGGCGAAGGCGTTCAAGGCGCTGGGTGATCCGGTCCGGTTGCGGCTGCTGTCGTTGATCACCTCCGCGCAGGGGGAGAGCTGCGTATGTGATCTGACCGCGGCGTTCGAGCTGACCGGGCCGACGATCTCCCATCACCTCAAGGTTCTGCGTGAAGCCGGCCTGGTCGGCAGTGAGCGCCGGGGAACCTGGGTGTATTACTGGCCGTGTGCCGAGACGCTGGGGCAGCTGTCCGGCTTGCTCGCCACGCCGGGCTTCGTGCCGGTGTCATAGCTCGCGAAGATCGAACCCGACGGATCCCCCCCCCGGCGCCTCACTGCACCAAGGTATGACCGTCGCCGGCCTCGGAGACCTCGACCTGTCCTGCGCCCACCCTTGGGCGGCCCGTTCGACGCCGTCCAGGTCGCCACGCAGGCCCTGGACCTGCGCCGAACGGAGCAGCTGGTTCGAACTGGGCGTGCGGCGTCAGCCGACTGGCTGGCAGCAGCGTTTTCCGGTGCTGACGCGGTTCCCGGCCAGTTTCCTCAGGACGTAGTGGGCGTCGCGGCCGACGCCGCGCAGGGTGGCGGAGGCGAAGCTGCGCTGCCATTCCAGCCCGACGTAACCCAGGCCCGGGTGGCTGGTCGACTGGCCTCGATCTTGCATCGGACGTCCATCGGACGCCAAGGCGCCAAGTCCGTCCAAATAAGACAGTCCAGGCCTGAAGCCCGTGGCAAGCAGGATGGTGTCGACGTGCTCGCGGGTTCCGTCCGGCCACTGCACGGTGTCGCCGTCGATGGTGGTGAACATGCGCCGCTGGTCCGGTTTTCCGTTGAGGATCGCGGCCTTGTAGCTGCCGGGATCGTTCACCGCGGTGGTCGGCGGGTTCTTCAGCAGGTGCCCGATCGGCAGGTGGTCGAAGCCGACGGCGGCGGACCAGAAATGCACATCCTTTCCGAACGGCCGTTGCGGCGCGAACTTCACCGGTGCCCGGTTGGCGAGGGTGACGTGCGCATGGCCGGCGAGTTCGATGGCGATCTGGACGGCGGAGTTGCCCGCGCCGACGACGATGACGCGCTGCCCGGCGAACGGTGCGGGGTTTCGATATTCGCCACTGTGCAGAACGTGTCCGGCGAAGGTGTCCAAACCGGACAGTGCCGGGCGGTAGGGGCGGGAGAAGCCGCCGGACGCGGCGATGACGAACGGTGCGGTCAACGCGGTTTCTCCGGCGGTGTGCACGGCGAACGTGCCATCGTCGTGGGTGACGGTGTCGACGTGATGGCCGGTGCGGATCTCGGTGTCGAGACATTCGGAGTAGCGGCGCAGGTAGTCGACGACTTCGTCGCGGTGCGGGTAGTGCTCGGGGTCGCCGGGGAAGGGCAGGCCGGGGAGGCTGCTGTAGCGGGCGGGGGAGAAGAGGGTCAGGGAGTCGTAGTAGCGGGGCCAGGACCCGACCGGTTCGGCACCGGCTTCGAGGATCACCGGTGTCAGGTCCTGTGCGCGGGCGGCGTACGCGGCGGCGAGACCGGCCTGGCCGCCGCCGATGATGATCACGTCGTGGTCGTTCATGGGTTCCTTCCGGAATGAGGGGTTGTCGCGAGGGCGAGGACGGCGGCGGCCACCGTGACGGCGGCGAGCACGAGGAAGGTCGGCGAGTATCCGCCGATGCCGCTCGCGATGGCGGCGCCCGCCCAGGGGGCGAGTGCGACGGTGATGGTCAGCGGTGCTTGAAGAAGGGCGTTGAGGCGCCCGTAGTGGGTTGCTCCCCAGCGGTCGGCCACCGCGGTGGCCTGCAGGAGCGTGAACACCCCGCGGGCCATACCGGCTACGACCGCGGCGGCGATCAGCCCGGCCGTGGTGGTCAGCAGACCCAGCACGGCCGTGGTCACGGCGGCGGCGAGGAACACGATCGCGGTCCGGGTTCGGACCTTGGTCAGCCGGGTGAGCGTGGTGTAGCCGAGCCGTCCCAGCACCTGCCCGGCGCCGCCGAGGCCGAGCGCGATCGCGGCTGTCGTGCTGCTGACGCCGCGTTCGGTGAGCAGCGGCACGAGGTTGATCACTCCGGCATAGACGGCGAACGCCGCCAGGCTGAACGCGATCACCAGTCCCCGGAACGGGATGCTCCTGGCGATCCGAGCCGGGTCGTTGTGCTCCGGATGGGCGCCGGGCGGTTGCTCGGCGGGCGGCCAGGGCCCGCGCAGGCCCCACAGGTGTGCTGGGATCGTGATGACGGCCAGCGCGGCGGCGAGGACCAGGTACGTCTCCCGCCACTCCAGACGGGCGGTGAGCACTGCGGTCAGCGGCGCGAACACCGTGCTCGCCAAGCCCGCGGCGAGGGTGAGCACGGTCAAGGCGACCACCCGCCGCTGCCCGTACCAGCGGGTCAGGGCCGCGAACGCGGGCGGATACAGCACCGCGCCCATCGCGACCCCGGTCAGCAGCCACGCCAGGGTGAACCACACCAGGTTCTGCGCCATCGCGACGGCCACGACCGCGGGCACCGCCAGCACCGACCCGGCCGTCATCACCCACCGAGGACCCTGAGCGTCGAGCCACCGCCCGACCGGGATCCCCGCCAGCGCGGCGACGACCTGGCCCGCGGAGAACGCCGCGATCACCCACGCCGTCGGCCAGCCGGTCGTCTGACTGATTTCCGGTGCCAGCACGGGAAACGCGTAGAACAGGATGCCCCAGCTGGTGATCTCGGTGACGCACAGGACGGCCAGCACGCGGCGCAGCCCGGACGCACCGAGCGATCCAGCCTCCGCCGCGGCAGACGTCGTTACCGGCATCAGGTCAGTTGACGGACGACGGCGCCGACAGCGTCAGCACCTCCGGCTCCCGTGCCGCGCAGCAGCCTCCGGCCGCCGGGGCGTCGTCCGGTTCGTCGAACAGGCCCGCGCCGCCGCAGACGCCGGTCTCGGCCATCCGCAGTTCGACCCGCGCGGCCGCTTCAAGGTCTCCGGCGAGCTGGGCGGCGATGCTGCGCACCTGCTCGTAACCGGTCATGGCAAGGAATGTCGGTGCCCGGCCGTAGCTCTTCATCCCGGCCAGGTAGAAGTTCTTCTCCGGATGCGCGAGCTCCTTGGCGCCGTGTGGGTAGACGGTTCCGCACGAGTGGACGTTCGGGTCGATCAGTGGCGCGAGCGCGACCGGTGCCTGCAGTGTCGAGTCCAGCTCCAGCCGGATCTCCGACAACCAGGTGAGATCGGGCCGGAAACCGGACAGCGTCACCACCTCGTCGACCTGCTCGATCCGCTGCCCGGCCGAGGAGACCAGGGTCAGCCGTCCGGTGCTGTCGCGGTCGACGGTTTCGGTGCGGAACCCGGTCACCACGGTGATCAACCCGGCGTCCACTGCCTCCCGCGCCCGCAGGCCGAGCGCGCCGCGCGCCGGGAGCTGGTCGGCCTCCCCGCCGCCGAAGGTATTACCGACCGAACCGCGGCGCAGCACCCAGCTGAGCCGCGTGTCAGCGGCCTCCTTCGCCAGACCGGACAACGCGACCAGCGCGGTCAGCGCCGAATGCCCGCTGCCCGCGACCACCACGTGCTTGCCCGCGTACCGCGCCCGCACCGCTTCGTCGCTCAGATCCGGGACCCGGTAAGCGATCCGGTCCGCCGCCGCACGCTCACCGACGGCGGGAAGACCCTCGCCGCCGAGCGGGTTGGGTGTCGACCACGTGCCGGACGCGTCGATCACGGCCCGCGCCGCGATCCGTTCCTCCGTCCCGTCGGCGGCGCGGACGTGCACGGTGAAGGGCTCGTCGTCGCGGCCGCTGTCCACGACCCGGTCCCTTCCCCGGCGGGCGACGCCGATCACCTCCGCGTCGAACCGGGCCCGGTCGCCGAGCGCCGCCGCCAGCGGTCGCAGATACAGGCCGGCCCAGTCCGAACCCGTCGGGTACGTCTCACCATCGGGCCGGGTCCAGCCGCTCGTCTCCAGCAGCCGCTCGGCGGCGGGGGCGACGAGTTCGGACCACGGCGAGAACAACCGCACGTGATTCCACGCCGCCACGTCCGAGCCCGCGTGCGGGCCGCGCTCCAGCACCAGCGGTTCGAAACCCCGCTTCACCAGCTCGGCGGCGGCCGCCAGCCCCACCGGCCCGGCTCCGATCACCACGACAGGCAGCTCGTTCATCCCCATACACCTTTCATCGATCCATCTCGATTGAGTCGATGTGGGGGACTGTATCGAGCAGTGTCGATTGACGCAACCATCGATTCTGGTCGATACTGAATGGCATGACCACCGTGGTGCCCGCTCCGCTTGCCGGCCTCCTGCCCGAAACCGAGGCCGCCACCTACGCCGGCTGGTTCGCCTGCCTGGCCGAGCCGATGCGGGTGAAACTGCTGCACGCTGTCGCGACCGCGCCGCGCGGCCTGACCGTCGGAGCCCTGACCGAGATCCTCGGCACCAGTCAGTCCACGTGCTCCCACCACGTCAGGAAACTGGCCGATGTGGGTTTCGTGCACTTGCGGAAGGAGGGCACCGCGACGGTCGTGACGATCAACCAGGCGTGCTGCAGCGGCCTCCCGCACGCGGCGGATGCCGTCATGGGCTTGCTCGCGCCGCGCCCGTGCTGCCCGGACAACCTGCCCGACGAGGTCTCCGTCCGCGCCTTGACAAGCGGCGATTGGACCGCGGTGCGTCGGATCTACGGTGAGGGCATCGCGACCGGCGTCGCCACCTTCGAGACCGAGGTCCCCAGCCGCAAAGCGCTCGACGCGAAGTGGCTGCCCGGTCACCGCTGGGTCGCCGAGATCGACGGCGAGGTGGCAGGCTGGACCGCCGTCACTCCCGTCTCGGAGCGAGAGTGCTACCAGGGAGTGGCCGAGACATCGGTCTACGTCACCGAAAACCACCGCGGCCGGGGCGTGGGCAAAGCCCTGCTGTTCAAACAGGTCACCGAGGCTGATGCCGCCGGACTGTGGACCTTGCAAACCTCGATCTTCACCGACAACCGCGCGTCCATCGCCCTCCATCACAGCGCGGGCTACCGCACTGTCGGAATCCGCGAACGCATCGCCCAACGCGACGGTATCTGGCAGGACACCGTCTTCCTCGAACGCCGCAGCCCCGTCAACTAGCTTCTGGCGCTCGACGGGCCCAGCCCCGGTTCGTTCACGAGCGTCCGCGAGCGCGCAAATCGAACCACTGACGGCGGCGTCAACGGTCAAGACGGCCGCTATCGCCAACGCTCTCGAACTGACGCCCAGCTTGGCCCGCACCGAGATCTGAAGCAGCAACGCGACTACGACCCAGCCTTCCTGGACTGGATCTTTTGGTGGTACCTAGCCACGATCGAACTCAGCGACCACCTTCTTGCACGCCGTGCTCCCCATCCTGGCTGCCACCAGGTACCGCAAACCAGGCGGATCCGGGACCGTCTATCTGAGCGCCTAGTTGAGCGCACTGTTGATCGGCTTGATCCGGAGGCTGGCATGCACGGGCTTCGACCGGTGTCCGCTCGTGCCGATGTCCGTGCGTTCGCAGTGGCCGCCCTGCATGTCGATGGCTGGCGCCCCGCGGGCCTCGCGGCGGACGGCGAGAGGTTCCGCCGCCAGGTCGCCATGCGTGGGCCCGCTCACACCTAAGACCGACTCGCCCTCCTTCGTATACATTGGATACAAAGGAGGGGCGATGAAGTCGGTATACGACGAGGTTCGCAGTTTGATCGTGCTGGGTGTGTATCCGGCCGGGCAGCCGGTCGCTGAGCAGGACCTGTGCGAACGGCTCGGTGTCAGCCGTACACCTGTCCGGGAGGCGTTGCGGCGGCTGGAGAGTGACGGTCTGGTCCGTGTCGCGCGCCGAGGGGTGACTGTGGTCGATCTGGGGGCCAAGGCGCTGCGTGACGCCTACGACGTGCGCGCCTCGCTGGAGGCGTTGACGGCGGAACTGGCAGCGCGCCGCCAGCAGGCGGGCGAGATCCCGCCGGCCGCCCTGAGCCGCCTCGCCGAGCACGCCGATCTGGCCGACCGGGCCACCCGCCAGGGCGACCTGGCCGGCGGCGTCGAGCACAACCGGGCTTTCCACCGGTGGGTGGCCACACTCGCCGACAACCCGGTCGCCCTGGGCATCCTGGACCGGATCTGGGATCAGATCATCGTCTCCACCCGCTCCTCCCTGGCCGCGCCGACCAGGTCGACGCGGGTGGACCACGAGCACCGCGATCTCATCGCGGCCATCACGGCGGGCCGCCCGGACCTGGCGGCCGCCTCCGCCCGCGACCACGTCATCGCCACGATCTCCGCCCTGTCCGTACCCCACGAAGGAGCGCCAGCATGACCAGGGAACACACCTATCAGGTCACGGTGCACTGGACCGGCGACACCGGATCCGGCACCGCCTCCTACCGCGGCTATGGCCGCGACCATGACGTCGTGGCCGACGGCAAGCCACCGCTGCAAGCCAGCGCCGACCCCGCGTTCCTGGGCACGCCGGACCGCTGGAACCCGGAGGAACTGCTGCTCGCCGCACTGTCGCAATGCCACATGCTCACCTACCTCGCCCTGTGTGCCCGCGCCGGTGTGGTCGTGACCGGCTACACCGACGCCGCGAGCGGGGCGATGCGGGAGGAGCCGGGCAACAGCGGCCGGTTCACCGAGGTCGTGCTGCGCCCCGAGGTGACCGTCGCCGGCCCGAGCATGACCGACGCGGCGCAGGCGCTGCACCAGCAGGCGCACAAGGCGTGTTTCATCGCCAACTCGGTCAACTTCCCCGTCCGGCACCACCCGCTGACGCGGGTAACGGCCGAGGCGCACAAAGGGACCACCTGACGCGCTCTCATGTTGCAAGGCGGCCAAGCGTACGCTCATGCCGACGTCAGGAAGTCTGGGCGATGTTGGCGCCAAGGTCGTGGTGAGAGCCAGGCGCGTCGTCGGTTCGTCTGCCGTGGTTCAGATGGGCCAGCGGGCGCGGACGATTCCGTCGTCGTCCGGTCGCACGGCGACGAGCAGTGGGTTGTGATCGGCGGTGGTGAGCGGTATGAGGATGGCCGCGCGTGCATCCGCGAACGCGTCGGCCAGGTCCGCTCGGCTGTTGCTGTCTGCGTAGAAGCCGTGGATGCTGCCGTCCGCGTGTTCTAGGACGGCCATTCCGGTGAAGTCCGGCGACATCGTGCGTAGCACTGCTGGAACGTCGGTGGGTAGGTCCGGCCACACGTTCAGCAGGGCGCGTGGACCGAGGTCGGGCACGGCGTCGCCGGTGAGTCGATGCCAGCGGGAGTGGTTGGCGACGACCTGCTCTTGCAGCAGGAGCCTGCCGTGCTGTGCCATGAGTGTCGCCACCTCGGCCCAGAATGCCGCGTTCGCCGGACGGGATTCGTACGGTTCGTCGTCGTCCGGGGCGTAAGGCGAACCGTCCAGCGGTTCGACGAACAAACCGCTCGCGGTCGTCAGCGCGGTCGCGTGTCCGCACGGTTGGTCGCTTCCGATGTACATGTATTGGTCCCAGCCGACGTGGACGAAGAACCGGTCTTCGACTTCGAGGCGGCACCACGCGCCGTTGTCGCGCAGCATGGCGCGTACCAGTTCACGTCCGACGTCCAGGGTGATCTGTGCGCCGTCGTGGTAGCCGGTGAGGTCGGGTGGGAACAGTCCGTGCAGTCCGTGGCCGTCGACGGGTGGCTCTACTCCGAAGTGGACGAATCCACTGACCTCGGGGTCGCGGATGGTCATCATGGTCACGCCGGTGTCTTCGGCGAAGGCCGTCACCGCGGCAAGGTAGGCGGCCTCCACCGGACCGTGGTCGCTCGATACATCCTCGGACCCGCGGTGTCTTCCCCTGGCATCGCGATCGGCCGGATCGTACTTCGTGATCCGGTAGACGTAAGACGTGCTCATGGTCGACGGGGCCGTCCTTCGAAAGTCGGATGATCGATTCGGTCACGTTAGCCGGGCAACCACGTCGACAGCGACCAGATAACAGCAAAGCCCTGGGCGGACACTGCCGTGAGCCCGACCCGACTGCGATTCCGTGCTCGCACGCCTCTACCGGCACCTCCGCGTGCCCACGAACGTCCTGTGGCTGTGACTGTTTGAGTTGACCGCAGATGTTTGTGGGTTGTGACCGCACTTGCGGGCCGAGTTCATGATCAATGTTTGATGGGAAGTGACCGCGCTGGTGAGGCTAGGGCGGCTGGTGTCCTCGGTTTATCCAGCTGCGCATGATTTCGGCGGCGAGCCAGTGCCCGCGGATCTCTGCCTCCTCGACGACTGGGATGCCGTTGCAGCGTCGGAGTGGGTCGGCGCCGCGAGCGAGTAGGAACGCGGTGGTGTCGGCATGCAGCGGCTCGCCGGTCTGGACGTGACCGTCGTGTTCGACGTCGATGGCGTGGCGCAGAAGGGTCCAGCCGTCGCCGTTGTCGTCCTCGATGTCGTGACCGGCATCGAGGAGGTCTCGTAGCCGGGGTAGGTCTTCGAGTTCGACGGAGTGGTGAGCTGGTGACCAGGACATGGTGTGCCTCTGCGAGATCGATGCTGGGTCTGTCGCACGATATCGGCCGGGGCGGCTGGGAAGCCGCTGGGCTGTGGTGATCTCGATCAGTGTTCGTAGGGCCAGCGGTTGTCCGCGATCGGTGTCCCGGGGGCGAAGCGGAGGCGCGCGTCATTGGGGCCGGTGCCGAGGGCGTGGCCGATCTCGTGCCAGCTGTGGCCGTTCGCTCGGGCGTCGTGCACCAGCTGCGGCAGGAATCGTTCGGCCTGCTCGATCAGGGTGATGCTGGTGAGGTCGTCGCCTAGCCAGAGCCCGCGGCGCTCGGCGAGGGTGGCCAGAGCCTCATCGATCAGGTCGAAGGTGTCATCGCCGCTTCGCGGGCTTGGATCGTTGCTGGTCATGGTCGTCTGCCTGGGCTCGGCTGTGGGCGAGGCGGTAGGAGTCGGTGCCGGTTTCGATGATGTTGCCGCCGAAGGTGAGGCGGTCGACGATGGCGGCGCAGAGCCGTGGGTCGGTGAAGGTTTTGGTCCAGCCGCCGAAGCTTTCGTTGGAGGCGATCGCGACGGACGCTTTCTCTTCGCGTTCGGTGAGGACCTGGAAGAGCAGTTCGGCGCCGCGGCGGTCGAGTTCCATGTAGCCGAGCTCGTCGATGCAGAGCAGGTCGACGCGGCCGTAGCGGGCGATGGTCTTGGCGAGGACCATGTCGTCGGCGGCTTCGACCAGCTCGTTGACCAGCTTGGTGGCCAGGGTGTAGCGGACCCGGAACCCGGACATCGCGGCCTCGGTGCCCAGTGCGATGAGCAGGTGGGACTTGCCGGTGCCGGAGTCGCCGATCAGGCAGAGCGGCAGGTCTTTCTTGACCCATTCGCAGGTGGCGAGTGTGTGGATGGCGGCTGGGTCGACGCTGGGGTTGGCGTCGAAGTCGAAGGCGCGCAACGACTTCTCCCGAGGAAAGGCTGCCGCTTTGATGCGGCGTTCGGAGCGGCGACGGACTCGGTCGTCGCACTCGGCCATGAGCAGTTCGGCGAGGAACCCGCGGTAGGACATCTGTTCCCGGGTCGCTGCGTCAGCGATGTCGGGGAACTGGGTGCGGATGGTGGGCAGGCACAACAGGCGGCAGGCCTGGTCGACAGCGGCGTCGGCGGCTTGCTCGGTCAGGCCGCGGTGGCGTCGAGCGGTCATGGATTCGTCCCTTCTCTGGGAGTTCGGTGGCTGGGCAGCAACTGGTCATAGATCGCCACCGACGGCAGCGGCCGGGTGTCGGGCGGCAGCTGGGTCAGCCGCCGCTCGGTCAGCGAGGTCACCGCCGCGGCCGGGATGACCCGGTCGGCGGCCGACGGTGGTGTGGTGTCGGTGTCGGCGGCCTTGCGGGCCTCGAGCGCGACCGCGTCCGCGGTCAGCGCGCCGGCGCGCTGACCGCGGACGCGGCCAGACCGGCGACGACGTGTTCGTGGGTTATGTGCCGGTGCAACAGCAGGACGTGGATCAACGCGCGGGTGCCATCGCGGTCGCCGTGGGTCTTGCGGGCAGCGGCCCACCAGGCGTCGTGCACCGGGGTGAACTTGCCCGCCGCGCGGGCCTGCTCCAGAGCGGTCGCCCCAGGCAGGGCACCGGGTTTGCGGACCAGCGCCTCGAGGTAGTGGTCCAGCTCGAGACGAGTGCCGGCCTTGGCCAGCAGCCGCTCGTGCCGAGCGACCTCGGTGCGGCCGTCAAACACGATCAGCTCGGAGGCATGCAGCAGCACCCGGACCCGGCGCCCGATCAGCCGGACCGGCACCGAGTAGCGGTTGGTGCGGACACTGATCTGGCTGAACCGGTCGACCCGCGGGGTGAACCAACGGCCGGTCTCGAACGGCTCGTCCGGCAACGGCAGCAGCAGCGGAGCCTCGAGTGCGAACATCTCGCCGACCGTGCGTGGCCGAGCCCCGATCCGGCGGGTCTCATCGGCGACATCCCAAGCCTCAACGCAGGCGTTGAGCTCGGCTAGCGAGCTGACTTCGGGAACCGGGGACGAGGTGATTGCGGCGGAACCAGCCGATCTGGCCCTCGACCCCGCCCTTCTCGTGCGCGCCCTGCAAACCGGGCTGGCAGTAGAAGGGCTCGATCGCCCAGTGCGACCGGAACGCGGTCCACCGCTCGGTCTCCACCCGCTGCCGCGAGAACCCCAGCACCTGGGCGACCGCAGCCTTGAGATTGTCGTAGCGGATCTGGCCGAGCGGGACACCACCGAGCACCCGGAACGCGTGCTCGTGCCCCTCGAAGAAGGCTTCCTGGCCGCCCGACAGGGAAATCTTGTGAACGGCTTTACCAGAGAACGACAGCCGCAGCGCGAACAGGAAACACGTCACGAGCGTGCCGCGAAGCCGCACGGCGACCTCGCCGAAGTCGACCTCCGCCTCCTGCCCCGGCCGATGCGACTGCGGTATGAACACCTCGGCCGGGCCACGCCCGGCCTCGGTCCGGACCTCGGGCTTGCGAACCGCGACGTAGGCGCGGACCACCTGATACGACACGTCGGCCAGGGCGTGCTCGTCGATCAACCGGTCGAAGATCCGCTTCACCGTGTGCCGCTGTTTCCGCGGCGCATCCAGGTCCGCACGCAGGATCTCGTCGATCACCGGCTTGAATGGATCGAGCTTCGACGACCGCGGTGGTGGCTTCTTCCGCGGCTCCGGCCACGCCGACGTCATCGCCTTGACCACCGTGCGCCGACCTACGTTGTACTTCCGCTCCAAAGCAAGCCCGGACATACCAGCCCGGGCGTCCCGGCGGATCGCCGCGTAGAGCTCTACCTTCGACGGTGGGGACATACGTGCTCCGCCAAGCACACGTAGCCGCCCACCGCAAGGGTTCACTCGCGGTCAAATCTCACGAACACCAACCTCGCAACCACACCGACCGCGGTCACTACAGACGGACAACCGCGGTCACATCACGCAGACAAAACCAGTCCTGTCATGCCGCTTAGCGGGAGTTTGCTGAACGCGCTCAAATGCCGCAGGTCGAGCGCTTGAGAGAGTGTGCGCGCGCCGAGACGAGCGTCTTCAACTGGGCTTCGGTGAACTCGAAGTGGTTACAGGGGACGCTGCGTGGCGACTGCTTCCCTGGAGCCGGCCTCGTTTGCTCATCGACGATGCGGCGTCTCATTCACCGTCATGCGCTGGAGGGCTTCGGCTCAAGCGTCGCCGCGCGAACGATGCTCGATCCCTGGAGTTGCCAGCCAGACCGGTCAGGTTTGAGCGCGCGACGGCGTCGAGCGGGCGGGGCTGGTCGACGTCGGCCCTGCAGTCGTTCACCGGCTGTCCAGGTCCCTGTGGGTGCCCATATCGGCGGAAATACGGCTACGCCGACGTGGATGCGAAGCCGTATTCGCGCAGGATGCGCCTGTTCTGCGTGTCGTTCCAGGCTGGGGTCAGAAACTCGAGTGCGTCGGCGGGCATGGCGTTGGGGTCGGTCCAGACGAGCTCGGTGCACTTGTGCGGCTCGCGGATCTGCGGGGTGCCTCTCCATACTCGGGCGGTGTAGAAGATGTCGATCCTCGGTTCCTGGGACATCCGGAACCAGGTGGCGCCTGGGAGCAGGTCGGCGGCGCGGAGTTCGATGCCGAGTTCTTCGCCGAGTTCGCGGATCGCGCACTCGGTCGGTGTTTCGCCGAGGTCGACGTGCCCGGCCGGGAGCCCGCGTTGCCCGTCGGCGTAGCCGGAGCCGGCACGCCGCATCAGCAGCACGTGCTCGTCCGCCAATTCGTGTCCGTAATCGAGTTCCTGATGAGGAAGACGTGCACGGCGAGGGGGTAGCGATCGTGTCTGGTGTCGAACACGTACTGCTGGGCGGTCATAGGGCTCCTCAGTTGGCGAGTGCGGTGGCGAGGGGTTGCGGCTGGATGTCGCGTGATCCGTCGACGTAGACGGTAATGCCCTTGCAGCCGAGTTCGAACGCGGTGGCGTACGTGTCGTACACGTCGATCGGCCGGGCGGTCGCGGGCAGATTGACGGTCTTGGACACCGCTTCGTCGACGCAGGCCTGCACCGCGGCCGCCATCGCCAGGTGTCCTGCCGTGCTGATTTGTGACGCGCTCGCGAGTACCGCGCGCAGCTGCTGCGGCAGGGTCGGGTCGGCCGGAAGCCGCCCGTGCGTGTCGACGAAACCGAGCACGTCGGTCCGGCCCGCGGTTTTCAGTGCCGCCACGACTCCTGCGCGTTGCTGGCCGGGCAGGTCGTCCGAGAGCCGGAACAGTGGCTCGATCCCGGTCGAGGCCCGCACCACCGGCGCCGAGCGGCCGGTCGGCGGCACCGCGATGGTGGAGGAGTTCCGTAGCAGCCCAGTGGTGGCGATCTGGTCAGCGAGGCTGCCCAGCCGCCGCGGGTCACGCTGTCCACCTCCAGATCGGTGAACCGGCGCAGAAACCTCGGGTCGGCGTAGCGGGACCGGCCGCTGGCCACGGCTGGGCAGCCACCGCGGGTGCGGGCCAGTTCGACAGAGGCGAGTTTGGAGTCCTTCGAAAGTAGGACGACGGCTGGCCCGCACCACTGCTACTGAGGAATCGGGAAAAGGTGGCGTGGCTACAGGTGGTCGTGAGTGGCAAGTCGTGTTCTAGCTAAGACGCCAGGGAGTCCTGGGCGTTTCTAGTTCCGCCAGGGCCGTGTTGAATGTGCTCA
>NZ_JBVHDI010000039.1:0-31374 GCF_055563465.1 Amycolatopsis sp. NPDC000009
GTCGACGAACCAACTACCGGAGACCTCCCTACTTTCCATCACCGACACGCCCACACCAGCTCAACCTGCTGAAGAAGACTTCGATACAGGCCCTAACCGTCCTTACCACTCACGAGGGGTGAGGCCACTGCTGACCGCGCGTCCAGGAGTCGAGCACCATCAGCGTCTTCGTGCCCGTGACCTGGTGATGCCGCCGGATCTCGTCGATGGTGCGCTGCAGGTGGCCCATGTCCCGCACCCGCAGCCAGACGAGCGCGTCGGGGTCGCCGGCGATGGTGAACACCGCCTGGGCCTCAGGCATCCGGGTGGTGGTGCGGACGATCTCGCCGACCTTGGTGGTCCCGGTGAACCGCAGTTCGGTGAACGCCTCGATACCCCAGCCGAGTTTGGCGTGGTCGATCTGGACGGTGTAGCCGACGATGACGCCGTTCTCCTGCATGCGGTCGATCCGGCGCTTGACGGCCGCGGTCGACAGCGTGACGCGGGACCCGATGTCGCCCAGCGTGCGCCGGGCGTCCTCCCGCAACAGTTCGAGGATCTCGCGATCGGTCTCGTCGATGAGCTGGTCCGCCATGAGCCAGGATGGTACGCAGACGCAACGGATATCGGCCAGTGGAGAAGATGGGCCGGATTTTTTGCGTACCGGGTGCCAATAGACTGCCGCCTGTTGCGGCGGCCCGCGAGGTCGGGTCTCCTGTCGTGACGTCGCGCGGGGGTGCCGAAGGAGGCAGGTCTGGTGGAGCAGTTCACGTTGGAGGACCGGTATCTGCGGGAGGACGGCACCGTCTACCTCAGCGGTGTCCAGGCCCTGGTCCGGATGCTGTTCGACCGGGTGCGGCACGACCGCGCCGCCGGGGCGTCGCCCGCCGTGTTCGTTTCCGGCTACGAGGGCTCCCCGCTGGCCGGGTACGACCTCGAACTCGGCCGTCGCTCCGTCCTGCTCGAGAAGCACGACGTCGTGCACCAGCCCGGCCTGAACGAGGAGATCGCCGCGACGGCGGTCATGGGCAGCCAGCTCACCGCGTCGGTCGGCTCGTCGCGCGGCGGCGTCACCGGATTCTGGTACGGCAAGGCGCCCGGCCTGGACCGGGCGACGGACGCCCTGCGGCACGCCAATCTCGCGGGGACCGATCCTGCGGGTGGCGCGGTGGCGCTGGTCGGCGACGACCCGAACGCCAAGTCCTCCTCCGTGCCGTGTGCCTCCGAGCTCGCGCTGGCCGACCTGGCGATGCCGGTGTTCTTCCCGTCCGATTCCCAGGACGTGCTGGACTTCGGCCTGCACGCGGTCGAGCTGTCCAGGGCGAGCGGGCTGTGGTCGTCGATGAAACTCGTGGCGAACGTGGCCGACGCCGCGAGCACCGCCCACGTCCACCCGCGATGGACCGCGCCGGAGCTCGCGCTGCCCGCGTACCGGCACAAGCCCAGTTCCCGGCTGCTCGGCACCACGTTGATGGCGCTCGAACGCAGCCTGTACACCGAACGTCTGCCGCTGGCCGTGGAATACGTGCGCGCGAGCGGGGTCAACCGGATCGTCCGAGAAGGACCCTCCGACCGGATCGGCATCGTCACCGCCGGAAAGTCCTATTTGGACCTCATGCAGGCACTGCGGCTGCTCGGCCTGGACGCCGAAGCCTTGTCGCGGCACGGGATCCGGATCCTCAAACTCGGCGTCATCCACCCGCTCGAACCGTCGATCGTCCGCCGGTTCGCCGACGGCCTGAGCGAGATCCTCGTGGTGGAGGAGAAGCGTTCCTTCGTGGAGTCGGCGATCAAGGAGGTGCTGTACGGCACCGCCGGAGCGCCCGCCGTGTACGGCAAGTCCGGCCCGGACGGCCGTACCCTGTGCACCGAACTCGGCGAGCTCGACCCGGACGCCATCGCCAGGGTGCTGGCCACCCGGCTGAGCGACCACCACGAGATCCCCTCGGTGACCGCGTGGCGTCAGCGGCGCCGTCGTGAGCGCATCTCGGTGCCGTTGCTGACCAGGACGCCGTACTTCTGCTCCGGCTGCCCGCACAACTCGTCGACCAAGGTGCCCGAGGGAACCGTGGTGGGCGGCGGGATCGGCTGTCACGCCATGGCGCTGTTCATGGAACCGGAACAGGTCGGGGACGTGGTCGGCCTGACCCAGATGGGTGGCGAGGGCGCGCAGTGGCTCGGGATGGAGCCGTTCGTCGATGCCTCGCATTTCGTGCAGAACATCGGCGACGGCACGTTCACCCATTCCGGCAGCCTCGCGGTGCGGGCGGCAGTGGCCGCCGGGGTCAACATCACCTACAAGATCCTCTACAACGCGACCGTCGCGATGACCGGTGGTCAGGACGCCGTCGGCGGGCTTTCGGTGGACCGGCTGGCGTCGCTGCTGCTGGTCGAAGGCGTCGCGAAGGTGGTCATCACCAGTGACGAGCCGAAGCGGCTCCGCGGTGTCCGCCTGCCCGACGGCGTCGAGGTCCGGCACCGCGACGAATTGCTGAGCACGCAAGAGGAACTGGCCCGCGTTCCCGGAGTCACGGTGCTCGTCCACGACCAGGAATGCGCCGCCGAGAAACGCCGCAAACGCCGTCGCGGCAAACTGGACACGCCCGCCACCAAGGTCGTGATCAACGAACGGGTGTGCGAGGGATGCGGCGACTGCGGCGAGAAGTCGAACTGCCTGTCGGTGCAGCCGGTCAGCACCGAATTCGGCCGCAAGACCACGATCCACCAGTCTTCGTGCAATGTGGACTATTCGTGCCTGGCGGGGGACTGCCCGTCGTTCATGACGGTGGTGCCCACCGGGCGCAAACACCGGGCGCGGCTCGCGGAGATCACGGCGGCCGAACTGCCGGAGCCCGAGAAATCCGGCCCCGACTTCACCGTGCGGATCACCGGTGTCGGCGGGACCGGCGTGGTCACCGTCGCGCAGATCCTCGCCACGGCCGCCGTGATCGAGGGCAAGCAGGTCCGGACACTGGACCAGACCGGGCTCGCGCAGAAGGGCGGCGCCGTCGTCTCGGATCTGAAGATCACCGCCGACCCGACGCCGCAGGCCCCGAAACTCGCGGCCGGGGAATGCGATCTCTACCTGGCCTGTGACGTCCTGGTCGGCGCGGACCCCGCGAATCTGACGGTGACCGACTCCGGCCGGACCACGGCCGTGGTGTCCACGACCGAGGTGCCGACCGGCCGGATGGTCGTCGACACCACCGTTTCCTTCCCCGACGCGGCGGCGGTGCGGGGCGCGATCTCCGACAGCGCGGCGCGGACCGTGGCACTCGACGCGCGGGCGCTGGCGGAAACCCTGTTCGACGACGACCAGTTCGCCAACATCCTCCAGCTCGGCGCCGCTCACCAGACCGGCGCCATCCCGCTGGACGCGGCCAGCGTGGAGCGCGCGATCGAGCTCAACGGGGTCGCCGTCGCGGGCAACCTCCAGGCGTTCCGGCGCGGCAGGCAGCTCGTCGCCGATCCCGACGGACTGCATGCCGCGATCGCCCCGCCCGCCGTCGCCGCGACCCCCGCCCCGTCGGCCGCCACGCTGCGCGCCCGTGCGCTCGTCCATGCCGAGCCGGGAACGGAACTCGCGCGGCTGCTGGACATCCGCGTGCCGGAACTCGTCCAGTACCAGAACGTGCGTTACGCGCGGGAGTACGCCGAGTTCGTCGAGCGTGTCCGGGTCCTTGAAGGGGATTCGACCGCCGTCACCGAAGCGGTGGCGCGAAACCTGCACAAACTGATGGCCTACAAGGACGAGTACGAGGTCGCGCGCCTCGCGCTCGATCCCGCGGTGCTCGCCGGGATCGAGGCGGAGTTCGGCGTCGGCAGCCGCTATGCCTACCGGCTGCACCCGCCCGTGCTCCGCGCGCTGGGAATGAAGCGGAAGATCGCATTGGGTCCGAAGTTCCGCCCGGTGTTCGTCGCACTGCGCGCCGCGCGGAAACTGCGCGGCACCCGCTGGGACCCGTTCGGCAAGGCTCATGTCCGTAAGGTGGAGCGGGAACTCGTCGGGCAGTACCGCGAAACGATCCTCGCCGCTTTCGGCGCCGAGGGCGCGGACCGGGGCAGGCTCCTGGCGCTGGCCGAGCTGCCCGATCTGGTCCGCGGTTACGAGGACGTCAAACTGGCGAACGTCGAGGCTTACCGGCGAGAACAGTCCGCACTTCTCGCCGGACTCCGGCAGGGGGACCGGCTCGGCGCGAACACCTGACGGCCGGGATGGCGTGATCCTGGACGGACTGTCGGCCTGGCCCCGCGTAAAGTGTCCACAAGGGACACTTCACGTCGATCGATCGCTCGATTGAGGTCATGATGCCCGATTTCCGCGTGGGGTCGTGACCCCGCGCAAAGCGCTCAAATCGGGCATCGGGCGAGCCCTGGTGTCCCTTGTGGACGGTTTAGGTCCTGATCGGCCCGGCAGGTCGGTCTCCGGCTCGCAACACGACACGGTCGCCTCACCTCCCGAGGACGCCTGACCGGCCGGTGCGACCAGGTCAGCCGAGGTGGACGACCGTGATCCGTTCGCCGTCAGTCACCGCGAGGCGTCGCCGGATTTCGTCGACGGCCACGCGCGCCGGTCCTGAGAAGGACTTGCTCCCCACGATCGGGCCTTCCGTTTCTCCGATCCAGACCAGCGCCTTCGCACCCGCGACCGCGGTGACCTCGCGCCGAATTTCTCGCATGGGATCCAGTCTGCCGGCTCCGGGCCGGAAGTCCGCCGAATATCCGCTGGACGGCAGGACGAGACTCGGTGTGGGCACAGCACATCGAGCGAAGGAAGTCGTCTTGGGCAGTACACCGGATCTCGGCCCGCCGCCGCGGCGGATCACCGTCGACGCGGCACAGGTGGGCCGCCTCGTCTCCGAGCAGTTCCCGGACTGGGCCGGTCTTCCGGTCCGGCCGGTGGCCGAGTCCGGTTGGGACAACAGGACTTTCCGCCTCGGCGACGGAATGGTGGCGCGGCTGCCGAGCGCCGCCGAATACGCCTTGGCGGTGGACAAGGAACAACGGTGGCTTCCGGCGCTCGCTCCGCGGCTGCCGCTGCCCGTCCCGATCCCGCTGGCGAAAGGGAAACCCGGCGCGGGCTACCCCTTCTCCTGGTCGATCCACCGGTGGCTCGACGGCGAACCCGCGAGCGCGGCCGGCCTCTCCGACCCGGTCCGGTTCGCTCTCGACCTGGCGGATTTCCTGGTGGCGTTGCGGAACGTCGATGCCGCGGACGGTCCTCAGCCGGGTAAACACAACTGGTTCCGCGGCGCCACCCTGCGCACCTTCGACACCCTGACCGAACGCGCACTCACAGATCTCGACGGTGAAATCGAGGTCGGCTCGGCCCGCGACCGCTGGAAGTCGGCGCTGGACGTTCCCTGGGATGGCATCGACAGGTGGTTCCACGGTGACGTCGCGCCGGGGAACCTCCTGCTCGACGGCGGGCGACTGGCGGCCGTCATCGATTTCGGTACCTGCGGAGTCGGCGATCCGTCCTGCGACCTGGCCATCGCCTGGACGTTGCTGACGGCCGACGGCAGACGGGCGTTCCGCGAGCGGCTTTCGGTCGGCAGTCCGGAGTGGGAGCGCGGGCGTGGCTGGGCGCTGTGGAAGACCTTGGTCACCTGCGCTCGGACGCGGGGCCGCGCCGACCGGGAAGCGGTGAACGCGCGTCGCGTCCTCGCCGGGATCCTGGACGATTGACCGTTACCGGCAGCCGGATGTTCACCAGCGACGACCTGCCCACGGAAGTGGAGTTGAAGCACAAGCGCCGCTTCGACACCTGGGTGAACGTGTACGGCTCCGATACTCCCGGCCGACATCCGATTCCGGCTCTACGCGGACTTCCTGATCGAGGTGCGCGAGGACATCGGCGACCCGGGGACCGCGGTCGACCGGATGCAGATCCTCGGGCCGCGGTCGGCGAACCTCTCCGACCGCCGGAGCCTGACCGATCCCAGCCTCGACACGGTCTGCGAACGTCTCGGCTGGGTCCCGCCCTGGCGCGCCGAGTAGGCCGACCCGACCGCGGCCCTGTTGGCCAGTAACCACCAGCACTGGGGTGTGGTCGAGCGTTTTGGGGTCGTGGCTGACAGATTCGCGAACGGCGAATCGACCGCGTATGACAAAGACGAAGAATGGTCGCGCGGGCTCTGTGATTTTGCTTGCCTGGCGAGCCTCGCGGGTGTGTTAATTCCCTGTGGCATACCCGTAAATGTGCACACGCGCCCGCCGGGAAGGGCCCGCGAAAGCGGGCATTAATCATTTGTCCAGTGGTTTCGGCGGGCGTGGTCTATGTGTTGGAGAGGTACCTGTGAAACACAGAAGACGTAGTCGAAGACTGGCCACTGGGGGCATCGCCGTGGTGAGCACGGCGGCCTTGGTGGCACTGGGTCTCGCGATAGGCTCGGGCACCAGTGCCGCGGCTCCGGGTGAGCTCACGCAGAATTACTCGTGTCCGTTCCCGTTGATCGGAAATCAGAACGTCTCGGTCACCATCAAGACCACGCAGCCTTCGACGATCGAGACCGGGAAACTGACTCCCGCCATCGAGATCACCGCCGTGTCCAACGCGGGCAAGACGGCGACGGAAGGTCTCCGGCTCGTCGGTGCGGAGTCCATCCAGGGCACCGCGAAGGCGACCTCGACCGTCACGATGCCCGGCAGCCAGGGCACGATGACGGTGAAGGTCGACTCCGACGTGCCGAACCAGCCCATCCCGCCCGCGGGCAACGACCTCGTCGTCAACGCCACGGGCAGCGCGCCCGCGCTGAGGTTCGACCAGCCGGGCACCGCGTCGCTCGCGGTGACCGGGCTCCAGCTGGTGATGACCCCGCTGAAGGCCGACGGCACCCCGACCGGTCTCGGCACCTTCACTTCGGACTGCACGCTGGCGGCGGGAGCCGAGACCGTCCTGCAGACCTACACGGTGACCGGCTCTCCGGTCACCCCGGAAGCCGTTGTCGGTGTCGGGAACCACCCGCCGCTGCGGCAGGTCTTCAGCTGCCCGTTCCCGTTGATCGGGAACCAGGATGTGACGGTCGACATCAACGCCAAGCTGCCCGACACGATCCCGGTCGGCGAGTTCACCCCCAAGATCGACATCACGGCCGTCTCCAACGCGGGAAAGACCGCGACCGAAGGGCTCCGGCTCGTCGGCGCCGAGAAGATCAAGGGATCGGCGCTGGCCACCTCGCTGGTCTCCAGCCCGCAGGGGCATCTCGCGGTCGGTGTGCCGACACCCGTCCCGCTGCAGCCGATCCCGCCGACGGGCAACGACCTGATCGTCAACGCGAGCGGCGCGGCGCCGTCGCTGCGGTTCGACAAGCCGGGGACGGCGACGCTTTCGGTGCACGATCTGGTGCTCACGATGACGCCGTTGACGGCTTCCGGCGGGGAGACCGGCCTCGGCACGTTCGTCGCGGACTGCACTCTCGCGAGCGGCCAGGCCAACGTGCTGCACACCTTCACCGTCACCGCGGCCGCGGACACGACCCCGCCCTCGGCTCCCGGTGCGGTGACGGTCGGCGAGGTCACCCAGAACAGTGTCGCGTTGTCCTGGGGCGCCGCCACCGACGAGGTCGGCGTGACCGGCTACGACGTCTACGCGGGCGCGAACCTCGTCAAGTCCGTGGCCGGAACGTCGGCCACGGTCGACGGCCTCACCCCGGACACGGAGTACTCGTTCACGGTCAAGGCGAAGGATGCGGCGGGCAATGTCTCGCCCGCCACCGCGCCCGCCACCGCCCGGACCGCGAAGGCCCCGGACACGCAGGTGCCGACGACCCCCGGGAACGTGCACTCGACCGGGACCACCCAGACCAGCGTGACGCTGGCCTGGGACGCGTCGAGTGACAACGTCGGTGTCACCGGCTACGACGTCTTGAAGGGCGGCGAGGTCGTCAAGTCGGTGACGGAACCGCAGGCCACGATCGACGGCCTGACGGCCGACACCGAGTACACCTTCACGGTGGTCGCGAAGGACGCGGCGGGCAACGCTTCGGCGGCCAGCGCCGCGGTCACGGCGCGGACGCAGGCCGCGCCCGACACGCAGGCTCCCGGCGTGCCGGGCAACCTGCACTCGACCGGTACCTCGGCCACCAGCGTCGGCCTGGCGTGGGACGCGTCGAGTGACAACGTCGGTGTCACCGGCTATGACGTCTACAACGGCGCCACCCTGGTGAAGTCGGTGACGGAAACCAACGCCACCGTCGACGGTCTCGCCGCCGACACCGAGTACACCTTCACCGTCGTCGCGAAGGACGCGGCGGGCAACAGGTCGGAGCCCAGCGCGGCGGTGACCGCCCGGACCGCCACGGTTCCCGACACCGAAGCGCCCAGCGTTCCGGCCGGGCTGGCCACCACCGACGTCACCCAGTCCAGCGTCGCGCTGTCCTGGACCGCGTCGAGCGACAACGTCGGTGTCACCGGCTACGACGTCTACAACGGCGCCACCCTGGTGAAGACGGTGACGGGGACTTCGGCCACTGTGGACGGTCTCGCGCCGGACACCGAGTACTCGTTCACCGTGGTCGCGAAGGACGCGGCGGGCAACGCTTCGGCGCCCAGCGCCGCGGCGACGGCGCGGACGCAGACCGCGCCCGACACCCAGGCGCCTGCCGCACCGGGCAACCCCCGCTCCACCGGGACCACGCAGACCAGCGTGAGCCTCGAGTGGAACGCGGCGACGGACAACGTCGGTGTCACCGGTTATGACGTCTACAACGGCAGCACCCTGGTGAAGTCGGTGGCGGGAACTTCGGCCACTGTGGACGGTCTCGCGCCGGACACCGAGTACTCGTTCACGGTGGTCGCGAAGGACGCGGCGGGCAACCTGTCGACTCCGAGCGCCGCCATCACCGTCCGGACGCAGGCCGCGCCCGACGCGGTGGCTCCCAGCGTGCCGGGCAACCCGCGCTCCACGGGGACCACGCAGACGAGTGTGAGCCTCGAGTGGGACGCCGCGACGGACAACGTCGGTGTCACCGGGTACGACGTCTACAACGGCTCGACGCTGGCGAAGTCGGTCACGGGCACCTCCGTGGCGGTGGACGGGCTCACGGCCGGCACCGAGTACACCTTCACGGTGGTCGCGAAGGACGCCGCGGGGAACAAGTCGGCCGCAAGCGCGCCGGTCACGGCGAAGACCCAGCCGAACACGTCCCCGGTCGTCAAGTACAGCTACGACCTGACCGGTAAGACACAGCTGAAGAAGCTCGCGGGCCCGATCGACCTGCGCGGCGGCATCAACGCCGCGATCAGCCTGGCGAACGGGACCTTCGACGCCGACCTGACGCTGGACCCGACGAGCGCGAACCTCACGCTCTGGGGTTTCGTCCCGGTCAAGGCGAAGATCGAGTTCGCTTCGGCGGGCAAGACCACGGGAACCCTGGCCAACGGGGTGCTCAAGTCGACTTCGGCGGTGACGGTCAAGCTGCCGCGGATCAGCGTCTTCGGCTTCCCGGTCTCGGCCAGCCCGGCCTGCCAGACGAAGACGCCGGCCCAGATCCCGCTCCAGTCGAAGGCCGGCTTCGACCCGCTGGCCGGTGGCAAGCTCACCGGCTCCTACACCCTGCCGCCGCTGCAGGGTTGTGGATTCCTCAACGACATCGTCAGCGCTGTCGCCTCCGGTCCCGGCAACACGGTGGAGGTGAACCTGAAGCCGCGTCCGGTCGGCTGATCCCACGGAAAGTCCGATCCGGCCCCGTCGCGTTTCGCGGCGGGGCCGGATCCATGACCGGACCACTGGCGCGAGTGGTCCGGGTTACTCCGATCGGCCCTGCCGGGCGAGACGGCCAGGTAATAAGTTGCCGCTAACAACAAATCCTGCCGTCGATGAAGCCTGTGGGAAGGATCGACATGAAATCTCCAAAGCGGCGTCGCGCGACAGTCGCGCTGGTGACCGCGGCGGCGCTCCTGGCGTCCACGCCGGTGAGCGCCGCACCGCCGGCGGACGCGCCCGGCGCACCGGGTACCGGGGCGGCCTGGACGACCGGGGGCAAAGAAGGTTTCGGCACCGCCACCAACGCGGCGTCGAAGGTCTGGTTCACGCTCGGCCAGGGCATCAATCACGAGATCTATTACCCGACCGTGGACGTCGCCAACGTCCAGGACCTGCAGTACGTGGTCTCCGACGGTGCCGGTTTCACGCAGCTGGAACGCGACCACACCACCAAGCAGCTGGTGCTCACCGATCCGCGTTCCCTGAGCTACCGGCAGATCAACACCGCCACCAACGGGCGGTACCGGATCACCAAGACCCACACCGCCGACCCGGCGCGGTCCACCGTGCTGATCCAGACCAGGTTCGAGGTGCTCAGCGGTGGTCCGCTGCAGCTGTACGCGCTGTACAACCCGTCCCTGAACAACAGCGGCATGGGGGACACCGGCGCCACCGCCAGCGGGCAGCTGGTCGCTTCGGACGGACCGGTGTCCAGCGCCTTGGCCGCCTCCACCGGTTTCGTCAAGGCGACCAGCGGTTACAGCGGGACCGCGAGCGACGGCTACGTCGATCTGAGCGGTGATCACGTTCTCGGCGCACAGTACGACTCGGCGTCGACGCCCGGGAATCTCGTGCAGCTGGGGCAGATCCCGGTGGGGACCGACACCACCTTCACCCTCGCGCTCGGGTTCGGCGGTGATCGCGGCGCCGCGTCGGCGAACGCGTCGGCCTCGCTCGCCGGTGGTTTCGGGGCGGCGGACACCGCGTACCGATCGGGCTGGAGCGGCTATCTCTCCTCACTGGCCGCGGTGCCCCGTTCGATCACCGGCGCCGGTTTGACCACGCAGTACAACGTGGCGCTGATGACCCTCAAGGCCCACGAAGACAAGACCTACTCGGGCGCGAACGTCGCTTCGCTCACCAATCCCTGGGGTGAGGCGAAAGACGCGAACGGCACGGGGGACTGCGGGTATCACGCGGTCTGGTCCCGTGACCTGTACCAGGTCTCGACCGCGCAGATCGCGGCGGGCGACTCGGCGGCGGCCCATCGTTCGGTCGACTACCTGTTCACCGTCCAGCAGCGGCCGGACGGTTCGTTCCCGCAGAACACCCGGCTCGACGGCACCAACTGCTGGACCAGCCTGCAGATGGACGAGGTCGCCTTCCCGATCGTGCTCGCGTGGCAGCTGGGCCGGGCCGACGCGGGGATGTGGGCGAAGGTGAAGAAGTCCGCGGACTTCCTCGTCGCGAACGGTCCTTCGACCCCTCAGGAACGCTGGGAGGAGAACGGCGGCTACTCGCCGTCCACCATCGCCGCGGAGATCGCCGGGCTGATCTGCGCCGCCGACATCGCCGAACGCAACGGGGACACGACGTCGGCCGCCCGGTACCGCGAAACCGCGGACCGGTGGCAGGCGCAGGTCAGCGCCTGGACGTTCACCACGTCCGGGCCGCTCGGCGACGGCCGGTACTTCCACCGCATCGACGGGAACGGGAATCCCAATGACGGCCAGAACGTCTTCCTGCAGAACGGCGGCGGCAACCACGACGAACGCGCCATCATCGACGCCGGCTTCCTGGACCTCGTCCGCCTCGGGGTGAAACCGGCGGCCGATCCGGACGTCGCCGCTTCACTGTCCGAAGTGGACTCCACGCTGAAGGTGAACACCCCCAACGGCCCGATGTGGTACCGGTACAACCACGACGGCTACGGCGAAACCGCTTCCGGCGGTCCGTACACCGGTGCCGGCGTCGGACGGCTGTGGCCGCTGCTCACCGGTGAGCGCGGGGAGTACGAGCTGGCCAACGGGCGCCCGGCGACGACCCATCTGGCGGCCATGGCCGCCTCGGCCAATCCCGGTTTCCTGATCCCGGAACAGGTCTGGGACCGGCAAAGCGCCGGTGGTTTCACCTTCGGCGAAGGCACCGGCTCGGCGACGCCGCTGGCCTGGTCGATGGCGCAGTTCGTGCGGCTGGCGCATTCGATCGACGCGGGTGCCCCGGTCGAGACGCCATCGGTGGTCAAGCAGCGGTACGGCGCGGCGTGTTCCGCGGTTTCGGCGAAGTTCACGGTGAACGCCACGACTTCGTGGGGCCAGAACATCTTCGTCGTCGGCGACCGTCCCGAACTCGGTGCGTGGAACCCGGCGAACGCGGTTCCGATGTCGTCGGCCGGCTATCCCTCGTGGACGGCGAACGTCACGCTGCCGAAGGGGGCCGGCTTCCAGTACAAGTACATCCGCAAGGAGGGCGGCACCGTCACCTGGGAATCGGGCGCCAACCGGGCCGGTACCGCTTCGGGTGGCTGCACGATGGCGTTGAACGACACCTGGCGGCCCTGAGTCCCTCGTGAGTGGTAAGGACGGTTAGAACCGTCCTTACCACTCACGACCGGGTTGACCCGCAGCCGGGTGCCCTGCTGGGCCGACGTGAGGCGGGCGTGCTCCGGACTGGCCGCTCACGAGGCCGGATCAGTCCTCCGGCACCATCTTCCCGCAGTCCCCGGGCGACTTGATCTCTTCGTCGGCGGCCTGGGCCACCTGCTCGAAGTTCCGCACGAAGCTCCGGTAGATCCCATCGTCGTCCAGGACCCGGATGACGTTTTCGTCGTTCTCGTGCAGGGACGGGTTGTTGAAGTTCTGGCTGCCGGTGAAGACGACCTTGGTACCCGGCTTCAGGTAGTCACCCTCGATCATCATGTTCTTCTCGTGGATGCCCGCCTCGTTCCCCTTCTTGAAACCACGAAGCCGCACGCGGTCCGGCTGCCCCTTCATCAGCGCTTCGCACGAGCCCTTGGTCATCCGCAAAGCCACGATGTCGACGGAGCAGCCCCGGGCGGCCAGAATCCGCAGCCGCTCGATGATCTTCATCCGCGTGAGTGACCACACCCCGATGCGGATCTTGGACTTCTCCGCCGAACACCCGACCTCCTTCAGGGAGTTCTCGACGGTGTCGTTTCCCGCGCCCTTGAGCCTCGGGTAGAAGTAGCTCTTGGTGCCGCCGGTGATCACGGGCGGGTTGGCCTCGTAATAGCCGGGGTTCGCCGTGCCCCCGTCCGCGACCTTGCGCAGGTCGCCGAAGTAGTCGTTGTACCTGGCGAACAGGGCGGCGTTCCCAACGTCGGTGTAGTAGCTGTTCCAGCCACCCGTGCCGCCCGTGGTGTTCCCGCTGAAGTTCGCCGAGCCGGTCGCGACCACCGTCGACGCGTCGAGCGTCCGGTCGAACAGGAAGAACTTGTTGTGCATCGCGTTCCCGCCGTTGCACCCTCGGCCGTTCTCGCAGTTCTTCGCCCACGAGTTCTTGTCACCGGTCTTCTTCAGCCGGTTCTTCAGGTCCTTGTAGTTCGGATGGTCCGTCGCCCGTCCGTCGACCAGGACCTGGACGTGCACCCCGCGCTCCGCGGCGTCCGCGAGCGCCTCCGTGATCGGTTTGTCCCGCATAAGGAACTGCGCGGTCTTGATGGTCGAGTTCTCGGGTGCGCCACGGATCAGCCGTTCGAGGTATTCGACGATCTGGCCGCCGCCCGGCGTGTTGAAGTCCGCGCGCGTGGTCAGCCGCGACGGCGCGGCGGCGGCCGGGACGCCGGTCGCCGCCACCAGGAGCGCGACTACCAGTGCTCCTCGAAGCGCGGTCATCCTGTGCGGTTTCATGCCGATTCCCTCCCCGAAGCCGGATCTGCTGGCGGGTCCACGCTCCCCAGCGCGGGCCAGGGTGGCAAGCGATCCGCGCGGAATGGGACGCTGGGACGAATCCTCGCCGCTGACCTGCGGTGACGCCGGGCCGGGAGACGTGATCTCGCGAATTCGCGCGGTGGAAGGCCCGCGATGGGACACTGGTTTCCGTCCGGGACACGGCGCGGAGGGGGCGCAGGGGGATGGCGAGTGAGGCGGTTGCCACGCTGGCTGCACTTCTCACCGAGTACAAACAGCGAAGCGGGCTGAGCTACGAACAGCTCGGACGCAAGGTGCATTCGAGCCGGTCGACCGTGCACCGCTACTGCACCGGAAGGAACGTTCCCACGACCTTCGCGCCGATCGAGGCGATCGCCACGGTGTGCGGCGCGAGCCGCGAGGATCTCGCGAAGCTGTACCGGGTGTGGGAGCGTGCGGACCTTGGCGAAACCCCCGTACCCGAGTCGCTCGTCGTCCGTGACGTCGACGCGGAGAAGCCCGCTCGCAGACGACCGCTGACGCATGTCGCGCTCGTCGTGGTCCTCGGGGTCGTCCTGCTCGCCGGAGGTGCCATGGCGAACCCGCCGGACCGGCAGGCCCCGGTCACGGCACCCGCTGTCCAGGCGGCGATGTGGACGAACGCACCGCGCACGCTCGATCCGGAATTCGTCGGGGTGACGACGAACTCCAACAGCGGGCTCATGCCGACGTTCCGCGTCGGATCCGTCCGGTTGTGGAACACGCGCACCCGGTGGCAGAACCTCGAGCCCGCCCGCGGCCAGTACGACTGGAAAACCCTCGAACGGCTGGTGACCGGTGCCCACGGCGCCGGTCTTCCGGCGATCTTGACCTTCGGCGGCACCCCGTCATGGGCGAGCCCGAACAGCCCGAAGTCCGTCTACACCGACGATTCCCGCACCGGCCCGCCCGACGACCTCGCCGACTGGGACCGTTTCGTGCGGGCCGTCGCCGAGCAGTATCGCGGCCGGATCGACGCCTACGAACTGTGGGACATGGCCAATCATCAGGACTTCTTCTCCGGTTCGATGGCCGGGCTGGTGGAAATGACGCGCAGGGCGAGCCAGGTGATCAAGGCCGCCGACCCCGCCGCCACCGTGGTCTGCCCGTCCATGGGCGAGCTCTGGGATCCCGCGGCGTTCGACGGGTTCCGGCGGTTCGCGCAGCTCGGCGGTTACGACCATTGCGACGCCGCCGCGATGAAACTGGCTCCCCGCAACGACGCCGATCCACCGGAGACGATGCTGCCCTTGGCGCAGGAGATCGAAAGGGTGTTGCAAGAAGCCGGAGCCGGCATCAGGTTGTGGAGCACCGGCTCGGCCTACGACGTGAACAGGCAGCGGTCCGTCGACGCCGATCGGGGTGCTCAGCACGCTGTCCGGTTCTTCCTTTCCGGTCTCTACGCGCAATACCGCCGCATGTACTTCTACAACTGGGGCAGCGCCAAGATCCCCATCGTGCTGCAACCCGCCGGCGGTCCGCACACGAAGGCGGCACGACACGTGGAACGCCTGCACACCTGGCTGTCCGGCAGCCGGATCCATTCCTGCGGGCAAGGGCGCGCGGCCGGACTGCCCGATCACCTGTGGCAGTGCCGTTTCGATCGGGGTGGCAAGGCCTTCCTGATCTGGTGGACCATCGACCGGTCCGTGCGGATCCCGGCGGCTCAGGGCACCACGTCGGCCGAAGACCTCGACGGGAGGAGCAGGCCGGTGGAACCCGGTGCCGAGGTCACCGTCACCGGAAGCCCGGTCCTGCTGAACCTGGGTTGAGGCTTCAGCCGCCGTTCAAGGTGGACACGACCGCGGCCACGGTCACCGTGTTGAACACGAAGGCGATGGCCGCGTGGGTGGTCACCGTCCGGCGCATCTCCCGGGAGGTGACGTCCACATCGGTCGTCCCGAAGGTCGTCATCACGGACACCGCGAAGTAGATGTAGTCGGACCACTCGGCGGATCCGCCGCCGGGGAACCGCAGGGCGTCGCCGTGTTCGACCACGTCGTCGGCGTGATAGGCGATCGCGAACGACACCAGGACGCAGATCCACGCGACGACGACCAGCGCCACCGCGACGCCGACGCGCGCGCCCGCCGGCAGGCTCTCGCCGCCGAGCCCCGGCATCCACACCACCGCCACCGCCAGGGCGGCCGCCGCGATGACGATCGACACCCCAGGCCCGGCGCGGTCCCGAAGATGTACCGCTGCGCGAACGTGCCGCGGCTTTCCCGGCTCGCCCAGTCGTGGATCTGCTCCGAGGTCGCCGCGCCGAACGCGGCCACCGTCACCGCGAGGTAGCCGACGAGATACGCGAGAAGGACCAGAACGCTCGCGTCCACCATCGAGATCGACAGCATGTCCTGGCCGAACGCGGCCGCCAACGCGGCGACGACCAGCGCGAACCCGACACTCAAGCCGCTCCTGCGGCGCTCGGACAGCCAGACCCGAGCCGTTTGACGAGACAGCGTGGCCTCCCTTCGCCGATGATCGGGCCAGTCTCGCACTGGAGTCACGGCTCCCGCGCGGTGTGGTACTCCTGGACAAGCCGACCGTGCCGTGACGAGGACGACGACTGGTCCTATCCGGAGGCACTCTGAGCAGGGTAGTCGTCGGCGATCGCGTTGGCCTCGTCGATCCGGGCCATATGCTCTTCGGCCCAGTTCCGGAGCGCCGCCAGCGGGACGTCGAGGGACCGGCCGAGGTCGGTCAGCCGGTAGTGCACCCGGGGCGGAACGGTGGGCTCCACCCGGCGGGCGACGAGGCCGTCACGGACCAGGCTGTGCAAGGTCACCGACAGCATTTTCTGGGACACCCCGGGGATCCTGCGCCGTAACTCGGCGAACCGCACCTCGTCCGGAGCCGCCTCCGCGAGGACCTTGACCGCCATCGACGTCCATTTCGTGCCGATGCGGTCCAGCAGACGGCGGGTAGGGCACTCGGGGTCGAACAGATCCCCGCGCCGTGTCCGCTTGGAGGTCACCTGGAGCTCACCACCTGTGGGGAAAGTGCCGTCTTGGCGGCATACCGGAAGTTACCTACGGTTTTCTGGTAACCAATGGTAACCACAGTGGAGGCGACGTGCCCCAGGTGCGACGGATCGGCATCAACGGCATCGAGGTCGACGTGGCCGTCGCGGGCAGTGGGCCCGCGGTCCTGCTGCTGCACGGCTTCCCGCACACCTGGCGGCTCTGGAGTGAGATCATCGGCCCGCTGGCGGAGCGGCACCGCGTCATCGCCCCGGATCTGCGCGGGCTCGGCGGCAGCACCCGGGCCGAGGACGGCTACGACGCGAGCACGCTGGTCGCCGACGTCGAAGCCATCCTCGACGCCCTCGGCGAACCCGTGACGGACGTCGTCGCCATCGACGCCGGCACGCCGGTCGCCTTCCTGCTCGCCCTGCGGCGGCCGGATCTGGTGCGGCGGCTGGTCGTGATGGAGTCGCTGGTGGGTTCGCTGCCCGGCGCCGAGGACTTCCTGGCGGGCGGCCCGCCGTGGTGGTTCGGCTTCCACGCCGTTCCCGGCCTCGCCGAAACGGTCCTGATCGGACACGAGGCGGAATACGTCGACTGGTTCCTCGCGGCGGGCACGCTCGGGCGAGGCGTACCGGCGGAGATCCGCGACGCCTTCGTCGACGCCTACACCGGGCAAGACGCCCTGCGCTGCGCCTTCTCCTACTATCGCGCCCTGCCGGAGACCGCGCGCCAGATCGGTGAAGCGGTGGCGGGCGGCAGGCTGACGATGCCCACGATGGCGATCGGTGCCCACCCGGTCGGGCGTGCGCTGGAACGGCAGGTGCGTCCCGTCGCCGACGATCTCACCGCTCACCTCATCGAGGACTGCGGTCACATCATCCCGCTGGACCGGCCCGCGGAACTGCTCCGCCTGCTGACCCCGTTCCTCGCCGCTCACTGAGGCCCCGGCACGATCAGGTACATGACGCGTGAGACAGAGGACGGTTCGCTGTACGGCACGATCTTCCGGCGACGGGACACCAGGGCCGAATTCACCGGGGAGCCGATTCCGGAAGAGGTGCTGCGCCGGGTGCTGAGCGCGGCGCACGCCGCGCCGAGTGTTGGCCTTTCGCAGCCCTGGGATTTCGTCGTGGTGTCCGATATGGACCTTCGAAAGCGGTTTCGCGAGCACGTGCTGGCCGAACGCGAGGTGTTCGAAGACCGATTGGACGTCGAGCGGGCCCGTGTCTTCGCGAACATCAAGATCGAGGGGATCGTCGAATCCTCCGCCGGGATCGTGGTCGGCTACGACCCGGCACGCGGCGCGCCCGACGTGCTCGGGAGGCACGCGATCGCCGACGCCGGCCTGTACTCGGTGTGCCTGGCCATCCAGAACCTTTGGCTGGCGGCGACCGCCGAGGGGCTCGGCCTCGGCTGGGTCAGCTTCTACCGCGAAGAGTTCCTGCGTGATCTGGTGGGATTTCCCGCAAACGTCCGTCCGGTGGCGTGGTTGTGCGCCGGCCCGGTGCGGGACCTGCCCGCCGTCCCCGATCTGGAGCGGCACGGCTGGCGGGAACGTCTTCCGCTCGACGCCGTGCTGCACCACGAACGGTACGAGCCGCGGGGATGAGCCGGGCTCGTGGGCGGGGTCGCGGCGGGCTGAAGACTCCTTTCGCCGAGTCTGATGTGACGAAAGGAGCTTTCGGCCCCTGGCGGCCTGCTGCGGCTACGGATGTCCACAAAGGACAGTTCTCGGCGATTTTGTGCCCGGTTGGCGTCTTGATGTCCGGTTCTCGCTGGGGTCGTGAGTGCTAAAGAGGGTTAGAACGATCATTGCCACTCACGACCCCCGCGCAAAGCGCCCAATTCGGACGCGCAGGGGATCTTGGTGTCCTTTATGGACGATCGGCGTCGCTATCGGTCCCGGCCGGCGAGGGCGGACGCGATCAACGCGACGGCCGGATCGGCGTCCCCGGTGAGCCGCTCCAGCAGACCGGCCGCCTTGACCCCCGGAATCTCCGCCAGGGCCTGGACCACGCGGATCCGGACCGCGGAATCCCCGGTGTGCGCCGCGAGCGCGTCGGACAGGGCGGCCATGATCCGTTCCTCCGACCGGGGGATCTCCACCAGCGCGGCCAGTACCTCCGCGGCTTCGACGTCGTTCGTGCCGTCGACCACCATGCCGACGAGGGCGGGGATGGCCGCGGTCGTGCCGCGTCCGCCCAGGGCGAGCGCGGCGGGCCCGCGCACCCTCGCGTCGGTGTCCCCGAGCGCCTCCGCGAGCGCCTTGCCCGCTTCCTCGCCGGGGATCTCGGCGAGTGCCAGCACCGCGCGCTGCCGGATGTCCGCGTCGTCGGCGCGCAGCCCCGCCGCTACCTCGGCCACCCCGTCGCCGCCTGCCCGTGCGAGAGCCCAGCGCAGGGCCCCGGCGACGTTCGGGTCGGCCTCGGTCAGGATCGCGCCGGCGATCCGGTCGGCGGGAACCGGCAGGTCTTCGGCCGGATTCAGGACGGCCTGCTGGCGGCGCGCCGCGTGAGGCGAAGTGAGCCCTCGCAGGAGTTCCACGATGCGCAGGGCGTCCTGCCAGTCCGAGGGGGCGGACGCGTCGACCGTGCGCAGTCGAGCGAGAAGCTCCCGCTCCTGGTTCAGCCGGTCCTCGGTCTGGCGGATGAGGTCGCCGACCAGCGTCGACGGTGTGAAGGCCGGATCCTCCAGCGCGCGCGAGATCTGGCGCAGGGACAACCCGAGTGAGCGCAGGCTCTCCACATGGAAGATCCGGCGGATGTCCTCGTCCTGGTACTCCCGGTAGCCGCCGACGGTGCGTCCCGTCGGCCGCACCAGCCCGAGGGAGTCGTAGTGGCGCAGCATCCGGGAGCTCACTCCCGAACGCCGCGCCACCTCGCCGATCAGCACGCCGATCCTCCGGCCTGCGGACCGAGCGCCACGATCCGTTTCGCTTCGTCCGCGGTCACGTCGAACCCCGCCTCCGGGTCGCGCAGGAGGCGTTCCGTGGCGAAGGCGTGCGCGCGCACCGCGTCATCGCGGCTCTCCGCGGCCTTCCGGATGGCAGGCTCGCAAGCCTCTCCGAGCGCGACGAGCGCCCGGCTGAGGCTCAGCCTCCTGGTGCGGTCACCTCGGCCGAGTTCGATGGCCAATTCCGCGGCCAGCCCGGCTCGTGCGTCCTCCGGCACGAGGATGACGGCCGCACGCCACGCGCTTCGGGCCACCTCGTCGTCCGCGTCGTGCAACAGGGATCCGGTGATCGCGGGCCAGGCGGTGCGGTCCCCGATCTTCGACAGGGTGTGCAACGCCTGGCTCCGGGCCTGCGCCCGCCCGGACCGAAGCTCCTCCAGGAGCATGGGCACGGTGCTCGACGGTGGGAGGCGGGTCAACGCCCAGGTGAGCATGTCGCGGACGAAGAAGTCGGGCTCGACCGCGCAGCGCGCGACGAGGGCGTCGGTGAAGCGGGGGTCGGGCCGGGTGCCTGCGGCCATGGCGGCCTTGAGCCGCGTCGACGAGTGCTCGGCGCCGAGTGCGTCGAGCAGCGGTGTGTCCGTGGTCGGGTTCATGGGAACCACCTCCTGCGCTTCAGTGAAGACCTTGTCACGATGTCAAGGTCAACCCCGAAGCGCCGGGACCCGGCGTGTCGGCCTCAGCGGAGCTTGTCGACCTCGGCGATCCGCTCCCAGCGGGCACCGAGCGCGTTGAGCAACGCCGCCATGTCGATGTCGTCGTCGCCGTCGAGGAGCGCCTTGTCCAGGCGGCGGGCGCGGCGGTTCACCTGGCTCAAGACCGACTTGCCCTCGTCGGTCAGCGAAAGGAGTTTGCGTCGCGCGTCGTGTGGGGACTCGACGCGCTGGATGAGACCCCGCCGTTCGAGCCTGCGGCACAGATCGGCCATCGTCGAGGTGTCGAGCGCGACGGCGCCCGCGAGTGAACTCTGGTCGCTTCCGGGGTAGGCGCGGACCGCCGACAGGACCGCGAACTGCGGACCGGTCAGCACCGGATCCACGTGGCGGTTCCACGCCGCGAGGTACGCCTGGTACAGCCTGCGGGCGCCGTAGCCGGGGGCCGCCAGCAGGTCCGACGGCGGCGCGGGAGTGACGGCCGGCGTTTCGTCCCTGCGCCGGCCCGTGCGCGCCGCTTCACCCATCGCTGCTCCCTTGTCGGCTCCACCCGGCTACCGGGGTGATCCTACGTGTCCGGACCGTCGCTCACGGGCAACCCGCCGATATCTGTCCGCGGTCACCTCTTGCGTATCCGGATAGTACGTGTTCGTATGAACATCGGTCTTCCGTACCCGGATAGTACGTGCTCGGATCAATATGGAGGTGGTCGGCGATGGACCGGAACCTGTTCAACGACATCTGTTTGCGCCAGTTGACGTTCTCGGGGGTGCACGAGGGCGAGACCGTGGTGGTGCTGACCCGCGGCGGGGAGCGGGCAGAGTACGCCGACGCCTTCCTGTGGGCCGCCCAGCAGCTGGGCGCCTCGGCGTACCACATGCGGCTGCCGTCGCCGGTCAGCGCCGCGGGCGCGTGGGCGGTCGGCGACTCGGGGCTCGGGAACATCCCGCTGGCGGTCGAGGCGCTCAAGAGCGTGGACATGGTGGTCGACTGCACGTTCCTGTTGTTCAGCAAGGAACAGTTCGCCATCCAGGACGCGGGCACCCGGATCCTCACCGCCGTCGAACCACCCGAGCTGCTGGCCAGGCTCATGCCGACGAAGGAACTGCGCGAGCGGGTGGAGATCGGCGCGGAACTCCTCGCCAAGGCGGGCACGATGCGGATCACCAGCCCGGCCGGCACCGACGTCACCTATCAGCTCGGCGTGTACCCGACGCTGTCCGAATACGGCTACACCGACACTCCCGGCCGCTGGGACCACTGGCCGGCGGCGTTCGTCTTCACCGGCGGTGCCGACGACGGCGTCGACGGGAAGATCGTGCTTTCGCCGGGGGATGTGCTGCTGCCGTTCAACACCTACGTACAGACCCCGGTGGAGATCACCATCGAGCAGGGATTCATCCGGGACATCCGCGGCGGCGCCGGATCGTCCGGGCTGGACGCGGATCTGCTGCGCTCGTACATCGAGAGCTTCGACGATCCGCGCGGCTACGGCATGAGCCACGTGGGCTGGGGGCTCGACGAGCGCGCCCATTGGCACGGCCTGACCCAGTTCCCCGGCGGGATGGGGATGGAACTGCGGAGTTTCTACGGCAACGTCATGTTCTCCATCGGCCCCAACAACGAGCTCGGCGGCCCGAACGACACGCCTTGCCACTTCGACATCCCGATGCGCGGCAATTCCCTTTACCTCGACGACGAACTGATCGTCGACAACGGTGAGCTGACCGTGGCCGACATGCGTCCGGCGGCCCGCCGATGAACGACCACCACATCGGGATGATCGTCCCCAGCTCGAACCTCACCATGGAGACCGAGCTGCCGCGGATGCTGCGTGCCAGGGAGGAGGCCGAGCCGGGCGACCGGTTCGTCTTCCACTCCGCGCGGGCCAGGATGCGGCACGTCGAACCCGAACAGCTGCGGGCGATGAACGCCCAGGCCGGACGCGCGGCGGCCGAACTCGCCGACGCCAAGCCCGACGTGGTCGCCACCGCGTGCCTGGTGGCGATCATGGCCCAGGGGCCCGGCTACCACTGCACGGCCGAAGACGACATCACGCGCGTGCTGCGCGAAGAGGGTTGCGAGTCGCCGGTCGTGTCCAGCGCCGGAGCGCTGTTGTCCGGGCTCAGCGCGCTCGGTGCCCGCAAGGTCGCGATCATCACGCCGTACCTGAAGCCGTTGACCAAGGCGGTGGCGGACTACATCGAGGACGCCGGGTTCGAGGTCGCCGACGCGCTTTCCCTTGAAGTGCCGGACAATCTCGCCGTCGCCCGGCTGGACCCCGCCGGGCTGCGGGAGCATCAGCGAAAGCTGAATCTGTCCGATGTGGACGCTCTCGTGCTCTCGGCTTGTGTCCAGATGCCTTCGCTGCCCGCGATCCAGCCGGTGGAGGACGAGATCGGGATCCCGGTCCTGTCGGCGGCGACGGCGACGACGTTCCGGATCCTGTCGGAACTCGGCGTGGAGCCCCGGGTGCCCGGCGCGGGCAGCTTGCTCAGTGGCGCGAAAGCAATGTCGAAGACGGGAGGCGGGCATGGCCGCGAGTCAGTCGTTTGAGGTCGTCGTCGTCGGCGGCGGTCTGGGTGGGCTCTGCGCCGCGTTGTCCATGCGGCAACGGGGTCTGCGGGTCACCGTGGTCGAGGCCGCCCCGGAACTGGGCGAGATCGGTGCCGGCATCCAGACCGCGCCGAACGCCAGCCGGATCCTCATCGGACTGGGCCTGCGCGCCCGGCTCGAGCGGGTGCGGACGGAGCCGCAGGACCAGGTGCGCCGCCGCTGGGCCGACGGGAGCATCATCGCCCAGCTGGCGCTGGGCAGGCGCGTGACCGACCAGTACGGCGCGCCCTACTGGCATTATCACCGCGCCGACCTGCACGGAGTCCTGCTGGACGCCTGCCTCGATCCGGAGGTCCCCGGCCCGGTGGTGCGGGTGGCGACCGGTGCGCGGGTGGTCGACCTCGACCGGACGGTGCCGGAGCGGCCCACCGTGATCACCGCCGACGGACGCCGGTTCACCGGCGACATCGTGGTCGGGGCGGACGGCATCCGGTCTTCGGTGCGCGACCTCGCCGGCTTCGACGACAACCTCGCGTTCTCCGGGGAGATGGCGTACCGGGCCTTGATCTCCGGCGACCTCATCGCGCAGGACCCGGCCACCCGGTTCCTGGCCGACCGGTACCACTCCACGATCTGGTACGGCCCCAACAAACACCTGGTGCACTACATGATCCGCGGCGGGGAGTACCTCAACGTGGTCGCGATCGTGCCGTGCACCGAATCGGTGGCCAAGGACTGGAGCGGCCCCGCCACCGCCGCCGAACTCGCCGCCGAGTACCACGACTGGGACGATCGGGTACCGACGATGCTGGCGAAGGCGAAGGACGAGGACGTCTCGGTGTGGGCGATGTACCGCCGCCGCCGTGACCCGGTCTGGGTCGACGGCCGGGTCGCCCTGCTCGGCGACGCGTGCCACGCGATGCTGCCGTACCAGGCACAAGGCGCGTCCCAGGCGATGGAAGACGCCGCGGTGCTCGCCGAGGAGCTGGGGCGGGTGACCCGCGACGGGATCGACGGTGCTTTGATCCGCTACGTGGACCGGCGCGCCAAGCACGCAGGGATGGTGCAGGACGCCTCGCTGCAGAACATGGACTTCTACCACCTGCCCGATGGTCCCGAGCAGCGCGAACGGGACGAGAAGCTGCGGCGCTTCGACGGCGAATCCGACGTGTCCTACGACTGGCTGTGGAACGGCAGCCCGCTCACCGACCCCGACACCGAGTCCATCCACTACCAGTTCGCCCGCTGAGGCGCGCTGGCCGTCAATCGCAACGGAGCGGTTCATGCGTACTGGTGATCAGATCGTCCAGGACCTGCCCTGGCGTTGGAGCGTGCAGGGAAAGATCTTCCTCATCGGCGGGCTTGGCTACATGTTCGACGCCTGGGACGTCGCGCTGAACGGATTCCTCACCCCGCTGGTCGGGACCGAATTCGGCTTGTCCGCAGGCGGAAAGGGGCTGGTGGCCACCGCGAACCTGATCGGCATGGCCGTCGGCGCGGTCGTCTGGGGCACGATCGCCGACCGGATCGGCCGGAAGAAGGCGTTCAGCATCACGCTGCTGCTGTTCGCGCTGTTCTCCGTGCTGGGCGCGCTCGCGCCGAACGTGGAGACGTTCCTGGCGTTGCGTTTCCTGGCGGGGATCGGCCTCGGCGGCTGTATCCCGGTGGACTACGCGATCGTCAGCGAGTTCTCCCCGCGCAAGCATCGCGGCCGGGTCCTGTCCGCGATGGACGGCTGGTGGCCGATCGGGACGACGCTGGCCGCCGTCACCGCGACCCTGCTGGTCCCGGTCGAGGGGAACTGGCGCTGGATGCTGGTCTTGATGATCCTGCCCGCGCTGCTGCTGTTCTGGGTGCGGCGTGGGGTCCCGGAATCACCGCTGTACCTGGTGCGCAAGGGCCGCGAGGCGGAGGCGCGGGCCGTGATCGACGACCTCGTGCGGCGTACGGGCGCGACGCCGGAGCCGTACTCGGTCCCGCCCGCGGTGGTCGAGGACACCCGCGGCGGCGCGATCGCGGCCGCGTTCGATCAGCTGCGCCGGGTGTGGGCGTTCAACCCGAAGATCACGGCGGTGGCGTGGTCGCTGTTCATCAGCGTCATGCTGGTCTACTACGCCGCGCTCAGCTGGATGCCGTCCATCCTGCGGGCGCAGGGATTCGGCGAGATCGCCGCTTTCGCGTCGACCGCGCTCATGAACGCGACCGGCATCGTGGGTGTCGCGGTGGCCGTGCTCCTGGTCGACAGGGTCGGCCGCAAGCGGATCATCATGGTCGCCGGCCCGCTCACCGCGCTGTCGCTGGTGGTGTTCTCCCTGCTGCTCGACACGCCTGCCGCGGCGGTCGTGGCGATCGGCGCGTTCGGCCTGTTCGCGCTGGTGGTCATCCCGGTGATGTACGCCTACGTCTCCGAGCTCTACCCGACGGAACTCCGGGCGTCGGGATTCGGCTGGGCGTCGTCGTCGAGCCGGGCGATCACCGGCTTCGCGCCACTGCTGTTCGGGAGCGTGCTGTGGCCGGTGCTCGGGTTGCCGCTCACCTTCACCGTGCTGGGTGTGCTCGTGGTGGCCGCGGTCGTGTTCATGAAGGTGGGCGCGCCGGAGACCCGTGGCCGCGAACTCGACCGGATCGTCGAGCCGGCCGAGGCACCCGCCGAGACCAGGACGGCTCTGTGAAGCCCGCCTCGTTCCGGTACCACCGGGCCCACGACGTCACCGACGCCGTCGGCCTGCTCGGCGAGCTCGCCGCGGCGGGCGAGGACCCGAAGCTCATCGCCGGCGGGCAGAGCCTCATGCCGATGATGAACTTCCGGCTCGCCCGCCCGACGGCGCTCGTGGATCTGGGGCCGCTGCGCCGGGACCCGGCGTTGAACTCGTTCCGGCGTAACGGGTCCAGTCTCACGATCGGCGCGATGGTCACCCATCGGGCGGTCGAGGTCGCCGACCTGGGACCGGATTTCGCCGTGCTGTCCCGCGCGATGCGGTGGGTGGGGCATCTGCCGATCCGGTCCCGCGGCACGGTGGCGGGCAGCGTCGTCCACGGTGACGCGACCGCGGAATGGTGCCTGCTCGCCCTGCTGCTCGACGCGGTGATCGTCGCCGAAGGCCCGGGCGGACCCAGGGAGATCCCGGCCGAGGAGATGTTCCACGGCTTCTACACCACGGCCGTCGAACCGGACGAGGTCGTGACCGCGGTGCGCTTCACCCGCCCGTCGCCCCGGGCCGCGCTGACCGAGTTCGCCCGCCGTCACGGCGATTTCGCGATCGTCGACGCCGCCGTGAGCATCGACGCGGAGCACGGGGGCCGGGTCGTGCTCGGCGGCGTGGCCCCGGCGCCCGTCCGGGTGCCCGAGGCCGAGGCGCTGCTCGACGGCGGTGTCCCCGGACCGGACCTGTTCGCCGAGTGCGGTGAGGCCGCCGCGGCGGCCATCGACCCGCCCGACGACGCGGCGGGCGGTGCCGCCTACCGCCGCCGTCTGGCGCGCACCCTTGTCACCCGGGCGCTGCGCGAGGCATGGGAGAAAGGAGAAACGCGATGACTCCGCGGTTCGACGGGCGTGACGGCCGCTGGGTCGGCGCGTCCGTGCCCCGGCGCGAAGACCCCCGGTTCCTCACCGGCCGGGGCCGCTTCGTTGACGACATCCAGCTCCCCGGGATGCTGCACGCGGCCTTCGTCCGCTCGACGGTCGCGCACGGCACGATCACCGGGATCGATCTGGCGGCCACTTTGGCGGTCGACGGCGTCGTCGCCGCCTACACGGCATCCGACCTCGATCTCGGGGACATCGTCGCCCTGCTCGACCGTCCGCCCGAGGAGTTCTCGCCGACCGCGATGCCGATCCTCGCCAGGGAGAAGGTGCGGTTCACCGGCGAACCGGTGGCGCTGGTCGTCGCGCGGGATCCGTACAGCGCCGAGGACGGCGTCGAAGCCGCGATGGTCGAGTACGAGCCGCTCGGGGCGATCGTTTCGGAGGAGTCGGCGTTCGCCGCGGACGCGCCGCTCGTCCACGACGAGGCGCCCGGCAACGTGCTGGTCGACGTCTCGATGTTCGACACACCCGGCGTCGACGCGGCGTTCGAGGCGGCCCGCGCGGGTGGCGGCCGCGTGGTCGAAGTCGTCACGAAGAGCGGGCGGCAGAACGCGCTCCCGCTCGAAACGCGGGGAGTGGTCGCCTCCTGGGACGACCGCGACGACCAGCTGCTCGTCCAGATGTGCACGCAGGTGCCGCATCAGGTGCGCACGGCGATGGCCCGTTCGCTGCGGGTCCCCGAACGTACCGTGCGGGTCACCGTCCCGGACATGGGCGGCGGCTTCGGCCAGAAATGCGTCGTCGGCCGCGAAGAGATCGCGGTCGGGGCGGCGGCCCGGCGGCTGAACCGTCCGGTGAAATGGATCGAAGACCGGCGCGAGGCGCTCACGGCCGGATTCCTTGCCAGGGAACAGCGTTACCGCACGCTGGCGGCGTTCGACGAGGACGGGCGGATCACCGCGCTGGACGTCGACGTCGTCTGCGACATGGGCGCGTACTCGTGTTACCCGTTCACGGCGGGGATCGAGCCGCTGATGGCGTCGGCCGAGATGCCGAGCGTGTACCAGGTGCCCGAGTACCGCGTCCGTGCCCGCGCCATAGCGAGCAACAAGGCCCCGACGGCGCCCTACCGCGGGGTCAGCCGACCCCAGTACGTGATGGCGATCGAACGGGTCATGGAACGTGCCGCGAGGGAACTCGGCCTCGATCCGGTCGAAATCCGGCGGCGCAACGTGATCACGCAGTTCCCGTACACCGGCGTCAACGCCATCACCTACGACCCCGGCACCTACCGCGAATCGCTCGAACTCGCCGAGGCGGCGATCCGGGACGAGTGCTGGTACGAGATCCGCGACCGTGCCGCCGCCGAGGGGAGGCATGTCGGCATCGGCTACTGCTGCTTCTCCGAGCGGACCGGATACGGCTCCGGTGCCTTCGCCAAGCGGAAGATGGCGGTGGTCCCCGGCTTCGACATCTCCGAGATCCGGATGGACACCACCGGGTCCGTCGTGGTCACCAGCGGCACCATGAACCACGGCCAGTCCCACGAGACGACGCTGGCGCAGATCGTGGCCGACCGGCTGGGGCTGCACCTCGACCAGGTCAAGCTCCGCCAGGGCGACACCGAGCGCATCGCCTACGGGTGGGGGACCTTCGCCTCCCGCTCGGTGACGATCGGCGGCTCGGCGGTATCCCTCGCGGCCGGCAAACTCGGCGAACTGTTGTGCAGGATCGCCGCGCACCTGCTGGAAACGAGTCCCGACAACGTCCGCCTCGACGGTGACGGCGGCGTCGTCCAGATCGACGATCCGGAGCGGCGCGCGTCGTTCGAGGAGATCGCCGACGTGGCCTACCTGCGCAGTCATCTGCTGCCCAAGGACGTCGAACCGACGTTGACGGCCACGGCGAGCTTCGACGTGCCCGGCGACGGCACCTTCTCCAACGCCACGCACGCCGTGGTCGTCGAGGCCGATCCGGGCACCGGCCAGATCAAGATCCTGCGCTACGCCTGCGTGGAGGACTGCGGCGTGGTGATCCATCCGCAGGTCGTCGACGGCCAGTGCCGCGGCGGGATCGCGCAGGGCATCGCCGGCGCGTTGTTCGAGGAGGTCACCTACGCGGGCAACGGGGAGCCGTCGGCCGCGAGCTTCATCGACTACCTCGTCCCGACCGCGACGGAGATCCCCGACATCACCGTCACCCATCTCGAAACCCCTTGCGCCTTCACGGAAAACGGTGCGAAGGGCGCGGGGGAGGGCGGCACCATCGGCGCACCCGCCGCGGTGCTGAACGCGATCAACGACGCGCTGCGCCGTACGGGAGTCGAACTGGACACGACCCCGGTCCATCCGCAGACCGTGCTCGCCGCGCTCGACGCGGAGATCCACCAGGAAGTGAGCGTTCCATCATGAGCGACCGGCACCTGATCGTCCTGAACGTCAACGGCGAGTCGCACGAGGCGCTCGTCGAACCGCGCAAGACCCTGCTCGACGTCCTGCGCCACGACCTCGGGCTCACCGGCACCCACGTCGGCTGCGAGCACGGGGTGTGCGGCGCCTGCACCGTGCTCGTCGACGAGGAACCGGTGCGGGCGTGCCTGATGTTCGCCGTCCAGGCGGAGTCGGCCGAGATCCGCACGGTCGAATCGCTGGGGCAGGACGGTGAACTTTCCGATCTGCAGCGGTCTTTCAGCGAGCACCACGGTCTGCAGTGCGGGTTCTGCACACCCGGATTCCTCATGCTGGCCGAGGGATTCCTCGCCCAGCGGCCGGACGCGGGGCGCGAGGAGATCCGCGAGGCCGTCTCGGCGAACCTGTGCCGCTGCACCGGTTATCAGACGATCGTGGACGCGATCGAGGCGACCGCGACCCGCCGGTGCCACGCCGCGAAGAAGGAGGCGACAGCGTGATCCTGGAAAACCGACTGTCCGTCCCGGCCGGACCCGACGCGGTCTTCGCCTTGATCAACGACGTCGAACGGGTGGCCGGTTGCCTGCCGGGCGCGACCCTCGACGGGCGGCAGGACGACGCCTATCTCGGCCGCGTCAAGGTCAAGGTCGGCCCGATCACCGCCGCCTACTCGGGCACCGTGCGCTTCACCGACGTCACCCCCGCCGACCGCACCCTGCGGCTCGTGGCCAGGGGCGCGGACGCCCACGGCAACGGTGACGCCGAGGCCGACGTCACGCTGACCGTGCGCGAGGCACCCGGCGGCGCCACCATCGAGTTGCGCACCGATCTGTCGATCCGCGGCAAGCTCGCCCAATTCGGCAAGGGCGCGATCGGCGCCGTCTCCACCCGGCTGCTCGACCAGTTCGCCCGCAATCTCGCGGACCAGCTGGACGGGCGGCCCGTACCGGTGGCGAAATCCGCTCCGGCGGACGGCGGCGAGGCCCTCGACGGTCTGGCGATGCTGGTGCCCGGCAACGTCAAACGCTACGGCGTGATCGCGGCCGCCGCCGCCCTCGGATTGTTCCAGGGCTGGCTGCTGGGCCGGATCCGTACGCAGGACAAACTGATCAAGGAGTTGCAGCGTGCCCGTCGATGAACGCCTCGACAGCGTGTACGACCGAGCCGGTTTCGGCGCGAGCGTGCCGCGCGGATCGCGCCCGGCCCTGGTCGTGGTCGACCTGACCCGCGGGTTCACCGAGCCCGGCTTCCCGTCCGGAGCCGATCTCACCGCCGAGGTGACCGCGACCGCCGCCCTCGTCGCCGAGGCGCGCCGGCGGGACATACCGGTGATCTACACCGCGATCTCCTACACACCCGCCGAAGCGGACGGCGATGCCGTCGCGTGGCTCCGGAAAGCTCCTGGGATGCGAGCGCTGCGCGAAGGAAGCGAGGCGGTCGTCCTCGACCCACGGCTCGAACGGCGTGAGGGCGACCATCTCATCTTGAAGAAGGGCGCGTCGGCGTTCCACGGGACCTCGCTGGCCGCGCTCCTGACGAGTCTGGGTGCGGACACCGTCGTCGTCTGCGGCGCGACGACTTCGGGATGCGTCCGCGCGACGGCGGTCGACTCCGTCCAGTCCGGCTTCGACACCCTCGTCGTCCGGGAAGCCTGTGGCGACCGTGCCCAGGGACCGCACGATGCCGCCTTGTTCGACCTGCAAGCGAAATACGCGGACATCGTAGGTCTCGAAGACGCGTTGGCGTACCTCGCGGAGCAGGATCTCCGCACGCTGGGTCAACCCGCGCTGGCGGATCTCGGCGACGTTCCGGCGACCAGTCGTTGGGTGCGCTCGGGCCCGGTCCGGCTGCACGTTCTCGACTACGGGCCGTCCGACGGAGTGCCGTTGCTCGTGCTGCCGGGAATCACCAGCCCGGCGGTCACGATGGACTTCGTGGCGAGGGAGCTCACCGACCTCGTGCGACCGCTCGTGCTCGACGTCCGTGGGCGCGGGTTGTCCGATGGCGCCGAGGACTACGACCTGGGAAGCTACGCCGCGGACGTCGAGGCGGTCGTGGACGGACTCGGGCTGCGCGATCCGATCCTGTTCGGACACTCCATGGGCGCGCGGATCGCCGCACGGGCCGCCGCCGCCCGGCCGTTCCGGGGCACCGTGCTGGCCGACCCGCCCCTGAGCGGTCCCGGACGGGCGCCGTACCCCACCACCCTCGACGCCTTCCTCGGGCAACTCGCTCAGGCCCGCCGGGGCACCGACGCCGACGAGGTCGCCCGGTCCTGGCCGCGATGGCCGCGCCGGGAACAGGAACTGCGTTCTCGCTGGCTTTCTTCGTGTTCCCGCACCGCGATCGCCGCGACCCACGGCGGTTTCGAATCGGAGGACTTCTTCGACGACTGGCCGAAGGTGCCCGCTCCGACGTACTTCTTGTATGGCGGCGCGAGTCCGGTCGTCACCGCCGACGGCGCGGCCGAGGCCGCCGAGCGCAATCCGGCGGCGGAACTCGTCGAGATCCCGGGGGCCGGGCACATGATCTTCTGGGACGAGCCCGAGGCCGCCCTCGGCGCTTTGCGGGACGCGTTGCGGAAGCTGTTGTGAGTGGGTTGCGAAAGCCACTTTCGCAACGTTGAAGGTTGCGAAAGTGGCTTTCGCAACGTTCGGCCGTGGCCAGGAGCCATTCGGCACCGCTGGCGGGGCCCTCACTCGAAGTTCTGCATCCCC
>NZ_JBVHDI010000040.1:0-28223 GCF_055563465.1 Amycolatopsis sp. NPDC000009
ACGAACCAACTACCGGAGACCTCCCTACTTTCCATCACCGACACGCCCACACCAGCTCAACCTGCTGAAGAAGACTTCGATACAGGCCCTAGCCGTGTGCGCACCGGTACCTTCGGATTCATGACTGACGCGGAGGAATGGACGCCTGAGAGGTTGCTCCGAGACGGCCTGGGCGAGGTCGATCTGGACTCGCCCAGTGGGACGAAGTTCTCGCGGCTCGAGTACTACCTGGGAAGCGTTGCTGGCATCCGACCGACTCGCGTTGCTGCAATTCAAATCGGTAGGGCGGCCGAGCTGGCTGGTCAGCTGGACCGTTCGACCCGGGTCGAAAACGCTGAGCTCGTGGTGGTGGTCTTTCCTTCAGCTGACACCGACCGAGCTGTGAGTGCGTTGCGCGAGTACCTGCGCTCGAACGACACGTCCGCCGCGCTACTTCTCGGCCAAGGTGAATCCGGCTGGGATGTCAAGTGGGTTGGCATGCAGCTCGGAGCCGAGATCACGTCCGCCGAAAAGGCGGCCGCGTTCTTCGGGACGTTGCTAGAGCGTGTCGTAGTCAAGGGGCAGAAGGCGAGAACGCCTGCACAGCGGCTGGTCGTCGACGACCGAATTCGGCGGATGCTTCGGCTGTCGGTGCGGTCCAGTAAGGCGGTAATGTTGGTGGGCCCGCCCGGAACAGGGAAGACGCAGCTGGTTGGCGAACTCGTCGATGAGATCGGCAGGGAGCCAGAGTCCTTCGGGATGGGGCTCGTGCACAACCCACTCATCGTTACTCCGGACGAGTCATGGACTACCCGAGATCTGGTTGGCGGCGACACCGTCGCCGACGGTGGGCATTTGCGGTTTAGCCCGGGGCACGTGCTGGAAGCCATTGCAGAAGACCAGTGGCTGGTGCTCGATGAGGCCAATCGCGCCGATCTGGACCGAATCTTCGGCGGGTTGCTGACGTGGCTCTCTGGCAAGGAGGTGATGGTCGGGCGAGTCAGTCCAGATCCGAGGTCGAGTCCGATCATCCTTACCTGGGGCACGAAGCCAGAAAGCGTTGTTGTAGGGGAGGAACGCCTTCGGGGGGAAGGTTCATCGAACGAGCCGATCTACTACGTGGCTGGAACGGACTGGCGACTCATCGGTACCTATAACGCTGTCGATGCGCAGCGCGTGTTCCGGTTCGGTCAGGCACTCGGTCGACGCTTCAGTCATGTTCCGGTGTCAGCCCCAGTAGGTGCCGAGTTCTCCACGGCCCTCAGGAACAGGATCGCTGGAGTCGATCCACAGGTGCCAGAGCCGCAAGCGGAGCGTCTTCGCGGCATCCTGGAACTTATTTATGCTGCTCAAGTCGAAGTTCTGGACCCGATGGGGCCTGCGGCGCTCCTTGATGTTTCCGACTACGTGGCTTCGGGGTTGCTGGCAGATGCTGAGTCTGGCCTCACGCAGTTGGTTGCCGAGGGTTATCTAGCGTGCATGGGATCTTGGCTGTCCGGCTACGACGGAAGCAGGTTGGGCAAGCTAGGGACTGTGTTGGGCTCAGCCGAGGTGTTGGGTGAACAGTGGGATTGGCTGCTTGACCATCTGCAGGCTCTGCGATGACGAAGAAGCTGTCCTTTCCCGAGGATGGTCTTGTGGAGCTTTTCCGTAGCTGGTCCGGTAAGGGTGAGCTGTATGCGGGCTTAGCCGCGGTCCTCAGTGAGGATGACTTCGATTGGACGGAGAAGGATGTCGAGCGTCGCGCACACCGCATCCTCTTTGAGCAATGCCGACCGCTGATCGAGCAGCTACCCACGAACGTTCAGGACTGGTTGAAGGTCTTACCCGTTGTCAGTCAAGCGGAAATGGTGCGCAGCCGGTCTCCGCGGGGAGCCATTGACTGGTCGGCTACTCGACGACAGGGGTGGCCGCCGACCGAGTTTTTCGGGCGAGCCCGTCGTCGTGGGGTGGACGACGAACTACTGAGCACCTTGCGCTGGACGGTCGAGCGTCTCATTGCAGTACATCTGCATGCCAAGGAGATGCGTCCCACGATCGGAAATAAGGTGCAAGCTCAGCTGTCCACTTTGGACGACTTAGCAGCGATGCCGCAACTGCGAGCCGTGGAAGCTGCGCCACCGGATCTACTGATGGTCGAAGGAATTCGACGTGCCGGACCGCTGTGGCGGGTGGTTGGGGATCTGGCCGACTTGCTCCGGCAGGAAGAAACCAGTGACCTTGCTCGGCTTGCGGCTGAGTTGCTGACACCCGACGACGAGCTCAGGTGGCGGCTTTTTCACCTTTGTGTATTAGGAACGATGCTCGGTGTATTGCGAGAACAGAAATGTCGGCCGGTTAGTCGCCGTCCGCTGGCAGGACGCTCGCGCGGCCCCGCTTTCCGAGTGGAAGTTCCTGACGCTGCACCGTGGGATTTGTGGTTTGAGGCGGCGGAAGTCTGGGGCTTCACCAAGAACACCGAGCCCTACGTCGATGCGACCCGTGGGTTGGAGCGCCGTGGCTATGTTCGGGGTGCGGACTTGTTCCTGATGGATCCGACGAACAAACGAGGGGTGGTCGTTGAATGCAAGTACACCGATCAAGGTAAGTACTTGCATCGAGGTTACGACCAGGCTCTCGCCTACTTGGTCGAGGCCAGGACATTGCTCATCGATGACGGTGAGGCGTTTGTCGTAGCTCCCCTTGCGGCGGCGCCGAGAGTGGGAAGGGGAGAGACGATGGCAGGACGACTCACGTACTGCGCGCCGGAGCACCTCAAGGACGAGTTGACCCGGGTGTTCAAGGGTTGGCTAGGAAGTTAGGCCCCAAAAACGCTGGCCAGGGCCTCCCGGATCAATCCCGCCAGATCCGCCTCCCCGCCCGTCTCCGCCCAGCGCACCAGTGCGACGTGGGCGGCGCCGAGGCACGCCATAGCCGTGGCCCGCACCTGAAACTCTTCATTCGGTGAAGGCGAAGGGCCGCAGAGAGCGGCCACGATCGCATCCGCGGTCGCGTACTGGTTGTCCAGGTGGCGCGCCCGCAGCGCCGGCACCGAGATCATCAGCCGTAGCCGCGCCAGCAGGAACGCCTTCTCCTGCGAAGACCCCAAAGCGGCGGTCGTCTCCAGCGCGCGCCCGATCCGCAGAGGCAAGGGGCCAGGAGGCTGCCCAAGAACGGCAGAAGCGGTCACAGGGTCGTACTCGTCGTAGAGGACCAGGTCCTCCTTGGTCGGGAAGTGCCGGTAGACCGTCATCGCCGAGACGCCGGCTGCGGCGGCGACGTCGGCGACGGTGGTCTCGTCGTAGCCGACGTCGGTGAAGAGGCGGATGGCGTGTGTCTGCACCTGAAGCCGGGTTTCGGCGCGCTGGCGGTCTCGGAGGCTCACGTGGTAGACACTATCAAAGTGTTAGTCACTAACAACTGGGGTGAGCGATGAAGACGGCATTGGTGACCGGGGCGTCGCGCGGGATCGGGGCGGCGATCGCGCGGAGGCTCGAGAAGGACGGCATCCGAACGATCAGGCGATCAAGTGAGCAGGCCGACTTGTCGACCATGGAGGGAGTCGACAAAGCCCTCGAAGGCATCGACAGTCTGGACATCTTGGTCAACAACGCCGCGACCATGCCAAAGGGACCGATCGAGACGGACACGCCCGAACAGTTCGACCATCTCTTCGCGGTCAACGTCAGGGCGCCGTACTTCCTCATCCAGCGAGCACCGCTGAACGACGGCGGCCGCATCGTCAACATCTCGTCGGCCGCGACCAGGATGGCCAACCCGGCGCAGACCTCCTTCGCGATGACCAAGGGCGCGCTGGAGACGATGAGCCGCACCCTCGCCCACCAGCTCGGATCGCGCGGGATCACGGTCAACGTCGTCGCGCCGGGCGCCACCAGGACCGCGGACAACGGGGAGATCTTCACACCGGAGCTGGAGGCCGCCGTCAAGGCCCTCACCGCGCACCGAAGGCTCGGCACCGCGGAGGACGTGGCGGACGTCGTCGCCTTTCTCGCCTCCGACGACGCCCGGTGGGTGACCGGGCAGGTCATCGAGGCGAGCGGCGGGTTGTTCCTCGGTCCTCCAGCGCAAGGCGCAGAATAGGCCGGTGACGTGGTTCAGCGAGGACGAACTCCGCAGGCAGGCCGGTGACGTCTCCTTCGCGCGGGGCGCCAAGTACCTGGAGTCGGTCGAGACGCTGGACGACGTCGCGGGCGGAGTCACGGCGGTGGTCAGCGGCACCGACCGGTACACGGTGCGGTTGCGCAACGTCGACGGCGAGCTGGTCGGCGAGTGCTCCTGCCCGCACGCGGCGGACGGCTTCTTCTGCAAACACTGCGTGGCCGTCGGGCTGCTGGTCCTCGAGGGCGTGGCGGACGGCGGCGCGGCCGACATCCGCGGGTACGTCGAGACCCTGGACCGCGCCGAGCTGGTCGAGTTGCTCGTCGCGCACGCGAACGAGGACCCGGCCCTGTTCCGCAAACTCTCGCTCAAGGCGGGCCGCGGCGACCTCGGCGCGTTGCGGCGGTACGTCGAGGGAACGTTGCGGTTGCGCGGTTTCGTCGGCTTCCAGGGCACGGTCGCGTACACCGAGAAGGTGCGCGAGGTGCTCGCCACCGCCAGGGAACTCATGGACGGGCCGCTGCTGTGCCGCATCGTCGAACTGGTGGTAGAGGCGCTGGACTTCGTCGAGGACTCGTTCGGCGCGCTCGGCGACGAGGCGCGGGGCGCGCTCGCGTTGTACGCGGAGGCCTGCGCGGACTCGCCGCCGGAGCCCAAGGAACTCGCGGAGTGGTTGCTCCGGCTGGATCTCGACGGTTCCGGTCGCCTTGACGTGAACATCGCGGACTTCACCGCGGGCCTCGGTTTCGAGGGGCTCGCGGTGTTCCGCGCCGGCCTCGAGGAGCGGTGGCGGCTCGACGACGGCGAGGACCCGTACCGCAGCCGCAAGCTCCAGCGCCTGCGCGAGGGGTTCGCGTCGATGCGGAACTGGAAGGCATAGGCCGTGTCCGGCGAGTCTGTTCGATGGGCTTCGTGATCCAGGTGGTTCCTGGCGGTGCGGGCGGATCGGCCTCGTACCGGGTCGTACTCGGCCGCGTCCGCCCGTGCAGTCAGGGGCCGCCTGGGCGCGGAGACCGCGAACACGACTTGCCGGACACGGCCTAGTACCGCTGACGGTTGCGGTACAGCTCCTCCAGATCCCGCAGGCCCGCCTGGTCGCCGGTGTCGGCGGCCGCGCGGAACCAGTGCTCGGCCTCCTGGAAGTTCCCGTGATCGGCGGCGAGCCTGCCGAGATTGGTGTACGCGGGAACGCTGCCGAGCTCCGCGGCCTTCCGGTACCAGGCGGTGGCCTCGCCGGGATCGTTCCGGTCGTTGGCCAGCACACCCAGGTTGGTCATCGCGGCGGCGTCGCCCCGCTTGGCGGCCTTGAGGTACCAGCGTTCGGCGGCGTCGAGTTCACCGCGGCGGTGCAGCACCAGGCCCAGGCGGACGGCGGCGTCGGGCGCACCGGCGGCCGCGGCCGCGTGATAGCAGCTTTCGGCGCGCGTGAGGTCGCCCCGTTGCTGGGCCTGGCGGCCGAGTTTGATCAGCGACGACGCGTCGGCCTCTTCGCTCGCCTTGCGCCACCAGGGATCCGCTTCGGCCGTCCGGCCGGTGTCGCAGAGCACGGCGCCGAGCGTGATCATCCCCTCGACGTTGCCCGCTTCCGCGGCCTCACCGGCCCAGTACTCGGCCTCCTGGAGTTCGCCGCGCCGGTGCAGCGCCCGCGCCAGTTCCGCCATCGCCTCGACGCGGCCCTCTTCGGCGGCCCGCCGCCACCAGTCCTCGGCGGCGTCGGAATCGCCTCGTCGCGCGCAGAGATTTCCCAGATGCGACATGGCATGCGAATCACCGGCCGTCGCTGCTTCGCGGTACCAGCGTTCGGCCTGCTCCGGCACACCGCGTTCGGTCAGGAGATGCGCCAGGTTGCCCATCGCGACCCTGTCGCCGCCCTCGGCTGCCTTCCGGAACCACGCCTCCGCCTCGTCGAGATCGCCGCGCTCCAGCGCGGTGGATCCCATACGTGCCATGGCGATCACGTGTCCGCGCTCCGCGGCCTTCCGGTTCAGATAGTCGTCGACCCGGGTGTTCCACTTACGTTTTTCGGCGCCCACAAGCCCGCTCCTTCCGGCAGCGTCCCTGGGGTAGTCGCTGTTCAGTGCCCGGATGTGACAACATCGCGGCAACGACTACCCGGTGAACCCGGGCTCGAGCGGACAGTGATGATCGACCGATGATGGACTGTGTCTTCGTGCCGTACACCGCGCACGGGCATGTGAATCCGATGCTCCCGGTCGTGGCCGAACTGGCCTCCAGGGGACATCGGGTGCGGGTGATCCTCTCCGGCACGCGATTCGAAGACGTCGTCCGCCGGACGGGCGCCGAACCGGTGGTCTCACGGCCGGACCACGTCGTGCGGGTGGCGCCGACGGCACGGCCGCCGGAGATCGCCGCGTGGATCCGGAACCGGACGCGCCGCCGCGTCGCCTGGTCGGCGGCGGCCCGCCGCTGCGAACGGGAGTTCGCCGCCCGGCCGGACCTGGTGATCGCCGACCCGATGGTCCCGTGGGCGCGCCGTCTCGCGCGGCGGCACGCCCTGCCCGTCGTCGCATTCTGGACGACCCACGCCGGCACGGCGGCCCGTTCCGGCCCGGCGCTGGTCAACGCCCTGCCCGAACTCCAGCCGCGGGCGCACCGCTTCAGCTTCGTGGGACCGCTGATCGCACCGGCCACCACCGAGGACTGGTCCGCGCCCGACGGCCCGACGTTGCTGGTGTCACCGGGCACCGTCTTCGCCAGGACTCCGGAATACTTCCGGCGGATCGCGCAGGCCTTCACAGGCACGGAGTGGACCGTGCTGATCGCGACCTCGCACACCCAGCCCTCCGCGCTGGGTCCGTTGCCCGCCAACGTGATCGCGCGCCACTGGTTGCCGCAGCGCCAACTGCTGCCCAGGGTCGACGCGTTCCTGACCCACGGTGGGATGAACTCCGTGCAGGAGGCACTGGCCCAGGGCGCGCGGATGCTGGTCACGCCCCGGAGCCGGGAGCAGCGCGCCACCGCGCGCAGGCTCGCGGACCTGGGGCTCGCGCATGTCTGGGATCCGGCGACCTCGCTCGTGCCTGCCGTCGAGCGCCTGCTCCGGGACGGCCGGGTCCTGGCGAAGACGACGTCGATGCGGTCGCGGCTGGCGACCTATCCGGCCGCGTCGCTGGCCGCCGACGCGCTCCAGGACGCGAACGGGAAGTGCTGAAGTCATCACGCTTCGAGATCGCCTCGCGGTAGGGTCGAAGCCGATGCCCGAGGGGGAAGGAGCGGCTCCGTGCTCGCAGAGATGCGAAATCAGTATTTCGTGGACCGAGGCCCCGAACGAGCCGAATTCCGTCGGCGCAACGAAGAGGCGCGCTCCACCGGGCAGCCTCAGCTGACCTTGTTCACCGGCCCCCAAGGCGTCGGGAAGACCGTGCTGGCCACCGAGGTCTGTCACGAGATCGCCGAGCACTACGAGGTCGTGCTCTTCTGCGACACCCAGGGTTCGGCGGGCCCGAACGGGCGCCGGGAGGCGCCGGAGATCGCTTTGCACCTCCTCGAAGACCTTGGGGTGGTCGGAGAAGCCATGCCGGCCAAGGACGAGCGCCGGATCGCGGCCCTGCGCTCCCGGCTCGCCGGACGCAAGGTGCTGTTGTACCTGGACGACGTCGCCACGGCCGACCAGGTGGTGCCGCTGCTGTTCGCCTCGCCCCAGCTCGCCGTGGTCGTCACCAGCCGAAGCAGCTTCGACAAACTGCGGATGCACGGCTTCACCACATCGGTGGTCAAGACCTTCGGGCCGGAGGCGGCCGCCGAACTGGTCGTCAAGCGCACCGGGACCGTGGTCGGCGCTCGCGAGATCGAGGCCGTCAACCGGATCTGCGAAGGGTTGCCGCTCGCCCTTTCCGTCGCCGCGACACGGCTGAGCGACTCGGGAAGCACCCCAGCCGAGTACGTCGCCGAGCTGAGCGCCGGAAACCCCTTGTACGCCCTCGAACTCGACGACGAGCATCCGGTCCTCAAGATCTTCGACCTCGCCTACGCGGAACTGGCCGAGGAAGAGCGGTTCGCGTTCAAGGCCTTGAGCCTGCTCCCCGGCGTCGATTTCGGGACGGCCATCGCCGCGGCGGTCCTCGGCCGCGCGGCACCCCACACCAAACGCCTGCTCGAACGGCTCACCAAGGGCAGCCTGATCGAACGCACCGGTCCCGGCAGGTACCGCTATCACAGCCTCCTGCGCGAATTCGCCAAGGACAAGGCGCTTTCCGAGTTCGACCAGCCGGATTTCGCCGGCATCGCCACGAAGGCCGTCCAGTGGAACTGGCGGCTGGCCGTTTCGCTGGACAAGTCGCTGTCGAACCGGCCCGCGCCGATCCAGGCGGAAAGCCACTACGCCGAGATCGAGGCATTCGAAGGCGACGCCTGGGCCGAGTACACGAGGGAATGGCCCAACATCGTGGCGGCCGCCAAGGAGGCCCGCGCGCTGCCGACCGAGGAGATCGGGGCGATCTTCCCGTTCTCCTTGTGGTACTTCGGCTATCAGACGAAGCGGCACGACGACGTCATCGACGCCTATCACGAGATCCTCGGCCGTTGGACGGAACCGTCGGATCGCTGGCAGGTCCTCCGTGACCTCGTCGGGCTCCACGAAGCCGCCGAAGATTTCGAACGGACCGACGCGTATGTCAAGGAAGCGCTGGACGTCGACTACCCGCCGGGGCGGCAGAGCACCTACGACTGGTACGCCCTGGCCAAGGAAGCCCGCGGCGACCACGAATCCGCGCTCGAGCTCTTCGGGAAATCGCGGGAAGTGGTGGCCTCGATGGAGGTCTCGCGGCAGCCGCGGGCGCTCGCGTTGCTCGACATGCACACCGGGCGGGTGCTGTTCAAGCTCGGCCGCTTCGAGGACGCCCGGGGACCCGCCGCGGCGGCCTGGGAATTCTTCCGCGCCGCCGACGGCGAAGAGCCCAACAAGGCGTTTTCGGGCGGCAGGCTCGGCATGATCCTGCGCGAACTCGGCGAGGACGCCGAGGAGTTGCTGATCCCGGCGTTGGAGCTCTTCGAACGATTGGGAATGGCGAAGCAGGCCGAGGAGATCCGCGCCGTGCTCAGCGAAGAGTGACGCCCAGGCCGTAGCGGCTTGAGCCGAGTTCGACCGTGATCGACGGAGTGAGCTCCTCCAGAGGATGCCCGTCGTCCAGCCATGCGCGGACGACGGAGGCGTGCACTTCGGTGGGGCCAGGGCCGGAGAGTTCGACACGCTGTCCCGACGGCGCCGTCACGACGCTCTTCCCGTCGCCGAGGACGGCGCCGACCACCCCGCCGACCACCCCGGCGACGGCGTTCGTGCCGGTCAGCACCGAGGCGCCCGAGCGGATCGAGCGGATCGGGTGATCGTCCGGGCAGGACAGGTGCGGATCGGCCTCGGCCCCGCGCCGGAGCTCGGCCGGATACCGGGTCAGCCGGACGAGCCGCCCGGCACGGTCGGTCTCGTGATGGACCTCGGCGGCGACGCGGTGGGAGGGCAGGATCGGGAGCCGAGGGGCGGGCGCCGGACCGAGCGGGATCTCGTTCGTGGGCTCGGAAAGGCCGAGAACCCGGTAGAAGACGCCGCGGAGCCGCTGGAGTGATTCGCCGGGGACCGACGTGACCAGTTCGGCGACCCCCGCGAAATCATCCGGGCGGTACTCGTCGAGGACGCGCCTGACCTGGGTGAGCAGTGGACGCCGCCGGTCGAGCCGGGGCGCGGTCTCGCCGAGCACGGAGATGGCCGTTCCCGGGGCGACGTCGTCGTCGCCGAAGGCCGCCAACGTCGTCGGTTTGCCCAGCGCCGCACCGTATCCCGTCACCGAGCCGTGGTCGCCGACGATCAGGTCGGCGGCGGCGAGGCCCGCCTGCCAATCGTCCACTTCGGACAGAACGACCAGGCCGGATCGCACGCAGTCGGCCAGCCACGTGTCCAGCTGCCACGGACTGTGCCCGTGCCGGACGTTGGGGTGCACGACCGCGAGCACCTGGAATTCGTCGATGGGCAACGCGGCGAGCAGATTCCGGAGGAAATCCGGCCAGGAGCCGAGTAGGGCGTTCGACCACCATGTCGACGAGGCCAGGACGACCTTCCGGGCCCCGGAACCCAGCGCGTCGCGGTATCTGTCCCGGTACGGCAGGCCGGCGAGAATCCGGTCGTAGCAAGGATCTCCGGCGACCACGGCCTTGTCGGCGGCGGCGGGAACCGTTTCGGTGAGCAGGTCCAGCTGAGCGGTGTGGGAGAGGACGAAGGCTTCGGCGATCGGTTCGCCGTCGTACAGCAACCATTGTGGCGAAAGGCCGAAGATCTGCCGGTTTCCGGTTTCCGGTTTCCGGTTTCCGGTTTCCGGTTTCCGGTTTCCGGTTTCCGGTTTCCGGGCGAGTATTTAGTGTACCCGATTCCGTGCGAAAGAATGACCTTGGGGCCGGTGACATCGGTGATCCCGCCGTGGTGGCTCGCCGTCACGACCAGGTCGAACTCGTACCGTTTGGCCTCGGCCCAGGGAATGACGGCCATGCCCAGCGTGTCGAGAAGTTCGCGCAGGCCGTGCCGGAACGGATCCTCGGCGCAGGTGAACACCACCTGGACGCGGAAATCGTTCTCGAAGGCGGGAAGCACGTCCAGCAGCCGTGTCGCCGTGGTGACGTTGTGCGCGATCACGAGAACCCGGCGGCGGACCGTGACGGTGGCCCAATTCGCCGTCTTGATGCCGATGAGTGCCTCGTTCACGGCCTGACCGTAGCCGACCAGGTGAAGTGGCCTGGATCACGTTGCTCGGTGTCATCGTCGTGTCGCAACCGGTTCCCTCGCGCCGCGAGGTGATACTCGGGCGCTCCCCAACCCCCGTCGAGAGGAACCACGCGGTGGCAACGCGTACCAGCGAGATGTCCACGGCTCAGCGCCTGCTCCTGCTGATCACCCTGGCCGCCGTCGTACTGGCGGTCTTCTGGTTCGTGAGCGGCAAGGGCGACGCGCTGCAGCCGAAGCCCGCCAACCCCGCGAGCGCCGCCGACGCGCGCAAGCAGCTGGACGAACTCACCATCGCGCCGCGCGGTTCGATGGACGGCTACGACCGCAAGAAGTACCCGCACTGGGACAACCAGGGGAACAACTGCAACACCCGCGAGTTCGTGCTCAAGCGGGACGGCAAGGACGTCAAGGCCGGTTCCGACTGCGCCCCGACCTCCGGCAGCTGGACGAGCGTCTACGACGGGGAGACCTGGACGAAGCCGACCGACATCGACATCGACCACATGGTCCCGCTCGCCCAAAGCTGGGTCAGCGGCGCGAAGTCGTGGACCGACGAGAAGCGACGCCAGTTCGCGAACGACCTGACCCGGCCGCAGCTGTTCGCCGTCACCGACAACGTCAACCAGGAGAAGAGCGACAAGGCGCCGGACCAGTGGAAGCCGCCGCTCGTCTCGTTCTGGTGCACCTACGCCACCGACTGGATCACCGTGAAGCACTACTACGGCCTCACGATCACCACCGCCGAGAAGAGCGCGCTCAGCGACATGCTCGGTCGTTGCTGATCGCCCCGGCTTCGGCTTAGCTGGGGGCATGGCGACGTTCGTACTGATCCACGGCGGGGGCGGCAGCGCCTGGGACTTCCACCTCCTCGAAGCGGAGCTGACCGGCCGCGGGCACGACGTCGTCGCGGTGAACCTGCCGATCGACGACGAGAAGGCCGGTTTCCCGGAGCACGTCGACGCCGTCGTGAACGCGGTCGGCGACCGTGAGGACCTGGTGGTGCTGGGCCATTCCTACGGCGGCTTCACCGCGCCGATCGCCGCCGGGAAGCTTTCGGCGCGGCTGCTCGTGATGCTGACCCCGATGATCCCGAAACCGGGCGAGACACCGGGGGATTGGTGGGGCAACACGGGTTTCGAGGACGCCGAGGGCCTCACCGACGAGGAGAAGTTCTACAACGGCGTCCCCGCGGCCATCGTCGCGGAGGCGGGCTCGCACGCCCGGGACCAGGTCAGCGCCGAATGGGGACAGCCGTGGCCGCTGGACGAGTGGCCGGACGTCCCGACGAAGGTGCTCATCGGGCGCGAAGACCGCTTCTTCACGCCCGAGTTCCAGCGCCGGGTCGTCCAGGACAGGCTCGGCTTCGCCCCCGACGAAATCGACGGCTCCCACTCCGTGCCCTTGAGCCACCCCGAGGAACTGGCGGACCGGCTGGAGTCCTACCTCACCAGCGATCCAGCCGCATGACCTCTTCGAGCGGCTGACGCGCGGCGGGCTTGAAGGTGTCGCCGGTGTAGAACGCCGTCGGGATGAGCGCGGCCTGGTGCACGTTCTCCGGCAGGCCGAGGATCTCCGCGGCCTCCTTCTCGTACGCGAGGTGCAGCGTCGTCCACGCGGTGCCGAGCGTGACGGCCCGCGCCGCGAGCATGTAGCTCCAGACCGCGGGCAGCAGGTTCCCCCACAGACCGGCCTGGTTGCCGGCGGGCAGCTCGGCGCTGTTCGTCTCCAGGCACGGGACGACGTGCACGGGTACCTCGCCCATCTTGTCGGCCAGGTACTCGACACTGGAGCCGACGCGCTTCTGCACCTTCGACCGTTCGGGGTCGTCCGCGAACAGTTTCCCCGCCGCTCGCGGGGAATCCAGGTAGTCGCGGCACGCCCGCTGGTACAGCTTCCCGAGCTCGGCCCGCTGCCCGGGATCGGTGATCACGAGCCAGTGCCACCGCTGCGTGTTCGACCCGCTCGGCGCTTGCAGCGCCACCTGCAGGGCGTGTTTGACCAGTTCGAGAGGCACCGGCCGGGTCAGGTCCAGTCGTTTGCGGACGGTCCGGGTGGTCGTCAGCAGCTCTTCGGGCGTCATCCGGCGATTATGTCGTTATGATCCGCTGGTGGGGAGGCCGCCGCGCGAACGAGGGATGGGCACTTTGCTCAGGCACGTCCTCGACGTGACCGAGGCGGACGTCGCCGCGTTCTTCGAGGACATCGGGCTGGGGGACTATCGCCCGCGGTTCACGCCGTTCGTCCGCGCGATCGTCGACCACGGGCCGCTGCCCATCCGCGACCTGGCCGCCGAAGTCGGCGTGACCCATTCCGCGGCCAGCCAGACGATCGCGCAGATGGCGCGTCAGGACCTCGTCTCGCTCCGGCCAGGGACCGACGCCCGGCAGCGGATCGTTTCGCTGACCGAGAAGACGCGGCGGCTGATGCCGACGCTCGAAGCCGAGTGGGCGGCGACCAGCGCCGCGGCCGCGCAGCTGGAAGCCGAACTGCCGTACCCGCTCAGGGAAGTGCTGGTCGCCGCCGTCGAGGCCTTGGAGCGGAAATCGCTCCGGGAACGCATCGCCGAAACGGACGCCGCGCTCAAGCTGGGGCGTCGGCCCGATCAAGACTGAAGACCGCCCAGACGTACTTCCCGCCGGAGCAGAGCTCATGGCCCCAGTCGTCGGACAACGCGTGCACCAGCTGGAGACCGCGGCTGCGCGCCGCCATCGGCGACGGCTCCTTCAGCTTCGGCCGGTTCGTGCCGGAATCGAAGACCCGCAGGGTGAGCCTGCCGTCGGAGTATTCGACTTCGAGCCTGTCGGGCTTCTCGCCGTGCTCGAAGGCGTTCGTGACCAGCTCGGAGGTCGCCAGGAGCACGTCGTCGACCGCCGGCCCTTCGAGCCCGAAGCCCGCCAGAGTCGCTCGCACCGCCTGCCGCGCGACGGCGGGCGCCGTCACCTCGACCGGCAGGGGGAGGGAGACCACCGGCAACGAGCCCTCCGATCGCGTCTTGGACATCGTCATGGTTCCGCACCTCCCCTCACGAGAGATTCCCAGATCCGCTGTTCGCCTCCCTGATACCCACAAGGGCCGAGGTCGAATCAGGCCCCGTCCGTGAGTTCGGTCTCGGTCAGTCCTTCCCTCAGTTTCTTGAGCGTGGCGGCCAGCAACCTTGACACCTGCATCTGGGAAACACCGACACGGCGGGCGATGTCCGACTGGCTCATCCCGGACCCGAACCGCAGCGCGACGATCTTGCGCTCGCGGTCGGGCAGCCGTTCCAGCATCGGCCGCAGCGCCTCGCGCAGCTCCGCCTGGCTCAGATTGGCGTCGGCCTCGCCGAAGCGGGTGTGCGCCGAGTTCTCCAGGAGGTTGTCCAGCGAGGCGCCGTACCGGCCCTGGCCGGCCCGGAGACCCTCGTAGACCTCGTCGATCGGGACACCGAGATGGGCGGCGATCTCACTGGGCTTCGGCGCGCGGGAGAGCCGGACCGTCAGTTCCTCGCGCACGGCGGAGATGTTCGCGTTCAGTTCCTTGAGCCGCCGCGGCACCCGCACCGACCAGCTGTTGTCCCGGAAGTGGTGCCGCAGTTCGCCGGAGATGGTGGGGACCGCGAAGGCCAGGAAGTCGCTGCCCTGGCCGGGGTCGAACCGGTCGACGGCGTGGATCAGCCCGATCGTCGCGATCTGGACCAGGTCCTCCATCGACTCGTCCCGGTTGCGGAACTTGCGCGCCAGATTGCGCGCGAGTTCGAGATGCGCGCGCACCAGTTCGTCCCGCAGCGTCTCACGCTCGGGGGAGTCCTGTGGCAGCGCGCACATGCGCTCGAACAGGGCCGGGACGTCCGCGCCGTCTTGCTCGACGGGTTCGGTCACGGCCGGGCCGCCTCGCTCTCCCGGATGAGCTCCACCCTGGACAGGTAGCCGCCGTCGGCCGGGGTGACACTCCGCCGCGCGGACGTCGCCAGCGCGGTGAGCAGTTGCCAGGACAGACCGGTCTCGTCGTCGGGTTCCGGAGAGTCCGAAAGCACCGAGACGGTCACCTCGATCCGCCCGTCCTTCCACGAGAAGACGCAGGTCAGATGCCCGTCGGCGGCCGAGGGGAGCAGCATGGAGCAGGCCTCGTCCACCGCCATCCGGAGATCTTCGACGGCGTCCAGGTCGAAGTCCTGGCGCATCGCGATGTCGGCGACGATCGTCCGGAGAGTCGGTACCACGTGCGGTACCGCGGCCGTGCGTACCTCGATGAGTTGAGCGCCCTCCCCATCGGGCGGGGTGTTGTCCACCACGTGTGTTCCTCTCTCCAGCTGCACTGCCGATCCGTCAGATGCCCTGGGTGTGAGCAAACCAAACCCACGTTTGAGCCGCGCAGGGGGCGGGCATGTAACCGGCGACAAACGATCTCCTGGGAAGGCGGGGACCGACATGGCTGACGTGAGCCGGCTGCCGAACGTGGTGGCGGAAGAGTGGGACTGGCAGCTCCGTGGGTCGTGCCGAGGCGCCGACAGCAGCTTGTTCTTCCACACGGACAACGAGCGAGGTTCGGCTCGCGAGCGGCGCGAATCGCGGGCCAAGGCCATCTGCCACACCTGCCCCGTGCTGGCGCAGTGCCGCAAGCACGCGCTCGCGGTGCAGGAGCCGTACGGCATCTGGGGTGGTCTGGGCGAGATCGAGCGCCGCGAGCTGTTCCTCCGCGAACGCCGCGCCGGGCGCAAGGCGTTGACCGCGCATTGAGCGCGTCCCGGGCACCGGTCGGCGACGCGCGCGACGGCGATCGTGGCGCCCCGTCCGTACTGGGTTAGGGTTGGGACTGTCGTTGCGGGGACAGCCACGCCTACCCGCCGAAGAAGAGCGTGCGTCCGTGTCCGGACTGGGCGCGGCCGTCGCTTGAGACCACAGGCGCGTTCCGGCGCTGAGCGTCGGTTCTCACCTGATGAGGAGAATGTGCATGCCCGCAGCGGACCAGAACACCACGCCGCCCGGTTTCAGCATCACGCTGGACGCCGACGCGTCTGAACCGCGTGTGGTGGTCACCGGTGAGCTCGACCTGCTGACGAGCCCGCAGCTTCAGGAGACCCTCGGGGCCCTGATCACCGGCAAACCGTCGGGTCGGGTGGTCGCCGACCTGACCGGCGTGACGTTCTTCGACTCCTCGGCCCTGAACGTGGTGCTCCAGGCACAGCGTCAGGCCGCCGAGAGGGAGGTCGAGCTCGAACTCGTACCGAGCCCGCAGGTGAGCCGAGTGATCGAGCTCACCGGCGTCGCCGAGCACCTCAGCGTGTCGGAGGAGCCCCCCGCCTGAACCCCCGCTACGGTCGTGGGCTCGTGATCCGCGACACCTGGGGGCTGCTGCACGATGATGGGGCGGACGCATGCCCTGACCGGCTGGTGCGCGGGTCTCGCGCTCGCACCCGTCGTCGGGGCCGGCACGGTGCATCAGGCGGTCGTGTTCGCCGCGACCACCGCCGGATTCGCCCTCCTGCCCGACCTCGACCACCCGGGCGCTCGCGCGTCGAAACTGCTCGGCTGGTTCACCGGCGCGATCTCCTGGCTGCTCCGCCGGGTTTCGGCGGCTCTCTACGCGCTGACCAAGGGGCCTCGGGACGAGAAGGTCACCGGTAAGCACCGTCATCTCTCGCATACCGTGCTGTTCGCCGTCGGCCTCGGCTTCCTGACCTCCTGGGGCACCGCCGAGGGCGGCCCGTGGGCGGTGTTCGGTGTCGTCGTCCTCGGCCTGCTGCTCGCCGAAGGCGCGCTCGGCGACTGGCTCCTGCCGGTCAGCGGCGCCGCGGTCGGCTGGTGGGTGTGGACCGCCCCGCCGGACAAGGCGGCGCAACTCGCGGAGATCTCCGGCTGGCTCGGCATCGCCGTCGCGGCCGGGTGTTTCGTGCACTGCCTCGGCGACGCGCTGACCGAGTCCGGCTGCCCGTTCCTGTTCCCGATCCCGATCGCGGGCGAGACCTGGTACGAGATCCGGCCGCCGAAACCGCTGCGGTTCCGCACCGGCAAGAAGGTGGAGAACCGGCTGATCTTCCCGGTGTTCGCGGTCGCCGCGGTGGTGCTGATCCCCGGCGTCTGGGAGTACCTGTTCACCACCGTCCAGGGCTTTTTCCCGCCGGAGGGCACGCAGACCGCGGTGCAGTGAGGAATGCCCTCGTCGGCGGCGGCGTTGAATCGGAACGCCGGACCCGGTTGAGGAGGGGGAACAGTGGACAAGCCCGTGCTGCGCGCCGACGCGCGCCGCAACCGAGCGAAGGTGCTCGCGGCCGCCGAAGAGGCGTTCGCCGTCGACGGCCTCGCCGTCCCCCTCGACGAGATCGCCCGTATCGCCGGTGTCGGCGCGGGTACGGTCTACCGGCATTTCCCCAGTAAGGAAGCGCTCTTCCAGGCCGTCGTGGTGGACCGGCTCGAACAGTTCGCGGGGGAAGCGCGCGAACTGCTGACCGCCGAAGACCCCGGCGAAGCGTTCTTCGGCTTCTTCAAGCGCGTCGTCCAGCAGGCATCGCGCAATCGGGCCCTCTGCGACGCGCTCGCCGAGACGACCGGGCTGGGTTTCAAGGCGAGCGCGGGCAACGACTTCCGGGCCGCGTCGCAGGCGCTGCTGACCAGGGCACAGGCCGCGGGCGCGGTCCGCGAGGACATCGACGGCGACGACCTGCGCGCCCTGATCGCGGGATGCCTGGCCGCGGAACGGTATTCGCTCGAAGAACGCCATCTCGTGCGGATCGTTGTCGACGGATTGCGCACGCAACGTGACAAAACGTAAGATCGACACGAGTAGTCCTCGTACCTGCGCTTCGCATGACAGTGCTTACTGAGGGGTGCCGGATGTCGAGCCAGGGTTCCGTCACGGTCGCGGCCATCGCCGGCCTCGCGACCGGGTTGCTCGTCGCCGCCCTCCTGGTGGCGGGCCGCGAGCCGCAGCGCCGCGTGTACGAAGTCGGCACGACCCCTTCCCCGGTCACGACGTCCCGTTCGGTCGGGCCGGTCACGGTGACCGTGCCGGGCAGCGCGCCGGAACCGCTCGTCGTCACCCGCACCAGGACGCCGGCGCCGCGCACGGTGACCAGGACCGTGACGCCTTCACCCACCTCGACGACGCTGCCGCCGTCGACGACCACGGGGTTCCGCAGCGACTGAGGCAACGCGGACGGCCCTTCGCGTCGTCTGACCAGGTATGCGGCGGCTACCCGTTTTCGTGCTCTTGCTCGCGACCGTGACCGCGTGCCATTCCGGCGAGGAGGCATGTGCGGCCATCGGCCTGTCAGAGGGGATATCCCTCGACGTCCCACCGGAAGTCACCCGCGTGTCGCTGGAGTTGTGCTGGGCCGGAACCTGCGTGACCGAGTCCGCGCCCGGCGGCGAGTACGTCTTCATCCCGACCAAGGGACTGCCGACCACGCCGGTCCGGACCACGGTGACCCTCGACGACGGAAAGCCCCACGTCCTCGACGTGACTCCGGTGATCGCCTATCCGATAAAGAAGGCGTGCGGAGGCGGCGTCCCGGTCGCGAAACTGGTCGTGACGCCCGGCGGCGAAGTACGGCAAGTACCGTGAAGGCCGCCCACCCCGTCGGGCGGCCTTCACGGTTTTCCCCTGTGGCTAGCCGACGTCGCGACGCCGCCAGCCCATGAGCCCGGCCACGAGCGCGACCGCGGCGACCCCGGTCAGCCAGACCAGCGGTGTCGCGGTGAACTCCGCGGCGGGCAGTTTCGGTACGTGCGAGAACGGTGAGGCGTCCACGATCGCCTGCGGCAGGTTCAGCACCGGGCCGAACAGGCTGAGCAGCAACGCCAGCCCGGCGATCGCCCACGCCGCCGTCGAGAACTTCGGCACCAGGCCGAAGAGCGTCACGGCGAGGCCGGTGATGACCCACACCGCCGGAAGCTGTGCCAGCGAAGCGAGCACCATGTCCCCGATCGCGTCACCGGCGCCGCCCGCCCGCATCCCGTTCGACAGTCCTAAAAGGACACCGCTGACCACCATCATCAGCGCCGTGCCGCCGAACGTGAACACGAGGTGGCTTCCCAAGAGCCGCAGCCTGCCCACGCTCGTCGCGAGCAGCGGCTCGACCCGCACCGCGGTCTCCTCGGCGCGGAGCCGCAACGCGGACTGCACACCGTAGAGCGCGACGACCATGGCGAACAGGCCCGCCATCGCGGCCATGAAGGCGTCGACCAGCGCGTCCGTGCCGCCCAGCCGGGTGAAGATCTCCTTCGCCTGCTGGCTTTCCCCGACGACGTCACCGATGCCGCTCGCCACCGAGCCGAACACCGCGGCGCAGACCGCCGTGCCGATCAGCCAGCCGATCAACGGTCCCCGGTGCAGCCGCCACGCCAACGCGAACGGGCTGCGCAGCGACGCCGCCGCTTCGGCGGGGCCTGGACGAGGCGGGATGATGCCGGTGCCGACGTCGCGTCGCGGGAGCAGCGCGTATCCGGCGGCGCCGACGACCGCGGTCGCCGCCAGCGGCAGCAGGAAGACCCACCAGCGTTCGCCGGCGAACGGCCGGATCTGTTGCGCCCACCCGATCGGGGAAAGCCAGGAGACCCAGGTCGCGTCCGAGGTCGAGTCGCCGACGGCACGCAGCAGGAACGCGACCCCGACGGCGGTGGCGCCGATCCCGTTGGCCGTCCTCGAATACTCGGCGACCTGGACGGCCACCGCCGCGACCGCCGTGAAGACCAGCCCGGTCGCCGCGGTGGCGGCGCCGAGCGCGATCGAGCCGCCGACGGGCAGTTTCGCGCCGATCATCAGCCCGGTCTCGACCCCTCCGATGAGGACACTCGCGCCGGCGGACACCAGCACGCCCGCGGTCAGCAGGGCGTACCGGCCGACCACCGCGGAGGCCAGCAGTTCCGCGCGGCCGGAGTCCTCCTCGGCGCGGGTGTGCCGGGTGACGGTGAAGACCGCCATCAGCCCGGCGATCAGGGCGAGGAACCCGCCGAGCCGCCACGCGGTGAACCCGCCCGCGGTCGAGAGGTCGAAGGCGGGGCCGTAGATCAGCGAAAGCGACGGGTTCGAGCTCATGCTCGCGGTGAGCCCGGCCCGTTCGGCGGCGGTCGGGTACAGCGTTTGGAACGTCCCCGACGACGTCGAAGGCATGATCCCGAGCAGGACGATCCAGATCGGCAGGACGATCCGGTCCCGTCGGAGCGCCAGCCTGGTCAGGTGCCAGGTGCCGACGAGTCCGTGCGCCGGTCCGGCGACCAGGGGACGGTCCAGCGTCGCGGTCATTTCGCGCTCGCTTCGGTGGTGTAGTGGCGGAGGAACAGCTCTTCGAGCGTCGGCGGCTGGCTGGTCAGGCTGCGGACGCCGACCTGGGTGAGCCGGCGCAGCGCGTCGTCGAGGGAGCGGGTTTCGACGTCGAAGCGGACCCGGTTGCCCTCGACCTTGAGGTCGTGGATGTTCTCCAGCTTGGTCAGCCCGTTCGGCGGGCCGGCGAGTTCGGCGGAGATCGACGTCCTGGTGAGGTGCCGGAGTTCGGCCAGCGTGCCGGTCTCGACGGTGTGCCCGTTGCGGATGATGCTGACCTTGTCGCAGAGCGCCTCGACCTCGGCGAGGATATGGCTCGAAAGCAGCACCGTGCGGCCCTGCTCGCGTTCCTCCTGGATCGCGTACTGGAAGGTGGCTTCCATCAACGGGTCGAGGCCCGAGGTCGGCTCGTCCAGGATCAGCAGGTCCACGTGCGAGGCCAGCGCGGCCACGATCGCGACCTTCTGCCGGTTGCCCTTGGAGTAGGTGCGCCCCTTCTTCCTGGGGTCGAGGTCGAACCGCTCGATCAGATCCTTGCGGCGGCGCTGATCGAGCCCGCCCCGCAGCCGCCCCAGCAGATCGATCACCTCACCGCCGGACAGGTTGGGCCAGAGGTTCACGTCGCCGGGGACGTAGGCGAGGCGCCGGTGCAGGCTCGCCGCGTCCTTCCAGGGGTCGCCGCCAAGCAGGCGGACATCGCCCGAGTCGGCGTGGAGCAAGCCGAGCAGGACCCGGACGGTGGTCGACTTCCCGGCGCCGTTCGGGCCGAGGAAGCCGTGCACCTCCCCAACGGGTACCTGCAGGTCAAGGCCGTCCAAAGCCTTGGTCCGGCCGAAGGATTTGTGGAGGCCGGAGATGGAGATGGCGTTTTCCATGGAGCTGAAGGTACAGTGATTTCACGAAGTTGTGAAGTTAAGAAAACATATGGATGGTGTGATCACTCTGGGGGATGTAAGAGAGGATGAGTCCATGACGACGACGCCTGAGAGTGCTTCGAGCACCCAGAGAGACGAGGACGCCGTCCGCCGTTACGTGGAGCATCTGGGCCTCACGCTTTCCCAGATCGGGATGCAGCGGATGCCCGCCAGGGTGTTCGCCGCGTTGATGACCACCGACGCCGGCCGCCTCACCGCGGCCGAGCTGGCCGACCAGCTCTCGGTGAGCCCCGCCGCGATCTCGGGGGCCGTGCGATACCTGGAACAGATCGGGCTGGTCGCCAAGGAACGCGAACCCGGCTCACGTCGCGACCACTACCGGCTCTTCGACGACCTCTGGTACGCCACCTTCATGAAGCGCGACCGCATGATCACCATGTGGCGGGACGCGGCCGACGAGGGCGTTTCGGCGCTGGGTGAGGACACCCCGGCGGGCGAGCGGGTCGCGGAGATGCGGGACTTCCTGAGCTTCATGGTCAAGGAGCTCAACGACATGTACGCGAAGTGGCACGAGATGCGGGCCGAAAAGGGCAAGTAGGTCAGAGGGCTCGCGTCAACGTCGCCGCCAGCCTTTCCGCCCACTGGTCCAGCTCTTCCGGGGACGGCTCACGGTCCTCGAAGGACGCCAGGAACGCGTACTGGAAACAGGCGCCGAGCAACAGTGACGCCGCCGCGTCCAGATCCGCGTCCTCGCGGACCCTGCCGAGCCGGACCTCTTCACCCAAGTACGCGGAAAGGCGCACCAGCGGGACGTCCGGCCCGCCCGCCCTGTTCGTGACCCGTTCCCGATGGGTCGCGAGCAGCTCCCGCGAGGAGAACAGCGACACCGCGATCGGGAAGCTCTCCAGATAGAACGACAGCGTGATCCGCGCCAGCCGGGCGAGATTCTCCACGAGCGGGGAGTCCGCCGCGCGCCTCATCAGCTCGTCCAAGGTCGTCCCGAGCGCGGGCAGCTGCTCGGTGAGCACGCTCATGAAGATCTCGGTCTTGTCCTTGAAATGCTTGTACAGCAACGCCTCGGAGTAACCGGCCGCCCGCGCGATGGCCTTCGTCGTGGCGTGCGCGTAACCCTGCTCGCGCATCACCTTCGCCGCCGCGGCGACGATCTCCTCGCGGCTTCCCATGTTCGCTCCTGAGGGCTTCTCAGCGTTCGCTCGACAAGTGGTTAGTGAACACTCACCATAGTGGGTGAGTGTTCACTAACCCAGGAAGGCGTGACCATGAAGCTCACTGTTCTCGGTGCCACGGGCGGAGTCGGCTCCGAAATCGTCAAGCAGGCGCTGGCCGCGGGGCACCACGTCACGGCGGTCGTCCGCGACCCGTCCCGCCTGCACGCCGAAGGCGAACTGCTGGAGGTCGTCGTCGCCCAGCTGTCCGAGCACGGCGCCCTGACCGAGGCGGTGTCCGGGCGCGACGTGGTGATCTCGGCGCTCGGCGCCCGCGACCGCAACCCGACGACCATCGTCACCGACGGGGCGCACGCCGCGGTCGCCGCGCTCGGGTCGGCGGGCACGCGGAGGCTGCTCCTGGTGAGTGCCAGCGGCCCGTTCGTCGACGGCGACGCCTTCTTCACCAGGAACGTCGTCAAGCCGATCCTTGGCAGGTTCCTCCGGCACGCCTTCGCGGACATGGTCGCCGCCGAACGGATCGTGCGCGCGAGCGACCTCGACTGGACGATCGTGCGTCCGCCGCGCCTGCTGAACGGGCCGCACACCGGCGCGATCGCCGCCCGCACCGACGGCAACGTCCGAGGGAGCTACAGCATCAACCGCGCCGACGTCGCCGACTACCTGCTCCGCGCGGCCGCCGACGACTCGCTCATCCGCCAGACGGTCTCGATCGCCCAGGGCTGACCCCCGCGTTTCGTCCTCTCAATGCGGTTGTCGCGTGCGCAACGATCGCATCCAGAGGACGAAACGCGGAAGTAGAGTCGCGGGGTGATCAGCCGTGCGGTGGTGCTCGCCCCGATCCTGCTCGCGCAAGCCGTCCGGGTGCGCCGCACGACGCCCAGGCTGCCCGGCGCCGCGGGGCCGGTCACCGGATTCGTGAAGGGCGACGGCCGCCCGGTGCGGCTCGCGGTGCTCGGCGAATCCACCGTGGACGGCGTCGGCGCGGCCACCCACGCCGAGGCACTGACCGGACGGCTCGCGGACGAACTCGCGCGGGACGGCGGCGCGGTCGCCTGGCAGGCCATCGGCAAGACCGGCGCCAACGCGCGCGTGGCGCGCGAGGAACTGCTGCCGCTGCTCGAACCCGCCGACCTCGTGGTGATCGCGCTGGGTGTCAACGACACGATCGAACTGCATTCGGCCACGCGCTACCGGCGTGACCTGCTCGACCTCGTCGTCGCCGTGCGGCGCCGGGTGGGCCCGGTCCCGGTCGTGCTCGCGGGTGTGCCGCCGATGGGCCGGTTCCCCTCGCTGCCTCGTCCGCTGCGGGACGTCCTCGGCGCGCGGTCGGCCGTCCTCGACGCCGCGGCCGCGCGGCTGGCGCTGGTGCCCGGCGTCGTCCACGTCCCGATGCCCGCCGCGATGCTGGACCCGGCGACGTTCGCCGAGGACCGCTTCCACCCCGGCCCCGAGGGCTACCGGCGCTGGGCCGAACAGCTCGCGGACGTGAGCCGGCGACTACTCAGCGGCACCATTTCGCGGCAAAAGCGCTGATCAGGTCACCCTCCTGCCACAGATCGAGAAATTTCCGCGAAAAAGCTGGCTCTGCGTGTATCTGGTGGCAGCCTCGTTGCGTCCTATGGAGCAGTCGAGGAAATGAGGGACACCCGATGACGACCGAGACCAACACCGCGCCCGTCGACGACGAGGCCACGGCCACCGAAGACCTCGAAGAGACGACCCCGAAGCGGAAGCCGATCACGGCGCCGGTCCCGCCCCGTCCCGGCACCAGCCCGGACGGCAACTGGGACCCGAACGGCACCAATCCGCCGGTGAACTGAATTAACACGGACGGGTGATGTCCGGAGGCCGAGGGGGCCTCCGGGCATTGCCTCCGGGTGCTCCTTCGGGGGAGGGGGACGCCCGGACGCGGGCCCGTTGGGGAGCGGGCCCGGGGGGAGGGAAAAAGGACCGGCCGGTGCGCAGTCCACACCTACTCGCGCCGGCCGGTGCCTTTGTCCTTCATCCCAGACCGAGGGGGACGACAGAAATTCGACAAAAAAGTTAGTGACTTGATGTATCCCAGAGCCTCTTGCACGCTCCTTTCCCCCGAAAGGCCCGCGATACTGCCAGCGCCGACACGAAGACACGTCCGAAGTGGGGCAGATACGGTGACCGACGTGCAAACGACCGAGGTAGACCCGCCGTGGGAAGGACTGACCGGTGCCGACCTGCATGCCGCCTGCATGCGCGCGGCGCGGGCCGGTGACCGCCAGGCGATGGACAGACTTGTGCACGAGTTGACCCCGCTCGTGTGGCATGTCGCGCGCGCGAACGGGCTCGACCGCCTGACCGCCGAGGACGTGGTCCAGACGGTATGGCTCGCCCTGTTCAGCCAGCTCGACAAACTTCGCGATCCCAAGGCGCTCGCCGCGTGGCTGATCACCACCACCAGGCGCGAAGCGCAGCACCCCTTCGGCCGCCGCGCTCAGCCCGTCCCGCTGACCGACGAGCTGGCCGAAAGCATGGAGAGCACCCACCCGGCCCCCGAGGAGGAAGCCGTCCGCGCCGACCGGGATCGCCGGGTCTGGCGCGCCTTCCTCCGCCTGCCGCACCGCTGTCAGCAGCTCCTTCGGCTGACCGTGCTCGCCGGGCGGGCCGAATACCAACTGGTCGCCGAAGCACTCCGTATGCCGCGCGGAAGTGTCGGCCCGACCAGGGGCCGTTGCCTCGAATCGATGCGCGACCTGCTGGCCCACGAAGGGGGAAGCCGATGAACGACCTCGGGACGCCGGGGGAGATGACCTCCCCGGGCGATGAGGCCTTGCTCGCCGACATCGGGCGCTTCATGGACGAACTGGACCCGCCACCGGGAGACCTGGTGCAGCGGGTTCAGTTCGCGCTCGCGCTCGAAAACCTCGACGTCGAGGTCGCCCGCTGGGAACGGATGGACGCCACCGCGGGCGTTCGTGGCAGCGACACCGGCACGATCACCTTCACCGTCAGCGATCTGACCGTGATGATCAACCTCACCAAGATCGGCAAGAAGCACCGGATCGACGGCTGGCTCGTGCCCGCCGGCGAGTACGGAGTGGAGGTTCGCGTCGCCGAGCACGGCACGAGTTCCACCACCGCCGACGAGGGAGGCCGGTTCGTGCTGGACAACGTCCCCCAGGGCACCACCCAGATCGTGATCCACCTCGGCGACGTGACCTGTCGCCGGACCGTCGTGACCCCGACAGTGGTGCTGTAACCGGACGGCTGTTCCGTTATGCGGCGCGGGTGTGCTCCCATAGTGCGTGTGCCCGTGCAGCTTCCTGTCGTCGATCCCGTAGCCGAGGCGGCGGCCGATCTGCACCGTCAAGCGAGGGCCGCGGCCTCCGATCACGGTCCGGGCGCGGCCATCCGGTTGCTGCAGCGTGGCTTGGCGCGCCTCGGGCCGGTCGAGTCCAGCAGTGCCGAACGGCTGGCGATCCGCGTCCGCATCCTCATCAGCCTGGCGGCCGCGGAGGCGGAGGTCGCGTCCCAACAGGACGGATTCGCCCGGCTCTCCGAGGCGGAACAGGTTCGGCTCCAGTTGCCGGAAGGCGATATCCGACGCGAGCTGAGCTTCACCGTCGTGCTCCAGCGAGCCGTGGTGCTGATGCGGTCCGGGCATCTGGACGAATCGCTCGCGCTGTACAACGCCGCGATGCCGAACCTCGTCGCGGAAGCGGCGAAGCACAGCCTCCTGCTCACCCGGAACCTGGTGAACCGGGCTTGGCTGCATCTCCAGATGAGCAATCCGGACGCGGCGCACGCCGACCTCGTCGCCGCGCTCGACATCGCCGTCGAACACGGGCACCGGATGCTCGAAGGGAAGATCCGGCACAACTTGGGTGACCACGCCCAGCTGCTCGGCGACATCCCCGAAGCGCTCCGGCACTACGAGCACGCGGCTTCGATCTTCGTCACCGACGGGCCCGGCTCACTGCCGCTCGTCCGGCTCGACCAGGCGAAGGCCCTGCTCACCGCCGGGCTCGCCGAGGAGGCGGCGCGACACCTCGACGAGGCGATCCCCGAACTCCGGGACAACGGTGCGCACCATCTCGTCGCGGAAGCGGAGGTCGCGCGAGCCGGGGCGGCCATCCTGGAGGGTGACCACGTCCTCGCGAAGAAACTCGCGACGTCCGCGCGGCGGAGCTTCCTCCGGCGCGGCAACGGCCGATGGGCGGAGATCGCCGAGCTGACCCGGCTGCGCGCGGACGCGGTGAAGGTCTTGGCGGACCGGGAGAAGAAACCGGCCGCGAAACTGCCGGAGCGGCTGGCCGATCTCGCCATCCGGCTGGCCGGGCTCGGGCTGCGCGACGAGGCGGGCGCGGCCCGGATGTTCGCGGTGCGGCTGCTGATCCGTCGCGATGAGACGGTCGCCGCGCAGGAACTCCTGGCGCAGGTACCGAAACCGCGGCAGACCACGCCGATCGACCACCGGATGCAGCTGCGGTTGTGCCGGGCCGAACTCGCGGTGGCGTCGCATCGGCCGCGTTCGGCCCTCGCGCAGGCGCGGGCCGGGCTCGCGGAACTCGGGCAGATCCGCGACCGTATGGGCGGGCTGGACCTCGTCTGCGGGACGGCGGCGCACGGTGAGGAGCTGGGCAAACTCGCGCTCACGCTGGTGCTCAAGAAGGCGAGGCGCAGCGGCGCCGGCGCGAAGAGCCTGTTCGCGTGGCTGGAACGCACGCGCGCGCAGGTGTACCGCTACGAACCGCTCCCGCTGATCGAGGACCCCGCGCTCGCCCGGCACATCAACGAGATGCGGCACGTGCAGGGGACGATCCAGGCGCGGCGGTTGTCCGGTGAGCCGGTCGGGAAGCTCGAGGAGCGCTACGACCGTCTGCAGCGGGAGGCGACGCGGCTCGGGTGGTACACCAGCCAATGGGGTCGTCCGCGCCCGGTCTCGACACCCGAAGAGGTGGTGGAGCGGCTCGGCGATCGCGTGCTGGTCAGCCTGATGGGGTATCGCGACACCTTGTACGCGGTGGTGGTCGACCGCGGCCGGTTCCGGCTGCTGAAGCTGGGGCCGCTCGCGGAGATCGTCGAGACCGCACGGCAGTTGCACGCGGACCTCGACGCGCTGGCCCCGGACAACCTGCCCGCGCCGCTGGTCGACGTCGTCACCGGTTCAGCGCGGCGCCGGGCGGACAAACTGGACAAGCTGATCTCGGCGTCGCTGGCGAAGACGCTGGAGAACCGCGAGCTGATCATCGTGCCGATCGGCTCGCTGTACGCGTTGCCGTGGGGTGCTTTGCCGTCGCTGCACGGGCATCCGGTGTCGATCGCGCCGTCGGCGACCGCCTGGGTGTCCGCGTCCGGGCGGCGGAGCTCCGGACCGGTCCTGCTCGCCGGCGGCCCGGGGGTGCCGGGTTCGGTCGGTGAGGTGCGGAACCTGCGGACCGTGTACCCGCAGGCCCGGCTCGTCGACGGGAAGGACGCGACCAGCGACACCGTACTGTCCGCTTTGGACGGTTCGGGGATGGCGCATCTGGTCGCGCACGGCGCGCACGAACCGGCGAACGCGCTGTTCTCGCGGCTGGAGCTGGTCGACGGCCCGTTGTACGCGCACGAAACAGCCCGGCTCGCGAAGCCGCCGGAACGGGTGGTGCTGGCCGCGTGCGAACTCGCGATGAGTCACATCCGGCCCGGCGAGGAGGCGCTCGGTTTCGCCGGGACGCTGCTCGCCAGTGGTTCGCGGACGGTCATCGGCGCGATCGCGCGGGTCGGCGACAAGGCCGCCGCCGCCGCGATGTCCGACTTGCACCGTCGGCTGGCTTCGGGGACCGCGCCCGCTCAGGCACTCGCGGAAGCGACCGCCGCCGATCCGCTGCGGCGCCCCTTCCTGTGTCTGGGGGCGGGCTGACTTCCGACGCGTGCGATGTGGCTACGGCGTCCTTCAGTTCCCCACAGGAGTTGTCCACAACCATCGTCACCTGTGGACAACTCCGCCGAGCAGCCCTTCCGCGCACTCATCGCCGGTAGACTGGACTCGGGGTCGCCCCCCTTGGGACAATGCCACTTACTTAGCATTTCCGCAGGTGGACACGGGTGTTCGAGGCTCTTCTGGCCGGTTTCGGGTACGGATGGCGATGATTGGTGACTTGT
>NZ_JBVHDI010000041.1:0-17979 GCF_055563465.1 Amycolatopsis sp. NPDC000009
CTACGGAACCAAGCATAAGGCTGACGTCAGCCACCCCTTGGACTCGCGCTTGAGGCAAGCCCTGGAACGTCGCCAGAAAACGGCGACGGCCCTCAAGTTTGGCTTCGTTGCCGGATTTCGGCCACGGCGCCGAGATCGGTGTGCCATACGGTGGCGCCCCGTGGCCGCGCCCGCCATATGGCTATCACCCGAGGCCTCACCGGAAATGGCCATGGTGCACGGGTACGGGTTCGTTGCCGAAACTCGGCGACAGTACCGGGGTCGATGTGTGTCATGCGGTGGTGTCTCGTGGCTGCGCCCGCCATACGGCTAATGTCCGTCGCCCCGAGCCTTGCGCCTGAGGTCGGTCCGGGCCGTCGCCGGAATTCGGCCACAGGGCCAGAGGTGATGTGCCACGCGGTGGTGTCTCGCAGCGCTTGTGGCTGCGCCCGTCACACGCCAACATCCACCACCCGAGCCACACGCCCGAGCCACACGCCCGAGGCGAACCCTGGATCGTCGCCGGAAAACGACCACGGCACCCAGACCTGCCGGATTTCGGCAACGGAGCCAGGGTCGCTGCACCATGCGGAGGTGTCTCGCAGCGACCTGTTGCAGTGCCTGTCACGGCTATCGCACGACTGAGGGGCGGCCCGGCCATTGCCGGAACACGGAACCCGCTCAGTGCCGAAATACGACGCCGGCTGAGCGCACGGACAGGACTCCGTACAATCGTCGCCGTAGCAACAGTTGCCGAGATTCGGCAACGCCCGCACCGCCGTGGTGGTACCCCCCGCCGCAACCATCCGACGACCCAGCCGAGGAAACGCGGCACCTACCCGTCGTCGAAATTCGGCCACGGCGAGATCGGAAGACAGCGATACTCACCAGCGAGGTGCCCGCGCAACGCGTGACAGCGGAAGAAGGCCCCGCCTCGACAGCGACGACAAGCCCCACAAGACCTACCTCACAACAGAATCCCGAACAGTCACCGCACCGATCTCCAGCGAAGAGTCACGCGACGGCTCCCGCACCACCAAAGTCGCCACGAAGGTCAGCGCGATGCAACCGGTGACCCACCAGAAGAACACGCTCTCGTGCCCTGCCTGCTTCAAGGCCAGCGCGATCGGTTCCGAGAGCCCACCGAAGACGGCGGTCGCCAGCGCGTGCGGCAAGCCCACACCGAGAGCACGGACGTTGGTGGGGAACATTTCCGCCTTGATGATGGCCGACAAGGCGGTGTAGCCGCTGAGGAAGATCATGGCGGTGAGCATGAGCAGGAAGGCCACCCACGGATTCCCCGTCCTGCCCACGAGCGTCATGATCGGCACGGTCAGCAGCATGCCGCCGACGGAGAAGCCGAACATGACCGGCCGCCGCCCCCAGCGGTCGGAAAGGGCGCCGGCGGCGGGCTGCATGAAAATGAACAGGAACAGGGCGGCGAAACCGATGAGCGAAGCGGTCGGCTTCGGGATCCCCGCCGTGTTCACCATGTACTTCTGCAGATAGCTGGTGAAGGTGTAGAACGCCACCGTGCCGCCGATGGCGAGCCCGAGGACGGCGAGAACCTGGCGACGGTGTTCACGCAGCAGGACCCGCAGGCCGCCACGGGAAGGTGAGCCGGCGGCCGAGGAGCGCTGGAAATGCTCCGATTCCACCATGCTGCGGCGGAGGTACATCACCACGAGTCCGGCGACGGCCCCGAGCACGAACGGGATCCGCCAGCCCCACGCGTACATCTGCGCTTCGGTGAGCAGCGACTGCATCACGATCATCACCAGCAGGGCCGAAAGCTGCCCGACGGTGATCGAGACGTACTGGAAGCTCGAATAGAATCCGCGTCGCCCCGGAGTGGCGATCTCGGACAGGTAGGTCGCGCTCGAACCGAACTCACCGCCCACCGAGAGACCTTGCGCGAGCCTGGCGACCACGAGGATCACGGGCGCGAGGATGCCGATCGACGCGTAGCCCGGGGTGAGGGCGATGGCCAGCGAGCCGAAGCTCATCAGCGTCACGGACAGGGTCAGCGCGGACCGGCGGCCGAACTTGTCCGCGTAGAGGCCCAGCAGCCAGCCACCGAGCGGGCGCATCAGGAAGCCGGCGGCGAACACGACGGCGGTCGAAAGCAATTGTGCCGTCAGGTTTCCCTCGGGGAAGAAGCTGGCCGCGAAGTAGATGCTGAACGAGGCGTAGACGAACCAGTCGTACCACTCGACCAGGTTGCCGAGGCAGCCGCGGACCACGTTCGCGACGACGCCGGATTTCTTGTGCGGCAAGGGAAGCTCCTTCGCTCCGGGAACGCCGACCATCATGAGCTGTGATCCCCGCGGTTGAGAAATAGAAATCCGCGATGGGCACATACCCGGCCGGCATGGTCTACCCGAGGAAGTCGCTCACCAGCTCGCTCGATTCGGGACGGCACTCGTCGAAGTAGGCATGGCGCGCCCCGGCGAAGAGATGCATGCGCGCGTCGGGAATCCGATCCGTCAACAGCGGCGCGTTCGCCACGGGGGCGAGCAGATCGTCGTCACCGTGCAGGACCAGGGTGGGCGCGGCGATCTCCGGCAGCACGTCCCAGGCGTCGTGCGTGTTGCTCGCGACGAGATGCCCGCGCACCGCGTGCGGCGGCATACCGCGCGCGCCCAGCACCCGGTACGGACCGGGGTTGGCCGCTCGCCAGGCGGGGGTGTACATCAGGTTCTCCAGCGTCTCCCGTGCTTCCACGGAAGACCGCCGCGCCAGGGCCAGCCGCACATCGTTCGATCGCTCGACGCCGTGCGCGCCACCCGGCGAGGTGCAGCCGAGCACGAGCCGCCGCACCCGACCGGGATACCGCGCGGCGACCCACTGGGCGACCCGGCCACCCATCGAGGTGCCGTAGACATCGGCTTCACCGACGCCGAGTTCGTCGAGCACCGCGATCACGTCGTCCGCGAAACCCGGTGTGGAATAAGCCGAATCGGGCGCGTCGCTCGCACCTGTACCGCGGTAGTCCATGGTGATCGTGCTCGGGAAGTCCCCGCGCGCGCGATCCCACCAGGTGTGGTCGTTCGCCTGCCCGGCCAGCAGCACGAGCGGCCTGCCCGTGCCGTGCCACTGGTAGGCCAGCCGGGCCCCGTCGGCGGCGACGGCGTTACCGGTGAGCGTGCTCATTCTTCTCCTGTTCGCTCTTCCCAGAGCCGCGCCGAGGGCCATTCGCCCTCCCGAACGGTCCGGTGGATCTGTCCGACCAGTGCCCGCGCGACGGCGTCGACGGCGGGCGTGACGCGCCCCGTCCTGGGCGTACCGAGGACGACGGTGCGCCAAACCTCCGGTTCACAGACCGGAGCCGCGCTCAGCGTGCCGTCCGCGACGTCCGCCGCGATCCCGATGCCGGGCAGGATCGTCCAGCCGTGCCCGCCGAGGACGAGGCGTTTCTGCAGGGTCATGGAGTTGGTTTGCACGGTGACGTCCGCCTCGGCGCCCGCCTCGCGGGCCGCGCCGTCGATGAGCGTGCGCAGCGCGTGCCCCTCGGAAGGCATGACCAGCGGATGCGCGGCCACTTCGGCGAACGGGACGGGCCGTGCGGGATCGAGCCCTGCCGACGGGGGAGCGACCGCCCACAGCCGTTCACGCACGAGCGGACGGACGTTGAGCGACGGTGTGCTGGTCAGGTTGTAGAGCAGGCTCAGGTCGACGTCGCCGTCGTCGATCCACCGCTGGAGATGTCCGGAGTACGCCGTGAGCAGCCGCAGTTCGATCCCCGGATGCTCGCGGAGCACCTCAGTGGTCAGGGGCGCGGCGAGCCGTTCGGCGGCGCTCTCCAGCAGGCCGACCGTGACGATGCCGGTGACCACCCCGGGTTTCGGGGCCAGCTCGGCACGGGCCCGGTCGAGTTCGGTGAGTGCCCGCCGGGCACGTTCGACGAGCGTCGCGCCCGCCTCGGTCGGGCGCATCCCGTGGCGGGTCCGCTCGAACAACGGCACCCCGAGTTCCTGCTCCAGGGTGCGGATCTGCCGGGTGACGGCGGGCTGGACCAGGTGCAGCAGCTCGGCCGCGCGGGTCACGCTGCCGACCTCGGCGACCGTCACCAACGCCTTGAGCTGCTTGAAATCCACCGTCGCCCCTGCTCATCGCGGTCCGGTATACGGGCATCATGATTCGGTATTTCACATACCGTCTCATCATCACTCATGATAACCACATGACCGAGGAAGAGACCGAGATCGTCGCGCTCGTGGCCGGGTTCGTGGATCGCGAGGTCCGGCCCGTCGCGCGGGAGCTCGACCACACGGACACCTATCCCGAGAAGCTCGTCGACCAGATGAAGGCGATGGGTGTCTTCGGGCTGGCCGTGCCCGAGCCTTGGGGCGAGACCCAGGTCTCCGCCCAGTGCTACGCGTTGGTGACGGAGGAGCTCGCGCGCGGCTGGATGAGCCTCGCCGGTGCGATGGGCGGCCATACCGTCGTCGCGAAACTCCTTGCCACGTATGGCACTCAGGAGCAGAAGGACGCCTATCTGCCGAAGATGGCGACCGGTGAGATCCGCGCGACGATGGCGCTGACCGAACCCGGCGGCGGCTCGGATCTGCAGGCACTCCGCACCACGGCACGCCGCGAGGGCGACGAGTACGTGGTCGACGGCAGCAAGACCTGGATCACCAACGCGCGCCGGTCCCAGCTGGTCGCGTTGCTGTGCAAGACCGACCCCGCCGCCGAACCCGCGCACCAGGGGATCTCCATCCTGCTGGTGGAGAAGGGCCCGGGTTTCGAGGTCTCGCGGGATCTGCCCAAGCTCGGTTACAAGGGTGTCGAAAGCTGCGAGCTCTCCTTCGACGGCTTCCGCGCTCCGGTCACGGCCCTGCTCGGCGGGGTCGAGGGACGCGGATTCGCCCAGATGATGCGGGGCCTGGAGATCGGCCGGATCCAGGTCGCCTGCCGGGCCCTCGGCGTCGGACGGGCGGCGCTGGAGGATTCCCTGCGCTACGCCCAGGAACGCGAGAGCTTCGGCAAGCCGATCTGGCAGCACCAGTCGATCGGAAACCACCTCGCGGACATGGCGACCAAACTCGAGGCCGCCCGTCAGCTGGTGCACCACGCGGCGCGACGCTACGACTCGGGCGAACGCGCGGACATGGAAGCGGGGATGGCGAAACTGTTCGCGTCCGAGGCCGCGATGGAGATCGCGCTCGACGCGGTCCGCATCCACGGCGGCTACGGCTACTCGACCGAGTTCGACGTCGAGCGGTACTTCCGTGATGCGCCACTGATGATCGTCGGCGAGGGCACCAACGAGATCCAGCGCGGCGTGATCGCCCGCCAGCTGATCGAACGGCACCGCATCCCGTCCTGAACACCGAGGAAGGCAGTATGCGCCCACCACTCGAGGGAATCACCGTCGTCGCGCTGGAGCAGGCCGTCGCCGCTCCGTTCGCCTCCCGCCAGCTCGCCGACCTCGGTGCCCGCGTCATCAAGATCGAACGCCGCGGAGCCGGCGACTTCGCCCGCGACTACGACCGGACCGTGCACGGGCAGTCGAGCTACTTCGTCTGGCTCAACCGGGGCAAGGAAAGCATCGAACTCGACATCAAGGATCCGGCGGACCGGACGCTGCTCGGCGCGATGATCGGCAAGGCGGACGTGTTCCTGCAGAACCTCGCGCCCGGCGCGGTGGAGCGGCTCGGACTCGACGCCGGGACGCTGCGCGCGGAACGTCCGGAACTGATCCACTGTTCGATCTCGGGCTACGGCCCGGAAGGTCCATATCGGACGAAGAAGGCCTACGATCTGCTGGTGCAGTGCGAAACCGGGCTCGTGATGTCCACCGGAACCCCGGAGACACCGGCCAAGGCGGGGATCTCGATCGCCGACATCGCCACCGGGATGTACGCCTACAGTGGAGTCCTCACCGCGCTGTACGACCGCGAGCGCACCGGCGAGGGAGCGAGCCTGCACGTCGCGATGATCGATTCGCTCGGCGAATGGATGAGCCAGCCCGCCTATTTCTCCCGCTACGGCCAGGAACCGCCGCGGCGCACGGCGGCGGCCCATCCGTCGATCTCGCCGTACGGCCCGTATCGCACCGGTGACGACAGGGTGTTCCTGAGTGTCCAAAGTGAACGGGAGTGGATCGTGCTGTGCCGGGACGTGCTGGGACAGAAGGCACTGGTCCGAGATCCGCGCTTCCGGACCAACGACGACCGTGTCGGCAACGACGGCGAACTCACCGCGATCCTGGAGGAGGCCTTCAGCGGCCTGACCGCGGACGAGGTCGGAGACCTGCTGGAGCGCGCCGGGATCGCCAACGCCCGGCTGCGGACGCCGGAGCAGTTCACCCGCCATCCGCAGCTGACCGCGAGGAATCGGTGGCGCCCGGTGGAAACCCCCGCCGGGACGCTGGAGGCGTTGCTCCCGCCGGTCGAGGTCGTGGGCCGGGAGCCGGTGATGGGTCCGGTGCCCGCCCTGGGGGCGCACAACGAGTCGATCCGGGCCGAGTTCGGTGCCCGCCAGGAGGTGCGAACGTGAAGGAAATCCTGCAGCCCGGTCCGGCGGAGGCGCTGGCTTCGCTGCTCGACGTCGAGTTACCGGACCTGGACCGCGACGGCCTGCCCCTGCTGTGGCACTGGTTCTACCTGCTGGACCGGCCCGCGCAGGCCGATCTGGGGCCGGACGGGCATCCGGTCCGTGGCACTGAGCCCGGGCGCCGCCGGATGTGGGCGGGCGGACGGGTGCGGACACTCGGCCCGCTGCGGTGCGGCCTTCCCGCCGAGCGGCATACGGAAGTGCTTTCCACCCAGGAGAAACAGGGCCGCACCGGCCGGCTGACCTTCGTCGTGACCGGCCACAAGATCGTCCAGGGTGGGGAGGTCGTGGTGGAGGAGGAGCAGGACATCGTCTACCGCGATGCCGCTGACGGGCGGGCAGACGTCCCCGTCGAGCAGCCGGAGGTGCCGGCCGCCGAGGACGAATGGGCGATCGACGTCTCGCCGACGCTGTTGTTCCGTTTCTCGGCACTGACCTACAACGCGCACCGCATCCATTACGACCGCGACTACGCCCGCGACGTCGAGGGCTATCCGGGGCTGCTCACCCACGGCCCGTTGCAGGCGCTCGCGATGGCCGAAGCCGCGCGGCGGCTGGGAAGCAGGGGGAGGCTGGTCTTCGACTACCGGCTCATCGCGCCCTTGTTCGACCATCAGGGCATGATCGTGCGAGCGGATGAGACCGGCACCGCCGTGCGTGATCGCTACGGACGGCGGACGGCGACCGGAACGATGCGGAGCCTCGGCCGATGAACGAACTCTTGACCGCCGCGAAGACCTTCCTGTTCGTGCCTGGACACCGGCCGGATCGCTTCGCCAAGGCCGCGGCCAGTGGTGCCGACGTCGTGATCCTCGACCTGGAGGACGCCGTCGCGCCCGACCGGAAGGAGGCCGCCCGCGAGCATGTCCGGGCGTGGCTGGCGGAAGGCCGTCAGGCGGTCGTCCGGCTCAACGCCGCCGGAACCGCTTGGTACCACGAGGATGTCGCGAGTGCCGGACGCGCGCTCGCGGTGATGCTGCCCAAAGCCGAGAACCGTGCGGAGATCGATTCTCTCGCCGGGCGGCTGCCGGGTGTCCCGATCCTCCCGCTGGTGGAGACGGCGGCCGGGATCGCGGGCGCGGTGGAGGTCTGCGGCGCGGACGCGGTGGTGCGGCCCGCCTTCGGCAGCGTCGACCTGGCCGCGCAGCTCGGGGTCGACCACCGGTCGCACGAGGCGTTGCGGTACGCGCGGTCCACGCTCGTCGTCGCCGCGGCGGCCACGGGCAAGGCGCCCCCGATCGACGGTGTCACCACGGCACTCGACGACGAGGCCACGCTCGCGGCGGACATCGGCCACGCCAAGACCCTCGGGTTCACCGGGAAACTCTGCGTGCATCCGCGCCAAGTCGCCGCCACGAACCGCGGGCTGGCCCCGTCGGCCAGTGAGATCGAGTGGGCGCGGGACGTGCTCGCGCACGCCGGGGACGGCTCAGTGGCCGTGGCCGGCGGCGAGCTGGTCGACAAGCCGGTCGAAGCGCGGGCAAGGGCGATCCTCGATCGCGCGAATGGTCCGTTCCGACCAGCCGGATGACGCCGATGCGCTCCTGGTAGTGCCCGCCGAGTGGCGGTAGCGTTCGGGACGGCGGACTTTTCGTTGCGGGCGAACGGAAAGAAGACGTGGTCCCATGCACGAACCGGTACTGACGGAATTCGCGACCACCGATCCGGAGCAGGCGTGTGCCCTGATCGCCGAGGCGTACCGCGACAACCGGTTGCGCGTCCGGGGCAGCGTCGAAAACTACCGATTCGAGCACAACCGCTGTGATCTCGGGGACGTGCACATCGATTTCCTGCACAACACGCTGACCACGGAGGTCGCCGTCCAGCCACTCGACAGGATGGTGTTGCTGCGGGTGCTGGACGGTGAAATCGAGATCGACGACGGCATCAACGACCGGAGGCTCGGCCCCGGGGACGTGTTCGCCGGCCCGCATCCCGGTCACGACTATCGGACGCGTATGCACGGTACGCGGCTGCAGGTCACCGGCGTCGACCTGGCGTTGTTCACCGGGGCCGACCCGGCTCAGGACGGCGCCGTCGTCGAGCGGCTGAGTTACGAGCCGGTGAGCCCGGAGAAGGCCCGACGATGGCGCCAGACGGTCGAATACCTGGCCGGGCTGTTCGCCGAACCGGGTGCCGAGAGCGGGCCGCTGGTGCTCGGCGCGGCGGGACGGCTGATGGCGGCCATGGCCTTCGACACCTTCACCACGGGCGCGGGTGAAGGCCGCCCGTGCGACCGGCGGGATTCCGTCCCGGCCACGGTGCGCCGAGGGATCGTCTTCTTGGAGACGAATCCGGACCTCGACCTCGGTGTCGCCGACGTCGCCCGCGCCTGCCGGGTCTCGGTACGCGCCCTGCAGCTGGCGTTCCGGCGGCATCTGGACACGACCCCCATGGCGTATCTGCGCCGGGTCCGGCTGGACCAGGCGCGAGCGGAACTCCGCGCCGCCGGACCCGGAGATGGCACGACGGTCACCGGGGTCGCGGCGAAATGGGGATTCCTGGACGGCAGCCGGTTCAGCGCGCAGTACCGCGCGGCCTTCGGTGAATCGCCGAGCAGCACCCTGCGGAGACCTTGAAGTTCGTTTTCGTCGGTGCGACTGTGCGTTTTCGCCGCTAGCCCCGCGTGCCCGGACCCTGTTCCATGAATCCTGACCGCCGGTGGGCCCGGCCCCCGCTCGCCGGCGCGTCTTGACTGGGCGGCCGGTCGCCTCAGCGGGGCACCGCCGCGATCCCGTCGTACATGACCCGCCGGACCGCCCGGCTCATCGCGGCCTGCCGCTCCGGTGACGGGTCGCGCAGTTCGGACAGGATCGACGCGAGGATCATGCCGTTGATCGCGCGGGCGGTGGAGTCGACGTCCAGATCTTCGTGCAGGTAGCCGAGGCGGACGCCGTGATGCAGGTAGCCGGCGGTCAGTTCGGCGGCGGTCTCGTAGAAGTCCAGCACCCGTTCCCGCATCTCGGCGTCGATGCCCGCCGCTTCGAGCAGGAGGAACCGGGCCATCCGCGGGTCGCTGCCGAAGATCCGGGCGAGCGCGTCGCCGATCCGCGCGCTCTGCCTGCGGTACTCGGCGAGGCTGCTGACCGCGTCCGGCGCGTTGTCCGCGGCCAGCGCGCCGACCACCTTCTCGACCAGATCCGTGATGACGTGGTCGACGATGTCGCGCTTGTTCTGGAAGTACCGGTAGAAGGTGCCGTGCCCGATGCCCAGCCGGGCGGCGATGTCGGCGATCCCCGTCGCGTGGTAGCCGCGTTCGGCGAAGCAGTCGAACGCGGTCTCCACGATCTCGCGCCGTAGTTCCTGCTTCTTCCGTGCGGCCCTGCTGACCGGGGTCTCCGTCGTCATTCCGCCAGCTTATTGCCCACCGCGTTCAAATGACATACCGTTCCGGAAATGACACGTCATTCCGCAAGGGCACTGGTGCTCGGCTGCGGCGGGACCCTGGGGTTCGCCTGGACCGCCGTGGTCCTCGACGCGCTCGGCTGGGATCCCCGCGAAGCGGACGTCCTGGTCGGGACCTCGGCGGGGGCCGAGGCGGTGGCCATGCTCGGTGCGGGCATCCCGGCGAAGGCGATCCGCGACGCGGTGGCGGGCGCGCCCGGCGGTGACACCGTCGTCGCCGCACACGTCCGCCGGATGCCGGGCAGGCTTCCCCCGGTGCCGATTCCGCGCTGGCCGTCGGCCGGATTGGTCCGGGCCGCGTTGCGCCGGGAGGTCGACCCGCTCGCCGGTCTCGCGGGTCTTCTGCCCCGGGGCAGGGGGGACGCAGGCTGGCTGCGAGACCTCGGTGACGCGCTGGCGCCCGGCGGCTGGGTCCCGCATCCGGCGACCTGGCTGATGGCCGCGGATCCGGCGGGGAAGCGGGTCGCGCTCGGCTCCCCGGGGGCACCCCCCGCGCGTCTCGGCGAGGCGATCGCCGCGTCCTGGGCCATCCCGGGCTGGTTCCCACCGTCCGTTGTGGACGGACGGCCGCTACTGGACGGCGGCACGGTTTCCCCGACGTCGGCCGACTTCCTGCTCGGCCACGACGTCGGCGAGGTCGTGCTCATCGCGCCGATGAGCAGCGAAGGCGGTGCGCCGGCGCGCGGTGTCGCCCGGCTGGAACGCCTGCTGCGGACGGCGATGACCAGGCGTGTCGACGACGAGGTACGGCGGCTGCGCGCGGAAGGCATCCGGGTGGTCCGGGTCGAACCGGGGCCCGCCGATCTCGCCGCCATGGGCGCCAACTTCATGGACGGACGGCGGCGCGACCACGTGCTGGCCACGGCGTCGAGGAGGCGCCGGGCCTGGTCGCCGACGCCTTCGAACGAGAGGGAGTGCGCGCATGAGCAAGTACCCGGAGCTCGACCTCGACGGCGCGCACGTGGCGATCACCGGCGCGGGGCAGGGGATCGGCCGCGCGACCGCGGAACGCATGGCCGCGCTCGGCGCGCGCGTGTCCATCGGCGATCTCGACCTCGAAGCCGCGAAGCGGACCGCCGCCGACGTCGGTGGGACCGCGCACCTCCTGGACGTCGCCGATCCGGCCTCGTTCGCCGCTTTCCTCGCTGACGCCGAACAGGCGAACGGGCCGCTCGCGGTGCTCGTCAACAACGCCGGGATCATGCCGAACGGCGGTTTCCTCGACCTCTCCGACGCGCTGAACCGGGCGACCATGGAGGTCAACGTCTTCGGCGTCGTCCATGGCATGCGCCTGGCCCTGCCCGGCATGCTGGAACGCGGGCGCGGCCACATCGTCAACGTCGCGTCGCTGGCGGGGAAGTTCCCCGTCAAGGGGCTGGCGATCTACAACGCCAGCAAGTTCGCCGTCGTCGGGCTGACCGCGGCGACCCGGCTGGAGTACGCGCCGCACGGCGTGAGCGTCTCCGCCGTGCTGCCGTCGGCGGTCGACACCGCGCTGGCCTCGGGGCTCGACATGCGGCCGATCCCCAAGGTGAAACCGGGCCGGATCGCCGACGCCGTCGTGGCTTCCGTCCGCACCCGTGCGGCGGAGATCGCCGTGCCCGGTTACGTCGGCGCGCTCGCCACACTCGCGGCCGTGACCCCCGAACCGGCGCTCAACGCGTTCCGCCGGCTGGTCCGCGACGACCGCGCGCTGCGCCCCGACTCACCGGAGCGGGACGGCTACCGCGCCCGCCTGGACCAGGACACCCACCGGGAGGAAAACACATGAACGCGCAGTACGACGCCGTCGTCGTCGGGGCCGGTTTCGGCGGGATGGGCGCGGCGATCCAGCTCAACCGGCTCGGCTACGACAACCTGCTCATCCTCGAACGCGAATCCGGCCTCGGCGGCACCTGGCACGTGAACCGCTATCCCGGGCTGGCCGTCGACATCCCGTCGGCCACCTACTCCTATTCGTTCGAGCCGAACCCGCACTGGTCGAGGCTCTTCGCGCCGGGCGCGGAACTGAAGCGGTACGCCGAGCACGTCGCGGACAAGTACCGGCTGAGGCGCTACATGCGGTTCGGCTCGGTGGTCACCGGCGCGGTCTGGGACGAGGCGAACGCGCACTGGACGGTCTCGCTCGCCGAGGGGACGCCGGTCACCGCCAAATACCTCCTCACCGCGACGGGATTCCTTTCCCAGCCGAAGAAACCCGATATCGCCGGGATCGGCACGTTCGGCGGCAAGATCATCCACACCACCGCCTGGGACGACGACTACGACCTCGCGGGCAAGCGGATCGCGGTCATCGGCACCGGCGCGACCGCGGTCCAGCTGATCCCCGAGATCGCGAAGATCGCGCGAGAGCTCACCGTGTACCAGCGGACGCCGATCTGGGTGAGCCCCAAACTGGATTTCCCGGTGCCCAAGGCGGTCCGGCGCGCGTTCGCCGCGGTGCCGTTCACCCAGCGGGCCGCCCGGCTGACCGGGACCGTGCTGCTGGAACTGATGATGGTCTCCGGAGTCCTGCACTACAAGCAGCTGCCGATGGCGAACCGGCTCGGCAAGCTGTGGTGCCAGGCGCATCTGCGCCGTCAGGTGCGGGATCCGCGGCTGCGCGCGGAACTGACGCCGCGCTATTCGTTCGGCTGCAAGCGCCCGACGTTCTCCAACGAGTACTACCCGGCCTTCACCAAGGGCCATGTGCACCTGGAGACGACTTCGATCGCGAAGATCGACGAAACCGGGATCGAAACCGCCGACGGCGGGCGGCGCGACATCGACGTCCTGGTACTGGCGACCGGATTCGACCTGTGGGAGGCGAACTTCCCGGCGATCGAGATCATCGGTCGCGACGGCCGGAACCTCGGGAAGTGGTGGCGGGAGAACCGTTTCCAGGCTTACGAGGGCGTGGCGATCCCGAAGTTCCCGAACTTCATCTCGCTCAACAGCCCGTATTCCTACTCGGGACTGTCCTATTTCACCACCATCGAGACACAGATGCGGCATATGGACCGGCTCTTCGGCGCCATGCGGCGGCGCGGCGCGACCGAGTTCGAGGTGACGCAGGAGGCCAACGACGCGTTCCTCGACCGGATGACCGAACGCCTCGGCGACTCGATCTTCACCCTCGGGAACTGCGCCCCGGCGAACAGCTACTACTTCAACCCGCACGGCGAAGCGACCCTGCTCCGCCCGTCCTCCACGCTGAACGCCATCAAGGAGGCACAGAGCTTCCCCGTCGAGGACTACACGTTCGCCTAGCCGGTCAAGCCTCGTGAGTGGTAAGGACGGTTAGAACCGTCCTTACCACTCACGAGGCTTTAGGCGCGCTTGGCGCTTACTGCTTGCGGAGCCGCAGAGTGACGGCAGCGCCCGCGGCGGCGAGGAAGACCGCGCCGAGCGCGTACGGCCACCACGGCACCTCGGTGTCGCCGACCGGGGCGGAACCGTAACCGCCGGCGGCACCGGTGCGGTCGTAGGTCGAGCCGGGCAGCTTGTCGCCGTAGCGGCTCTGCAGGGCTTCGCGGTAGGCGGCGAGTGTCATCTTCTCGCCGGTCTTCGCCACCGACGAGCCGTCGAGGACGGTCACGGTGTCCCCGTCGACGGCGTACCAGGCGCCCGCCTGAGGTTCGCTCAGGAGATAGCCCTTGCCGACCTGCGCCGCGAGGCGCTTTTCGACGTCACCCGAGGCGACGTTGTAGACCGACCAGCCCGCGCCCTCGCGCTGCGACCACACGGTGGCGGCGTCGCCGTTGCCCAGGGTGGCGGGCGTGGCGACGTAGGCGAGTTCGGCCGGGACGGAGGAGGTACCGGCGATGAAGGCCGCGGTCGGCTGGTAGACCGCCACCGGTGTCCGCGGATCGGCCTTGGCGGTCTTGGCCGCGATCGCCGTGTCCGCTTTGGCGGCGCCGGGGAACTGCGCCTTGGCGAGCCGTTGGGTGGTCGCGTCGCTGGTGACCACTGTGGACACAGCGGCGAGGTCGGCGGCGGTGGGTGCGCCGCTGGGACCGTCGGCGGCGGAAGCCTGGCCGCCGAGTGCCAGCGACAGGCCGAGCGCGAGGACCGTGGCGCCGAGGAAGGTTCGCTTCATGGTTTCAGTCCTTGATCCCGTAGACGGTGTGGGTCCAGGTGAACGAGTTGTTGGACCGGTAGGCGTTGTAGCTCATCTGGTTGTAACGGGGGCTCGAGCCCCACGGGTCGCCGTAGTACACCGTCGTCGCGCCGTTCGTGTTGTCGTAGCCGTAGAGCACGTGCATGTGCCCGCCGCCGTTGCGCCAGCCGATCCGGGTGCCGATCGGCTGCCGCGCGTCTACCTGGCCCTTGATGGAGGCGAAGCTCAGCGTCTGGCCGGACGAACTGTAGGTGCCGATGTTGCTGAACCCCAGCCAGCGGAACACCCGCTGCTGATCGCTCAGGTAGCCCTGGTTGTTCGCGCAGTCCGTTCCGGACTCGTTGTGCGCGATCTGGCAGAACTTCGTCTGGGTGAGGGAATGCCCCCACCACGCGGCGATCGTGTTGCCACTGGCGTCCCAGCACCAGTTGCTCTTCTCCTGTGCCTGCATCCTGATCGGGATCGTGGTGGCCGCCGTGATGGCGGGTGCCGCGGTGGCGGGCGCCTGCAGGGCGACCAGCGCGGCGACACCGGCGCAGGCCGTGGCCAGCCCGCGCCTGAACGAGGTCTTCACCGTCGGAACACTCCTAACTGGATGGTCGAACGCGAAGCACGCGCGGGTGGTTACCCGTAAGGGATAGGTGGGGACTTCGACAACCCGTACGAGTGGTCGACCGGCGCGAGCAGGGGGTATGCACTGTGGCGAAGTGACGGAGGGGCACTGTGAACAGTCTGAGATTCACCCTCCGGTGGTTCCGTGGCAAGGTTCACGGCAATACCTAAGGGTCCGTATTGCCGCTGCGGGTCTCGGTGTCACCGCAGGTCGGCGTCGCCCGATCGAGTTAACGGCAGGGCAAGGCCGTGACTCCGGTGGTGTGGACCAGGGGAAAGCACGCGGCTCGCGGTCACTGTCCGTGTTCCCGCCTTTCGGCGGGTGTCCGATCGGTAGGGTCCCGAGCATGCCGACGATCGGTGCGGCACCGGTGTTCGTGGCCCGCGACACCGAACTGGCCGAACTGGTGCGCGTCGCCTCGCGCCCGCCGTCGGTCGCCGTCGTCGAGGGCGATCCGGGTGTGGGCCGGAGCCGCCTGCTCGAAGAACTGGCCGCCCATCCCGCGATCGCGTCACGCGTGGTCTGGTCGGCCCGGTGTGGTTCCTTCTCGCGGCCTTGCCGGCTGGCGCCGTTGGTCGATGCGCTGCTCGCCAAGAGCGCCATCGCCGCCGCCCACGCGGCGGGTTTCTCCCCGGTGACCGGGGTGCTGCGACGGCTGATCCCCGAATGGTCGCCGTGGCTGCCGCCGTTCCCGGAGAACGCGGACGCCGGGACCGTCCGGCAGCAGGAGTTCCGCGCCGTGCGCGAAGTGCTGACCGGCTGCGGTCCGGCGGTGCTGGTGCTCGACGACGTCCACTCCGCCGACGACGACACGTGGGAATTCCTGCACGGGCTCTCGGCCTCTCCGGCGGCGACGCTGAGCGTGGTGGTCAGTGCGGCGTCGTGCTGGCCGCGACGATTCCCGCCGTTGCGTGAGCCCGCCGCGCATCTCACGCTCAAGGCGTTCACTGCCGTCCAGGTGCGGACGCTGCTGGACGCTTCCTTCGGCCGTTGCGCGCCGGATCTCACCGAAGCGGCGCACCGGCGGACGTCCGGGATCGCCGTCGACCTGACAGCGTTGGTCCAGAGCGTCGGTGACACGGCCGAATCCCTTTCCGCGGACAGGCTGGCCTCGGCGACCGTGCCGCCTACCGTGCGGAGCCGGGTTTCCGGTCTGATGACGGCGATCGGCCCGGCCGCCCAGGACGTCGTCCGCGCGGCCGCGGTACTGGGATCGCCCGCGGGACAACCGGATCTGGCCGCGGTGGCGGCCCCGTCGCCAGGGGACACTTCCGGTGCGATCACCGAAGCGGTGGAGGTGGGACTGCTGCGGGATCTCGGCCGCGGCCGCTATGTCTCGTGGAGTCCGCTGATCGCCGAAGCGGTCTACGCGTTGCTTCCCGGACCTCAGCGGTGCGCGATGCACGGACGCGCCGCCGCCCGGCTCTCCGCGGGCGCCGAACCCTTCGCGTCGCTCGTCGCCCGGCACGCGCGGCTGGCGGGTGACATCGCCGCGTGGACACAGTGGACGGGCGTCGCGGTCGACAACGCCATCCAAGACGGGCGGACCGAGGAAGCGAGCCGTCTGCTCGAAGCGGCCTTGCGGGACACGGATCTGCCGCGTACCGCGCGCGAATCGTTCGCCGTCCGGCTCGGCAGGGAGCTGCCGCGCAGTATCGCGCACGCCGGCACGGTCCGGCTGCTGCGGGAGATCCTGCGCGAATGGCCGCTGAGCAAGGCCGCGCGGGGTGAGATCCGCGTCCACCTCGGGCAGGTGCTGATCAATCAGGTGGGCAAGGTCGAAGCGGGCAGGCTGGAGATCGAACTCGGCGCGGCCGACCTCGGCAGACGGCAGGCGCTGCTCGCCAGGGGACTGGTCACCTTGGCGCTCCCGCATATCGGCACCGTCCCGGTGGAGGAGAACCTCCGCTGGCTCGACGAGGCCGAACAGGTCAGCAAGGGGGAACACGACGCCGGGCTGCTCGCCGCGATCGCCGCGAACCGGCTTTCGGCGCGGATGCAGATCGCCGATCCGGAGGTATGGGACGAGGTCGCCGATCTGCCACGCGCCCCGGAGTCGGCCGAGGTCTGCCGCCAGGTGGCCCGCACCTACATCAACCTGGCCGACGCGGTGGCGTGGAACGGGCACTACCCGGTGGCGCGCGCCTATCTCACGACGGCGCGGCGGCTGATCCGTGACGACCATCAGCCCTATCTCGACGCGCTGGCCGACGGCACGGAACTGCGACTGGACCTGGCGATGGGGGAGTGGGCGAGCGTCGCGGAGAAGGCGCGGGCGATGCTGACGCGGGTCGACAAGGACGGGTCACTGGCGGCCGAGCCGTTACTCGTGCTCGGCTGGTACGAGTACGGACAGCACCGGCCGACGGCGGCGCTGCGCAGTTTCGACGCGGCGTTCGCGCTTTCCGCGGGCAGCGTCCCGGTACAGGCTTCGGCGTACGCGGGCCGCGTGGCGGTCCATCAGGCGGGCAAGGACCTGCAGGCGGCGAGGCGCCTCGCCGAGTTCGGCCTGGAAACCGTGCGCCGCAAGAACAACTGGGTCTGGGCGGCCGAGCTGATGCCGTTCGCCGTGCGCACCATGCTCGGGCTGGGGCAGCACGTCGAGGCGCGGGAACTCCTGGCGGAGTACCGGCAGGGCATCGACGGCAAGGACGCCCCGGTCGCGAACGCGTCGGCGCTGTTGTGCCGGGGCATGCTCACCCAGGCGCGTGGCGAAACGCTTCCCGCCGCGGAGCTGCTGCTCGGTGCCGCACAGGCATACAGCGCGCTGCCGCTCCCGTATTTCGCCGCCTACGCCGACGAACTCGCGGCCGGTTGCTTCTCCGAAGTGGGAGCGCGGGAGCGCGCCGTCGCTTCCTTCACCACCGCGGAGACGACGTACGCGAGTCTCGGGGCCGCGGTGGACGCGCTCCGCTGCCGCCGGTCGTTGCGGCGATGTGATCCCGAGATGCCTCGGCGGGGCCGCAAAGGATACGGCGAAGCGTTGTCGCCGAGGGAGCTCGAAGTCGCCAGGCTCGCCGCCCAGAATCTCACGAACCGGGAGATCGGTGAGCGGCTCTTCCTGTCACCGAGGACGGTCGAGATCCACGTCGGACGGGCGCTCCGGAAATTGGGCCTGCCTTCGCGCACCGTCCTGACCGCTGATCTGCTCGGCGGCATTCCCTAAGGCACCCGGAGACGTTGCGAAAGCCACTTTCGCAACCTTCAACGTTGCGAAAGTGGCTTTCGCAACCCTCACTCGACCCCACCCGGCCCGCATTTAGAGGACTAAATGCGGGGAAGTCAGTCGGCGTCGAGGCCTTCGCGATCCGCCCACTCGAGC
>NZ_JBVHDI010000042.1:0-11717 GCF_055563465.1 Amycolatopsis sp. NPDC000009
AAACCCACCCCCCCCCACCCCCCCCCCCACACCCCCCCCCCCCCCCGCCCACACACAAACACTTGTGGGTGTTGTTTTTTTAGTTGGACAACACCCCCCCCCCCCCCCCCCCCACCACCCCAAAGCGAAAAGCGAGCCCTAAACGGTGTCGAACTCCGACTCCAATTCCTCGATCTCGTCCTTCCCCAGGTCGACCAGTTCGAAGTCGGCGGCGGGTTTCCTGGCCGCGGGCACCTCGTCCGGTTCCTCCCCCAGCTCGACGAACGACGCGAGCCCAGCCGGCGTCCGGTACTCGAAGACCTCCCGCGCGCCGAAGGTCATCCCCTCACGCCGGGCCCGCGCCGCCAGCTGCATCGAGACGATCGAGTCCCCGCCCAGCTCGAAGAAGCTGTCGTCCGCGCCGACCCGCGCCAGCCCGAGCATCTCGGCGAAGAGCTCGCACAGCAGCCGCTCGATCTCCGTGACCGGTTCCCTGCCTGCGATATGCCCGCTGAAATCGGGTTCCGGCAACGCTTTCCGGTCGACCTTCCCGTTCGCGTTCACCGGCAGCGCGGCCAGCGCCATCACCACCGACGGCACCATGTACTCCGGCAGCTGCCCGGCGATCCGCTCGCGCAGCCGCACCGGGTCCACCCCGGCGGCGGACACGATGTAGCCGATCAGCCGTCCGTCGCGGACCGCCACCACCGCCTGGTCGACGCCCGGCTGGTCCGCAAGCACCGCCTCGACCTCGCCCGGTTCCACGCGATAGCCGCGGATCTTGACCTGCGTGTCCGCGCGTCCGGCGAAGACCAGCTCGCCTTCGTCGTTCCAGTAAGCCAGGTCGCCCGTCCGGTACATCCGCTCGCCGGGGGTGAAGGGATCGGCGACGAACCGTTCAGCCGTCAACGCGGTACGACCGAGGTAGCCGTGCGCCACCCCGGCGCCCGCGATGTACAGGTCGCCCGCGACACCCGGCGGCAGCGGCCGCAGGAAGACGTCCAGCACGTACAGCCGCCGCCCCGGATGCGGTTTGCCGATCGGCAGCGTCGAGCCCAGCTCGTCACCGGGCCGGATCACCTTCCACGACGCGCAGAACGTCGTCTCGGTCGGGCCGTAGGTGTGCAGGACACGCAGGTCCGGGCACGCCTGCCGCACGCGCTCCACCGCGCCGAGCGGCACCACGTCCCCGCCGGTTTGGAAGTAGCGCAACCCAGCGAAACAGTCCGGTTTCTCCTGCACCAGCGCGCGGAACTGGCCGGCGGTGAAGTTCACCGACGTGAGGCCCCGCGCCGCGTGCGCGGCGAGGGTGTCCGCGTCGATCACACCCGGTCCGGCGAGGATCACCCGCGCACCCGCCACGAGCGGCACCAGGACCTCGTACAACGCCGGGTCGAACGTGTGCGGCGCGTGCATCAGCACCGCGTCACCGGGGTGCAGATCCCACACCTCGTAGCCCAGCAGCGCCGCGACGCCACCGTGTGAGACGGCCACGCCCTTCGGCGTTCCGGTCGACCCGGACGTGTACATCACGTACGCCAGGTCGTCCGCCCCGACCGGCACCAGGGACGTCTCGCCCTCGACCGGATCGTCGACCAGGATCCGCGGATACCCGGACGGCGTCGCGGTCCCGCCGCGGCACACCACCGCGGCCGCCGAGGAATCCTCCAGCATGAACGCGACCCGCTCGGCCGGATAGTCCGGATCGATCGGCACGTACACCGCCCCGGCCTTCCACACCGCGAGCCAGGCCGCCAGCAGCTCCGCCGACCGTCCGACCACCACGCCGACCCGGTCACCACGGCGCACACCCCGTGCGGTCAGCACCGTCGCGAGCTTGCCGGACCAGTCGTCGAGTTCCGCGAACGAATACTCCCGGTCCGCGGCCACGATCGCCGTCGCGTGCGGAGTCCGGTCCACCTGACGGCCGAACAGCTCCACCGCCGACGACGCGTCCACGATGTCGTCCGTCTCGTTCCAGCGCTCGACCACCAGCTCGCGGCCGGCCTCGTCCAGAATGTCCAGCCTGCCGACCGGCGTCCCCGGCTCCGCGATGATCCGCTCCAGCGCCAGGGTGAGCCCGTCCAGCGCCGCCTTGGCGACCGAAGGCTCGACAGCGTGATACTGCAGTTCGACTTCCAGGCTTTCACCCGGCATGACACCGAGGGTCATCGCGTACGGCGTCGCCTGGTTGAAGTCCCGCAGGGTCAGGCTGAGCTCGGACGCCGAGCCGGTCGCCGGGTCGGCGTAGTTCTCGAACACGACGATCGTGTCGAAACCCGCCTCGCCCAGCTTCTGGATCTCCGGAAGGCCGAGATGGTGGTGCGCCATCAGCTCCGACTGCCGTCCCTGCAGTTCCGTGAGCATCCGCAGGACCGGCTGCCCGCCGTCCAACCGCACCCGCACCGGCACGGTGTTGATGAACAGCCCCACGGTCTGCTCCGCGCCGGGCAGTTCGGCGGGCCGTCCCGAGACCACCGCGCCGAACACGACGTCCTGACGGCGCGCCAGCCTCGCCAGCACCAGCGACCACGCGCCTTGCACGAGCGTGTTGAACGTCAACCCGTTGCGGCGGGCGAACTCGGCCAGCGCGGAGGTGAACTCCGGCGAGTGGCGGACGACCTCGCTCGACGGCAGTCCATGCGCCTTTCCGGGAGTTTCCGGAAGCCCGAGCGACGTTCCGTCGGCCCCGTCCAATTCCGCGCGCCAGGCCGTCTTGGCCGCCTCCTTGTCCTGCTTTCCCAGCCAGGCAAGGTAATTCCCGTAGGAACCAGGGGCACGTGCGACACCACCCGTCGCGTAGATCTCCAGGAGATCCGCCTCGATGAGCGCCCGCGACCACCCGTCGATGAGCAGGTGATGGCTCGTGGTCACCAGGCAGTGCTTTTCCGGGCCGAGCCGGATCAGCATCAGCCGCAGCAACGGCGGACGCGTGAGGTCGAACCGCGTGGAGCGCTCCTTCTCCGCGATCGCGCTCACCTCGGCCAGCGCGTCTTCTTCGGGCAGATCGGACAGATCGCGTTCGGCCCACGGAAGCTTGACGTCCCGCGGGATGAGCTGGATCGTCTCGCCGTTCTTCCGCCGCTGGAAGCTCGCCCGAAGCGCCGCGTGTCTGTTCAGGACCATCTCCCAGGACTTCCGGAACCGTTCCGGGTCCAGGGGTCCGTCGATGATCTGCGTCTGCTGGATGAGGTGGATGTCGGGTGCCTCGTCGTCCAAGGAGGCGTGGTAGAGCATGCCCGCCTGCATCGGGGACAGCGGCCAGACTTCCGCCAGTGCCGATCCAGAGTTCGTCGTCGAAGTGTTCACGATGCCCGGCCTTCGCTGAGTTCCGCTGCCAATGCTTCGAAGCTTTCGATCTCGTCCTGGTCCAATTCGAGGAGACCGAAATCGGATGCGGTGTGCCCGCCCGCGGCGGGGTCTTCCGCTTGGGAGGCCAGTCCGGACAACACGGCCAGCAATTCCTGGACCAGTCGTTCGATTCCGGCGTCGTCGAACACGTCGTCCGACCATTCGAGCAGGATGATCAGTTCCGGCCCGTCCGGCAGATCCTGGACGATCGCGTTGACGTCCAACGCGTGCGGCAGCCGCATGTCCGCGTCGATCGAGCCGCCGATCTCACCGACCTGCTGCCACGCCCGCACATCGCCGGCGTCACCGGCGGCGAACCGGCCGAGGTAGTTGAACCCGATACGCGCCGACGGCAGCGCCGCCAGCACCGGCTCGGTCTCGGCGTTGAGATGGCGCAGCAATCCGTACCCGAGCCCGTCGCCGGGCACCGCGCGCGACTGTTCCTTGACCGCCTTCAGCAACGTCCCGGCCGCCGCGTCACCGGCGAGCACCCCGGCCAAGTCGATCCCGGAGACGTCGAGCCGCACCGGATGCGTGCTGGTGAACCAGCCCACCGTCCTGGACAGGTCCATTCCCTCGGCGGGATGACGGCCGTGACCCTCGACGTCCACCAGCACCGAGTCCGACGCGCTCCACCGGGCCACCGCTCCCGCGAGCCCGGCCAGCAGGACCTCGTGCACGCCGCAGTGGAACACCACCGGCGCCCGCCCCACCAGCACCGATGTCTCCGCCGAAGGCACCGCCCACGACCGCGAACGCACCTCGCCCACCGGAGCCTGCTGGTTCCCGGTTCCGACAATCGCCTGCCATGCGGGAAGTTCCGCGACCCGCTCGGCGGAGACGGCCCATTCCTGGAGCAGGCCCGCCCACCGGCGGAAGGACACCGCCACCGGCTCCAGTTCCGGCTTCCGGCCGGCTGCCACGGCCTCGCACGCCGCCTGGAGATCCGCCGCCAGGACTCGCCACGAGACCCCGTCGACCACGAGATGGTGCGCCACCACGATCAAACGGCCGACCCGGTCCGGTCCGGCGTCCAACCACACGATTTGGACGACCACACCCGTGGCGGGATCCAGCCGCCCGACGGCCTCCCGCGCCGCGGCTGCCTCGTCCAGCGAGCCTTCGACCTTCACCCGGGTAAAGGTCGCAGGAGCGCCGCGCTCACCGACCACCAGCCGTCCGTCGACGACCCGTGCCCGCAACATGTCGTGCGTGTCCAGCACCGCCGCCAGCCCGGCGGCCAGTGTCTCTTCCGTCAAGTCCGCCGGTGCGCCCAGGACGAGCCATTGCGCGAAGCCCGGCGCCGCGGCGCCCTCCCCGAACAGCCGCATCACCGGCGTCGAGGCGACCTCACCGATGCCATCGGCGGAATCGCGCGATTCCTGCCGCGGCGCCAGCGTCACCAGCTGCGCGAGCCGTTCCGGAGTCCGGTGTTCGAACACCTGCTTCGGAGTCAGCGCGATCCCGTCACGACGCGCTCGGGACGCGACCTGCATGGACGAGATCGAATCCCCGCCCAGCTCGAAGAAACTGTCCTCGACCCCGACCCGCGCCAGCCCGAGCACCTCGGCGAAGACCTCGCACAGGATCCGCTCGGCCTCGGTCGCGGGTTCCCTGCCGACCGTCTTCGACGAGAAATCCGGTTCGGGCAACGCCTTCCGATCGATCTTCCCGTGCGCGGTCAGCGGCAGGACGTCCAGCGCCATCACCGCCGCGGGCACCATGTACGCCGGCATCCGCTCGGCGAGACCGGTCCGCAGCTCCTCCGGATCGACGTCACCCGGCGACACGTAGGCGACCAGACGCCCCTGGCGAACCGTCACCGTGGCCTGCGTGACCCGAGGGTCGTCGGACAGCGCGAACTCGATCTCGCGCGGCTCGACCCGGAACCCGCGGATCTTGACCTGGTCGTCGGCCCGGCCGGCCGATACCAGCTCGTCCTCGTCCGTCCAGTACGCCAGGTCGCCGGTCCGGTACATCCGCTCGCCGGGCACGAACGGATCGGCGACGAACCGCTCCGACGTCAGCGCCGCACGCCCCAGATATCCCCGCGCCACCCCGATTCCGGCCAGATACAGCTCGCCGACGACACCGCGCGGCAACGGACGCAGGAACGCGTCCAGCAGGTAGCCGCGCACCCCGGCGATCGGCCCGCCGAACGGGATCACCGCGCCGTGCGGCGCCAGCGGCATGCTCACCGTCGCGCAGATCGTGGTCTCGGTGGGCCCGTAGGCGTTGAGCATCCGGCGGTCGGCCGAAAGCCGGTCCACCAGTCCAGGCGGGCAGAGCTCCCCCGCCGCGGTCACCGTCTCGACCCCGGCCGGGAACACGTCGACGGTGGCCAGCACCGACGGCGGCGCCTTCACGTGCGTGACGTCCCACCGCTCCAGCGTGTCGCTCAACGACGCCTGCGGCGGCAGATCCTCGTCCGGCGGCATCACCAGCGTCGCCCCGGAAAGCAACGCCATCATCACCTCGGACACGATGGTGTCGAAGCCGAGCGCCGCGAACTGCAGGACGCGCGACGACGGCGTCACGGCCAGCCGTTCGATATGCGCCATCGCCAAGTTGCCCAGGCCCGAGTAGGTGACGATCACGCCCTTCGGGGTTCCGGTCGATCCCGACGTGTAGATCACGTACGCCGCGTCGCGCATCCCCACCTTCGGCAAGACCACGTCCGGGGCCGCCGTCAGGTCGATTTCGTCGAGCACGACGATGCGGTCGGCGAACTCCTCCGGCACCGCGTCGCGTGTCTTTCCCTGGCACACCACCAGCATCGGATCGGCGCTGCCGAAGATCAGCTTCACGCGCTCGGCCGGGTACGCGGGGTCCACCGGGACGAAGACGCCGCCCGCCAGCGAAACCCCGAGCATCCCGATCAGCCACCACGCGGACCGTCCGGCCACCAGGCCGACCCGGCGCTCCCGGTCGACGCCCGCCGCCCGCAGGACGGCGGCGAACCTGGTCGCGCGGTCCCACAGTTCCGCGTAGGTCAGGTCGCCTTCGCCGTCCGTGACCGCCACCGCGTCCGGCCGCTCGGCCGCCATCCGCCCGATCAGCGCGGGCAGGGGCTCGCCGTCCAGCAACGCGGGTGCCCAGCGGGGCAACGGGATCTCGCCCATCCCGGTCCGACCGACGAGCGCGGACGGATCCTCGACGACCGCGCCGAGCGCACCGGCGAACCAGTCCAGCAGGGAGCCGGCGACGGCCTCGTCGATCTGCCCGCGCCAGTAGGCGAGCTGGATCCGGAACTCCTCGCCCGGGATCACCCCGACCGTCACCGGATAGTGCGTCCCTTCGACCGTGCCCAGATACGAGAACTGGTCGGCGAAGTCCCGCGGGTAGTTCTCGAACACCAGCAGCGTGTCGAACATCGCGCCGGGTCCGGCCGTCTTCTGGATCTCCGTCAGGCCCAGGTGCTGATGCGGCATCAGCTCGACCTGACGCCGTTGCAGGCCGGTGAGCATGTCCACCACGGACTGCGTGCCGTCCAGCGATACCCGCACCGGGATCGTGTTCATCATCAGTCCCGGCATCGACTCGACGCCCGGGAGTTCGGCGGGACGGCAGGCGACCGTGGTGCCGAACACGACGTCGGTCCGCCGCGCGAGCCGCGCCAGCACCAGCGCCCACGCGCCCTGCACCACCGTGTTGAGCGTCAGCCCGTGGTCGCGGGCGAAGCCCGTGAGCCGGGTGTAGAGCTCCGGCGCGAGATGGGTGACGCGGTAGTCGTAGTCCGTCGTCGTGTCCGACTTGGCGACCAGCGCGGGTACGTCGATGTCCGACAGCTCCGCCTGCCAGGCCGCGCGCGCCGCGTCCTTGTCCTGCCTGTCCAACCACGTCAGATAGTCGCGGTAGGAGGCGGCCGTCCGCTCCGGGAAACCACCGGAGGTGTACGCCGCCGAGACCTCGTTGAGGATCACCGCCACCGACCAGCCGTCGGTCAGGATGTGGTGGTTGACCACCAGCAACCGGTGCCGGTCCTCGCCGGTCTTGATCAGCACGAGCCGGAACAGCGGCGCCTTGGCGAGATCGAACCGGTTCCGCTGTTCCTCCGCGGACAGCGCCTTGACGGCCTCCTCGACGTCGCTCGCGCCGGTCAGATCGACCTCGCGCCACGGCAGTTCGACGCGTCCGGCGACGGCCTGCACCGCCTTGCCCGAGGCGAGCCGGTGGAAGGTCAGCCGGAGTTCGGGGTGCCGGGCGAAGACCGCCTCCCACACCGACCGCAGCCTGGCCACGTCCAGCGGTCCGGTCAGCTCGACGATCCACTGGGTCTGGTAGATGTCGGGACCCTGGTCGTCGAGGGTGGTCTGGAAGAGCAGTCCCGCCTGGAGCGGTGCGAGCGGCCAGACCTCGACGGCGTCCGCGACCGCGGCCGCCAGTTCCGCCTCGTCTTCCGCGGTCAGCTCGACCAAGGGGCCGTCGACAGGCCGGTCGGCCGTCGCGACGCCCGCCACCGCGGCCAGGCGCGCTGGAGTCCGCTCGCCGAAGATCTGCGAAGGCGTCACCAGCAGACCGGCTTTCGCCGCACGGGCCGCGACGCGCACCGCGAGGATCGAATCCCCGCCCAGCTCGAAGAAGCCGTCGTCGACGCCCACCCGGTCGATGCCGAGCAGTTCGGCGAACAGTCCACAAAGGACCTGCTCGGCCTCGGTGACGGGTTCGCGGCCGTCGGCCTTCGCGGTGAAATCGGGGGCGGGCAAGGCAGCCCGGTCCACCTTGCCGTTGCCGGTCAGCGGAAGCGCGGCCACCGCCAGCACCACGGCCGGGACCAGGTAGCCGGGCAGGACCGCCTGAAGCCGCTCGCGGACGAGCGCGGGATCCACGTCCGCCACCACGTAACCGATCAGGCGGCCGTCGATCGGCACCACGACGGCCTCGTGGACGTCCGGCTGCGCGGTCATCGCGGCCTCGACCTCACCGGGTTCGATCCGGAACCCGCGGATCTTCACCTGGTCGTCGGCGCGGCCCGCGAAGAGCAGTTCGCCGTCCGGCGTCCACTTCGCGAGGTCACCGGTGCGGTACATCCTCTCGCCCGGCGCGAACGGATCCGCCACGAACCGCTCCGCCGTCAGCCCGGGCCGGTCGAGGTAGCCGTCGGCCAGCCCGGCGCCGGACAGGTACAGCTCGCCGACCACGTCCGGGGCGACCGGCCGCAGCGAGTCGTCCAGCACCCAGGCCTGCCGCCCGGACAGCGGACGCCCGATCGGCAGGACCGCCACCGGGTCGTCGTCCGGTTCGAGCACGTGCCAGGTGGCGCACAGCGTCGTTTCCGTCGGCCCGTACAGATGCCGGATCCGCGCACCGGGCGCGGCGTGGCGCACCCGGTCCACCGCGTGCGCGGGCACCAGGTCCCCGCCGGTCAGGATCTCGCGCAGCCCCGCGAACGACTCCGGCGCTTCCTCCGCCACCGCGCGGAAACTGCCGGCGGTGAGATGGGCCCGCGTCACCCCGCCCGCGACGGCCTCCCGCAGCCGGCGGGCGTCCACCGGCCCCGGCGCGGCGATCACCACCCGGGCGCCCGACACCAGCGGCACCCAGATCTCGCACAGGGACGCGTCGAAGGAATGCGGCGCGTGCATGAGGACCGCGTCGTCGGGTTCCATCGCCCAGCCGGGATCCCCGACCAGTTCCGCGACGCTGGAATGCGGGACGGCGACGCCCTTCGGCTTGCCCGTCGAGCCGGACGTGTACATCACGTACGCCAGATCTTCCGGGCTCGCCGGGGTGACCGCCGCCTCGCCCGCGTCATCCGTGACGACGAGAGACTCGGTCCCTTCGGGGACGCTGTCACGCGTCCCGGCTGAGCACAGCATCAGGGACGCGCCCGAATCCGCGACCATGAACGCCACCCGCGGCGCGGGATACGCGGCGTCCACCGGCACGTACGCCGCGCCCGCCTTCCAGACGGCGAGCAGCGCGACCAGCAGATCCGCCGAGCGGTCCAGCATCACGGCGACCCGGCGCGCGCCCCGGGCGGCCAACCGGCCGGACAGCCTGCCCGCGAGCTCGTCGAGCTCCCGGTAGGTCAGGGTCCGGTCCCCGTCGACCACGGCCACCGCGCCGGGTGCCCGGCCCACCTGCCTGGCGAAGAGATCGAGCACCGTCGGTGCGGCCTGCGCTGCGGAACTCATCGTCATCCTCCGTAGACCACGGTGTCCAGCGGCTCTTCGTCGAACTCGTCTTCCTCGGGTTCCGGTTTGGGCGCGTTGTTCTCCGGCCTGGCGAACTGCGTGTGGTAGAGCTCCGAATACAGCCCGCCCCTGGCCAGCAACTCGTCGTGCGTCCCGCGTTCACGGACCGTTCCGCCGTCGATCACGAGGATCTGGTCGGCCTCGCGGATCGTGGACAACCGGTGCGCGATCACCAGCGACGTCCGGTCGCGCAGCGCGGTCTTGAGCGCCCGCTGAACGGCGGCCTCCGACTCGGAGTCCAGATGCGCGGTGGCCTCGTCCAGCACGACGACCGTCGGCGCCTTCAGCAGCAGCCGGGCGATGGCCAGCCGCTGCTTCTCCCCACCGGACATGCGGTAGCCGCGGTCGCCGGTGACGGTGTCGAACCCGCGGGGCAGCGACTGGATCAGGTCCCAGATCTGCGCCCCCTTGCAGGCTTCGACCAGCTCTTCCTCGGTGGCGTCCGGACGGGCGTAGAGCAGGTTCTCCCGGATGGTGTCGTGGAAGAGGTAAGCGTCCTGGCTGACCACCCCGACCGTGCCGCGGATCGAGTCGAAGGTGAGGTCGCGCAGATCGTGCCCGTCGAAGCGGACCGCGCCGGCGTTCGGGTCGTACAGCCGGGAGACCAGGTGGGTGATGGTGCTCTTGCCCGCGCCGGACGGGCCGACGAGCGCGGTGAGGGTCCCCGAGGGCGCCTCGAAGCTGATGCCGCGCAGGACGTCCGCCGTCTTGTCGCCGTTCTCCCGCTTGGTCCGCAGGTGTTCGAGCGAAGCCAGCGAGACCTCGTCCGCGGTGGGATAGCGGAACACCACGTCGTCGAACTCGATCCCCGGCGCCTTGCTCTTCTCGAGTTCCTTGGCGTCCGGGCGTTCCTGGATCAACGGCTTGAGGTCGAGCAGCTCGAAGATCCGCGCGAAGCTCACCACCACGGTCTGCGCGGTCTCCTGCAGCCCGGACAGCTGGGTGATCGGCCCGAACAGCCGCCCCAGCAGGGTGGCGATCGCGATGAGCGTCCCGAGCTGGAACACCCCCTCGATCACGAGCCCGCCGCCGACGCCGTAGACGACCGCCGTGGCGATCGAGGCCATCAGCGCCATCATGGCGAAGGACATCCGGGCCCAGATGGAGATGCTGACGCCGATGTTGCGGATCTTGCCCGCCCGCTTGCGGTAGTCGGCCATCTCCTCGTCCGGGCGGCCGAAGAGCTTGGAGAGCATCGCGCCCTGGACGTTGAACCGCTCGTGGAGGAGCCCGCCGAGCCCGGCGTTCGTCTCCATCAGCGTTCCGGTGCGGCGCTGGATGATCCGCCCCACCCAGATCCAGGGAACGACGAACAGCGGGACCAGCACCAGCGTGACCACGGCGACCAGCCAGGACAGGTAGAACAGCTCGGCCAGCACGAGCAGGACGGTGACCACACTGGTGGCCGCCATCAGCAGATGACCGAACGCCTGCTGCGCCATGATGAGTTCGGTGTGCAGCCTGCCGACCAGCACCCCGGTCTGGGTGCGGGTGAAGAACGCGATCGGCAGCCGCCGGACGTGATCGAGGGCCTGCACCCGGAGGTCGTAGGTGACCCCCTCGCCGATCTTCGCGGAGACGTAGGCGGACAACAGCGACAGCAGCGCGCCCGCCACGGCGAGGCCGGCGGTCAGGACCGCCATCAGGATGACGACCCCGAAGTCGTTCTTCAGGATGCCGCCGTCGATGAGCTCCTTCATCAGCAACGGGGTCGCGACGACGACGAACGCCTCCATCGCGGCGATCAGGACGAAGATCGCCACCTTGCCGACGTGGGGGCGGAAATACGCGAGGACTCTGCGCACCGTCCCCGGACGGACCCGGTTCGACCAGGGATCGGGGTCGTCATCGCTCTTGGGCGACGCCCCGAAGCGCAACATTACTTCCATTTGGGCATCCCTCTCACGCACGAAGTCGGCGAGTTCAATCGTGCTGAATCGTGTCGATGTCCACGAGTGGCCCCCGCGGGAACATCTCCGGTCTCTTTGTCCACAAAGGACGCTTGCGGCCGGGCGGTGGCCACCTGGGCAGGCCAGCCGCCTCGGTCCCCGCGGCGACGTTGCGAAAGCCACTTTCGCAACGTTGAAGGTTGCGAAAGTGGCTTTCGCAACCCAGTCAAGCCCGCCACCCAGCCGAACCCCGGTACCGAGCGGGTCTGGTCTCGTGAGTGGTTAGGGCGGTTCTAACCGT
>NZ_JBVHDI010000043.1:0-6581 GCF_055563465.1 Amycolatopsis sp. NPDC000009
GTGGGGCGGGGGGGGGCGCTATCCCCAGTGCGCGCCGCCCCCCCCCCGGGGGGGGGGGGGGGGGGGGCGGGCCCCCCCCCCCCCGCTTCCGGCCCCTTCGGACGGTGGAAATTCACGCGATAGGCGCTACGGTAGTGGTACAGACCATTCACCCGAGGGAGTCCCATGCGTGCCACCGGATTCGCCGTCGTCTGTACCGCTCTCCTGCTGCTCGGCGGCTGTTCCGGCGAAGAGAAACCGCCGGTGAACGACGCGGCGCAGCTGGCCTCGGCCGCCACCGCGGGCACGCAGAAGGCCCGTTCTTCCAAGATCACGCTCGAGACCACCGCCGACGACGGCCGTAAGGTCGTGGTCACCAGTTCCGGGCTCTACGAGGGACCGAACAGCAAGTTCTCCATGGTCGCCGAGATCGCCGGTGAGAAACGGGACCTGATCTTCGCCGACGGCGTCCTCTACTACCACCTGTCGGACACTCAGCTCCAGGAATTCAAGACCGGCAAGGAATGGGTCAAGATCACCGCCGACGGCAAGGACGCGCTCTCCGCGGCCAACGGCGCGCTGATGACGAACGTCGTCGAGACGATGGACCCCACCCGCACGATCGAGCGGATCGCCAAAACGGGCAAGGTCACCGAGTCCGGGCAGGCCGACGTGAACGGCACGGCCGCCACGCATTACGTCCTCGATCTCGGCGGCGCCCCCGCCGAGGTGTGGCTGGACGCCGAGCACCGTCCGGTGCAGGTCAGCATGGGCAAGGCGACGGTGAAGTACGAAAGCTGGGCTTCCGACGTGGTGATCATCGCACCGCCGCCCGAGGCGGTCGGCGACAGCCGCTGAGCCGTCCCCCGATCGGGGTGCGGGCCGCGACTGTGTTTCGCTTGGGCGACCGCCTTCGAAAGCAGGTCCTCATGCGGAGAACGGCCCTGTCCACCGTCGTGCTCGTACTCGGCGCGCTGCTCGGCTCCTGCGACGCCGGAGCCGTGGCGTTCGCCGATGCCCGCTCGCTCGCCGACGGAGCCACGTCCGCCATGGACGGCAAGGCCGCGAAGTTCGTCACCGAGGTCACCGCGGGCACGATGCGATCGAAGACCGAGGGACAGGCGAAGGTCGCGGGACCGGGCGCCGCGCTGGCCATGACCACGGACTTCCTCGGCGAGCCCCTCGAACTCCGGCTCGTCGACAAGATCGTCTTCGCCAAGGTCCCGGAGGCCGCGCGTGAGGACATCCCCGGCGGGAAGCCCTGGGTGAAGGTCTCCCCCGACGGCACGGACCCTTTTTCGCAGGTGGCCGGCGGCCGTATCGACCAGCTGGCGAAGCAGAACGACCCCGGCCGTTCGCTCGACCAGGCGCGGAAGGCCGGCACGCTCGTCGAATCCGGGCACACCGAACTCGACGGGGTCCCCGCCGAGCGCTATCGGCTGGACGTCGACATGGCCGCCCTTGGCGGTGATCTGCCCGCCGGGTTGTCGGCTGAGGTCGTCGCGGAACTGCAGGGGAAACTCGGGAAGCTCCCCATGGAGATCTGGCTCGACGACGCGCATCGGCCGTTGCGGATCGTGCTCGACCTCGCGCCGGTTCTCGCCGCTTCGGGTGTCGAGGACAGCGCGATGGCCCGCATCGTCACCCGCTACAGCGATTGGGGCACGCAGGCCGACATCCAGGCGCCGCCGCCGGAGGAGATCGGGGAGATCCCGGCGGGCTGACCTGTCACGTTCTCCGCGCGCGTCTCGTCCCCCGGGTAGCGGGACAGGAGGAGCGAACATGCGGGTGATGGTGATCGGGGCGACCGGGGTGCTGGGGCGTCCGCTGGTGCGGCGGCTGCTGGCCGAAGGCCACGACGTGAGCGGGCTGGCCCGCGGGGTGGACCGGGTCGCGGCGGTGCGCGCGACCGGCGCGAAGCCGGTGCGGGGTTCGCTGTTCGACGTCGATTCCCTGGCGGACGCGCTGAACGGGCACGACGCCGTCGTCAACGTCGCGACCCGCATCCCGGACGCGCGGCGGGCGATGACACTTTCCGGCTGGGCCGAGAACGACCGTGTGCGCAGCACCGGCAGCCGGACCCTGGCGGACGCCGTTCGACGGGTCGATGAGGTGGGGATCGTGGTGCAGGAAGGGATTTCGTTCGTCTACGCCGACGGGGGCGACCAGGAACTGGACGAGGACGCGCCCCTCGAACTGCGCGGCAACATCGCGTCTTCGACGGTGGCGCACGCGAACGTCGCGGAACTGGCGGACGAGGGGCGCACCGTGATCCGGCTGCGGATCGGGCTCCTGGTCGCCGGCGACCCGATGACCAAGACGATGCTGGCGGCCGCGCGGCGCGGGTCGCCGCTGATCTTCGGCCGCCGGACCGACTGGACCGCGGCGATCCATCCGGACGACGCGGCGGCGGGCGCCATCGCGGCGCTGCGGGCACCGAGCGGCGTCTACAACCTTGCCGCGGATCCGGTGCGGAAGCAGGAACTCGGCGAGGCGATGGCCGCGGCGGCCGGTGTCCGCCGTCCGCGCGCGCTGCCGAAGTGGCTGGCGAGCCGGCTGGGCCTGATGTCGGTCCTGGCGCGCTCACAGCGCGTGGTCTCGACCAGGCTCACCGAGGCGACCGGCTGGCGCCCCGAACGCCCGGTGCCCGGCCCGGCCTGGTTCTGACGCGTTTCGTCCTCTGAATGCGGTCCTTGCACACGCAACTACCGCATTCAGAGGACGAAACGCGGAGGGGTTAGAGGAGTTCCAGCAGGAAAGGGAGCTCTTGGGGCGCGTACCAGGCGAGTTCGTGGTCCTCGGCGTCGCCGAGGGTGAACTCCGCGTCCGGATCGCCGAGGTCGGCCTGGTCGATCACCGCGGCGGCGGCCTGGACGGACTCGGCCGCTTCGGCCGCGTCGACGTGGATCGCGGCGACGTCGGCGATCTTCACCGGCCCGGACAGCCGGACGACGGCGGCGTCGAGATCCGGGCGCAGCGTGACCTCCTCGACGTCGGCCGAGATCACCACGCGCCGCGGCTCGGGCTTCTCCTCGGCCGCGATCAGCCGGAGCGACGCCCTCGCGGCGTCGAGCAGCGCGGCGTACTCGAGTTCTTCGTCGGATCCGCTGGCGTAGGACTCCCGCAGCGCCGGGGTCAGCGCGAACCCCGTGCCGCTCCGCGCCCGGAACTCGCCGGCGGTTTCGAGCTCACGGAGCATCGCGATCGTCGCCGGTAGATAGACCCTCACCAGTGCGCACCCTTCAGCTCTTCCAACGATTCCTCGATCATCCCGGCGAGCAGGTCCACATCGGACACGGCCTTGCGGTCGCCGTTCAGTCCGAAGTAGACACCCCCGTGATACGAGGTGACCCCGATCGCCAGCGCCTGATTGCGCACCAGCGGCATGACCGGGAACATCTCCACCATCTTCGCCTGTCCCGCGTAGAGCGGCACCTGCGGGCCCGGTGAGTTCGTGATCAGCACGTTGAAAATGCGGCCCGACATCGACCCGGCCGCCCGCGCGCCCAGCGAATGCAGCGTCGCCGGGGCGAACCCGCCGACCGTCAGCAGCCCGCGCGCGGCGACCGAACGGCCGGAGTCGAGGTGGTCCGCCATCGCGTGGCCGATGTGCTGCAACCGCAGGACCGCGTTCGGCTCCCCGACCGGGAGATCGACCAGATAGGCGTCGACCTGGTTCCCGACCAGGGCGGGCGTCGAGTATTCGGCCGTCTCGGCGTCGCGGACGGCCATCGGCACCAGCGCGCGCACGGTGGTCGTCGCGGTCAGGTTCGAGCCGCGGGAGAGCAGCCATTCCCGCAGCGCACCGGTGATCGCGGCGAGCACGACGTCGTTGACCGTCCCGCCGTGCGCGGCGCGGACCTTCCGGAAATCCTCGAGCCGTGTCCGGACCACGGCGAACATGCGGCCGCCGGAGGTGCGGACGTTGAGCGGCCCGGAGGGTGCCGGACTCACCATGGTCTTCAGCGCCGAAGCGACGTCGCCGACCGTTTCGGTGACCTTGCCCGCCATCGCGGTGGCGTCGTGGGCGATGGAGCGGACGTTCTCCACCAGCTCCGTCGGCCGCTGCACGGTCTCGGCGACAGCGTCGAGGATCAGCTGCGTACGGCTCGGTTCCCGGCGGGGATGCCAGGTGTCGTCGAACGGTTCCGGCTCCTGCGGGGCGGCGTCGAGGATCAGCTGCCCGATCTCGATGGTGCCTATCCCGTCCACGACGGACTGATGGGTCTTGGTCACCAGCGCGACCCGGTCTCCCGCGAGCCCCTCGACGAAATACGCCTCCCAGAGCGGCCTTCCCGGGTCGAGCCGCCTCGACATCAGCCGCGCCACGAGATCGAACAGCTGGCCGTCGGAGCCCGGCTGCGGCAGCGCCGACCGGCGGACGTGGTAGTTCAGATCGAAGTCGACGTCGTCGACCCACACCGGCCGGGCGAGATGCCCGGGCACCTCCAGCACCCGCTGCCGGTAGCGCGGCAGGAAGGCGAGACGCTGCCCGATCAGGTCGAGCAGCTGCTCGTGGGTGAAGCCGTCGCGGGGCCGCTCGAAGATCGCCACGCCGCCGACGTGCATCGGGGTCGCGTGGTCTTCCACGTACAGGAACGAGGCGTCCAGCGCGGAGAGGCGGTCGGGCATGGGCCGATCCTTACATAGTGGGACACTCGCCGGTGTGGGTGATGAGTCGGTGATCTCGCCGAAGGACCGGTTCCTGACGGTGTACGGGCGCAAACCGGTGCTCGAGGCCTTGGACGACGCGGCGCTCGAGGTGGACAAGGTGATCCTCGCCGACACCGTGCGCGGGCCGAACGCCGCCGAGATCCAGCGTGCCGCCAAGGCCGCCGGGGTGCCGGTGCAGCGGGCGAGCGCGCATCGCGTCAAGGTGCTGGCGGGTAACGGCAAACAGGACCAGGGGGTGCTGGCCGACGTCGTCGCCCCGCGGATGCGCTCCCTGCACGCGGCCCTGTCCGACGGCAGGCCGCCGTCGCGGGTGCTGCTGCTCGACGGCATCACCACCCCGGCCAACGTCGGGATGATCCTGCGCACGGCGACCGCGGCCGGGCTGGACGGCGTCGTGGTGCCGCGGCGCGGGGTCGCCGCGCTCGACCCGATGGTGGTCAAGGCTTCGGCCGGGGTCGCGTTCCGCGCGCCGGTGCTGCGGTGCGGCAGCGCGCGCGAGGCGGCCGAAATGCTCACCGAAGCCGGCTACGGGATCTTCGCGCTGGGCGCTTCCGCCCGGCGTTCGGTGTTCGACGTCGAGCTGCCGCAGCGCGCGGCCTTCGTGCTGGGCGGGGAGACGAACGGCGTCGGCGCCGAGGTCGGCGAACTGGTGACGGAGTGGGTGTCGATCCCGATGCCGGGCGAGGTCGAGTCGCTGAACGTCTCGGCCGCCGCCGCTGTGCTCTCCTTCGAGCTGGTACGCCGGGCTAAGGCTTCGGGAACAACGCGCTGAGCTCGGCCAGCGTCTCCTCGACCGACGTGTGGTGCACCCCGGCCATCCCGGCCGCCACCGCGGCGCGGACGTTGTGCGCGGCGTCGTCGACGAACACGCACCGGTCGGCGGGCAGGTCGAGCAGCCCCGCGGTGAGCAGGTAGACCTCGCGTTCGGGTTTGGCCACGCCGACCTCGCCGGAGAAGACGAGCGCGTCGAAGAACGGGCCGAGCGACCGTTTGGCCTCGTCCGACGCGCCGGGGGCGTTCGAGAGCAAGGCCGTTTTGATGCCGCGCGCCCTGACCGCCCGCAGATAGGCGTACAGCTCGTCCGCGCCGGCGTCCGTGAGCACCCCGACGTAGTCGATGACCAGCCCTTTCAGCACCGGCCCACCGTACACAAGCGATCACCGCCCGGTTCATCCTCTCGGGCGGTCCTTGTCGCGGCCGGGGCCGCTGCCTGCCCCTTAGTGCTGGGCGCGGCCGAGGGGCCGCGGAGGGGGACAACCTGATGAAGTCGTACGTACTGAGACGGCTTGAACCGTTCGAACCGCCGTACCGGGTCGCCGGCAGGCCGGACAGCCTGGTGCACCGGGCGGCCGTACCGGACAACCAGCTCGTGCTGGACCTGCCGCTGTCCGGCGAAAAGATCGTGGAGGAACCACAGCCGCGGCCGGACACTCCCGACGGACAGCAGGTCGGCAGGCTGCTGACCACCATCCTCGAAGCCTGCGACGGGCGCCGTCCCGCGGTCCAGGTGCGGCCGATCCTCGACCCGGCGCTGCACAGCGCGCTGCTCGACAGCGGGCGCCGCCGTCCATCGGGCGGATACCGGCCGAAGTCGGTCCACCTGGGACATCCGGCGGACGGCGTCGTCGAAGCCTGCGCGACCGTCGAACAGAACGGACGCTCTCTCGCGCTGGCGGCCCGCTTCGAACGGACGCCGTCGGGCTGGGTGTGCACTCGCTTCAATCTGCTGAAGCCGCCTCGACGGGTCTCCGCGCTCGCGGCCTGATGCGCGTGAAGGCCCCCTTCCCGCGGCTCAGCCGAGGGAAGGGGGCCTTCACGCGCTTGTGGCCTCTTAGAGCCTGTCTTGGAACTTGGTCAGGTGGTTCTGGCCCGCTTTTCTCGGCGGGTCAGGCGCCTGGTCATCATAGTGATCATGGCGTTGTTGACGA
>NZ_JBVHDI010000044.1:0-1236 GCF_055563465.1 Amycolatopsis sp. NPDC000009
GTTAGTCCGGCGGTGTCCTACTCTCCCACAACCCTTCGGTTGCAGTACCATCGGCGCTGTCAGGCTTAGCTTCCGGGTTCGGAATGGGACCGGGCGTTTCCCTGACGCTATAACCACCGAAACACTACGAAACAACACACACTGTCTGTTTCCAGAACGGTGTGGTGTTTCAGAGCTGTAGAGTGGATGCGTAACATCTTTGTGGGCAAGTCCTCGGCCTATTAGTACCAGTCAACTCGACAACACATTACTGTGCTTCCATTTCTGGCCTATCAACCCAATGGTCTGTTGGGGGCCTTAACCCACAAGGGGTGGGATACCTCATCTTGGAACAGGCTTCCCGCTTAGATGCCTTCAGCGGTTATCCCTTCCGAACGTGGCCAACCAGCCATGCCACTGGCGTGACAACTGGCATACCAGAGGTTCGTCCGTCCCGGTCCTCTCGTACTAGGGACAGCCTTCCTCAAGTATCCTACGCGCGCGGCGGATAGGGACCGAACTGTCTCACGACGTTCTAAACCCAGCTCGCGTGCCGCTTTAATGGGCGAACAGCCCAACCCTTGGGACCTACTCCGGCCCCAGGATGCGACGAGCCGACATCGAGGTGCCAAACCATGCCGTCGATATGGACTCTTGGGCAAGATCAGCCTGTTATCCCCGGGGTACCTTTTATCCGTTGAGCGACACCCCTTCCACCAGGTGGTGCCGGATCACTAGTCCCGACTTTCGTCCCTGCTCGACATGTCTGTCTCACAGTCAAGCTCCCTTGTGCACTTGCACTCAACACCTGATTGCCAACCAGGCTGAGGGAACCTTTGGGCGCCTCCGTTACTCTTTAGGAGGCAACCGCCCCAGTTAAACTACCCATCAGGCACTGTCCCTGAACCAGATCATGGTCCGAGGTTCAGATTCCCAATCCGACCAGAGTGGTATTTCAACAACGACTCCACCAACACTAGCGTGCCGGCTTCACAGTCTCCCACCTATCCTACACAAGCCGAACCGAAAACCAATACCAAACTATAGTAAAGGTCCCGGGGTCTTTCCGTCCTGCCGCGCGTAACGAGCATCTTTACTCGTAGTGCAATTTCGCCGGGCCTGTGGTTGAGACAGCCGGAAAGTCGTTACGCCATTCGTGCAGGTCGGAACTTACCCGACAAGGAATTTCGCTACCTTAGGATGGTTATAGTTACCACCGCCGTTTACTGGCGCTTAAATTCTCAGCTTCACCCCCGA
>NZ_JBVHDI010000044.1:1331-2658 GCF_055563465.1 Amycolatopsis sp. NPDC000009
TGAATGACACAGCTTCGGCGGTGTGCTTAAGCCCCGCTACATTGTCGGCGCAGGACCACTTGACCAGTGAGCTATTACGCACTCTTTCAAGGGTGGCTGCTTCTAAGCCAACCTCCTGGTTGTCTGGGCAATCCCACATCCTTTCCCACTGAGCACACACTTAGGGGCCTTAGCTGGTGTTCTGGGCTGTTTCCCTCTCGACGACGAAGCTTATCCCCCGCCGTCTCACTGCCACACTCTCACACCACGGTATTCGGAGTTTGGTTGATTTCGGTAACCCGGTAAGGCCCCTAGACCATCCAGTAGCTCTACCCCCGTGGAGAAACATGTGACGCTGCACCTAAATGCATTTCGGGGAGAACCAGCTATCACGGAGTTTGATTGGCCTTTCACCCCTACCCACAGCTCATCCCCTCAGTTTTCAACCTAAGTGGGTTCGGCCCTCCACGTCGTCTTACCGACGCTTCAGCCTGGCCATGGGTAGATCACTCCGCTTCGGGTCTAGACCACGCGACTCAATCGCCCTATTCAGACTCGCTTTCGCTACGGCTACCCCACACGGGTTAACCTCGCCACGCAGCACTAACTCGCAGGCTCATTCTTCAAAAGGCACGCCATCACCTCAACATCACAAGGATGTGCTCGGGCTCTGACGGCTTGTAGGCACACGGTTTCAGGTACTCTTTCACTCCCCTCCCGGGGTACTTTTCATCTTTCCCTCACGGTACTAGTCCGCTATCGGTCTTCAGGAAGTATTTAGGCTTACCGGGTGGTCCCGGCAGATTCACAGCAAATTCCACGAGCTCGCTGCTACTCGGGAACACCAAACAAACGATCCACAACATGTTTTCGCGTACGGGACTCTCACCCACTCCGGTCGCCCATCCCAAGGCGTTCCACTAACACGCGTAACCGTTCCGAGGACTGTCAGATCCTCGACGCTGGGTCCCACAACACCACACACACAACGCCTGACAGCTTGACATGTGCATGGTTTAGCCTCTTCCGCTTTCGCTCGCCACTACTCACGGAATCACGGTTGTTTTCTCTTCCTACGGGTACTGAGATGTTTCACTTCCCCGCGTTCCCTCCACACACCCTATATATTCAGATGCGGGTAACACCACATAACTGGTGCTGGGTTTCCCCATTCGGAAATCCTCGGATCACAGCTCGGTTGACAGCTCCCCGAGGCATATCGCAGCCTCCCACGTCCTTCATCGGCTCCTGAAGCCAAGACATCCACCATGTGCCCTTAACAACTTGACCACAAAGATGCTCGCATCCACTCTACAGTTCTCAAACACCACACCAGAAACAAACGTCC
>NZ_JBVHDI010000045.1:0-1501 GCF_055563465.1 Amycolatopsis sp. NPDC000009
AGGAGGCCTAATGGGTTGTGTTCAGGCTGGTTTGGCAGGCTTGGATGTGGTGGCTGCTGGTGGGTGAGCACTCGTGAGGCCTGGGTTGTGCGAGACCTTCGTGAAGACCGTCGCCTCCGCTGGTAGCGGGAGAAGTTGATCACTAGAGGGATGTCGTGCCCGCCGTGTGTGGTGTGAGCACTCGACCATTAGGCCGTTGATCTTCTTCCGCGTGGCTGCCGCTCATGATCCGGATAAGGCAGGAGCTGGTGCGGCGTGGAGTTGTTCGTCGGTGATGACTGGGCATCCGATCATCACGATGTGGAGATCCAGGACCAGACGGGGCGGCGGCTGGGCAAAGCCCGGCTTCCGGAAGGTGTCGAGGGCATCGCCCGGTTGCATGGGCTGCTCGGGCGGTTCCTTCCCGAGGACGCCGATCCTTCTCAGGTGCTGATCGGGATCGAGACCGATCGGGGCCCGTGGCCGGCGGCGTTGGTCGCCGCGGGATATCGGGTGTTCGCGGTCAACCCGCGGCAATCGGCTCGGGCCCGGGACCGGCTCGGGGTGTCCGGCGCGAAAAGCGACGCCGGTGACGCGCATGTGCTGGCCGATCTGGTCCGCACCGACGCTCACCAGCTGCGTGAGATCGCAGGCGACAGCGATCTCGCCGACGGGGTGCAAGAGCTCACCCGGGCGCATCAGGCGCTGATCTGGGACAAGACGAGGCATGTGCTGCGGTTGCGGGCCACGCTGCGAGACTATTTCCCCGCCGCGCTGGAGGCTTTCCCCGATCTGGCCGAGCCCGAGGCCTTGGAACTGCTCAGCAAGGCCCCCGACCCGGGCCGCGCGGCCCGGTTGTCCCGCAAGCAGGTCAGCGCCGCGCTCAAGCGAGCCCGCCGACGCGATATCGAGGGTAAAGCCGCCGCGATCCAGACAGCGCTGCGTGCTCCGGCGCTGGGCCGTGGCCCGGTCCTGACCGCGGCCTCCGCGGCGATCACCCGCTCGCTGATCACCGTCATCCACGCCCTGACCGGTGAGATCAGCACCCTGGAGAACGAGGTGAAAGCCTCTTTTGGCCAGCACCCTGACACCGAGATCTATGAGTCCCAACCCGGACTCGGGCAGATCCTCGGCGCCAGGGTGCTCGCCGAATTCGGGGACGACCCCCACCGCTACACATCAGCGAAAGCCCGCAAAAACTATGCCGGGACCAGCCCCCTGACCATCGCCTCCGGCCGCAAAACCACCGTCCGGGCCCGATACGTGCACAACGACCGGCTCCTCGACGCCCTCACCCGCCAAGCACAATCATCACTACGGGCCTCACCCGGAGCCCGCGCCTACTACGACACACTCCGAGCCCGCGGCGTCGGCCACCAAGCCGCCCTCCGCCAGCTCGCCAACCGCCTCGTCGGCCTCCTCCACGGATGCCTCAAAACCCACACCCACTACAACGAAAACACCGCCTGGGCCCACCACACCACCACCGCTTGACACACAAAACCCAGGGATGTCTTCACGG
>NZ_JBVHDI010000046.1:0-1306 GCF_055563465.1 Amycolatopsis sp. NPDC000009
TGGTGAGGAGTGTAGTGAGGCGCTCGGCTGGGGTGTCCCAGTCGAGCGTTTTGCGTGGGCGGCGGTTGAGTTGGGCGGCGACGGCGGCGAGGTGTTCGGGGGTGTGGACGCTGAGGTCGGTGCTTTTGGGGAAGTACTCGCGGAGCAGGCCGTTGGTGTTCTCGTTGGAGCCGCGTTGCCAGGGTGCGTGGGGGTCGCAGAAGTAGACGGGCATGTCGGTGGCGATGCTGAATTCGTGGTGACGGGCCATTTCGGCGCCTTGGTCCCAGGTCAGGGAGCGGCGCAGGTGGTCGGGCAGGGTGCTGATGGTGGTGATGAGTGCGTCGCGGACGTGTTCGGCGGTGCGGGATTGTCCGAGGTGGACGAGCATGACGTAGCGGGTGGTGCGTTCGACGAGGGTGCCGATCGCGGATGCCCCGTTCTCGCCGATGATGAGGTCGCCTTCCCAGTGGCCGGGGACGGCGCGGTCGTCGGCCTCGGCCGGGCGGTCACTGATCATCACCATGGGTGCGGTGAACCGGGGTTGGCGTTGCTCGCCGGTGTTGCGGGGTTTGCGGCGGGTGCGGCCGGTGCGTAGCGCGGCCTTGAGTTCGCGGCGCAGCTCACCGCGGCCTTGGACATACAAGGCTTGATAAATGGTTTCGTGGGCCACGTGCAGCTCCGGCTGGTCGGGGTGATCACGGCGCAGCCGATTGCTGGCTTGTTCGGGGCTGCACCGGTCATCCAGCATGTCCTGGATCCGGTCCCGCAACTCGGGTGTGGTCGCGATCTTGCCCGGTTTGGGCCGGGGCCGGCGTGCTTCGGCGCGGGCTTGGGCGGAACAGGGAAGATACTCACCGCTGCCGGGATCGGCGTTGCGAGCCAGCTCCCGGCTGACCGTCGAGGCCGGACGGCCGATCCGGCGGCCGATCTCCCGGGGACCATGCCCGGCTCGCGTCAGATCAGCGATCAGCAACCGCTCGTCGCGGGACAGAAACCGGGTGGCCGGAACCCGCGCCCCGCCGGCCCGCGGACGGCCCGCGGACGGAGACTCCGGCACCGACGGACACGACGGCGGGGCGGAAGACCTGCCGGTCTTCCGCCCCGCCTGACTCACACGTCCCTGCCGCCACCGATGCCCCGTCCGGCGGTTGACCCCCACGACCCGGCACGCCTGCGCAGTGCCCATCCCTTGCGCCACAAGATCAAGATAAGCCCGGCGCTCGGCCAACAGCTTCCTCGGCCCTTGCGGCGACCGATCTCCACGGATCTCGAACAACACAACCCCTGAACAAGCCAGGTGTTGCAACCACCACTAGAACCCAAG
>NZ_JBVHDI010000047.1:0-1086 GCF_055563465.1 Amycolatopsis sp. NPDC000009
GGCGGTTTCAACTGGTTGTTGCAAGTAGTGCTTTGTCGAGTGCTTGTGCTGGTGTGAGGAGGCCGAGTGTAGGGCGTGGTCGGGTGTTGAGGCGTAGGGCGACTGCGTCGCAGTGGGTTTGGGTGAGGTGGCGTAGGTCTGAGCTTTTGGGCCAGTACTGGCGTAGCAGGCCGTTGGTGTTCTCGTTGCTGCCGCGTTCCCAGGGGCTGTGCGGGTTGCAGAAGTAGACCTGCAGGCCGGTGTCCAGGGTGAACTGGGCGTGCTGGGCCATTTCGTTGCCCTGGTCCCAGGTCAGTGACCGTTTCAGTTCGGCGGGCAGGGTAGCGATCATGCTGGTGAGCAGTTCCCGGACTTCGACGGCCTTGTGGGTGTCGGGCAGGGGGGCCAGCAACACGAATCGGGAGTGGCGTTCGACCAGGGTGATGACCGCGCCCTGGCCGACTGCCCCGAGGATCAGATCGCCTTCCCAGTGCCCGGGCACTGCCCGGTCGGCGGCCTCGGCGGGGCGTTGGCTGATCGGGGTCATCCCGGTTATCCGGCCCTGGCGGCGGCTGGAGGTGCTGGTGCGTGACCGGCGCTGGTCACGGCCTGACCGCAGGTGCTCGGTGAGTTCGTTACGCAGTTCACCACGAGTCTGGATGAACAGTGACAGGTAGATCGTCTCGTGGCTCACCCGCATAGCCTGATCGTCGGGGAACAGCGTCGGCAACATCAGGGAGATCAGCTGGGGTGACCAGTCTGCTTCCAGCAGACCGGTCACCACCGCCGCCAACTTACCGGCCAGCAGGTGGGCTTTCGGGCGCCGGCCGCGTTCGATGGCCAGGCGCTGGGCTCGGTCGGCCCGGTAGCGGCGAGGCCGGCCATTGACCTTGGTGCCGGGCCTGGAACACCGTGGCCCACCACCGCGGCGTACTTCTCGTGAAATCGTCGAGGGTGACTTACCCAGGACTTTCGCAACCGCGTCCTGGGTAAGACCTTGATCCAGACCGTTCTGGATCTTGTCCCGCTCCTCGCGCGTCAACCGCGGTCCTGGCATGAGGATCTCCTATCAGCCGCCACCACTTGCAACAACCGATTGAGACCAGG
>NZ_JBVHDI010000048.1:0-1041 GCF_055563465.1 Amycolatopsis sp. NPDC000009
TAGGGCCTGTATCGAAGTCTTCTTCAGCAGGTTGAGCTGGTGTGGGCGTGTCGGTGATGGAAAGTAGGGAGGTCTCCGGTAGTTGGTTCGTCGACCAAGAAGAACCTGAACATCACCGGAGACCTCGTGGACACCTTAGCGGTGACGAGGCGGTTCGACCTGACCGACGAGCAGTGGGCAGTGCTGGAGCCGTTGCTGCCCGCGCCGTCACGACCGGGTCGGCCGTCGTTGTGGAGCAAGCGGCAGTTGATCGACGGGATTCGGTGGCGGGTCCGCACCGGTTCCCCGTGGCGGGACATGCCACCGGGATATGGGTCCTGGGCAGCGGTTTATGGGTTGTTCCGACGCTGGCAGCGTGCTGGTGTCTGGCAGGCGATCCTGACTTCGTTGCAGGCCGCGGCTGAGGCGGTCGGGCGGATCACGTGGGATGTCAGCGTGGATTCCACGATCGCCCGGGCGCATCAGCATGCGGCGGGTGCCCGGAAAAGGGGGATCTGCAGGCCGAGCCGCCCGGCGGGATCACCACCGAGCCTGATGATCACGCGTTGGGCCGGTCTCGCGGTGGGTTGACCACTAAGCTGCATCTGGGGTGTGAGCAGGGGCAGAAGCCGTTGTCGATCGTGCTGACCGCCGGGCAGCGTGGCGACAGCCCGCAGTTCATTCCGGTTCTGGCCGGGATCCGGGTGCCCCGCCCGGCCGGTGGCCGGCCCCGCACCCGCCCGGATCGTGTCCTTGCCGACAAGGCCTACACCTCGAAGGCCAACCGTGCTCACCTGCGCGGGCGCGGGATCAAGGCGACTATTCCGAGCAAGGCTGATCAGGACTCTCACCGCAAGGCTAAAGGGTCGAAGGGCGGCCGGCCACCGGCCTTCGACCCCGAGACCTACAAGCAGCGGCACGCGGTGGAGTGCGGCATCAACCGGCTCAAACGCCACCGTGCTGTGGCCACCCGCTACGACAAACTCGCCGTCCGCTACGAAGCCACCGCGCACATCGCCGCGATCAACGAGTGGCTCTGAACTACTTCGATACAGGCCCTAG